>JBBECA010000030.1:0-6033 GCA_040882055.1 Nitriliruptor sp.
CGACGTCCCCGGGGTCGGTCAGGTCGCGATCACCGCCGGCGACGTCGAACACGTCCGCCCGGGCTGACGCCGCGCGGGGGACCGGATCCGGGGTCGTGGCTAGGCTCCACCCGCCAGCCGACAGGAGCAACCGTGGTCTCGTTCGCGCTCAGCACCGAGCAGGAGGAGTTCCGGCGGGTCGTCGCGCGGTTCGCCGATGACGTGGTGGCACCCGCGGCGGACGGCTTCAACGCCGAGGGCCGCTTCCCGGCCGAGATCGTGCGGCAGATGGGCGAGATGGGCCTGTTCGGGCTCATCTTCCCCGAGGAGTGGGGCGGGGTCGGCGGCGACTACCTCACCTTCTGCCTCGCTCTCGAGGAGCTCGGCCGTGTCGACCAGTCGGTGGGGATCACGCTCGAGGCGGGGGTCGGGCTCGGTGCGGCACCGATCTTCGAGTTCGGGACCGAGGAACAGAAGCAACGCTGGTTGCCCGAGCTCGCCCGCGGGGAGAAGCTCGGGGGCTTCGGGCTGACCGAGGCCGGCGGTGGCTCCGACGTGTTCGGAGCGACCGCGACCCGGGCGGTCGAGGACGGTGACGAGTGGGTCATCGACGGCACCAAGCAGTTCATCACCAACTCCGGCACCGAGATGACCTCGATCGTCACCGTCACCGCTATGACGGCACCGGGGGAGATGACCGCCATCATCGTGCCCGTCGACACGCCGGGGTTCTCGTTCGCGCCGCCGTACCGCAAGGTCGGCTGGCACGCGTCCGACACCCGCGAGCTCACCTTGGATGGCGTCCGGGTCCCCGTGAGCAACACCCTCGGCCCACGGGGGGCGGGCTTCAAGCAGTTCCTCAAGACCCTCGATGACGGTCGCATCGCCATCTCCGCGCTGGCTGTGGGGTTGATCCAGGGGTGCGTCGAGGAGTGCACGCGCTACAGCCTCGAACGCGAGGCGTTCGGCAAGCCGATCGCCGCCAACCAGGCCATCGCGTTCAAGATCGCCGACCTCGACGTCGCCGCCGAGACGGCGCGACAGATGTACCGCTACGCCTGCTGGCGCAAGCTCGAAGGTCTGCCCTACAAGCGTGAAGCGGCGATCGCCAAGCTGTACTCCTCGGAGCAGGCGGTGACCGCGGCGCGCCAGGCCACGCAGATCTTCGGTGGGATGGGCTTCACCACCGAGACCCGCGTCGGCCGCTTCTACCAGGACTGCAAGATCCTGGAGATCGGCGAGGGCACCAGCGAGGTGCAGCGGATGCTCATCGCCCGCGACCTCGGTCTGTGACCGGGAGAGGGACGGCGCTCGTCCGACCGGTCGTCGATCGGCTCGGTGACGGCATCGTGACCCACGTCGAGCGCCGACCGGTCGACGTCGCGCTCGCCCGAGACCAGCACGCGGCCTACGTCGCCGCACTCGACGCCGCCGGGTGGCAGGTGCTCGAGGTCCCGGCGGCGCCGGCGCACCCCGATTCGGTGTTCGTCGAGGACACGGTCGTGGTCGTCGACGATGTCGCGGTGCTCACCAACCCCGGCGCCGGGCCCCGTCGCGGTGAGATCGATGGCACCGAGATCATCGTCCGCGACCTCGGCCTCGAGGTGCGCCGCATCGAGGCGGGACACCTCGAGGGCGGTGACGTGTTGCAGGTGGGCCGCACCGTCTACGTCGGTCGGGGCGGGCGGACCGACGCCGCGGGCGTCGCCGAGCTGCGCGCGCACCTGGCCCCGCTCGGCCGCACCGTGGTGCCCGTCCCGCTCGGAGCGGTCCTGCACCTGAAGTCCGCCGCTACGGCCCTCCCCGACGGGACCATCGTCGGGCTCGCCGACCTGCTGGATCCGCGTGTGTTCCCGACCTGGCGCGACGTGGAGGAGGAGGCTGGCTCCCACGTGGTGCCGCTCGGGGAGGGAGCGCTGCTGATGGCGGCCTCCGCCCCGATCACCGCGGCCCGGTTCCGCGACCTCGGGTTCGAGGTGGTGTGCGTCGACATCGGTGAGTTCGAGAAGCTCGAGGGCTGCGTGACCTGCCTGTCGGTGCTCATCCCGGACCGCTGACGGCACCCGAGGAGCGGCGCCGGGCGCGTCAGGGTCACCTGCCCACACCCCTACCCTCGCGCCGACCGTCCGAGGAGGCCGTCCCGTGGTCGACAAGTACACCTCGCGCATCGCGCTCGTCCTCGACGGCCCCGTCGACGACCTGGGTGCGATCATCGCGGCCGCGGGTCGTGCGAAGGACGTCGATCGCGGGGGACCGGTCCGAGGTGCGGAGGGCGCGGCGTTCGAGGTCCACTGGGGTGGTCGGATGCAGAAGGCGGTCGTGCGTGCGCTGGACGACGTGGACGGGCGACCGATGTTGCGCACCGAGACCTACGTCGGTGGGGACGGACTCGTCGAGGGGATCCGCCGTCAGGCGCAGCTGCTCCAGGGGCTCTCACGGCACCTGCGTGGCCACGTCCGGGGCGTCTACGACCAGTCGGCGGTCACCGAACGTGACGAGGCGTGGATGAACCGCTGTGCGGTCGGGTCGGTCTCGCTCGACGACGCCGTGGTCTTCCGGGCCGACGGCGAGGGGACCTGGTGGGTCCGCAGCCACGGGCTCGCGCGGTTCGACGTCCCCGACCTCGAGCTGTACGGGCTCAGCCGTGCCCAGGTCCCCGGCGCCGAGGCCGCGCTCCGGCACGTGAGTGCCCAGCTGCTGCGGGGCGGTATGCGCGCCGAGCTCTCGCTCCCGGACGGCACGCCGCTCTACCTGGTCCCGGTCCTCGAGGCGTGGACCCACGTGCCGCTCGACTGGCCTGGGGTCGGCCGAGCGGGTCAGGACCGCGGCCAGGGCCTGGACGGACCGCGCGCCTCCCTGTCGGTCCTGAAGCGCCCGCGCTTCGGCCGCTACAAGCGTGACCTGGCGGGGGTCCTCGACCACCTCCCGCGTGGCAGCGGGTGATCCGAACGCGGGACGGGCGCCCCTCGGGGCGCCCGTCCGGCTGTGCGAGGTCGGTTCAGCTGTCGGTGTCGGTGTCGGTGTCCGTGTCGGCGTCCGCCTCGGCGTCTGCCTCAGCGTCGGCGTCCTCGGTGCCCTCGGTACCGGTCGTGTCTTCCTCGACCGTGACGTCGGCCTCGGCGTCAGCGTCGGCGTCCTCGGTGCCACCGGTGTCGGTGGTGGCCGCGTCGTCTTCCTCGACGACGGTGGTGTCCGGCTCGTCGTCCTCGACGGCGCAGGCGGCGCCGGCGAAGGCGAGGCCGGCGACGAGGGAGAGCGAGGTGATGCGGGTTCGCAGGTGGGTACGCACGGGAGCTCCTCAGGTGGGGTGCGTTCGGTGGGGGAACCGTCGCCGCTCAGCGAGAGCGCTGGCGACCACGCGCCCGCTGCTCGCTGGGTGACCTCACCCAGTCGAGCTGGATGCACCGCCCATCCGGCCGGGGTAGCGTCCCGGACCGCCGCTCATCGAGCGCACGTTCAGCTCTCGATCTCCTCCGGGGAGGCGATCCAGCCCTCGTCCCCCTCACCGCGGGTGTCGCCACACAGCTCGCGGAGCCGGGGCGCGCCCTCCTCGGGGCCGATGGCGAGCAAGCGGTCGCCAGCCTCGATCCTGCGGGAGCGCTTCGGGCGGTAGGTCCACCGGCTGCGGCGCTGGATGGCCAGGACCTCCATGCCGGTCTGGGTGTGCAGCCGCAGCTCGGACAGGGTCCGGTCCGCTGCGGGGCTGCCCTCGGCGACCTCGGCGTCGGCCACGATCTCGTCCGCCTCCGCGAGGGCAGCGGCGATGATCGGGTGCGGCGGACCCTCGTCCTCGATGACGCGGCACATGGACTGGGCAGCGTCGACGATCCGTTCCGCCGCCGACGCGAGGTGGAGCAGACCCCGCAGTTCGTCGGGATCGTCGAGCTCGGCGGCCGCCCGCAGGACCCACCCCTCGAGCTGGTGGAAGAGCTCGTCGGAGGTGTCCTCGATGACCCCGACCTCGGCTGCCAGGGACAGGTCGCGCAACAGGATCGCGGAGTACGCGAGCCCGACCGCGACCTCGGAGACGTTCTTGAGCTCGACCACGAGGTCGACCGCACGATCGAGGTTGGTGAGCTTGGCACGCTGCGGCGGGGGCGGGAGCTCACGGGCGGTGCCGCCGGCGAGTTCACGCACGTGATCGACCCCCTCCTTCGGACCCTGGAGGAACAGCACGTCCCCCTCCCGCAGGACGTCGTCGGGTGTGGGGCCGTACATCCACTGCACGTCGCGCCGGATGGCGATGACCCACATCCCCGTGCGGGCGGGCAGCTCGAGATCGCGCAGCGAGGCCGACTCGAGCTCGTTGTCCTCGCGGATCTTGACGCGCGCGGTCACCTCGGTGGCGTGCCGCAGGTCGTCGCGCAGCTCGGTCGGGATGCCGAGGTCCTTGAGCACCACCCGTGCGATGTCCTCGGCGGCGTCGGCGATCCCCTCGATGGAGACCGCCATCGACAGGACCCCGGCGAGCTGGTCGGCATCCTCGAAGGTCCGGGTGGCGATCATGCACACCGCCCGGAGCTCCACGAGGGTCTCGTCGACGACGTCCTCGAGCCGCAGCACCTCACGTGCGATCGCCTCGTCCCCGAAGAAGATCGCCGCGTAGGCGAGGTCGACCATCAGTTCGGCGGCATCCTTCGCCCCGACGAGCAGGTCCTTGACGGTGCGACGTTCCTGGCCGGAACCGCGTCGTTTCATCATGGTCAACTCACCTGCAGCAGGGCGATGGCGCCCACCAGGCACAGGATGCCGAGCAGGTCCATCGCGGCGGTCACGACCGGGATCCCGTGGTTGTCGGGGTCGAGGCCGTAGCGGAACGAGGTCACGGCCGCGGCGTACGCCACGACCAGGATGAGCACGGTGGCGAACAGCCCGGCGAGCCCGGCGATCGCGAGGATCGTCCAGGGCGGTCCGGGTGTCAGGCCGGCGAGGAGCGCTCCGGCCCAGCCGATGATGCCGACGCCGGTGAAGCCGACGAGCGCGAGCAGGCCGGTCAGGGAGAAGTCCAGCGCCGCCGCTCGGCCGGGCGTCTTGCGCGGTTCCACGAGGCCGATGTGCAGCTTGCTCGCGAGCCGGCTCGAGAGGATGCCGCCGAGCGAGCCACAGTTGGCGATGAAGGGGGGGATCAGCACGAGCACCGCCGGCAACGCGAGCAGTTGCTCGGCGCGCGTCTCGAGCACCGTCCCGGCGATCACGCTGACGACGGTCGCGATCGAGAGGACCGCCAGGGACTCGCGGATGATGCGACGGGTCGGGGGATCGGGGTGGCGCCACCCGAGGACGGCCGCGGCGACGCCGGCGAGGACCCCGAGGATGCCGATGCCGATGCCGAGCGCATCGATGTGGAGCAGCAGGGTCGCCCCGATGAGCGCGGGGAGGCCGACGAGGTCCCCCGCTGCGGTGATCATCGGCGCGCCGACGTCGTCGACGTCCCACCCGCGGCGTTCCGCTTGCCGGGTGAGCACGACCGCGGCGAGGGCCATGACCACCGACGAGACGACGGCGCCGACGAGGGACACCGCGGTCAGCCGGAGCAGATCGATCGACGGCAGCCCGAGGACGGCGCTCGCGATCCACGCCACCAGCGCGATGAGCAGCGCTGTCGCGACGCTGAGGTAGGCCGCGCTCTCGAGCTGGCGGCCGAGGAAGGTCTCGCGGCGGATCTCCGGCGTGTACTGCCCGGTGAGCATGCCGGTCCCGAGCCGGGCCGTCAGCGCACCGAAGATCGCCCCCCGGACGCCGATCGCGGCCGGGATCAGGACCAGCAGACCCGGGAAGCGCTCGAGCGAGTCGCCCGCGGAGCCGAGCACCAACCCGGCCACGAGCGTGGCAGCCAGGCCGATGGCGAGCGCCGTCGTGCCCGCCCGGATGCTCCGGGCCTCCTGCGACCAGTAGCTGCGGACCTCGGCGACCGGCATCCCGAGGCTCCGGCCGAGGGTGACCAGCGGGCCGGGCACCCGGCCGGCGAGGTGGCGGCGCCGGTCGGCCACCTCGTCCTCCTGCTCCAACGTCGGTGCGTCCGCGCGAGCGTCACGGACGGTGGCCGGAGCCTAG
>JBBECA010000031.1:0-6011 GCA_040882055.1 Nitriliruptor sp.
GCCTCGGCCGAGGGCGCGTCGTCCGCCTCGGCTGCCGGCGCGTCGTCGGTGCCAGCCTCGGCCTCGTCAGCCTCGGCCGGGGCCGCCTCGTCGGTGCCAGCTTCGGCCTCATCGGCCGCGGCTGCGGGAGCCTCGGCTGCGGCCGGCGCCTCGGCGACATCGGCGTTGCCGCCAGCGTCGATGAGGGCCTGCACGAGCCGAGCCTGCTTCTCGATCGGGGCCTGCAGCAGCCGCGCCGTGTTGGCGAGCGCGCCGTACATGAGACCGGCGAGCTGACCGAGCAGCTCCTCCCTGGAGGCGAGGTCGGCGAGCCTGATCGCTGCGACGTCGTCGAGCACCTCACCTTCGAGGTAGCCGCCACGGATCACGAGCGCCGGGTGGTCCTTGGCGAAGGCCTTGAGCGCCTTGGCCGGGCCGACCGGGTCGTCCGCGCAGAAGACCAGCGCGGTCGGACCGTCGAGCAGGTCCTGGAGCTCGGCCATGCCGGCATCGGCCGCCGCGCGCTTCGCGAGGGTGTTCTTGGCGACGCGGTAGCGCGCCCCCGCCTCGCGCAGCTTGATGCGCAGCTCGGCCATCTCGGTGACGGTGAGGCCGCGGTAGTGGGTCAGCAGCGTGGCTGCCGAGTCGGTGAGGCCGCTCTTGACGTCATCGACGACGGCGACCTTGTCGGGCCGTGGCACGTGGTGTCCTCCGGGGTGGGTGGCGCGCGGCTCGGTGTCGAGGACGGCGCCCGGACCCGGCCCGGAGATGGAAGTGCCCCCTGGCGCGGCTCGCGCAGGGGGCGGACACGGGACAGCAGCCGGTGGCTGCGGGGTGTCGACCGACCTACGCGGGACGCGCGGGGCACCCGGTCCGGTGAGGGAGGGGAGCGCCGCGACCTTCGACCCGCGAGGCGGGCGTCCAGCGGTCTGTGGCGTCGTTGCTCAGGAGCGTAGCGGTGCCCGGTGGTGCCGTCGAACGCGGCGCAGCGCCGCGCCCCACGCGCACGCGGGTCAGCCGTCGTCGAGCAGACCCTCGACCTTGCGCAGCAGCGCGAGCGCGGTGAAGGGGACCGCCAGCGATGCGTCCACCCCCGGTGACGACCCGGTCAGGCTGTCGCCACGGTTGGTGAGCACCAGCACGCGGGTGGCCTCGGTCTCGGGGTTGGCGCGCAGGGTGCGTGCGAGCGCCACGGCCCCGGCGCCGGGCAGGGCCGCGTCGAGCACCAGGACCGCCGGTCGGCGCCCGGCCACGGCCCGGATCGCGGATCCGGTGTCCTCGGCCTCGGCGACCACGAACCGCTCCGCGCCGAGCGTCAACGCGACCTGGGCGCGGGTGCCCGCATCGCCCGATGCGACCAACACCTCGGTGACATCGTCGGCCGGAGCGGCCGCGCCACCTGCCTGACCCTGGTCGCCCACCCCGGCCTCTCCGTGCTCGGGCCGGACGCATGCCCAGCCGTGGTGGACGCTAGCGGTTCCCCTCCCCCGCCTCGGAGCCGCGGCGGAGGGGCCCTGACGACCACGAGCCCGTCGCAGGGACGGGCTCGTGGTCGGTGCGGGGCGCGATCAGGCGGTCGCGGCTTCGTCCTCGTCGAGGAGTAGGTCCTTGGACTTGCTCGGGTCGAGGGGGATGCCGGGCGATGCCGAGGTCGAGATCGTCGCCGAGCGCAGGTAACGGCCCTTGGCCGACGACGGACGCTGGCGCAGGATCTCGTCGAGCAGCGCGGCGTAGTTGTCGACCAGGTTCTCGACGGAGAACGACGCCTTGCCGAGCACGGCGTGGACGTTGCCGTTGCGGTCCGAGCGGTACTCGACGCGGCCGGCCTTGATCTCGGTCACGGCCTGCCCGACGTTCATGGTCACGGTGCCGGACTTCGGGTTCGGCATCAGACCGCGGGGACCGAGCACCTTCCCGAGGCGTCCGAGCTTGCCCATCATGTCCGGGGTGGCGATGACCGAGTCGATCTCGCTGAGCAGGTCACCCTGCCCGAGCTGCTCGACGAGGTCGTCGTCACCGACGTGGTCGGCGCCCGCTTCGCGTGCCTCGGCCGCCTTGTCGGCGCTGGCCACGACCGCCACGCGGACGGTCTTGCCGATGCCGTGGGGCAGCGACACCGCACCGCGGATCATCTGATCCGCCTTGCGCGGGTCGATCCCGAGGCGGAACGCCACCTCGACGGTCGGGTCGTAGCTGACGGCGTTGACCTCCTTGAGGAGGGCGAACGCCGCCTTGGGGGCGTAGAGACGGTCGGCATCGATGCGCTCGAGCGCCGCCCGGTACTTCTTGCCGTGCTTGGCCATAGGGGTGTCTCCTCGTGGTCAGGCGGAGGGCGCTGCCCCCCTCCCACGTGTTCGTCCCACGCGCTGCGGCGTGAGCTCGGTTGGAGCTGGTGGTCAGCCGTCGACGGTGATGCCCATCGAGCGCGCGGTGCCCTCGACGATCTTCATGGCACCTTCGATGTCGATGGCGTTGAGGTCGGGCATCTTGGTCTCGGCGATCTGGCGGACCTGATCGCGCGAGACGCTGGCGACCTTCGCGATGTGCGGGGTCCCCGAGCCCTTCGGGACGCCGGCGGCCTTCAGCAGCAGCTGGGCGGCCGGCGGGGTCTTCATGATGAAGGTGAAGGAACGGTCCTCGTAGACCGTGATCTCCACCGGGACGATGTCGCCCATCATCGGCTGGGTGCGCTCGTTGAACGCCTTGCAGAACTCCATGATGTTCACGGAGTGCTGACCGAGGGCGGGACCGACCGGCGGCGCCGGGTTGGCCTGCCCCGCGGGGATCTGCAGCTTGATGAAACCAGCGACCTTCTTGGCCATCTGTGTCTTCTCCTCGTGGTCGAACGGCCGCGGTCGCGGCCTCCCACATCGGTTCTCGGTGTGCCGAGCTCTCGGCGCTCAGGTGAGCGCGTCGGGCTAGAGCTTGGCGACGTTGTCGAAGGGCAGCTCGAGCGGGGTCTCGCGACCGAACACGCTGACGAGCACCTTGAGCTTGGCCTGGTCGAGGTTGATCTCGGAGATGGTCCCGGTGAAGTCGGCGAAGGGGCCGGAGGTGACCCGGACGGTCTCACCGACCTCCATGTCGATCTCGGCGACCTGGCGCTCGGGCTCGGGCGCTGCTGCCTCGTCGGACTCGGTGACCTCGACCACCTCGTCGGGCAGCTGCAGGGTGGCGGCGACCTCGCGGAGCGGCAGCGGGACGGGCTTGGAGCCCGACGAGCCGACGAACCCCGTGATGTTCGGGGTGTGCCGCACGATGCCCCAGGTCTCGTCGTCCATGTCCATGCGCACGAGCACGTAGCCGGGCAGGAACTTGCGGGCGACGACGGTCTTCTTGCCCTTCTTGTACTCGGTGACCTCCTCGGTGGGGATCACCACCTCGAAGACCTTGTCGTGGGCATCGAGGGTCTCGACGCGGTTCTCGAGGTTGTCCTTGACCCGCTGCTCGTAGCCGGAGTAGGTGTGGACCACGTACCAGTCACCCACCAGCCGGGCGAGGTCCTTCTTGTCGCGGACCTCGGCCAGCGAGCGCGGCCGGCGCCGGACGGCCGGCTCCGGGGCGACCTCCGCCTCGACCTCGTCAGCGGCGGGCACGTCGGCGGGTGGGGTGGGCACGTCGGGGTCGACCGCGGTCAGCGGCTCGTCGTCAGCGTCCTCGCCCGCACCAGCGAGACCGAGCAGGTCGTCGAGGTCGTCGGCGCCGCCCTCGCCGGCGGTCTCACCGGCAGCCGTGTCGCCGTCGTCGCCCTCGTCACCGAGGTCGACCGCAGCGGAGGTGTCGACGTCGTCGACCTGCGCATCGGTGAGCTCGGAGGAGGCATCGGCGACGCCGTCGTCGGTCGACGGGTCGGCGTCCGGCACGGTCGACTCGGGCGCAACGTCACCATCGGCGGGCACGGCGTAGGTGTCCTCGCCCTCGAGCAGCTCGGTGGCGGGAGTGTCGGTCTGGTCGTCGGGCACGGGCGTACTTCCCAGCGGGTCGGTGGTGGCGCTCACAGGGTGTTCTGGATCGCCTCGCGGATGATCGTGTCGAAGCCCCAGATCAGGAGCGTGAGCACGAGCGACATGACGAGCACCACGATGGTGTAGGAGATGAGCTCCTGACGGTTCGGCCACGCCACCTTGCGGAGCTCGGAGCGGACCTCGCGCAGGAACTGCCCCGGGCTGGTGCGCTCAGGCTTCTCGGTGGTGGTGGTCTTGTCGGCGCCCGCGCTCGGCTGGTCCGCCGTCGGGCGGGTGTCGCGGTCAGCGCGGCGTTCGTCGTCGCGGCTCAAGGTGGGGCTCCTGCTCGTGCCGGGGGCCGGCACGGTGGGTTCCGGTGCGGTCTGCGTGCTCGCGGCGCTCGATCGACGGTGGCACCGGGTGGCGGTCGGACGGGTCACGAACCAGCCGGGGCCGGCGCGTCGCACGGGCGGAGGGACTTGAACCCCCAACCTACGGTTTTGGAGACCGTTGCTCTGCCAGTTGAGCTACGCCCGTCCGCTCCCCCGCGCGGGTGACCCACGCGGACGCGGGAAGCTCACGACAAGGGAACGCTGCCCCACGGGGAGGCAGCGCCGCGATGCTACCCGCCCCCGCGGAGGGCGACAACCGTGGTGGCGCCGCCGCGCGGGGGCCGGCCCAGGGGGCCGCCGGCTCAGAGCCGGACCCGGCCGGTCCCCTTCAGGATGCGCTCACCGTTCTCGTTGTCACCGAACAGCTCGACGGTCGCCACCCCGTCGTCGACCGAGGCGACCGTGCCCCCGAAGGTCGAGCTCGTGCCGAGGGGCCAGGGCTTGGCGAAGCGGACCTGGACCTCGAGCACCTTGGCGGGGTCGCCGGCGAACTGGGTGAGCAGCCGCGAGGCGAGCCCCATCGAGAACATCCCGTGCGCGATGATCCCGCCCGTCGGGCTGACCTGACCGGCGAACTCCTGGTCGTAGTGCAGCGGGTTGAGGTCACCGGACGCTGCGGCGTACCCGACCGAGGTCGTGAGGGTGGCCTGTTGCTCGATGGTGGGAAGTTCGGTGCCAGGATCGATCCCACCCGCCGCCCCGGCCGTCTCGCTCGCTCCCGCTCGCTCGTTGTCGCTCCCGGTGACGTCCGACATCACGCGACCTCCCCGGTCGGAACGGAGCCGCCGGCGTCAGCCGCCGGCGCGGAACCGTCGCCGCCGGCGTCAGCCGCCGGCGCAGAACCGAGGAAGATGATGACCGCCTCGGAGCGGACGGCGAGGCCGCCATCCTCGAACCGGCAGTCCACCTCGACGGTCATGAGCTCGTTGCGACCCCGGACCTGGATGTCGGCGATACGCGGGGTGCAGGTCAGGGTGTCGCACGGCACGACCGGACGGTCCCCGAAGACGTAGCGCTGCGAGCCGTGCACCAGCGCGGGGTGGACACCGAGGTCGGGGTCGGAGAACGCCGCCGCGCCACCCTTGATCACGGTGAAGGCGGCCGCGAACGTCGGGGGCGCCACGCAATCGTCGCCGTCGCTGAAGTAGCGCGGGTCGCTCTCGCCGAGCGCCTGCGCGTACTCGCGGATCTTCTCGCGCGAGACCTCGTAGGTGTAGGGCGGGTACTCGGTGCCCACCTTGTCGCGGTTGAGGGCCATCCGGTGCCTCCTCGGCGTCGGGCGTCGGCACACCCGCTCCCGGGGGCACCGGCGCGCATCCTAGGCCGCGCCCCGTCGGCGTCGGAACGCGACGCGGCCCACCTGCGGCGCAGGTGGGCCGGCCGGATGCTGCGTGGGACGAGCGGGCGCGCTCGCGCCCTGCCGCGTGCGCGTCAGCGGGTCTCGCGGTGGGGCTGGTGCTGGCGGCACCGGGAGCAGTACTTGCTCAGCTCGATGCGCTCGCGCTGGTTCACGCGGTGCTTGGTGGTGATGTAGTTGCGCTCCTTGCACTCGGTGCAAGCCAGCGTCACCTTCGGACGGTTGTCGTTCTTCGGCATGGGGAACGCTTCCTGGGTCGCCGCCCGGTGTGGGCGGCGGGTATCAGTTGGTGATCTTGGTGACGCGGCCAGCACCCACGGTGCGGCCACCCTCACGGAT
>JBBECA010000032.1:0-34393 GCA_040882055.1 Nitriliruptor sp.
CGCCGAGCGGGTGCGTTTCACCCCGGCGCGCTTCAACACCGCAGCGGGCACACCGGCTTCACGCCACGCGGTGTAGGTGATGCCTTTGCGCTCCGAGTAGGGCCCAGCCGCCTCGACGAACGCGGCCTCGAGCGACTCGAGGTCGACGTCGTCCTGCACGTCGGCCAGCTTGGCTTCGAGGTCGAGCCGCTTCTGGATCAGCTCGACCCGCTTGGCGGGGTCCGGTTCGCTGTCGATGGAGCTCTGGGCGTCGGCGATCCGCCGTTCGAGCGTGCTCGGATCGACCTTGCGACCGGGCTTGCGGTCGGCCTCGATCGCCGCGAGGTACTCGCGGACGGCACGCCCCTGCGCGCGGCCCTCGGCCAGTGCCGCCTTGTGCTCGTCGCTCATCTGGAAGCGCTTGTCGGACTTCTTCGCCACGGCTGTACCTGTCCCGGGACGGGCCCGGTCGAACGACTATGGGGCCACGGACGACCGCGACAATGGCCGCGAGCCGTGGCAGGTGCAGGTGACCTTAGCGAGGTAGGTCCGGAACCGCCGGAGGCGATGTATCGACGGCCCACTCGCGCCGACCTGAGGCGGGTTCCGGAGCGGCGACCGGTAGGCGTAACTCGAGGACGGCGCCGTCGCCTGGAGGGGTATCGACGATGGTGAGGCTGCCGTGCATGGCCTCGGCGAGTCGGCGGCCGAGGAACAAGCCGACACCGACGCCGCCGGTCCGCATGGTCATCGGGTCCTCGAGCCGGTGGAAGCGCTCGAAGACGGCGTCGCGCTGCGCTGCGGGGATCCCCGGTCCATGGTCGACGACCCGGACACGGACGTCGACACCGTCGCGGTCGAGTTCGACCTCGACCGGGGTGTCGGGCTGCGAGTACCGGACGGCGTTGTCGAGCAGCGCGTCGATGACCTGGCGGGCCCGGTCGGCGTCGGCGTGGGCGAGAGGGAGATCGTCGGCCACGGCGACGGTGATCGTGCGGCCGGCGTCGGCGATGCGGACGTGGTCGACGGCGGACCGGACGGTGCGGGCGAGGTCGAACGGGCCGGCGTGGACCAGTTCGGCGATGTCGGTGTGCTCGATGCGGGTGACCAGCAGGAGGTCCTCGACGAGCTTGTGGAGGTGGTCCGCGCGTTCAACGATGCGGGTCAGCGCCTCCGCACGTTGCTCCTCGCCGAGCAGCTCACCCCGTCGCAGCAGCACGGAGGCGAACCCGCGGATCGGCGTCAGCGGGCTACGCAGCTCGTGCGAGACACGAGCGACGAAATCGGAACGCAGCCGTTCGAGCTCACGCTGGCGGGACACGTCACGCACGACCACCACCGCGCCGGTGCACCGGCCACGGTCGTCGAAGGTGAAGGCGTGGCTCTCGCGCACGTCCCGGGTGTCGCCGTCGGCGTCGGTCAGCTGGGCATCCTGCTCGAGGACGGGCGTGTGCTCCTGAGCGGCCTCCAGGGTCCAACGCCCCGTGGCGGGCGAGGAGCTACCTCGGACGGCTGGGGTCAGCACGTCGGCCACGCTGCGCCCCACGGCGTCGTCGGCGGGGTGGCCCGTCAGCCGGGTCATGGCGGGGTTCCAGACCTGGATGCACGCGTGAGCGTCGAGCAGGACGATCCCGTCGGAGGCGCCGTCGACGACCCGCAGGAGGCGAGCGTGCTCGTCCTCCTGCTCGCCGTAAAGGGCAGCCGCACGCAGCGAGGACCGAACGGCGAGGTGGACAGCGACGGCGGGGGCGAGGACGAACGGCACCAGGTCGGGGCGGAGTAGCCAGAGTGTCGCCAGGACGATGGCTACCGAGGTCATCGCGACGTTGGCCGCCGCGTGCAGGGGCATCTGGCGGCGAAGTGTCGTGACCCAACTACGGTCGGGCAACCGCACCCAGAGCAGCCCGGCGAAGGAAGCCGTGGAGATGAGGCCGTAGGCGAGCATCCCGAGGACGAGCCCGAGCACCGGCCGGTCTGCGACGAGCGGGCCGACCGCGGGGGTGGCGCTCAGTGTCCCGGCGGCCGCAGCGACCGCCAGCGTCACCGACGCGACGTTGAAGGCGACCTTCTCCGGGTTCCGCAGCGAAGCGGCGTGGGCGAGGGCGATGCCCGGTATCGCCGCGATGGCGACGTGCAGTGGCGGTAGCAGCAGCAGCCCTGCCGCTACCGCGACCTCCACCAGCGTGAAGGTGCCCGATTCATCGCGATCCCAGCGGAAGAGGACCTCGGTCCGCTCCGCGATCGCGATGGCGCCGACGAGGAGGAGGATCTCCACCAGGTCGGGCGACGGGAAGGGGGTCGCGGCTGCGCCAGCACTCAGCACCGCCACCGCAGCAGCGGACAACCCGGCGACGTACCCGTGGGTGCGGTCGATCACCCCACCCTCCGTGCGCCGGTGTCGATCAGACCCAGCTGAAGCCGAGGAACTCGACCGAGGTGTCGGCCGTCTGGACCTTCTGGGTCCGCTCCGGTGGTGCAGCGGCGGCGGGCACCGAGGTGGCGACCAGCGATGTCGCGATGACGGCGGCCGCGACGGCGGCGCGGAGCTTCTTGATCCGGGGCGTGGTCACGGGGCACCTCGTGGGGGTCCGGTGGGGCAGGTGGTGGTGTGACCCTGCCCTCACGGAGAGTATGCAGCTGCGACGCTCGGTCACGGAATAGGCGTCGCGGGTGGTCTTCCAACCCTTCCAGTCTGGCTGCTTCGGACTAGTCACCTGCCGGCGGCCGCAACGACCGCACGACGGCGCGGTCCGGGCAACGGCGAGCCGGCCGGGGCACCCCGGCTCGGGGCCTCTGCGACCCCTCCGGAAGGTCGGTCTCGGTTCGTTGGCGAGCCGGGAGGGTGGGTATGGTCCGCTCCCCCGGCAACGTCGCCCGGGCGTCGAGCGCACCTGTGTGCGTGGGAGGTAGGAACCGTGACCTTCGAGCTGCCGAAGGCCAAGTCCGTCGCCGAGAACCCGACGCAGGCAGAGCTGCGCGACTGGGCCCTCGAGCTGATGCCGGCCGACCGCATCGGCGAGACCGAGTTCGGCAACCTCAACTACAAGGCACGGATCAAGTCGCGCCTCGCGAAGTCGACGTACTTCGTCACCGACGAGCCGAACGCCAAGCCGACCATCTCGCGTGAGGAAGCCGCGGAGTGGGCACGCAAGCAGGACGAGTACATCGCCGGTCAGGACATGGTCCTGGTCGAGGGGTATATCGGCCCGGATCCCGAGTTCCGCACGGCCTGCCAGCTCTACATCGAGAAGGCCAACTCGAACATCCCGGCCATGCAGCAGCAGCTCTACTTCGACCCTGAGCAGACCGGCTTCGAGGCCGAGTTCACGGTGATCTACACCCCGAACCTGAACGCGCCCGGCAAGCCCGACGACTGCCTTATCACCGTCGACCTCGACACCTACGTGACCCGCGTCTTCGGCTCCGACTACTTCGGCGAGTCGAAGATGGGGGGCCTGCGGATGTGGAACAAGCTGGTCTACGACCGCGGTGGCCTCGCGATGCACTCCGGTGCCAAGACCTTCCCGGCGGATCAGACCCCGGACGGTGAGGAGCACCTCGCGCTCATCATCGGGTTGTCGGGGACGGGCAAGACCACCACGACCTTCCGCAACGTGATGGGTTCGCTGCCGGTCCAGGATGACTTCATCGCTCTGATGCCCGGAGGCACGGTCCACACCACCGAGGCGGGTTGCTTCGCCAAGACCTTCGGTCTCGACCCCGACGACGAGCCCACCATCTACGGGGGCGCGACGTCCTCGGACGCGTGGCTCGAGTCGGTGTCGGTCGACGAGGACGGCAAGGTCGACTTCTTCGACACCAACTACACCGCGAACGGCCGGTGCACCTTCGGGCTCGATGACATCCGTCACCGCAACCCTTCGGACCTGCCGAAGGCGAAGTACCTGTTCATCCTGAACCGCAACGAGAACATCATCCCGGCGGTCGCCAAGCTCAAGCCCGAACAGGCTGCCTACTACTTCATGCTCGGCGAGACCAAGGGCACGTCCGCCGGTGGCGCCGCCGAGGCGGGCAAGAGCCTGCGCGTGCCGGGGACCAACCCGTTCTGGTTCGAGAACGACGCCTCGCAGGCCAACCGTCTGCTCGAACTGCTCGAGACCTGCGAGCTCGAGGTCTACCTGCTCTCCACGGGCCGGGTCGGCGGTGGTGAGGACGTCGAGGGGTCCAAGAAGGTCAGGATCCCGCACTCGGCGGCCGTGCAGCAGGGCATCGTCGAGGGTTCGATCAAGTGGGTCGAGGACCCGGACTTCGGCTACCTGGTCGCCGAGTCGATCCCCGGCTTCGACGACGCCGAGATCCTGCAGCCGCGCAAGCTCTACGAGCGCCAGGGCCGCACCGACGAGTACGAGCAGATCGTCGACAAGCTCAAGGGCGAGCGCGAGGTCTACCTCGACAGCTACGAGGGGCTCGACGCGCGGGTCAAGCGCGCCAGCTGAGCCAGACGTCGGCGGGTCCGGCGGTCAGGGCCCTTCGTCGGCGCGGGCGGTGCTCGACGCCCGGACGGTGTAGGGCGACACCCCGCCGGGCAGCGCCCCGGAGAAGACGAGGTCGATCGTGCCGACGCAGGCCACCCGCACCACGTCCGGGGCGTCGAGCGCGACCGTCGGGCAGTCGATGACCAGGGTGTCGTCGGGTCGCGTGGCCACGACGTAGCTGACCACGCCGCGGGCCCGGCTCCCGTCGATCCGGTAGACGCCGTCGCGGTAGAACGCGTCCTCGTCGACCGCGCCGGCCGCGTCGTTGGCGAGCCCGGCGGTGAGGTTGGCGAGCTCGCGTTGCGCGGTGTAGACGATGGCGAAGTCCACCGCGATCGCGCCGAGCACGAGCAGGATCAGCACCCCGACGGGCATGAGCAGCAGGGTGTTGCCGTCCTCCCCCCGCAGGCGCGACCGGTCAGAGGTCACAGGTCGCCTCCCCCGACAGTCCGCTGCGGAACGGGTCGACCAGCTCGGTGTGGCTGCCGCGGACCTCGAGGTGTCCCGAGCCGAGCCCGCCGATCCACGGCAGGGTGATGGTCGGGACCCGGTAGCGGACGTCGACACGGATGCGGGCGCACCGAGCGATCCCTCGCCGGGCGGTGATCGTCGGCGCGCCGACCACCCGCGCCGGGTCCTTACCGTGACCGACCAACGTGTCGGCCACCACCTGGGTGGCGAGCGCGGTGACGGCCACGTCCACGGGGGACTCGACCAGCACGCGGGTCGCTTCACGCGCTGACGCCGACGCGGCCATCTTGGCGTCGATGACGCCCCACGCGTTGACGATCAGGAGGGTCCCGACGACGAAGATCAGGACACCGAAGATGAGCGCCTCGGCGCCTGCGAGCCCGTCCTCATCGGCCCAGCGTGGGCGGGTCGCCCCGCGCATCACGCGCCGCCCGGACGGAAGACCTCGACGCGGACGCGAGCGGTCCGTTCGATGTCCCCGAGGTCGAAGCCGCCGAAGAGGTTCTCGACCAGCGGCGCGGGGCTCGGTGCGACCACGCGGACCTCGACGACCTCGACGACTTCGGGCGACCCGGGCGGCACGAGCCGACAGTCCACCACCGCCGAGGCCCCGTAGTCGCCGAGGATGCCCCGCACGTGCGCCCTGGCGGCGGGACACCCGATGCCGTCCTCGGCGGCCATCAACCGCGCGCCGTCGAACGCTGCTGCGGAGACCGTCGAGGTGCCGTACAGGTGCAGCAGCACCTGCACGGCGAAGAGCAGGAACAGCAGGAAGATGGTCGTGCCGAAGACCGTCGTCAGCGGCCCGCTGCCCTCTTCGCTGGCCAGGGAGGCGTCCACCGCCGGCGCACCGGGTGCGGTGGTCAGCCGCCGATCTGGGTGACCGCACCGCTCGCGCGGCTGCTGGCGTCGTTGAAGACGCCCTGGAAGGCCACCCACATCGCCGCGCCGAGCAGCGCCATGATCAGCACCACGATGGCCGCCGAGATGACGCCTTCCCCGGCTTGGTCGCGGAACCGCAGCGACAGCACGTGGAGCGCGGTGCGCAGACGGACGGCCGCAGCGGTGGTGCACTGATCGAGGTGCGACATCGAGGACCCCCGTGGTTCGTGATACGCCGCGGACCCCGACGGCGCCGGCCGATGCTACCGGTCCGTTCGAACCAGGGACCAACGACCGAGCGGGCGGTGCAGCAGCGAGCGCGGTGGCGGTCACGACAGGAAGCCGCCGAGCGCGCGGGTGAACGGCACCGCGATGAAGATGACACCCGGTAGGAGGGTCGCGACGGTGACGGGGATCCACACCTGCTGGCTGCGGGCCTCCATCTTCTCCACGAGCTCGCGCTGGACGTCCAGCCGGATCCCCCGAGCCTCCTCGGCGATGAGCCGGCCGAGGTTGGTCGCTTCACGGTTGAGGGCGAGCACGGACACGAGGCGGTCGAGCGCGTCCACCTCCACCAGGTCCGCCCACTCACGCAGCGCCACCTCCTCGCTGACGCCCTGGCGGATGCGTGCGAGCACCCGGCGGATGTCGAGCGCCGCCGAGCCGGTCCCACGACGAGCGACCCGGTCGAGCGCTGCGGAGAGCGAGAAGCCCGACCCGAGCAGCATCCCGACCTGTTCGGCGACGACCGGGAGCTCGAGGTAGACCGAGCGCTTCCACCGGTCGGAGGCCCCCGAGACCTGTTGTTCGAGCAGCAGGAACGCCAGCAGCATCCCTCCGAGCATCGACAGGATGGCCACGGGGACCGGTGGGGTGAACGCCAAGGTGGCGAGGAGTCCCACCCCGAAGCCGGCGATCGCCCACCCAATCTGCCGGACGCGGAACTCGGTCACGTCGAGGTCGCTGTGGATGCGGTCGAGACGGCGGTCGAGGTCCTCGGTGACCCCGAACAGGCGCGAGAACTGCGAACCGAGCGCCCGGGCCAACGGCCCGACCGCCTCCCGGAAGGATTCGACCGACAGGATGCCGGCGCGCGCACGCACCCCCATCCCGCCCGGGACGTACGGACCGAGCCGGGCGACGATGCTGCGCCGGGAGAACCACCGGAGCTCCGCCAGCAGCAGGGTCAGGCCGGCCCAGAGCAGCGCCCCCGCCACCACCAACAGCGGCATCGGATCCACGACCCCGAGGTCCACCGCGCCCACGATCACGCCCCGTTCCGTTCGGTGAAGACGCGCTGCTCCTGCGGCAGCTGCATCAACCTCCCCGCCCACAGCCAGCACAGCGCGATGAGCCCGAGGGCGCCGATCACGGCGAGCTGCCCACCCGCGCTGGCGTAGGCCGCGCGTCCCTCGCCGATGGAGAGACCGACGAGCGCCATGCCGATCGGCACGATCAGGACGAACCACCGCGCGAACCTGGCGCCCGCCTGCTTCGCCCGCGCGTCCTTGCGGCCCTGGAGGTCCTGGATGCGGTCCTCGATCAACGCCTTGAGCCGGCGGTCGACGTCGGTGCCGCCGATCTCGTGCGCGATCAGCAGCGTCTCGGCGACCGCGTCCGCCGTCGGGTCCGCCAGCTGGGCCTTCAGCACCTCGAGGGTGCGGTCGAAGTCGGTGGAGATGAGCCACTCGCGCTGCGCGGCGGCGAAGGCGGGTCGCAGCTCCTCGGGGCCGCGCAGCCCCACCGAGAACAGCGCCTGCGGGATCGACCGACCGAGGCTGATGGCCTGGAGGCGGAGCTCCTCGAGCATCCGGGGCCACGCGTCCCGGGTGCGCTCCCGGCGCTGTTGACGGCGCGAGCGGGCGGTCAACACCGGCGCGGCGGCCGCGGTGCCGCCGATGACCAGACCCGCCACCGGGCCGGCGAACAGGGCGAGACCGGCGACCGCGCCGATCACGAACAGCACGACCGACACCGCGAGGAACTCGACGGGGCGGACCTTCTCGAGTCCCGCTTGGACGAGCCACTCGCCGAGCTGGAAGCGGTCACGACGGCGCCGACCCGTCGCGGCCGAGACCCCGAGTCCCCGCCACCCGAGAGCGACCGAGGTGTAGATCAGGAAGACGCCGTACGCCGCGCAGAGCGACAGGACGATCGCGAGCGCGCCGCCGCTCACGACATCGCTCCGCGCGTGGTGTCGAGCAGCTGCCGGACGTCGTAGCCGGCGTCCGCCAGGGGCCGGGCGATACGGACCGGCACGGTCCCCGTCCACTGCAACGGTCCGTCGGCCGACTGCCGCCGGAACAGCTCGGAGACGGTGAAGGCCGTGCCCACCTCGCCGGTCTGCTGCTCCTCGACGGCCACCACCTCGTTGACGCGCGGCACCCCGTCGTGCCGCGAGCAGTGGACGACGACGTCGATCGCCTCGGTCACGAGGCTGTTGAGCGCGGACAGCGGCAGCTCGCTGGAGGTGTCGGCGAGCTGACAGATGAAGCGCAGACGGGACAGCGCCTGCCGCGCCGAGCCGGCGTGGATGGTGGTGTACCCCTTCACGCCGGACGAGAGCGTGAGCAGGAGCGGGAGGGCCTCGCGGTCGCGGACCTCGCCCACGATGGCGACGTCGGGGGCCATCCGCAGGAAGCCGGCCACCAGGCGCCGGAGGTCCACCGCCGGACGATCGGGCCGCGCCGCACGGGTCTGCATCGAGGCGACGTTCGGCAGCGGGACGTCGACCTCGAAGACCTCCTCGGCGGTGACCACCCGGAGGGAGGGATCGAGCTCGGCCGTGCAGCAGGACAACAACGTGGTCTTGCCCGACCCGGGCGGCCCGGCGAAGACCACCGATAGCCGGGCACGGACGGCGGCGCGGAGGAACTCGGCGATCTCGGGCGTCAGCATCCCCCGGTCGGCGAGCTCGTCGAGCGAGCGGAAGGCGACGCCGGTGAACTTGCGGATGTTGACGATGAAGTGGCTGCCGCGTCCGACGTCGCGGTGCACGATGTGGAGCCGAGCGCCGTCCTCGAGCTGGGCGTCCTGCAACCCCTCGGACGGGTCGAGCTTGCGGTGCGCCGCCGAGGCGTCGTCCAGGATCTTGGTCAGGGTGCGGGTGACGTGCTCGTCGTCGTGGAAGGCCTCGTCGTGGTAGCCGCTGACGCCCACGTGACGCTTGACGAAGATCGCGTCGGGAGCGTTGATCATGATCTCCCACACGTCGTCGTCGGACAGCAGCGGTTCCAGCGGCCCGTACCCGGTGAGGTTGCGGTAGGCGCGTTCGATCACCAGGTCCGGGGAGGTCAGATCGAAGGGGCGGAGCCCGTGCTTGTGGTCGAGGCTCCACTGCGCCACGGCCTCCTCGATCAGCTCGCGCAGCCGGTGGTCGGCGCCGGCCGCGTCGAGGTCGAGGGTCTCCTCCTTGGCCCGGCGCAGGACCTCGACCTCGATCTCGACGAGGGGGGAGAGGTGGTCACTCACGACGTGTGGCCTCCCGGTCGGCCGATGCAGCCAGGCTGCCCGGGGTGATCCGGCGCGGCCCGGCGTCCACCTCGGCGAGCGGGCCCGCGCGCTCCATGACCGCGCGGTAGGCGGCCGCCAGCGTCGCCGGCAGTGGTTTCGGCATGCCCACCCCGTCACGTAGGGCCTCGTCGACCCGGCGCTCCGGTAGGTGGACGGGGTTCACCATGCGCGCCGCGCTGTCCCCGACGTTGGCCTCGAGCAGCTGGCGGAAACCGGTGGAGAACTCGGCGCGCTGCCGGGGGTTGCGCGGCCCCCGCGACACCACCGGCACGATGCGGTCGACGGGTGCGCCGAAGCCGAGCAGGTCTCCGACGAGCCGCACGGTGCTGAACAACCCCTTGAGGCCCGGTGCGCCGACCACGAAGACCACCGAGGCTCGCGCCACCGCCGCCCGCGTCATCAGGTGACGCTCCTCGACGTCCAACGACCCGGTCTCGGCTTCACCTTCGAGGTCCGGGTCGACGTCACAGATGGTCACCGCGAACGTGCGGCGGAGCGAATCGAGCGCCGCGTCGAACGCGCGGGGTCGGATCGTCACGTAGTGACGCTGGCGACGCAGGCCGAGCAGGAGCCGGTAGCCCCGCCCGGCCACCTCGAAGGTCTGATCGCGGACGACGCCGGGGGGGACGCTGCCCGTGCGGTGGGCCTCGACGAGTTCCTGGACCCCGGGCACCACCACGCGGGAGTCGTGCAGCATCGCCTGGTCGGCGCTCCGGCACAGGTCGGCCAGCAGGACCGGTCCGTCGCTGGCGTGCTCGCCGTGAGCCAACCCCTCCGCCAGCGCGATCGCCGCGGTGGACGCCCCGGTCCCGCCCGGACCGAGGACGGCGACGAGCTCCCCACGGCGGGACGACGCATCTGGGACCGAGCCCGTCGGCGACTGGACGACCGCGGCACCGACCATCTCCGCGTGGGTGCCGAGCGTGTCGAGCAACGAATCGCGGGTGACGGGCGGCACCAGGACGGCTGCCGGCGCGAGCTCGCGGTACGGGTCGGGACCCCGGTCGTCGATGATGATGACCGGGCAACCGTGCGTGGCGGCGGCAGCGACGACGTCGCGGTCGAGCCCGCCGAGCTGTCCGTCGATCAGCACAGCGGAGAACGGACGACCGGAGGCCAGCCGTGCGCGCATCTCCGCGAGCGAGACGCACCGGACGAACTCGGCCGGGATGGCGGCCGACTGCGCCCACTGTCCCACCTCACGGAACCACCGAGCGCGGGGGGTGGCGACGCCGAGCAGGACGTAGCGCTCGTTGGCCACCTCAGCCCTCCGCGTCGTCGTCGCGTGGCTCGAGCGAGGACACCGGCGGGGCGCCGTCGGCGGTCGCCGGCGGGGTGTAGGCCGGCACCGATGTGCCGCGTTCGCCCGCCGACGCAGCGGCGCGCGTCACGACGACGTCGCCGGTGTTGACGGCCTGCACGATCGCGAGCGCACGTTCGTCGTCGGGCAGCGACAGGGTCAGCACGACCGACTCCCCCTCGAACCCCCCGGTCGGGGTCGAGCTGTCGACCATCAGCACGTTCCGGGCGACGTAGAGGGTGTAAGCGTCGGGCCCCTGCCCGTAGGTCACGGCGACGTCGATCCGATCCCCCGGTTCGAGGTTGCCGTCGACCGCGCGCGACGGCTCGATCGCGAACGAGAGCGTGACGTCGTCCTCGCTCGCACCGGACGCGCTCAGGGCCGTCCGCATCAGCAGGTCGTTCGGTGCGAGCGCCGCGGTCGTTCGCTGCCCCGCGAGGGACAACGCGTGGTCGGAACCGATCGCGTTCGCCGCGACCTCGGCCGGGAGGTCGATCGCGATCAGCCCGAAGCGGTCGCGGATCATCTCCTCGGTCAGGACCGTCCCGATCGGCACGTCCTGACGCGCGATCACGTAGCTGGTGTCCGGCGTGGCGGTCGCGCTGAGGAAGGCGGCGAACACACCGACCGCTGCAGCGGTGACCAGCAGCGCCCCGACCACGGCGCGGCTGCCCGGCAGGCCGCGAGCGCGGCGGATGCGACGGCCGGACGGCGGCTGCGACGCATCGGACCTCGCACGCTCGTCCGTCGTCATCGTGCCGATGTCCGCCATGTCGGCCACCCCCCGAGGCTTGGCGCGCCCGCCACCCGTCCGGTCCGCGCCGCGCGGTGACGCGGTCGGGTCCGGGTGCGATGAGCTCCGCTGAGGTCCCAGCGGCCGTGTGGACGCTAGCAGCTTGGTTGGTCGACGGTCGGGGGGATACGAGGTAGGTTGTGGGGCGTCGGAGGGAACGAGATGGGTCACGAAGAGATCACCTGGCTGAGCACGAAGGAAGCCGCGCGCCGCCTGGGTATCGCCAACCGCACGCTCTACCGGCTCATCGACGAGGGGCAGGTCACCGCCTACAAGTTCGGCCGCGTCATCCGCATCCAGGAGTCCGACGTCGAGGGGTTCATCGAAGCGGCGCGCATCGCCCCCGGATCGCTCGAGCACCTCTACGCCGACCAGCAGGCCGACTCGGACGTCTGACGCGGCGCCCCACAGCCGACGAGGGTCCGTGGCCGTGGACCCTCGTCAGCGCTCGACCACCACCTCCGAGAGCGCCGTCGAGGGTAGGTAGCGCGCCCCGGCGCCCTCGACCCGCAGGGTCACCACGTCCTCGCCGACCGCCAGCAGTCGACCGCGGTGAGCCTCGCCGTCCCCCCGGGTGACGATCACGACGATCGGGCGATCCTCGAGCGCGTCGGCGAGCACCTCGTCGAGCGTCCGGTCCTGGGCGGCGCCGCGGTCACCGGCCGCCACCGAACCGACCCCGGTCGGATCGAGCTGGACCGCCGTCACCTGGTCGACCGCGATGTGGATCGTCCGGTCGCTCCCCCCACCGATCACCAGGTGGTCGACGGCCACCGCGAGCAGCGGACCCTGGTAGCTGCGGCCGCTGGCGCTCCGCACCGTCACGTGCTGGTGCGCCTCGGCGAGATCACGCATGGTCCCGGCGAACGTCGCGAACTCGGACTGCTGCTGGCGGAGCTCACGTTCCTCGCTGCGATCGCGGATGGCGTCGGCGAGCCGCCCCTCGTCGGTCAAGCGCACGAACGGATCGTCGGACGGCGGCCGCCACGCGCCATCGTTCACGGCGTCTCGCCGGTGGGCTCGTGCCGCTCGGGCAGCTCCGGCGGTCCGGGTAGCTCGAACCGTTGACCGGGGAAGATCAGATCGGGATCGTCGGGGTTCGCCAAGCGGTCCCGGTTCAGCTCGACGAGCCGCTCCCAGTGGGCGGCGATCTCGGTCTCGGAAGGGGCGTGGCCGAGGTGCGCGGCGAGGTGGGCTGCGGCGATCGACCACAGGTGCTCGCCCGGCGCGACCTCGTGGAGATCCGCGGCGTCGCCGGCAGCGACCTCGGTCACCGCCTCCGCATCGGTCACCGCACCGGTGGAAGCGCCCGGCGGGCCGAGCCCGACCATCCGTGAGGTCGCCGGGTCCACGGCGCGCATCGAGGCGGTGGGGGCCTCCTCCAGTGCGGACATCGCGGCGGTGTTGCCGAACTCGTCGGCCTCCGGGTCGCTCCCGTGGCCGATCGCGACCATCCGGGCGCCACCCGGCTCGGACCGCGGTTCGTCGCCGGGGGCGAGCGACACCGCGATCGCGGTGGCCCCACCGCTCGCAGCATCCGTGCGCGACGAGGGGGCGGTGACCGGACCGGCGGAGGACACCACGACCCCGGCCGCGAGGCTCAGGCCGAGCGCGCCCTGCAGCACCTGGCGGATGAACGGCACCGACAGGGCGTCGGCGATCCGGATCAGCCGTGCGGCTCGTGTCACCCGCGCGAGCAGCCCGACGGTGGTGACGGCCACCAGGTACCAGGCCAGCGCGAGCACCACCAGGCGCAGGATCGCGACCGTGGCCGTGACCGCGTCGCGCTGCGCCGCCCAGTCACCCCACGCCGACGGCGTGGTGACCGGTGGTGTCGCCAGCGGGCCATCGCCGAGTGCGGTGAAGAGCACGATGCCGGCGGCGAGCGAGCCGAGCCAGCCGATCAGGGGCAGCGCCCCCCGCAGCCTGTGCACCTCGTCCCCTCCGCGTGTTCGCCCCGTGAGCTGGATCGGCCTCCTTCGCACAGCGTATGTTCGTACCCTTTCCTGTCAATCCGTTCCCCTCGACGCTGGGTGTGGAGGCTCGGTTACGCTCCAGCGCTCGCGGATGGGGGAGGCACGAGGTGCAGGGCTACGTGCTGCACGGGGTGCTCGGTGTGGGTGCCCACGCCGAGGTCCACCGCGCCGAGCCGGCCGATCACCCCGGCCGCATCGTGGCCGTCAAGCGCTTCCACGCCGCGCCCACCCCGGCCTCGGTGGCGGAGGTCCACCGCGAGGCCGACATCCTCGCCCGGCTCTCGCACCCGAGCATCGTGCAGCTGCTCGACGTCGTCGCCGACGGCGACGAGGTCGCGCTGGTGACCCCGTTCCTCTCCGGTGGCACGCTCGCCGACCGGATCGTCCGCGGCCCGCTGCCGGCCGCGGCGGTCGCCGATCTCGGGGCGCGGCTCGGGGACGCGCTCGCAGCTGCGCACAGCAGCGGGGTCGTCCACGGAGACGTGAAGCCGAGCAACGTCCTCTACGACGCCGAGGAGCAGCCACTCCTGACCGATTTCGGTGCGGCGGTGCTCACCGGCGAGGCACAGCGGGAGACGGTCGGTAGCGCTACCTACCTCGACCCTGAGGTCGCGGGCGGACGGACGACACGCGGGCCGAGCAGCGATCAGTACGCCCTCGGTGTCCTGCTCTACGAGGCCCTGGCCGGGACCCCGCCCTACGCGGCCCCGACCGTCGATGCGACCTTGCGGGCGGCCGAGCGGGGCGTCCACGTCCCGCTCGCCCACCTGGTCCCCGACGCGCCGACCACGGTCACCAGCGCCATCGAGACCGCCCTCGCGTCCGCGCCGCGGGACCGCTTCGCCACGGTTCGCGAGCTGGCGAGCCGGCTCGAGGAAGCCCGTTCCGCGCTCGACACCTGGACCGGTACGGGGCAACACGAGCTCGGGCCTCGCCGCGACGGCGCTGGCGCGGGACCGCCGCCTCTCCCGCGCTCCGGAGCCGGGTTCGACCCGCCGGAGCGCGCGGATCGGCCGCTGCCGACCGGACGTTCCCACCCGGACGCCGGTGCCCCGGAGGCAGGTGCGGCCGCTGGTACCTGGGCGACCCGGGATGCGGATCCGACGCGGACCCGACGCTTCGGTCCCGCCCCACCGCCGGCGAGCCCGGACGCCGAGGACCCGCGCCGCCGCGTCCCCCTCGTGCTCGCCGCGGCGCTGATCGCACTCGTCCCGCTCGCGTTGGTCCTCGCGTTCGTCCTCGGCGACCGCGGGACTCCGGCGCCCTCGGCGTCCCCGTCGCAGGCACCCGCACCGGAAGCGGCGGCAGCCGCCTGCGAGGACGCGCCTGAGCTCCCGCCGGATGCCGGTGAACCCGTACCCGCAGATACCGGTGGCCGTGGGTGCACCATCACGCTGGGTTGGGACGCCGACACCCAGGTGCTGACCGTGCCACGCGCCGACGCGGAACCCATCCGCTACCAGCTCGGTGAACCCGGCGACGTGCTGCTCGTGGGCGATTGGGACTGCGACGGCGGGCAGAGCCCCGGCCTGTACCGGCCCGCGACCGGCGAGGCGTTCACCTTCGATGGCTTCGCCGGCGAGGGCGGTGAGCTCGAGAGCCG
This sequence comes from Nitriliruptor sp., assembly GCA_040882055.1. Lineage (GTDB taxonomy): Bacteria > Actinomycetota > Nitriliruptoria > Nitriliruptorales > Nitriliruptoraceae > Nitriliruptor. The sequence goes on from JBBECA010000032.1 coordinate 15,014, forward strand.
GCCCGCCCGCGACACCGGCGTTCCCGACGGGGACCCCGTGGTCACGACGGGCGAGGACGGTTGCGACCGCATCGACGTGCGGGGCGACGCGTAGGGGCACACCGAGGGGGAGCGACGCGGCGGCCAACGTCCGCGCGTCAGATCCGGGTTCGCGGCAGCTTCCACGCCTTGCGCCACGCGCGTTCGGCGTCGGAGAAGCTGTCGAGCGGGTCGATGACGTCCTGGAACGCGGTCAGCAGCTCCTCGAGCTCACGCGTCGAGGCCGCGACCGCGGCGACGTGCTCGCAGCCGGTCTCCGCCTCGGTCAGCGAGGCGTCGGCCTTCTCCCACGCGGCGGCGAGGTCGGCCACGTTGCCCGGGTCGGCGCCGCCCGGTCCGGGTTCGTCCTCGGGCGGCGCCGGCACGCGCCACCGCGGCATCCACTCCCGAGCATCGGCGATCGCCTGGCGCATCGACTCGAGACCGACCGGGATCGGTGCCGGCTCGACCCGGCCGGTGGGCAACGTGCCGAGCAGGACCCGTCGGCCGCCCTCGATCACCTCCGCGCAGTCGAGGAAGGACCACCACGCGTCGTGGAGGTCTTCGGGGAGGTCCGGCTTCCGGGAGAAGATGGCCATGGGGCGGATGCTCCCCGCCGGGGACCGCCCGGCGCAACTCGACGCTCAGCCGCGGCGCATCTCGATGTGGAGGTGGGGGGCGGCCTGGCCGCGGTGCGCGGTCGTGAAGCGGTCGATCTGGCTGTCGAAGGGCAGCTGGCGTCCCTCCGCGGCGATGGCCGTCACCCCGGCCTCGACCCGGTCCCCAGCCGCCACGCTCGGGTCGACGACGTGGGTGATCGAGACGGTGATGCTCGGGTCCGCGTCGGGGCGGATCTCGACGACCACGTCCTCGGTCGAGCCGTACAACGCGTAGGTGGAGACGGCGACGACCTCGCCCGTGACCGGCGCGATGACGTCTGCCCCCGGCGCCACGGCGACGTCGATGGCCGAGGTCGGCGACCCGGCGCGGTGACGCGTCGGGAGGTCGATGATCGCGTCCTCGTGGACGGTGCCGTCGTGTGCTGCAGGCTGCATGTCGATCGCGGAGCCCGAGGACGATTCGTGGAAGCCGACGAGCTCGACCCGCGAGCCCTCGGCGACGATCGCGACGTCCCCCGCGGTCGCGAGCTCGATCGGCCCATCGGGCAGTGCCCCGAGGTCGGCGACCTCCTCGTGCGGCGCCGGTCCGGCGGCACGAGGGAGATCGTTCCCGACGCCGAGCGGCGAGGCGACCTCGCCGGCTCCTGGGGACGCCGCGTACGAGGGCGTGTGCTCGGGGAGGAGGTACGGCGCGAGCGAGGGATCGGCCTGCACGGCCGCGCGGACGTCAGCGGGTACCGCGGAGGTCTCCGAGGTCCGGAGCGCGCCCTGCGAGGAGAGCACCAGGCCGGCGGTCGCGGCCGCCACCACCCAGCGCCGACGCTGCTCCGGGGTCCCGGCCCCGACGGCGCGGGGTGACGCAGCGATCATGCCGATGCCGAAGGGTCGGCTCGCGGCATCGAGGGTGGGGGTCGCGGTGCGGCGACGGGCGGTTCGCGGGCGCGGAGGGGTCAAGGGGTCTCGTTCAGTAGGGGTCGGGTGTGCGGGACTCCGGTGTGCGGAGATCCGGTGTGCAGGATCCGGTGTGCGGGATCGGAGGGATCGCGTGACCCCCAGGGTGGGGTCGCGACCGCGCAGCGACAAGGAGGGACGGTGGGCACGAACGGTGGCACCGGTGGACCCCTTCGACGGGGGCCGTCCGTGCGTTGCGTCCCGCAGGTGATCGAACGACCGGGGTGAGGTGGGGGGTGACGGCCGGCCGGTGCCGCCGGACGGCTCCGGATCCCTGGGCGGTACGCTCACGGGTCACGTACTGCGGTCCGAAGTCTCGGTCCCCGCGGCTCGTCCGTCGAGGCCCCCGCTCACGGACCGCCCCGAGACCTCCGGACCACCGATGCTGCCTCCGCTCGACTCGCACCCCTTCCTCGACGCGCTCCGCGACCGGGTGCTGGTGCTCGACGGCGCCATGGGCACCTCCCTGCAGTCCCACGACCTCGGCGTGGACGACTTCGGTTCGCTCGACCTCGAGGGCTGCAACGAGATCCTCGTCGCCACCCGCCCGGACGTCGTGACCGAGGTGCACCGCTCCTTCCTCGCGGTCGGGTGCGACGCGGTCCAGACCGACACCTTCGGCGGCGCCCCCTGGGTGCTCGACGAGTACGGGCTCGGTGATCGCACGGAGGAGCTGAACGAGACCGCCGCTCGTCTGGCCCGCACCGCCTGCGACGAGTTCGCTCGACCCGAGCGGCCACGGTTCGTGGTCGGCTCGATCGGGCCGGGGACCCGCTCGCCCACCTTGTCGCTCGGCAAGGACCCCCGCGTCACGAACGACTTCATCGACGTGCCCACCATGGAGGAGGGCTACCGCCGCCAGCTCCGGGGGTTGCTCGCCGGCGGCAGCGATGCCGTGCTGATCGAGACCAGCTTCGACCTGCTGCAGATCAAGGCCGCCGTCGCGGCCGCCAACGACGTGTTCGTCGAGCGCGGGGCCCGGGTCCCGCTGATGGTCCAGTTCACGGTGGAGAAGGACATCAACACGATGCTCCTCGGCACCGAGCCGCTGGCCGCCATCGCGGCGCTCGATCCGCTCGGCATCGACGTGCTCGGCATGAACTGCGCGACCGGCCCCGAGGACATGCGCGAGCACGTGCGGACGCTCGCCCGGTCCTCGCGGTTGCCGATCAGCATCGTGCCGAACGCGGGCATGCCGTCGCTGGTCGACGGCGAGACCGTCTACCCGCTCGAGCCCCAGGGGCTGGCGGACGCGCAGCGCGAGTTCGTCAGCGAGCTCGGCGTCGCCATCGTCGGCGGGTGCTGCGGCACCACCCCCGAGCACCTCGCCGCGGTGGTCGACGCGGTGTCGGGACTCACGCCTCGCCCGCGCGTCCTCGACCGAGCGGGGTTCGCCAAGCCGGGTCTGGCCGGCAGCCTGGTCCTGTCCGCGGATGCGTCCGGGGAGGAGCCAGCGACCGACGCGGTGCCCGTCGAGTACCGCCCGTCGCTGGCCTCGCTGTACAGCGCCGTCACGCTCGAACAGGACACCGCGTTCCTCACCATCGGCGAGCGCGCCAACGCCAACGGGTCACGGGCCTTCAAGGAGATCCTGCTCGCCGAGGACTGGGACGCCACCGTCGCCCTGGCCAAGTCCCAGACCCGCGAGGGCGCCCACGTCCTCGACATCTGCGTCGACTACGTGGGGCGCGAGGGCGCGCCGGACATGATCGAGGTGGTCGACCGGTACGCCACCCAGTCCACGTTGCCGTTGGTGGTCGATTCGACCCAGCTCGACGTGGTCGAGGCCGCGCTGGTGCGGCTCGGTGGCCGCGCCGTCATCAACTCGGTGAACCTCGAGGACGGCCGGGTCAAGGCCGACGTCCTGCTGCCGCTGGCCAAGCGCTACGGCGCAGCGGTCGTCGTCCTCGCCATCGACGAGGAGGGTCAGGCCCGCACCGCGGACTGGAAGGTCGACGTCTGCGAGCGCATCGCCCGCATCGCGATCGACGACTTCGGGCTGGAGCCGCAGGACCTCATCTTCGACATGCTCACCTTCCCGCTCGGGTCGGGCCAGGAGGATCTGCGCGGTGACGCGATGGAGACGCTCGAGGCGATCGAGCGCATCGGGACGCTCATCCCCGGGTGCGGGACGACGCTCGGGGTCTCCAACATCTCCTTCGGGTTGTCGCCCGCCGCGCGCCAGGTCCTCAACTCGGTGTTCCTCAAGGAAGCGGTCGACCGCGGACTGACCTCGGCGATCGTGCACCCGGGCAAGATCCTGCCCCTGCACCGCATCCCCGACGAGCAGGTCACCACCGCCCTGGATCTCATCCACGACCGACGCGGCGTGGCCGGGACGTCGGAGGGCGCCGCCGAGCACGGCGCCAAGTACGACCCGCTCCACCACTTCATGGCCCTGTTCGAGGGCGCGACCGAGCACGTCGATCGCGAGGACCTGGCCGACCTGCCCATCGACGAGCGTCTCCACCGGCGCATCGTCGACGGCGAACGCGAGGGGATCGAAGCCGACCTCGACGAGGCCCTCGCTGACACCCCACCGCTCGAGATCATCAACACCTTCCTCCTCGGTGGGATGAAGGAGGTCGGCACGCTGTTCGCCTCCGGTGCGATGCAGCTGCCGTTCGTCCTGCAGTCCGCCGAGGCGATGAAGACCGCCGTCGCCCACCTCGAACCGCACATCCAGGCCTCGGGCGGCGGATCGTCGACGAAGGGCTCGGTGCTGCTCGCGACCGTGAAGGGCGACGTCCACGACATCGGCAAGAACCTCGTCGACATCATCCTGCGCAACAACGGCTACGACGTGCACAACATCGGCATCAAGCAGCCGATCGACGCCATCCTCCAGGCCGCCGAGGAGCACGGGGTCGACGCGATCGGGATGTCCGGGCTGCTGGTGAAGTCGACCGTGGTCATGAAGGACAACCTCGAGGAGATGAACCACCGCGGCCTGGCGCGCTACCCGGTGCTGCTCGGTGGCGCAGCGCTGACGCGCGGCTACGTCGAGGACGATCTGCGCGCCACCTACGAGGGCGAGGTCTTCTACTGCAAGGACGCGTTCGAGGGCCTGACCGTGCTCGACACGGTGATGGCCGGCGACGGTGCCGCCGAACGACCTGAAGGGTTCGGTGAGCGCCGCGAACGTCGCAAGCCGACCCGGACCCGGGCGCCGCAGGCGCCTCCGGCCGTGGACGCGCAGGGGCGGCCGCGTTCGGACGTGGCGGGTGACGTCGACATCCCGACCCCGCCGTTCTGGGGCCAGCGCGTCGTCCGCGGTGTGCCGGTCGACGAGGTCGCGCCACTGCTCAACGAGGTGGCGCTGTTCCGCAACCAGTGGGGCTTCGGGCCCGGTGAGGGCACCCCGGACCAGTACCAGGAGCTGCTCGACCGCGAGGCCCGCCCCGTGCTGCGCGAGTGGCTCGCCCGCGCCAAGGCCGACAAGGTCATCACCCCCGAGGTCGTCTACGGCTACTACCCGGCCAACGGCGACGGGGACGACCTGGTCGTCTGGGATCCCGAGGCGCCGCTCGAACGCGAACTGACCCGCTTCCGCTTCCCCCGCCAGACCCAGGGACGTTTCCTCAACATCGCCGACTTCTTCCGGCCCGCGGACAGCGGGGTCGCCGACGTCCTCGGCGTGCAGGTGGTCACGATGGGCCGACGGATCAGCGAGGTCGCGCAGGAGCTGTTCGCCGAGGACCGCTACCAGGACTACCTGTTCGCGCACGGGTTCGGGGTCGAGATGGCCGAGGCGCTCGCCGAGCTGTGGCACCGGAGGATCCGCGAGGAGCTCGACATCGCCGGTGACGATGGCCCGACCGTGCAGGACTGGTTCCGCCAGGGCTACCGGGGCTCGCGCTACTCGTTCGGGTACGCAGCGTGTCCCGATCTCGAGATGCAGGAGCAGCTGTTCGAGCTGATCGACCCGGCGCGGATCGGCGTGGAGCTGACCGACGAGTTCATGCTGCACCCCGAACAGTCCACCTCCGCGATCGTCGTCCACCACCCGGAGGCGAAGTACTTCAACGCCCGGTGACCACTGGGGCAGCCGGAGGGTGTGGCGCGGATCGGACCCGTCCACCACCCGGAGGCGAAGTACTTCAACGCCCGATGAGGTGACCTTCCGGGCCCCGTCGACCGGGGGGCACGGGCGTGGTCGCCGCTAGCGTCGCCGTCCACATCTGCCGGACGAGGAGCTGACCCGTGGACCCCCGAGCCATCATCGCCGCGTTGCCCTGGCTCCGCCGCCTCTGGCGCTTCCTGCCGGGACCGCTGCGCGTCCCGCTCCTGCTCGTGGCTGCCGGCATCGGCATCGTGCAGTTCATCCAGGGTCGCAAGGACGAGGGCAACGGCGACCAGTAGCGCGGGACTCGTCCAGGCTGCGAGCCGGCCCCTCAGGGGCCGGCTCGTCGTGATCCGGCAGGTGCAGGTCCGGGGGCTCGATCAGTCCTGGTGGTTGCGCTGCTGACCCTCGTGGCCGGCGGCCTCCTGCTTCTTGGCCTCGGCCTCCTGGGCGAGCCGCGCCGCCTCGTCGTCCTTCTGCGCCTTCTTCTGCTGCTGCTCACCTTCGCGCTTGGTGTCCTCCGAGCCGGTGACCTTGCCCACCGTCTCCTTGGCGACGCCCTTGAGCTTCTCGGTGGTGTTGTCCGACATGCGGTCTCCCTTCGGGGGGCGCCGGCCGTTCCGGCGCGTCGGAGCGACGTTGCCCCACCGGTGGCAGGCGAAAGCCGCGCGGTCCCGACCGTCCGTCCGCCCGGCCGGTCGTGTGCGGACGGATGGCCGGGGCGGACCTAGCCTGACGGCCGTGCCCAGCCGGTCACGCCAGCCGGTCACGCCAGCCGGTCACGCCAGCCGGTCACGCCAGCCGGTCGCCGCCGAGCGCCCCACCTTCGCCCCTGCGCCGGTGCCGGCCGCGGACCGTACGGAGGTGTCCCGTGTCCACCAGCCATCCCGAACCGCCGCAGGAACTGCGGTCCGACCTCGAGCTCGACCCCGCGGACTGGCAGGCGCGGCAGGTCTACTTCCTGATGACGGGGCTGGTCATCCCACGTCCCATCGCGTGGATCTCGAGCCTCGGGGCCGATGGCGTGCGCAACCTCGCGCCGCACTCCTACTTCCAGGTGGTCAGCAACGATCCGCCGCACGTGATCTTCAGCTCGAGCGGCGAGAAGGACACGCTCCGCAACGTTCGGGCCACGGGCGAGTTCGTGGTGAACATGACCACCCAGGACGTGCTCGAGCCGATGAACGCGACGGCTGCCGACCTGCCCGCGGGCGAGGACGAGTTCTCCTGGTTCGGGGTCGAGGCCGCGCCCGCCGCCGTCGTCGCGCCGCCACGGGTCGCCGCAGCCAAGGCACACCTCGAGTGCCGCATGGTCCACGAGCTACCGGTCGGCAACGGCAACCTCGTGGTCGCCGAGGTCGTGCACGTGCACGTCGCGGCCGAGGTGTGGCGGGACGGTCGGGTGGACCCGCAGCTGCTCGACCCCGTCCTGCGGCTGGCAGGGACCGGCTACGCCACGCTCGGCGAGGTGTTCAAGCTGCCCCGGCCGATGTGGGACCAGGTGCGGGACGCCGGACCGGACGAGCGCATCCCCCGCCGCGACTGAACCTGCGTCAGTCGCTGCCGTCCTCCCACTCCTGCCAGCGCGCGCCCTCGACGAGCTCGCCGTACGGCACCTGCGTCGCCACGAGCTCGACGAGGTCCGGGTCGTCGGCGAACTCGAGGACGCCGACGCGGCCATCGCGGACGTCGTCGACCGACACGACCGCGAGCCGCCACCACGCGGATCCGTCGTGCTCCCAGAGCACCCCCGCCACGCGGCCCTCGAGCTCACCTCGGGTGACCTGGACGGTCGGTCGGCGGTCCCACAGGTCGGCGACGGCCTGCGGCAGGTTCGCCCGGTCGTAGCCGAGCAGGCCCGGCGCCTCGCCGTCCGCTGCGACGACGTCGAGCAGGGCGTCGAGATCGCGGGCGTTGAACGCGTCGACGAGCTCGTCGACCGCGTCCACGGCGTCCGGCCCATCGTGCGCCTCGGCGTCATCCTCGAGCGGATCGACCGCGCGGTCGGGATCGGCATCCACGTGGAACCCGAACCCGTCGACGTCCTCGTCGAAGGTGCCACGGTCCGGCGGCTCGGTGCGCTGTACGTCTCGCCCGTCGAGCGCATCGTCGTCGAGGCGGTCCAGCTGAGCCTCGAGGGCTGCGGTTCGCGGATCGAGGTCGTCACCGGTGTCGGGCACGGGGTGCGGCACGGTCGGCGCCTCTCCGCCGGCCTCACCTGGAGGTCGGCTCCGGGGGCGACCATCGTGCACCCTCGCCGGGTCACACGGAAGGGGTCTTCCGGCTCGCATGTCGTGGCCGCATGGCTGGTGCGAACCAGCGCACCGCCTGCTCGGCTGTCCGCACACCCCGACCGCGCCGTCCCGACACCTCCCCGTGCCGGGGTCGGGCGCATCCGCGAGGCCCACGATGTCCGACGTCGCCCGCCCGACCGAGAGCCACGATCACGTGCTGCCCGACGGCACGACGGTCATGATCCGGCCGATCCGCCCCGATGACAAGCAGCGGCTGCTGGGGATGTGGGCCCGCACCAGCGCGGAGTCCCGACGTGCGCGCTTCCTCGGCTCGTTCGACCTCACCAACGCGAACGTCCACCGCTTCACCGACCTCGATCCCGACCTGCAGTTCGGGGTCGTCGCCACGCGCGGCCGCGGAGACAGCGAACGCATCGTCGGCGTCGGTCGCTACGAACGGGATCCCGATCAGCGCGACCACGCCGAGTTCGCCGCGCTCATCCAGGACAGCGAGCAGGGGCGGGGCATCGGCACCGCGCTCGTCCGCCAGGTGGCCCAGGCTGCGGCCGACGCGGGGGTGCGCACCCTGACCGGGGACATCCTCTCCGACAACGTGCGGATGCTGAACCTCGTCCGAGAGCTCGGGCTCGAGTACTCCTCCGACCGGGACTTCGGCGGCGTCGTGCGCAGCGACCTCGAGCTCGAGTTCAACGAGCGCTTCCTCGACGTGGTGGCCAGCTCGGAGCGGGAGGCGGCCAAGGCCGCGCTCAGCCGCTTCTTCCGGCCCGAGCGGGTGGCCGTCGTCGGTGCCTCGCGTGACAAGCGGTCCATCGGCGGGCTCGTCTTCGACAACATCCTGCAGGGTGGCTTCCAGGGCGTGGTCTACCCCGTCAACCCGAACGCGCCCTACGTGCAGTCCGTCGCGGCCTACCCGTCGCTGAAGGATGTGCCCGAGGTCCCCGACCTCGTCATCGTCTGCGTGCCGAGCCGGTTCGTGAACGACGTCGTCGACGAGGCCGGTGAGCTCGGCGTGAACGCGGTCTGCGTGGTGTCGGCCGGCTTCTCAGAGGTCGACGATGCAGGCGAGGCGCTGCAGGCCGACCTGCTCGAACGCGCCCGCGGACACGGTCTGCGCATCATCGGTCCCAACTGTATGGGTCTGCTCAACGGCAACGGGTCGGTGCGCATGAACGGCACCTTCTCTCAGACCTTCCCGGCGCAGGGGCGGGTGTCGATGTCGTCGCAGTCCGGGGCGCTCGGCCTCGCGGTGCTCGACCACGTCGACGATCTCGGGCTCGGCATCTCGACGTTCGTCTCGGTCGGGAACAAGGCCGACATCTCCGGCAACGACCTGCTGCAGTACTGGGAGGACGACGAGGACACCGACGTCATCCTGATGTACCTCGAGAGCTTCGGGAACCCGCGCAAGTTCTCGCGCATCGCCCGCCGGGTATCGCGCAAGAAGCCGATCGTGGCGGTGAAGTCGGGGCGAACCTCGGCCGGCGTCCGCGCCGCCTCGTCCCACACGGCAGCGATCTCCTCGGGTGACACCGCCGTGGATGCGTTGTTCCGCCAGACGGGGGTGATCCGCACCGACACCCTCGAGGAGATGTTCGAGGTCGCCACGCTGCTCGCCAGCCAGGGCCTGCCCTCCGGCGACAAGGTCGCCATCCTCACCAACGCCGGCGGCCCAGGGATCCTCGCGGCCGATGCGCTCGAATCCAACGGTCTGACGGTCCCGCCCCTCTCGGACCGGACCGTGGCCCAGTTCCGCGAGTTCCTGCCCGCGGAGGCCGGTATCGGCAACCCCGTCGACATGATCGCCAGCGCCTCGCCCGCGTTCTACGAGCGTTCCATCGAGGTGCTCGGGAACGCCGACGAGGTCGACATGATCTTCGTCATCTTCATCCCGACCGGGACGACCCGGACCGACGACGTCGCGCGAGCGTTGGTCGAGGCGAAGGCGAGGATCCCCGCCGACGTCCCGGTCATCAGCGTGTTCATGTCGGCGGAGGGCATCCCGCCCGAGCTGGCCGAGGCCAGGATCCCCTCGTTCGCCTTCCCGGAATCAGCAGCTCGCGCGATGGGCCGCGTCGGGCGGTACGCCGCGTGGCGGCGTCGCCCGCTCGGTGAACCGGTGGAACCCGAGGGGATCGACCGGGTGCGGGCGCGCACCATCGTCGATGCCGCGCTCTCGGCGACCGGCGACGACGGGTCGTTCGCGATCGGGTCGAGCCACGCCGCCGAAGCGATGGCCGGTTCGATGAGCCAGACGGCCGAGACGGACGTCACCGCGGCCGAGTCCGCCGGAGCCGGACGCTGGTTGTCGGCGGCCGAGGCCGAGGGGCTGTTGCGTGCCTACGGCGTGCCGCTCGCCCGGTCCCGGGTGGTGACCGACGGCGACGGAGCCGCCGCCGCACAGGAGGAGTTCGGCGTCCCCGTCGCGGTGAAGGTGGCGGCCCCGATCCACAAGGCCGACGTCGGCGGCGTGGTGCTCGGGCTGACGACGCCTGCGGAGGCACGCGAGGCTGTCGACGGGATCCGGAACTCGCTCGTCGACGCCGGTCTCGAGCAGCACGCCGACAGCTACCTGGTCCAGGAGATGGTCGGTGACGGCGTCGAGATGGTCGTCGGCGTCACCCACGACCCCTCGTTCGGCCCCATCGTGCTGACCGGCATGGGCGGCACGCTCGTGGAGCTGCTGCGCGACGTCAGCGTGCGCATCACGCCGCTGACCGACCGCGACGTCGACGAGATGCTCGAGGACCTGCGGATGGCGCCACTGCTGCGCGGCTACCGCGGATCGGCGCCTGCCGATGTGCCGGCGCTCCGCGACCTGCTGTTCCGCATCAACGCGATGGTCGAGGATGTCCCCGAGGTCGCTGAGCTCGACCTCAACCCGGTCTTCGTCCGTGACGACGGCCAGGGCGTGGTCGCCGTGGACGTGCGCATGAAGCTGGTGCCGGTCGACTGACGCGCTGCGGTGACACGGTGCTCGGCTGGGGCGTCGGTGCGGTGCCGCCGTAGGCTCCGGCCGCCGACGCGCGAGGGACCAGTGACACGGATCGACGAGCTGCTCACCGAGGGTCCGACGACGTCGTTCGAGTTCTTCCCACCGAAGACCGACGAGGGCGAACAGCAGCTGCGTCGTGCGCTCCGCGAGCTCGAACCCCTCGAGCCGTCCTTCGTGTCGGTCACCTACGGCGCCGGCGGATCGACGCGCCAGCGCACCCACGACCTGGTCGTGGACCTGCTCGAGAGCACGACCATGACCCCGATGGCACACCTCACCGCCGTCGGTCACCCGCGCGACGAGCTCGCCGGCATCCTCGGGCGCTACCGCGATGCGGGGGTCCAGAACATCCTGGCCCTCCGCGGCGACCCGCCCCGGGGGGAGGAGGGTTGGTGGGAGCTCGAGCGCGCCATCGAGTTGGTCCACCTCGCCCGTGAGACCGGCGGCGACGCGTTCGCGGTGGGGGTCGCGGCCCACCCCGAGGTGCACCCGCTCGCGACCGACCGCGCCAGCGACCGGCGGTTCCTGGCCGAGAAGCTCTGCGCCGCCGACTTCGGGGTGACGCAGTTCTTCTTCCGCGTCGAGGACTACCTCGCCATGGTCGAGGACCTCGCGGCGCTCGACTGCCACACCCCGGTGATCCCCGGTGTGATGCCCGTCACGGCGGTGGGTCAGATCGTGCGGATGGCGGAGATGTCCGGCGCGGCGTTCCCCGACGACCTCGCCGAGCGGCTGCACGCGGTCGAGGACGACCGCGCCGAGGTGCGCCGGATCGGGGTCGAGGTCGCCACCGAGCTGTGCCAGGAGCTCCTCGAAGCGGGCGCGCCCGGGCTGCACTTCTACACCCTGAACCGATCGACGGCGACGCGCGAGATCCACGCCAACCTCGTCAGCGAGCTGGGTGGTATCGGCAGCTGATCGCCGCTCCTTGAGCCCGGGCGGGTCGCCCGGGCGGCGCACGGACGAACGTCCCCTCCGGAGGGCCGGTTCCGCCCGGAACCTGGCGGGCCGATCGCGACACGGGCACGCTCCCGGCCGATCTCCCGGAGGAACCCACGTGATCCCCAGCAGCCTGCTCGCCCTGCTCGCCGGCAAGACCGGCACCGCCGTGACCGCTGCAGCGCTCGCCGTCGGTGGCGCCACGGTCGTCGCTCAGCCTGGCCCGGTCCCCTTCCTGCAGTCAGCTGGGTCCACCGAGGCCAGCGAGGCCGATGGCGCAGCCGAGTCCGTCGAGGACGAGGCGACCGAGGGGCTCGAGGAGGGCGGGACGACCGACGGCGGGGAGGCGACCGACGGCGGGGAGGCGACCGAGGACGAGTCGACCGAGGGTGACGCCGAACAGGAGGCGCTCGAGAACGAGGACGAGGGCGACTCTGCCGAGGACGGCGCCGACGAGGGCACCGACGGTGACGCCGAGGAGCGCGGATCGGCGACCTCGGAGCGTGTGCACTCGGCCCTCGTGGGCGGCGCCGAGGTCCGCCCCGGTGACCCCGGCTTCGGACAGGCCGTGAGCGAGAGCGCTCGCTCCGGTGGCCACGGTAAGCGCGTCTCCGACGCCGCTCGCGGCGAGCGCGAGCCGGACCGCGACGCGGACGCGACGGAGACCGACGAGGCGGGCGACGCCGAACGCAGCGGTCCTCCGGCGCACGCCGGCGGCCCCGAGCGCGACGGATCCGGTCGCCCGGCTCACGCCGATTCGAAGGGCAAGCCCGCGCACGCCGGCGGCGACGCTGACGGGGCCGCCCCAGAGCCGGATGCTGGTGACGCCGAGACGGCCGACAGCGCGGACCAGACCTAGGGTCCGAGCCCGGCGGCACCACGCTCGCTACCTCGGCCGCCGCTGGGAGGACCGCCTCGCTCGGGACCCGCTTCGACGACACGCTCCGCGCGGCCCGCAAGGGCCGCGACCGTGCCTGGTCGGCGATCTACGCCGACCTCGCACCCGTCGTGCTCGGGTACCTGCGGGGGCGGGGGTTCCCCGATCCCGAGGACGTCTGCGGCGAGGTGTTCCTCCAGGTCGTCCGCGATCTCGATCGCTTCGACGGTGACGAGCGCAGCTTCCGGTCCTGGGTGCTGAGCATCGCCCACCACCGCGGCCTGGACGCCGTCCGCCACCGCGCCCGTCGCCCCGTGGATGCCGCCGAGCAGGAGCGCCTCGAGGCCCGCTCGGCGGTCAGCCCCGACGCCAGCGTCGACGTGATGGACGCAGCGGGGACGGACCGGACGCTCGCGTTGCTGCGCACCCTCGGTGAGGACCAGCGGGAGGTGCTCGCGTTGCGCTTGGTCGGCGATCTGTCGACCACCGAGATCGCCGCCATCACCGGCCGGAGCCGCGAGGCCGTCAAGTCGCTCCAGAAGCGCGCTATCGCTCGCTTACGCGCCGAGCTCGGGGTGTCACCCGCGCAGCCCCCCGACGTGCAGCCAGCGGACGGTGAGGCGGGCGCGGCGACCCCACCGCCCCCAGCGCGTCCCGGATGGCGCTGACGTGGTGATGGACGAGCCCCGCGACGACCTCAGCGACCTGGACGATGACGCCCAGGTCGTGGCGGCGTTGGGTGCCATCCGTCACGAACTGCTCCAGGCACCGGACGAACTGACCGCGCAACGCCACCGGCGTGCGATCCGTCTGGCGGCCGGCAGCCCGAGGCCGCAGTTGCGCCGGACCGCTGCTGCCGCGGTGATCGCCGTGGTGGCCACGGGTGTCGGGCTCACCACGATCCAGGCACCGTCCGTCACCGGGACCCCCGCGGGTCGGGTGACCGAGGCTCCCAGCGATGCCAGCGACGGAGCGCCGGTGACCGGCACCTTCGTGGTCCCCCCGGCGGCGGAGCGCGACCTGCGCCTACCGGCGTTCGTCGATCAGCTCCCCGCTCCCGCCACGGACCGGCTCCCGGATGCCGCCGGCGGGGTCGACCCAAGCGAACGTGCGATCGACCCGCCCGATCCGGCCGCACGCCCGGACGAGGCCCCGGTCGACCCGGTCGTGCCACCCGCCCGCGAGGGGCCACCCGCCGAGGCGCCGGAGCGTTCCGAGACGCCGGCTCCGGACCCCGAGCCCGGTCCCCCGGCCGGCAGCCCCGGCGATGCCGATCCAGCCGCCCCCGACGCTGGACCGGAGTCGCCCGCCGACGGCGATCCCGCGGCCCCGGCCGATGCCCAAGAGCGCCAGGATCCGGACGCCGGCACCTCCCCGAACCGTGCGGATGGCGCACGTACCGCATCCGACCCGGCCCCCGCCGCTCCGGCTGGTCGCTGACCCACCGACGGCCGCCGCGCCGCACCGATCCACCACCTCGACCGGCCACACCAACAGATCTCCACGAACGTCCCACGACCAGGAGCAACCCACGTGAACTTCCTGAGCACCGTCCTGAGCCTCCTGTCCGGGAAGGCTGCCGCTGCCACCGGCGCCGCCGTCCTGGCCGCCGGCGGACTGACCGTCGCCGCCGAGCAGGTGGACGACCGCGCCGATGACCGCGCCGCCGAGGCGATCGCCGAGACCGGCGAGCCGGGCGACGAGGACGACGCCGACGCAACCGAGGAGGAAGGGACGGAGTCCTCCACGCAGAGCACCGACGGCGAGGCTGAGGCCGACGTCGAGGGCGACGAGCGCAGCGAGACCGCCGAGGCCGTCCACGGCGCCCTCGTCGACGGTGCCGACGTCGCTCCCGGCGACCCGGAGTTCGGGGCCACGGTGAGCGAGAACGCCCGTGAGGGTGGTCGTGACCACGGCCAGCGCGTCGCCGAGGCCGCTCGCGGTGGCGCCGGCGAGGACCGCAGCGAGGCCGCATCGGAGGACCGCAGCGAGGCCGCGCCGGAGAACCGCAACGAGGCCGCGTCGGAGGGGGCCGCCGACGCCGAGCGCGCTGACGAGGCTGACGAGGCTGGCGAGGCCGACCAGGCTGGTCAGCCCGAGGAGCTCCCCGAGGCTGCGGCCGACGGCGAGGCGCGTGCCGAGCAGGGTCAGGCCAACGGGCCGAGCGACACCCCGCGCGGCGGCCCCTCGGAGGGCTGACCCAGCGCACGTGCGGACGGTGCCCCGGCCCTGGCCGGGGCACCTTCACGTCCGTGGGTAGTGTTCGTGCGCTACCGGTGGTGGAGGACGTGTGGGGTACGACCGCATCGAGGGCACGCACGTCGTGGTCACCGGCGGGGCGGGCTTCCTCGGCTCGCACCTGTGCACCCGACTGCTGGAGCGTGGTGCCCGGGTCACGGCGATCGACAACCTGATCACCGGGCGGGCGGTGAACCTCGAGCACCTGCTCGGCAACCCCGAGTTCCGGTTCGTCCACCACGACGTGACCGACTACCTGCACGTCCCCGGGCCCGTGGACGCCATCCTCCACTTCGCCTCACCGGCCTCCCCGATCGACTACCTCGAGCTCCCGATCCAGACCCTGAAGGTCGGCGCGCTCGGTACCCACAAGGCGCTCGGGCTGGCCCGCGCCACGGGTGCGACGCTCCTGCTCGCCTCCACCTCGGAGGTGTACGGCGACCCGCAGGTTCACCCGCAGCCGGAGACCTACTGGGGGCACGTCAACCCGATCGGCCCCCGCGGGGTCTACGACGAGGCCAAGCGCTTCGCTGAAGCGATGACGTACGCCTACCACCGCACCCACGACGTCGACGTCCGGGTCGTGCGCATCTTCAACTCGGTGCTCGCTGATGAGCAGGTGCTCTACGACGACGGCACCGAGCTGCGCCGCGAGACGTTCCGTCAGCTCGCCGAACGGATCGGTCACCGAGCCGCGCTCGACGGTGTCCGCGTCCCGGCGGTCGACCGGGAGGGCACCGCTCACATCCGGGAGACCATCGCGCTCGAAGGTCACCCTCCGACCGGCGCGTGCTTCGAGATCAGGACCCGCTACGGGCGGAGCATCAAGGTGACGGGCGATCACAGCCTCTTCACCTGCGGGCGTGATGACGAACTCGTCGCGACCCCCGTGTCGGAGCTGTCCGTCGGCGACCACGTCGCGATCAGCTCACGCATCGAGGTACCCGTGCGCGACCGGACCTCTTTCGACGTCCTCGAGGCAGCGGTTTCGGACGGCACCGACCCCTGGGACCTTCGTGTCACGTTCGCTGGCCTCGTCGACGTGGTGCACGAGCGGCGCACCGAGATGGTCGACGTTCTCCAGCGCCGTGCCACCGAGCGCGGTACCTCGACGCAGCGACGCCCCCTCTGGGCTGCCATCGATCGCTGGAAGCGCGGCGGCGCCGTCCCCGGCGGATTGCTCGACGAGTTGGGTGTCGCGGTCCCGGACGACGCTTCGATCGCTCCAAGGACCTCCGGTCGCTCCAACGCGCTACCGCGGCGGTTGATGTTGACCGACGAGTTCCTGTGGTTCCTCGGGCTCTTCGTGGCTGAAGGTTGCTGGCAGGACGCCGCCCCCAAGAGCCGGTGCATCCACGTCTCCTGTGAGCAGGAGGTGCTCGACCGCGCAGACAAGATCCTGCGTCGTGAACTCGGTGTCCACGTCGTGCGTACCGCCGCGAGCGACGCGCGGGCGGGGAGCCTGGTGGTGCACGGCACCCTGCTGCTCCAGATGTTGCGGCACCTCGGGTTCGATGGTGGCGCGAAGCGCATCCCGGGTTGGATCCTCGGGCTACCCCTCGAGCGGCTCGGGTGGTTCCTCGAGGGCTACCGCGAGGGCGACGGTGTTCACTCCGGCGACACGTTCCGTACCCAGGAGCGACACGAGTTCTCGACCACGTCGGCGCACCTCAAGGACGACCTGATCGTCGCCTTCGCCAGGTTCGGCTTGGTGCCCTCGGTCGGTGAGTACCACACGCGCAACACCGCGACCGATGCTCCTGAGGTCCGACGGCCCTTCTGGCGGTTGACCCTGGCACAGGTCGCGCCGTGGAGCCCGCTCGACTGGCACCGTGGCGTCGCGCAGAAGCTGAACGCCCGTCGTTCAGGTGACGTCGTCTGGGCGCGTGTCCAGGCCATCGACGAGGTCGCACCGACCGAGCAGGTCTACGACTTCAGCGTGCCGGGTGCGGAGAACTTCTGGGCAGGTGATGGCTTCGTCGCCCACAACACCTACGGCGAGCGGATGAGGTTGCACGACGGGCGCGCCGTCCCGGCCTTCATCGGCCAGGCGCTGGCGGGCGCGCCCATCACCCTCCACGGCGACGGCAGCCAGACCCGGTCGCTGTGCTACGTGGACGACCTCGTCGAGGGGATCCTGCGCCTGCTGGTGTCGGGGTACACCGACCCGGTGAACGTCGGCAGCCCCGAGGAGGTCACGATCCTCGCGCTCGCGGAGACCATCCGCGACGTGGTCGGCAGCGACTCACCGATCATCACCACGCCCCGCCCCGTCGACGACCCCGAGGTCCGTCAGCCCGACCTGACGGTCGCCGAGCGCGAACTCGGGTGGCGGGCCGAGGTGAGCCTCCGCGAGGGGCTCGAACGCACCGTCGCCTGGTACCGGCAGCAGCCCGGTGCACGGCCCGGTCCCGAGCGGACCTAGGGTCCGGCACGTGCGTGCGGTCATCCTCTGTGGCGGCCGGGGCACGCGGGCACACCCGCACACCGAGGTGGTCCCGAAACCCCTGCTGCACGTCGCCGGCGAGCCGGTGCTCGGCCACCTCCTGCGGATCTACGCATCCCAGGGGGTGACCGAGTTCGTGCTGTCGGCCGGCTACCTCGCCGACCGGATCGTCGAGTTCGCACGGGCCTGCCCGTCGTCGTGGGACGTCGAGGTGGTCGACACCGGCGAGGACGCGGGCACCGCCGAGCGCATCACCGGCGTCCGGCACCTGCTCGACGGCACGTTCTTCGCCAACTACGCCGACGGCCTCGGCGACGTCGACCTCGTCGCTCTGCTCGAGTTCCACCGGGGGCACCCGGGCGGGGTGACGCTGACCACGGTGCCGTTGCCGTCGCCGTACGGGACCATCGAGACCGGCCGTGACGGACAGGTGGTCTCGTTCCGCGAGAAGCCGCGGCTCGCCGAGCACCGCATCAACGGCGGCTACTTCGTCCTCGACGCGCCCGTGGTGGACCGTTTCGACGGCCCCGACCTCGAACGTGACGTGCTGCCGACCCTCGCCGCCGCCGGCGAGCTCCACGCCTACCCCCACCCCGGCTTCTGGCGCTCGATGGACACCTACAAGGACGCGCAGGAGCTGACCGAGCTCGCGCAGGGAGGTGCACCGTGGGTGCGCACGTAGAGCTCGATCCGCGCGTCAGCGAGCTACGGGACCGGCGGGTCCTCGTCACCGGCGGGTCGGGGTTCATCGGCTCGCACCTCACCGCGGCGCTGGTGGAGCTCGGCGCCGACGTGCACGTGCTCACCTCCGCGGTGAGCAGCGTCTACCCGCACCGGCTCACCGCGCTGCGCGCCGCGATCACGCTCCACGAGGGCAACCTCACCGACCCCACCGCCATGCGTGCGCTGGTCCGCGAGGCGCGCCCCGACGTGGTCTTCCACCTCGGCGCCTACACCCACGTCGGCAAGTCCTGGAACCGCATCGACGAGTGCATCCAGACCAACGTCCAGGGCACCGTGAACCTGCTCGAAGCGCTCGACGGGACGGGCTACGGCCGCGTGGTCAACACCGGCACCTCCGAGATCTACGGCGCCATCGACGTGCCGTTCCGTGAGGACGACCGACCCGAGCCGGCGTCGCCCTACGCGGTCTCCAAGCACGCGGCGGAGGAGTTCTGCCGGCTCGGCGCGACGGCTCGCGGCTGGCCGGTCGTGCGCATCCGGCCGTTCAACGCCTACGGCCCGGGCCAGAGCCCCGACCGGGTCATCCCCGAGATCATCGTCCGGGCCCTCCGCGGTCAGCGTCTCGCGATGACCACGGGCCGCCAGACCCGCGAGTTCAACCACGTGGCGGACCTCGTCCACGGGTTCCTGCTCGCCGGCGTCGTCCCGGGCATCGAGGGCGAGCTGCTCAACCTCGGCAACGGCGAGGAGGTGGCGATCGCGGACCTCGTCACCACCCTGCTCGAGGTCATGGGCGATCCCATCGAGGCCGAGATGGGTGTGCTGCCGGACCGGCCGATCGAGATCTGGCGGATGAGCTGCGACGCGGCCCGTGCCCGCGAACGGCTCGGTTGGCGACCGCAGGTGCCGCTGCGCGACGGGCTCGCGGACACGGTCGCGTGGTACCGGACCGAGCTCGAACGGCCCGGCTCACCCTTCGTCCCGGGGTTCGCGCGCGGGACCTGACCTGTGAACGGAGGAGGGGCGGCCGCTCCCGGCCGCCCCTCCGATGGATCCCTGGTGCGTCAGCCGAGCAGACCGGTCGGCAACCCTTCACCGAGCGCGTCGCACAGTTGGCTGCCGGCTCCGAACTCCTCGCTGATGGCCCGCACGCGTCGCCCCCGATCCACGTCCGGTGGCGCGGACAGCGCCGCTGCCGCCACCATCTGGCGTGCGACAGCGTGTCGGTGCGTCCGGCGTCAACCCTCGCCGAGCACCTCGTCGGTGTGCTGACCGAGGGTGGGAGGCGGCTCAGCGT
>JBBECA010000033.1:0-34055 GCA_040882055.1 Nitriliruptor sp.
GCCGGCCGGCGCGGACCGGTGCCGCGAGGGCACCTCGGTCACGCCCGGTTCGGTCCGGCTCGCGCGTCCCGGCGCGGTGACCCGTGGAGGCGGCACCCGCCCGGAGGACCGGCCCGTGCGTGGCCTTCGTACCGGGGTGCGGGGTCGCACCGCGGCTGCCACGCCTGGCCCGGGGGCCGTCTCTGGGGGGCGGGGTCGGGGTCCACGATCGTGGCACCCGGCCCAGGTGGGTACGGCGACGCTAGTGCTCGCGCGCCGTCGCGTCAGCGGTTCCCGATGCGGCCGCACGGCCGGGGTCGGTCACCGCTCGCCGGTGGGGCCTCGGGCCCGGTCGAGCGGTGGCTCGCGGCCCTCCCCACCCGTGAGCGGATGGTCGCCGGCACGCGCGAGGACGGCGAGGTGGACCGCCCCCGCGCCGGCGGACAGCAGCGCAGCCGCGGCGTCGGACGCGGTGCGGCCGGTGGTCAGCACGTCGTCGACGAGCAGCACGACCGTCCCGGGCAGGCGGCGGACGGGACGCTGCCGTTCGCGGTCACCGTGCCGCTCGACCCGGAGCAGGGGCAGCAGCGGCACCGCGAGCGCCTCGGCCACCGCTGCCGCGAGGACGGCAGCGTGATCGATCCCACGCCGACGGGCCCGGCGTGCCACGGTGGCCACCGGTGTCACGACATCGACCGGTGGGGGCGCCGCCGCGACCCGCACCGCCAAGTGGGCACCGAGGGCCGGCCAGGCCGCTCGGGCGCCACCGAGCTTGGCCGCCACCACGGCCGCAGCGACCGGGCCCCGGTACTCGAGTGCCGCGACGGTCGACGACACGAGCGCTCCGGAGGGCCAGCAGCCGTGTCCGACGCTGCGCGGCCCGGCGCAGCGAGGACACGCGGGCTGCGGCGCAGCGAGGACCGCGCCCGAGCACACCGGACACCACACGCTCTCGACCGCCGCTCCCCGACGGCGGCACCCGAGGCAGCGTCGCGGGGCGAGCAGTTCGAGCACCGCCTCCGTCGCCCGCACCACGTCCCTCCCTCGCCGGGACAGCGTGCCGGCGCGGGCGAGCGACGAAGGATCGGGCGGCCCGCGGGCTGTGGACGGCCCGGGCCGGGTTCAGCCGGCCTCGTCGAGCCGTTCGAGCAGGCCGAGCAGGACCCGGCGCAGGTCCTGCGCCGCTCGCGCACCGACCTCGACGACCTCGGCGTGCGTGGTGGCCACGCCCTCGCCGTGGACGTTGGTCACCGACGAGAACCCGAGGACGCGCAGGCCCTCGTCCCGGGCGGCGATGACCTCGTTGACGGTCGACATCCCCACCGCGTGCGCGCCGAGGGTGCGCAACATCGCGACCTCGGCTGGCGTCTCGTAGGCGGGACCGACGAGCCCGGCGTACACCCCGCGCTGGAGCTCGAGGCCGAGGTCACCGGCGACCTCGTGGGCGAGGTCGCGCAGCCGGGCGTCGTAGGCGCCGGCCATGTCCACGAACCGCGGGTCACCGCCGCGGAGCAGGCCGGCCAGCGGTGAGGTGCCGGTCATGTTCAGGTGGTCGTCGATGACCATCAGGTCGCCGGGGGTGAAGCGGTCGGTGAGCCCGCCCGCGGCGTTGGTGACCACGAAGGTCGAGACACCGAGCTGCGCCGCCACCCGGACGAGCCGGGTCACGTCGTGGGCGTCGTGACCCTCGTAGAGGTGGATACGACCGGCCTGGACCAGCACCTCGCGTCCCGCGAGCTGACCGCAGACCAGGCGCGCGGTGTGGCCGGGGACGGTCGACGCCGCGGTGCCGGGCAGGTCGAGCACGTCCACCACGACCGCGTCCTCGACCGCGTCGGCGACGGATCCGAGACCGGACCCGAGCGTGAGCAGCAGCTCGGGTCGGCGGCCCTCGAGGCGGGCGCGCAGGGCGGCGGCGGTGCGTTCGACGGTCACGGGGGCTCCAGTGGGTGTCGGGCGTGGACGGGGGCGCGGGTCAGCCGGCCGATCCGCGGCGGGGACGGCTCGCCTCGGCGACGAGCATGACCGGGATCCCGTCCCGCACGGGGTAGCTCAGGCCGCAGCCCGTGCACACCAGCACGTGGCGACGCTCCTTGTACTCGACCGCCGCGTGGCAGTCGGGACAGACGAGGATGTCGAGCAGGCGCTCGTCGAGGGCCACGGTCGTCTCCTCCGCTCGGGTCGGGTCGGGTCAGGCGCTCCCGGCGAGGTGGCTGGCCACCTCGTCTCGGATGCGTGCGAGCGCGTCGTCGTCGTCGCCCTCGACGTTGAGCCGCAGCAGCGGCTCGGTGTTGGAGGGTCGCAGGTTGAACCAACCGTCGTCGAGGACGACGGTGAGGCCGTCCTCACGGTCGCTGCTGCCGCGACCCGCGAACGCTCCCGCCACCTGCTCGATGAGCGACACCGGGTCGTCGACCGTGAAGTTGAGCTCACCCGAGGACGGGTAGCGGTCGTAGGGCGCGATGACCTGCGACAGCGGCGCGTCAGCCGCCGCGACGGCCTCGATCAGCACGAGGGCGGCCACGAGGCCGGAATCGGCGCGGTAGTGGTCGCGGAAGTAGAAGTGACCGGAGTGCTCGACCGCGTAGATGGCACCGGTCTCGGCCATCCGCCGCTTGATGAAGGAGTGGCCGACCCGGGTGCGGACCGCGGTGCCACCGGCGGCGGTGATGGTCTCGGCGACCACACGCGAGCAGATGAGGTTGTGCAGCACCGTCTCCCCCGGGTGCGCGCGCAGCATCCGGTCGGCGACGACCGCGCCCACGAGCGAGGACGCGACGGGCGCGCCGGTCTCGTCGACGGCGAAGACGCGGTCGGCATCGCCGTCGAACGCGAGCCCGAGGGCGTGTCCACCCTCGCGCACCGCCCGCTGCAGGTCACGGAGGTTCGCGGGTTCGAGCGGGTTGGCCGGGTGGTTGGGGAAGGTGCCGTCGAGCTCGAAGAAGAGGGGTGCGGTCTCGATCGGGAGCCCCGCGACGACGGCCGGCCACACGTGACCGGCCATCCCGTTGCCGGCGTCCACCGCGACGCTGACCGGCCGCAACACGTCGACGTCGACGAACGAGCGCACGTGCGCTGCGAAGTCCTCCAGCAGATCCCGCGTGGTGCGGGTGCCGTGCTCGGCGGCCGGGCGAGGTGCTGGCACCCCAGCCAGGACCAGGTCCCGCATCTCACCGAACCCGGTGTCGATCGCGACCGGCACCGCCCCGGCGCGCGAGAGCTTGATCCCGTTGTAGCCCGCCGGGTTGTGGCTGGCGGTGAACATGGCCGCCGGTGCGTCGAGGACGCCCGAGGCGTACGAGACGAGGTCGGTCGACGCGAGGCCGAGGTCGATCACGTCGACGCCCTGCCCGCTCAGCCCGCGCGCGAAGGCCTCGACCAGGTCCGGCGAGGACGGTCGCATGTCGCGCCCGACGAGGAAGGGGCCCTCGTCACCGCGCACCACCACCGCCGCTGCGGCACCGAGGTCGTGCACGAGCGCCGGGGTCAGCTGCGTCGCCGTGAGCCCGCGGACGTCGTACGCCTTCACCACGGCGTCGAGCACGGCCGGATCGTGCGGCACGGGAGATCCTCGGGGTCGGCGGGCACGTGCGGACCGCACGGCGGGGCGCGGGAGCCTACTCCGAGGCCTGCCGTCCGCTCCCGGTCACCTGCGGCTCGTCCCCCGCGCCGCCCGTGGCCGGGCGACCGTCCCGTGGCGGCAGGTCCGGCACCACCGGCTCGAGCGGTTCACCAGGCAGCTGGCGACCGATGTACCGCTTGCGCGTCCGACCGTCCTGCTTCCAGTACGCGTACCAGTACGGACCGTGCGGGCACGAGCTGCACGAGGCCTTCCCGCACCGCACGTGCTCCTGCCGGTAGCGCAGCGTCGGCGGCAGGTCGCGTTCGACGAGCGGGTCGGGGTGGCCGTCGACGTGCACCAGCAGCCCGCGGACCAACAGCAGCAGCTGCCGGAGCTCGAACTCGTCCATCCGACGCACCGAGCTCACCAGCTCCCGAGCGATGGCCACCGTCCACCTCCTGCCCGGCGGGTCCACCCACGCCGTCGGCGGACCGTACTTGGGCACCCTGGCGCACCCAAGGAACCACAACCATCACGCTCAACCCTTGAGGTGAGGTGGAGGTAGAGGCGCACATCGAGGTCGCGCTGCCGCACGAGCGCCCGCACGTTCGTCCGCGAGGCCCCCGCCCAGCGTCGCGCGCCCCGGCCGTCGAGCGTCCCACCGAGGACGTGCGGTACCACGACGGACAGGGGACGGCCCGCCGGACGGACCGGCGGGCCACGGGGGACGCTGGACCCCTACCAGTCGGTCGCGGGGCCCCGGTCGCCCGCCGCGGGGACGGGGCGCGGCGCACGCACCGCCGGCAGTTCGACGGTGGGGTCCTCGCGGGTGTCGTGTCGGGCAGCGAGGGGCGACGCCGGCTCCGCCGACGCCGACGCCGACAGGAGGGTCTCGACGACGCTGCGCCGGCGATCCGGCGGACGGAGCTCGACCTCGAGCTCGACGGGAGGTACCGGTTCATCGGGGCGTGCCCGGGCGGTCGCCGGCACGCGGTCGACGTCCGGTACCGCCCGCAACGCGGCTGCGAGCACGGCGACGGTCGCATCGCTGCCGAGGTCTCGGGCCGGCAACGTGACGGGCTCGTGCGCGGCACGGTCGTCCTCGGGGCGCCGATCCTCGAGGTTCCAGCCGCGCGGCGGTTCCGTGCGGGCGGCGTGACGGGCGCACAGGTCGTACCGCTGCGGGTCGGCCTCGTCGCTCAGCGGCTCGAGGAAGGCCGCGGCCGTCGCGTAGGAGAAGGTCAGCGTGGCCCGCGCCGGTGCCGGACACCCCGGCCGCGAGCACGGCCGCTCGGCGGCACGCGCGAGCGATCGCACCACCCGCGAGCGGGGGGTGGAGGAGGACGGCACCGCGGAGGAGTCAGCCATGGCCCGGACGCTAAACCACAGCCGTGTCGTCCGGCAAGCACCGGCGTCGCCGATCCGGCGTCTTGGGCACCGCTCGCGCACCCAAGCCGGAGTTGTCGTTCCCACATCTCGGCCCCGCGGTCGGCGACGGCGGGGGCCCGCTACCGTCGCCCCGGTGAGGGACGATCGCCACGCGCGCCACCGCCGCGCCGACGCCGACCGTCGACGCCGGCCCGTCGACGGGCACCGTGCGCGGGACCGGGCCCGCTTCGAGCGCCTCGCCGTCGACGCGCTCACCGAACTTCCCGTGGCGCTGCGTGCCCACCTCGAGGGCGTCGTGCTGACCATCGAGGACGTCCCACCGGCGCGGCCCGAGACGGAGGTCCAGCTCGGGCGCTACGAGGCCGGGACCCGCCACCGGGCGGATGCCGACCGGGTCGCCCTCTACCGTCGCCCGCTCGAGGCGCGAGCGCACGCGCGGCACGACCTCGCCGAACTCATCCGCGTCGTGGTGGTCGACCTGCTCGCCGACCACCTCGGCCTCGACGACGACGACCTCGGCGCGCTCGGCTGGGGCTGACGGCCGCGCCTACTCCTCGGCGGGGTCCGGCGGCGTGGCGTCGGCGTCGACGGCGCCGTCCTCGGAGGGCGGCTCGGGAGCGCCGCCCTCGTCCGGGGGCGCGAGCGGATCGATGGGTTCGATCCCGAGCTCGGTGCCGAGCCGTTGCGCGGTCCCCGGGGCCGATCGGCGCGTCGGTGGACGAGGGAGCGTCCACCAGGCCGACGGCGCTCCGGTCGTCGCGACCAGGTGTCGCGGCCCGTCAGGGTCGCCGGAGCTCACGAGCGCCGTGACCAGATCACCGGACGTGGCGCGGACCGTCAGGGACCACGACGGCGCTCCCTGGAGCAGGTCGCCGAGAGGCACCGTCAGCTGCGCTCCCGGCGCGACCTCGAGCCCCGCGAGCTCGGGAGGCTGGCTCGCCTGCGAGCCGGTCCAGAGCGTGCCGTCGACGCGCACCGGCTCGCTCCCCGGGTTGATGAGCCGCAGCTGCTCGGTGCGGCCAGGCCGGCCGTTGCCGCTGACCGTCCACACCCGATCGCTCGCCGGGGCGCCGAGCTGGACCGCGAAGCCGGTGTCGGCCGGGTCGTCGGCCACGATCCGGGCGGTCCCGGACACCGTCACCGGGACGCCGTCGCTCCGCGCGGTGAGCGCGAGCCCGTTCTGCCCCTCGGGGAGGGTGTCGGCGAGGTCGATGCGCCGCACGGTGTTCGGGGGGACCGACACCTCGGAGAGCAGTTCGGGCACGGCCCCCCCGTCGGCGGTGTGGTAGCTCAGCTCGACGGGGGCGGATCGGTCGGTGCGGTTGGCGATCCACAGCCAGGAGCTACGCCCCTCCCCGGCGATGATCCACGGCACCGTCCACACCTGGGACGGCTCGGTGGCGGCTTGGAGCAGCGACACACCGTCCACCCCGCCGATCGCGCTGCGGGTCAGCTGGACGCCTTCGACCGCGACACGTCCGGAGGCGACCTCGACGACCACCGCAAGGTCGGGCTGCTCGGGGAGGTACTCGTTGAGCTCGAGCTCGACGGTCTCCCACGGCCCCACGCTGACGTTGCGCAGCCGCGTCGGATCCTCCGGCCCCTCAGGGGTGAGGAACCCGACGGCGACGGTGGCGCCCGTGCCGTGCGGGTTGGCGATGCGCAGGCGCGCTTCTCCGCCACCTTCGGTCGTCAGCCCGGGGATGGTCCAGGTCGTGGCGGCGGTCGTGGCGACGCACGGGCCGGCCGCGGTGCCCGCCGGCAGATCCTCCTCCCCGCCGAGCCGCCAGTGTCGGAGGGTGGCCACCGGTCCACCGGCCCAACGCACCTCGCTCGCCTCCGCCTCATCGCCCTCGACCGACGTGCGCGACGCGGCCCCGGGGAAGAGCCGGGTCGTAGCGAGCGGCTCGGCGTCTCCCTCGCCGAAGCTCGACACCTCGGCGGTCGCCGGCGCATCACCGGCGACGCCCGGCCGAACGACGTCGATCTCGGTCGCCGTTCCAGCGCGCGCATCGCCGACCGCGCACACGGCGCGGCCGGAGACGGCGTCGGCCCCCACCTGGAGCTCGGGCGGGACCTCCGGTGTCGCGACCTCCTCTTCCACGGGGTCGGTCACGACGCCCACGACACCGACGAGGGCGAGCGTCGTGACGAGCAGCGCGAGCGCGGCGATGGGGCTGGCCACCCGGTTCACGGCGTACCTCCCGGAGGCGGTCCGGTGCCGGTGGGCGGGTCGGCGTCGGGCTCAGGGTCCGCCTTCCGCGCGAACCCCGGCGGACGCAGCATCAGGGACACCACCAGCAGGGTGATGAGGAGCTGGCCGGTGAGCGCGAGCGCGCGGGCACCCTGGCCGGCCGGGGCGACCTCGATCCGCATCTCGCCCTCGGGGACGCGGAAGGCGGCGACCGGCGCCCCCCCCACGCGGGACAGCAGCCGACCGTCCGCGCGGACCTCGACCTCCGCGCCCGGCGGACGGCTCAGCAGGAGCGTGCCCGGACCCTCGACGGCATCGATGATGCGCCCATCGGGGAACACCCGGAGGGCCTCCGGGGCGCTCCCCGCGGGCAGGCGACCCGTGGCGACGAGCGCGCGGGCCGCGTCCTCCGACACGAGACCGGCACGCGGGAGCGCATCGGGCACGGCGAGGACACGGCCGGAGGCCACCGGTCGCGGCTCGAGGCCGTCCTGGCTGCGCAGCGCACGGTCGAGCGCATCGGAGGTCCCCCCGTCGGGCACGACCACGTAGCGCACCCCGAGCTGACCGAGGGCGGCCGCGGCGGTCACGTCGCGACCGGCGACAAGATCGGCGACCGCATCGTCGACCACGGCGAGGCCCTCCGGGTCGGGGGCCACCCCGGTGGCGGCCATGCTCGGCCCCGACCCCGGGACCACCTCGTAGGTGGCCACGCCCTCGACGTCGGCGAGGAGCAGGACGAGGAACGGGTCCTCGGGCGTCGCGGCGGCCGTCACGAACGACGGCAGCGCATCCCGGTCCCGCACGTAGGTCCCGTCGGGCCCCTCGACGAGGTCGACGGCGACCGCGCCGAGACTGGCCACCACCGCGATGCCGGTCGCGATCGCCGCGACCTGACGCCAACCGAAGGTGTGGCGACCGAGCGCCGCCTCGCCGGTGGCGAAGGCCACCGCGAGCAGGCCCGCGTAGGACGCGGCCGACAGCACGAGCGGCAACCCCGGCCACACCGGGGCACCGGTGCGCGCCAGCCACCAGCCGAGGACGGAACCGACGAGCGCCAGAGACCACAGGATCGAGACCAACCAGCGCTGGCGGCGCCACCCGAAGAGGACCCCGAGGACCCCCGCGAGGACGAACCCGACGCCGGACCAGACCACCGGGAAGCCGTCGAGGTCGGGCGCGAGGAGCACCCACCGCCACAGCTCGCTGCTGACGGGCGGCATCGGGGCTGCGGCGCGCAGCGGGCCGTCCGCGGACAGGAAGCCGAGGCTCCAGGGGACCAGCAGCGCGAGCGGCCCGAGCGTGGCCAACGACACGCGGGCGGCCAACGGGACGCGCCAGCTCTGCGGGGCTCGCGGGAGCCCCACGGCGAGGAGGAGGGCGCCGGCGAGCACGAGGACCGGCAACAGCGCCGGCACGAAGGCGCCCGCGACCGCCCCGAGCAGCGCGGTGGCCGCTGCCGCCCGCCAGGCGGTGGCCGGCTCGGTCGTGCGCCGCGAGAGGGTGCCGATACCCGCGACCACCCCGGGCAGGACGGCGACGGTGACGAGAGCACCGACCTGACCCGACAGCAGCGCCGCGATGACGGGCGGTGACAGGACGTACGCCGTCGCCGCGGCCACGCGGGGCAGCTTCTTGCGCGAGTACCGCTGCGTGGCGCGCAGGGCGAGGAGCCAGCCGACCAGCAAGCTGCCGAGCAGCAACACCCTCGACGCGAGGTAGGCCGAGCCGAACACGAGCAGCTGCAGCAGGCCGAGGAGAGCCTGGCTCGGAGAGGGGGCATCGCTCGTGCCGAGCCCCGCGGCCGTGTGCCAGGCGGACGCGTGGTCGGACAGGAACGCCCGCGCAGAGTCTGGCCAGGGCGCGAGCTCGCCACCGCGCAGGGTGCCACCGGCCAGCAGCGGGAGGGCACCGACCACCACCAGGACGGCGAGGAGCGCACCGACGACCAAGATCGGCCGTTGCCGGGTGAGGGCGCTGAGCTTGGCGGTGAAGGTCTCCGGCTCGCGCGCCGCGGCGCTGGTCTCCTCGGTCGCAGCCGGTCCGACGTCGCCACCGGCGACCCAGTCGGCGATCGCCTCGGCGTAGGCGCGCACGCGCGGGACGATCCGCCCGAACAGCTCCTTGACCTCGGCGTCGGAACGCCGCCGCTCCCGCTGGACCGATCCGCGCAGCCGCCACGTCTCGACCAGGTGCAGCGCGTTCCAGACCCACGCGCGGACGGTGAGCCAGGCGTCGGAGAACCGCCGCGTGAGCAGGAACCCGAGGACCTTCGCCACACCGAACAGGAAGTACAGCGGCACGATGGTCGACAACCGGGCCGGTCCGTAGTTCTTCAGGAGCGTCGCCAGGGTGTTGCGTTCGGCGAAGTACCGGGGCCCGATGACCCGGGTCTGGCCGAGTCGGTGGTAGTTGGTGGCCGCGGCCTTGTGGACCCCGACCGCTTCGGGGATGACCTCGACGTCGTGACCGGCGAGCCACGCCCGCCAGCACAGGTCGAGGTCGTCGCGGAAGAGGTGGTAGCGCCGATCGAAACGGCCGAGCCGGTCGAAGACGTCGCGCCGGAGCATCATCCCGGCCGTGGAGACGTAGAGCGTACGACGGTCGATGTCGCGCTGGCCCTGATCGAGCTCGCCCTCGTCGACCCCGGAGTCGGCACGACCGGTGAGGTCGACGGTCCAGCCGACCGACTGGAGGCGGCGGGGATCGTCCCAGTCGAGCAGCTTCGGCCCGACGACGGCGAGGTTCGGATCGGCGTCGAGGGCGCCGGCGAGCTCCGCGATGGCGTCCGGCTCGAGGGCGATGTCGTCGTGCAGGAGCAGCACGTACGGCGACGCGTCGACCGGTCGCGCGTCGAGCGCCATCGAGACCGCCGCGGCGAAGCCGAGGTCCCGGTCGGCGACGAGGACGTGGTCCTCACCGAACGCGGCCTGCAGGACCGCCCGGGTGTCGTCGGTCGAACCGTTGTCGACCGCGACCACCTCGAGGTGCTCGTGGGACTGCGCCGCGAGCGATCTCAGGGTCCCCGCGAGCCAGGGACCGCCGTCGTGCGCCACGAGCACCACGAGCACCGGGGTCGACGATGGTGCGCGGACCGGTCCCTCGGCAGGCGTGAACTCCGCCGAGCCGGCGGTCACGGGTGGCGACGCCTCGGCGTCGCTGAGCGGGGGCTCGGGAACCGGCACCGGGGCGCGATCCTCCTCGCGGGAGCACGGGTCGTCGCACGGCGGTCCGCGACCGAGCTGGCAGCTTCGGGGGGGCCGTGCGAGCGGGTGAGGGACCAGCGACGGGACGTGACGACCGTCCGGCCCACGGGCGGCGGGACCGTACCACGCCCGGCGATGGCGCTCGGCGGCCCCGGGGTCGCCCGCACACGCAGGCCGAGCTGACCTCGTACCCCCTCGCGGGGGCACGGCGGCGAGGTTCAGGCGGTGTAGCGCTTGGCCCGACGACGCTCCCGCTCGGAGAGACCGCCCCAGATGCCGAAGCGTTCGTCGTTGCTCAGCGCGTACTCGAGGCACTCGCCACGGACGGGGCACGCGCCGCAGATGCGCTTCGCCTCGCGCGTGGAACCGCCCTTCTCCGGGAAGAAGGCTTCCGGGTCCGCGTCGAGGCACTTCGCCTCGAGCATCCAGGTGTGCTCGTCGTCAGCCGCATCGAAGGCCAGCTTCGTCGACAGCTCCGCGATGATCGCTCCCACAACCGCTCCTCGCGTTCCGGTGTGCCGTCGCCCTCGACAGCGGTGGAACTACACGGTTGTCATCCTCGGGGCATACGGCGCCCACGTCAAGCGGTTCCTCACCACAGGTTGTGGTCGACGTCCCGTGCGACCCCCACGGGTGGGGGTCGTTCCGAGCCGCCCGGGACCGGTCACGCGACCGACCCGCGGGGGGGTCAGACCAGGTCGATCAGCGCCTCGCGGAGCCGCGTGAGACCGTCACGGAGACGCGACTTCGCCGTGCCCTCGGGGATCCCGAGCACACGCGCGACGTCGCGGTAGGTGTGACCCCCGAAGTAGGCCAGCTCGATGGCTTCGCGCTGACGCTCGGTGAGCTCGGCGAGCGCACGGCGTACCTGCCAGTGGTCGAGGCCGACCTGGACCTCGTCGGCCACGTGGTCGAACGGCCGCGCCGTGTCACGACGCGAGACGCGTTCGTCACGGTCCCGCGACGCCTGCTCGCTGCGCACGCGGTCCACCGCCCGGCGGTGGGCGAGCGTGGCGATCCAGCCTGGTGCGCTCCCGCGGTCGGGATCGAACCGGGCAGCCTTGCGCCAGACCTCGACCATGACCTCCTGCACGACCTCCTCGGCCAGGGCGCGGTCGCGGAGGACGCGGAGCGCCACGCCGAAGACCTGGGGCGTGATCCGGTCGTAGAGGACGGCGAAGGCCTGGGTATCGCCACCAGCGGCGGCGACGAGCAGCTCCTCGCTGGACGTCGCCGCGACGTCGTCCGCCCGCGCCACCGGGGCGGGCGCGCGCAGCTGCAGGGGGGCGATGGCCACGGTGCGCTCCTCGGGGTGCGATGGAGCGATACGACCAGGTTGTTCAGGTTCTGTCAAGAAATTGTACAGGTTCGTTCGTCGGGGGCCGGTGCGGTCAGGTCCGGGCGGGGACCCGGCCGTAGAGCGTGGTGCGCTCGGCGACGGGCCGACCGGCGGCGGCCGCCACGGCGCGCAGGGACTCCGGGCTCTGCGCGATGCCGTGATCCGCCCCGGCCATGCGCGAGATGGTCTCCTCCATCAGCGTCCCACCGAGGTCGTCGCAGCCTCCCGACAGGAGCGTCGCCGCGCGCTCGAGGCCGAGCTTCACCCACGACAGCTGCACGTGATCGATGGCGCCCTGGAGCAGAAGCCGAGCGAGGGCGTGGACCCGCCGCGAGTCCTCGAAGGACGCCCCGGGGCGCGCGACCCCGGCCAGGTAGATGGGCGCGAGCTGGTGCACGAACGGGAGCGGCACGAACTCGGTGAACCCGCCCGTCCGCTCCTGGATCTCGCGCAGCAGCTTGATGTGCGCGACCCAGTGACGGGGTTCATCGACGTGGCCGTACATCATCGTCGAGGTCGTGGGGATGGCGAGCTCGTGGGCGGTCGTGACCACCTCGATCCACTGCGCTGCGGGCAGCTTGCCCTTGGTCAGCACCCAGCGGACCTCGTCGTCGAGGATCTCCGCGGCGGTTCCCGGCAGCGAGCCGAGACCGCGACGCTTGGCCTCCTCGAGCCACTCCCGCACCGAGATGCCGAGCCGGGTCGCGCCGTTGACCACCTCCATCGGGCTGAAGGCGTGCACGTGCACCTCCGGCGCGCGCGCCAGGACGGCATCGATCACGTCGAAGTAGTAGTCGCCGGGCAGGTCGGGGTGGATACCACCCTGGAGGCAGATCTCGGTGGCCCCGAGGGCGACCGCATCGGCGACGCGGTCCCCGATCTCGTGGAGCGAGAGGTTGTACGCGTCCGGATCGTCGCGGCGCTGGGCGAACGCGCAGAACCGGCAGCCGGTGTAACAGATGTTGGTGAAGTTCAGGTTGCGGTTCACGATGTAGGTCACGGTGTCGCCGACCCGCTCGGCGCGGACCTCGTCCGCCGCGGTCGCGAGCGCCTCGAGCTCGACGCCGGTCGTCTCGAGCAGCAGCAGCGCCTCGTCGTCGTCGAGCACGACACCGCGCTGCGCCCGCGTCAGCGCCGCGGACACCTCGGGACGGATGGTCGAGCGTGCCGGGCCCTCGACGCGGGGGGCGTTGGCGGCCAGCACGCCGTCGGCGATCCGGTGGAGGTCGCCGTAGACCGCCCGGTGGAGCTCGTCCTCGGCTTCGGCGGATCGGGCATTGCGTCCGTCGGCAGCCGATCCCCCCGCCTCGTCGCCGGAGACGACCGCGGCCATGGCCTCGGTGACGGTGGTCTCCTCGACCTCGGGGTCCTGCCAGGGTTGGCCCTCTGGCTGGACCCCCGGAGCTGCGAGCCCGTCGGGTCCCGCCAACGCCGCGACGGGTCCCCGCATCCGGCCGGCGAGCCACGGGTCCGGCTGCCGCGCCCACTCGGGGTAGATCGGCAACCGCGGGGTGAGGACGAAACCCCGATCCGCGGTTCGGCGCGCGAGCTCGTCGAGGTGCGGCCAGGGAGCCTCGGGGTTGACGTGGTCGGGCGTCACGGGGGACACCCCACCCCAGTCGTCGATACCGGCCCGGAGGATGTCGCCGTAGGTGCCCGGCGACAGGTTCGGTGGCGCCTGCACGTGGACGGTCGGCCCGAGCGCGACCCGAGCGGTGGCGACCGTCGCCAGCATGTCGTCGAACGAGGGCTCGGGGGCGTGCCGCATGGCGGTGTCGGGCTTGGCGCGGAAGTTCTGGACGATCACCTCCTGCAGGTGGCCGTACCGGCGGTGCGTGGCCCGGAGGGCGAGCAGGGTGTCGGCGCGCTCGGGCAGGGTCTCCCCGATGCCGATCAGCAGCCCCGAGGTGAACGGGACCGACAACCGGCCCGCGTCCTCGAGGGTGCGCAGCCGCACCTCGGGATCCTTGTCGGGCGAGTTCCAGTGCGCCTCGCCCTTGGCGAGCAACCGCCGCGAGGTGGTCTCGAGCATCATCCCCATCGACGCGGACACGGGCTTGAGGGTGGCCAGCTCCGTCCAGCTCATCACCCCCGGGTTGAGGTGCGGCAGGAGCCCGGTGGCCTCGATCACCTGGATCGCGACCGCCCGCAGGTAGGCCAGCGTGCTGTCGTACCCGCGGGCATCGAGCCACTCACGGGCCGCCGGGTAGCGCAGCTCGGGCTTGTCCCCGAGCGTGAACAGGATCTCGGTGCAACCGGCGTCCTGGCCCCGGCGAGCGATGTCGACGACCTGATCGGGGGCGAGGAACGCCGGCACGTCGCCCTTCGGCGGCCACGCGAACGTGCAGTACCCGCAGGTGTCACGGCACAGGTGGGTCAGCGGGACGAACACCTTGCGCGAGTAGGTGATGCGCCGACCACCCTCGGGCGTCCTCCCCCACCCCGCCGCGTCCCCGGCGCCAGCCGCGTACCACGGTGCCCGGTCCCGCACCCCCGAGGCGACCGCCAACAGGCGGTCGAGGTCCGCGCCCCGGCAGGTCAACAGGGCGGCGAGCTCGTCACGGGTGAGGGTCCGCCCCTCCTCCGCGCGGTGCAGGGCCCGGGGTCGAAGCCGCGCGAGCACCTCGGGCCCCGGCTCGGGCCCCGAAGTGCGCGCGTCCGCGGAGCCGGTGGCGCCATCGGGCCCATCGGGGCGATCGCTCATCCCTGCTCCTCCCACGTACCGACCCGCGGATCCCACGTGCCGCGTGCCCCGGTGCGTACCCGACCCGCGCGCTGCGCGCCAACCGGGCACGGGTCTACGTACCTGTCGGACCGCGCCGCGGGAGCATCCGAACGGCGGCGATCACGTCCTCCTCCGAGACCAGCACGAGGTCCGCAGCCGGACCGATCGGCACGTAGCTGTCGTGCGAGCGGACGCTCCGCAGAGGTCCCGCCGTCCCCCGCTCGGCGAGGTGGGCGACGACGGCGTCCGCGATCCCGCCCCCGGTCGCCCGACACTCGTCGACCACCACCACGGCGCCACAGGCGTCGGCGTGGGTGGCGATCGCCGCGGTGGGAAGCGGGTTCAACCACCGCAGGTCGAGGGTGCGGCAGGCGATGCCGTCCTCCGCCAGGCGACGGGCGGCCCGGAGCGCGAGGCGGACCCCGTTGCCGTAGGTGACGAGCAGCACGTCGTCCGCGTCGGGCCCGTACACGGCGACCTCGCCGGGCAACAGGATCCGGCCGGGGTCCGGGTAGTCGGAGAGCCACGCACCGTCGCCCGGCTCGTACAGGTCCCGCTCGTGGTAGAGCGCGATCGGCTCGAGGAGGGCGACCACGCGGCCGTGAGCGGCCGCCAGCGCCAGCGCGCCACGCAGCATCCGCGCCGCATCGTCCCCGCGCGAGGGCACGGCGAGCACGAGGCCGGGGATGTCGCGCAGGGCCCCGACCGCGTCGTCGTTGTGGAAGTGGCCGCCGAAACCCCGCTGGTAGCCGAGCCCGGCGATCCGCACGACCATCGGGGTGCGGAAGCGTCCCGCGGAGAAGAACGATGTCGAGCACGCCTCGCCGCGCAGCTGATCGAGCGCGTTGTGCAGGTAGGCCAGGTACTGGATCTCCGGCACCGGCAGCCGCCCGAGCAGCCCGGCCCCCTGGGCGAGCCCGAGGATGCTGGTCTCGTCGAGGAGGGTGTCGAAGACCCGCTCCTGCCCGAACCGCTCCTGCAGGCCGCGGGTCACGCCGTACACGCCGCCCTTGGGTCCGACGTCCTCGCCGAAGACCGTCACCTCGGGCCGGCGCAGGAGCTCGTCGTGGAGGGCCGCGCCGAGGTGGGCCGCCAACGTCCGCCGCGCGGGGGCCGTGGCCTCCTCCGGCAGCGTGCCGCCGAAGCTGGCTCGACGGAGCTCGTCACCGATCGCCGCGCCGCGGGCCGCGCGGGTGGCGTCGTCGCCCTCGGGCGCGAGCGGCGCCGTGACGGCGGCGAGCGTGGTCAGGCGGGGTGCCGCCGCGGCCTCCGGCGCCAGCTCGTCGACACGGGCGCGGACCTCGGCGACCAGTCCGCGCAGCTGCGCCGGGCTCGCGGCGCCGGTCCGGAGCAGCTGGCGTGCGGTGCGCACGATCGGGTCGCGCGCCTCGGCGGCCTCGATCTGCGCAGGAGCGCGGTAGGCGAGCTCGACGTCGCTCCCGGCGTGTCCCCACAGGCGGACGGTCTCGAGGTGGAGCAGGACCGGCGACCGCCGCTCGCGACAGCGCTCGACCGCCGCACTCGCGGCCTCCCACACGTCGGTCAGCTCACCGCTGGCGTGGACGAGGTGGAGGCCGGGGAGGTCGCCGAAGGTGTCGCTCACCCAGCGCGCGGGGGTCGGGACCGAGATGCCGAGGCCGTTGTCCTCGCAGACCAGCAGGAGCGGGACGGCTTCGCCACGGCGTCGCGCCCAGCGGGCCGCGTTGATCGCCGTCAACGCGGTCGCGTGGTTCACGGACGCGTCCCCGAACGAGCAGGCCACGATGCTGTCGGTCGGGACGGGCAGCTCGTGGCCGTACCGTCCGGCTCGGCCGAGGGTGACGGCCGCACCGACGGCCTTCGGCAGGTGCGAGGCGATGGTCGAGGTCTGCGGGATCACCCACCCGTCCGGGCTGCCCCAGACCTTGTGGCGGCCCCCGGAGGCAGGGTCGTCCGCGGCGGCGCAGAGGCTGAGCAGGGTGTCGCGGACGACGTCGGCGCCCGGGACCTGCCGGCTCCGTGCCGCCATCAGCCCGCCGGAGCGGTAGTGGAGGAAGCACGGGTCGGTCGGGCGCAGCAGCGCGCCGAGCACGGCATCGTCCTCGTGGCCCGCGCTCGCGATGGTGTAGTACGCGACCCCCTCGGCCTTGAGCCGGCGCGCGGCCACGTCGAGCGAGCGCGAGGTGACCTGGTCGACGAACAGCTCGACCGCGCGCGACGCGGTGAGGCTGCTGCCGGTCACCAGCGGGGCATCGGGTGCGAGCGGCGGCACCGGCGGACCGGCCACGTCGGCGAGCGCGGCATCGAGTGCTGCCTCGACGATCGCCACACGGTCCACCGCCACCGGCCCAGCTCCCGACACCCGTCCGACGCCCGTCACCGTAGGCGCCGGTGTCGAGCCAGCCGCGTGGGCCCGTAGGGTTCGCACCTGGCGGAGGAGCAGCGTGGTGTACGCGGTGTTGGCTGGCGGCGTCGGGGCGGCGCGTTTCCTGCGCGGGCTCACGCGCGTCGTGCCCCCCGACGAGGTCGTGGCCATCGTCAACGTCGGGGACGATCTGACCCGGTTCGGCCTGCGCATCTGTCCCGACCTCGACTCGATCACCTACTGGCTCGGCGGGGTGGTCCACCCCGAACAGCAGTGGGGACGGGCCGACGAGTCGCACGTCGTCGCCAGCGAGCTCGCACGCTTCGGACACGAGCCGTGGTTCACGCTCGGGGACCGCGACCTCGGCGTCCACCTCCACCGCTCCGCCCGGCTCGCCGATGGCGTCCCGCTGTCGCTCGTGACCGACGAGGTCCGCCGGGCGTTCGGTGTCGAGGTCCAGCTGCTGCCAGCCACCGACGAGCCGGTGGAGACCCGCATCCACACCGCCGACGGCCGCGACCTGCACTTCCAGGAGTACTGGGTCCGCGAGCGTGCAGCGCCGGAGGTGGCGGGCGTGACCCTCGCCGGTGCGCAGCGAGCGACGGCGGGGCCCGGTGTGATCGAGGCGCTGCTCGACGCCGACGCGGTCCTCGTCGCCCCCTCCAACCCCGTGGTCTCGATCGGCACCATCCTCGCCGTCCCGGGGATCCTCGAAGCGCTCCAACAGACCCCGGCACCCGTGGTGGGGGTCTCGCCGATCGTCGGGGGGGCGGTGGTCCGCGGGATGGCGCACCGGTTGCTGCCCGCGGTCGGGGCGACGGTCTCGGCCGCGGGCGTCGCGCGGCACTACGGCGCGCGGTCCGACGGCGGCATCCTCGACGGATGGGTGCTCGATCAGCGGGACGCCGACGACGCCGCGGTGGTCGACGAGCTCGGGATCGGCACACGGACGGTCGACACGATGATGGACGATCCGGCCGTCGCAGCGTCGCTGGCCGCCACCTGCATCGATCTGGCGCGTGAGCTCGACCAGACGAGCGGTCCGTGAGCCGCGCCGACCACGGCCCCCACTCGGAGGTGTCAGCCTCGTCGCCCGACACCCGCCGCGTCGAGGTCATCGCCCTCCCGACCGCGCAGCGGTTCGGCCCCGGCGATGACCTCGCCGACGCCATCGAGGCGGCGCTGCGAGCGCGGGAGATGACGCTCACCGACGGGGACGTCGTGTGCGTCGCCTCGAAGGTGGTCAGCCTGGTCGAGGACGCGTCGGTCGAGCTCCCACCCGCGACGGACGCTCGGGCCGCTCGGCGCGAGCTCGCCCGTCGGGAGGCCACCCGCATCGTCGCCGACACCCCGTACGTGCTGGTCACCGAGACCACGCACGGCTTCGTGTCGGCGAACGGGGGCATCGATGCCTCGAACGTCCCCACCGGGGACGGGCCCGATCGGGCCCTGCTGTTGCCCGCGGACCCGGACGCGTCCGCGGAGACGCTCCGCTCGCAGCTGCAGGAGCGCACGGGGGCGGAGATCGGCGTCGTGGTCACCGACACCTTCGGTCGCCCGTGGCGGCTCGGGCAGACCGAGGTGGCGCTCGGCGTGGCCGGGACCGCGGCGCTCCGCGATGAACGCGGCGGGACCGACCTCGATGGCAGCCCGCTCGAGGTCACCGAGGCCGCGGTCGCCGACGAGGTCGCCGGCGCCGCCGATCTCGTGCGCTCGAAGGCGAGCGGCACGCCGTTCGTCCTCGTCCGTGGACTCGATCCCCGTACCGCGCACGGGACCGGACGGGACCTCGTCCGCCCCGCCGAGCAGGACCTGTTCCGGACCGGCGGTCCCACCGCCGCCGAGGCGGCGGTGGCCGCCCGCCGCACGGTCCGGCAGTTCGATCCGACCCGGCCCGTCCCGCCGGCGACCTTGCGCGCCGCGGTGGCCGCAGCGGCGACCGCGCCCGCCCCCCACCACTCCCGGCCCTGGCGGTTCCTGCGCCTACGGGACGACACGCGGACGCGACTGCTCGACGCCATGGCGGCTCGGTGGCGTGACGATCTCGCAGCCGACGGTCTCGAACCCGCCCGGATCGACCGTCGAATCGCCCGCTCCGACGCCATCCTCCGGGACGCTCCCGAGCTCCTGGTGCCGGGCGTGGTGCTCGAGGACGCGCACCGCTACCCGGATCGACGGCGGACCACGGCGGAACGCGACCTGTTCCTGCTCGCCGGGGGCGCGGGCCTGCAGAACCTCCAGGTCGTCCTGGCCGCCCACGGTGTCGGCGCGGCGTGGATCTCCTCCACCGTGTTCTGCCCCGACACCGTCCGCGGTGTGCTCGAGCTGCCCGAGACCTGGCTGCCGCTCGGGATGCTCGCGATCGGCCACCCGGCGTCCGCACCGCCCCCGCGTGCGCCCTCCGACACCGGGGACCTGTTGGAGGAGCGCTGAGGGCGGACCGGAGCCGGCCGCGACCGTCGGTACGCTGCGCGTCCGTGTGCCTGCACGACCGACCTGCACGAACGATGAGGGTGCCCCGATGGCCGAGCGCGAACGTCTGACCAACAAGGAACGCCGTGCGGCGTCCCGCGAGGAACGCAAGCGCAAGGAGGCCGAAGCGGCGGCGAAGGCCAAGAAGGCCAAGCTGCGCAACGGTGCGATCACGGTCGTGGTCGTCGGTCTCGTCGGGCTCCTGGCCTTCCAGGCCTTCCGTCCCGACCCCCGGTCGCTCGAGGACGCCATCCTGGTGAGTTCCGAGGACGCCGAAGCGGCGCAGGAGGCGGCCGGGTGCGAGGTCCTGGTCGAACGTGAGCCGCTCCCCGAGCGCTACCACTTCGAAGCCGCGGCGGCCCCCGAGGCCGACGCGATCTACACCGACGTGCGGCCGACCCACTCCGGTCCCCACAACGTCCAGATCACCCCGCCGGCCACCGACGGCTACTCGCGCCCGATCGATGAGCGGTCGAGCACGCACAACCTCGAGCACGGGGCGATCATCGTCTGGCACGCCGAGGACGGCGACGTCGACGGCGGCACCATCGACGACTGGGCGGCGACGCTGAACGCCAACGGGTTCGCGGAACGCTCCGAGATGTCCGGCGCCGCGATCCTCTCGGCGCCCTACGGCGGCGAGATCAGCTCCGGCAAGGATGTCGCGTTCCGCGCCTGGGGTACCGCGATGGACTGCGACACCTTCGACGAGGACGTCGCCAACGCGTTCGTGGCACGCAACTTCGGGACCCGCGGCATCGGGCCGGAGCGCACCTTCGCGCCCTACCCCGAGGACACCCTGGAGTTCAGCGACCTCGACGTGGACGACACCACCGAGCAGGAAGCTCCCATCGAGGGCGAGGAGCCCGAGACCGTCCCCGAGGATGAGCTCGAGGACGAGGTCGGCGAGGAGGACGTCGAGGACGCCACCGACGAGCTCGAGGACGGCGCTGACCCGGCCGAACCCGACGAGGCAGACGGCGCCGACGCGACCGACAGCTGACGCGTGTCACCGCGGGGGGCGGCCGCCCCCCGCGACGCCGGGGGCGCGACCCCGGATGCGGCGCCACCAGGTCCGCACCCACGCGACCCCGTCGAAGGGACCGAACCACCGCGCGATCACCTCGTCCGCCGGGACGAACGCCCGCTCCTCGAGCTCGCGGTGCCGCTCCCGCGCGGCGTGCCACCCGCCGGTGAGCCGGCGTAGGGCGGGACCGAACGCTCGCGGCACGGTGACGGCGAGCTCCGCGAACTTGAGCGCGGTGGTGATCAGCACGAGCGGCGCCGAGCCCCCGATCGTCCGCCACCGGTCGTGGCTCGCGAGCACGAGCAACCGGTTCGCGGCGTTCAGCTCCTCGACGAAAGCGCTCCGACGGGGCCCGGCTCCACCCCGCTCGTGCGTGGCGACCGCGGCCGGTTGGAAGCGGCACCGCCAGCCGAAGCGCTGCAGGCGCCAGGCCAGGTCGACGTCGTCGAAGTAGGCGAACAGGTCCTCGGTCAGCACGGTCCCGTCGCGCCACCGGACCTGCTCGAGCGCGTCGCTCCGGAACAGGGCGCAGGCCCCGGTGACCCCGAAGACCTCCCCGGCGGGGCGAGCGACCTCACCGAGGGCGCGTCCCGCGTCCCGGTCGCGGAAGAGCCGCGCCCGGGTCGCCTCGATACCCGTCGAGTCGGCGACCTCGATGCCGTCCGGTCCCACCTCGCTGCGCACGAGCAGACCCTGGACGGCGGCGCAGGAGGGGTCGGCGTCGAGCGCGGCCACCAGTGCCGCGAGGTGATCGGGCGCCGGGGCGGCGTCGACGTTCACCAGCCACACCGCACCGGCACCGGCCGGGGCAGCCACCAGGCCGTCGTGCACCCCGCCCGCGAACCCCCGGTTGGTCGGGTTGACGACGACGTGCAAGGGGTGGCGTCGGCGCTCCGCCGCCAGGGATGCCAACAGCTCGGCGCTGCCGTCGCCCGAGGCGTTCTCGACGACCACGATCGCGAGCTCGGGGTAGGTCTGCGCGTCGAGCGCCGCCAGGCAGTCCGCGAGCTGGTGGACCTGCCGCCAGCTGACGACGACCGCGACCACCAGGCCGACCGGCGTCCGGCTGCGCTCAGGCACCGCTGCGACGACGACGCTCGATGCGGGCCAGCGGGATCGGGCCGGTGGTGGTCGCGTCCCCGAGCCGCCGGACGGGGCCCTCGGTGACCGAGACCGAGCCACCGAGGTCGACCAGACCGGCCCCACCAGGAGCGGGGCGGATCGCGAAGCGCGCCGCCTCGGCCGCCACAGCCCAGGTCTCACGTGCGGCCGCGTCGGTCACCGACACCGCGATCGTGTAGTGCCCGGCGAGCAGGCGCGCGGCGAGCCGCACGTCGACGGTCGCCTCCTGCTGACCGATCAGCGGACCGATGCCGATGCCCTGCCAGGTGGTGTGCAGCTCGTAGAGGTGGGTGCCATCGCCGCGGCTGACGGTGATCCCGAGACCGCAGGTCTCGATCTCCTCGAGCGCGCGGAGCCGGACGCGCAGGGTCATCGCCGAGGATGGCGAGACTTCGAGCACCGGCGCACCGTCGGCGTCGAGCAGGGAGGCTTCCTCGATCCGCACCCGCCGCGAGGTCCGCGAGGCCAGCGACGGCACGCTCGCCGAGGCCACCCGCTGGCGGTACAGCTCGACGCCCTCGCTCACGTTGCCGTCGAAGGCGACACGGCCACGATCGAGCACGATCGTGCGGTCGCACATCTCGCGGACGGAGTCGAGGTCGTGGCTGACGAGGACGAAGGTCTTGCCCTCCTCGCGGAAGCGCTTCATCCGGTCGAGGCTGCGTTCCTGGAACTCGGCGTCCCCGACGGCGAGCACCTCGTCGACGAGCAGGATGTCGGGGTCCACGGTGACCGCGATGGCGAACCCGAGCCGTACGTACAGCCCGGAGGAGTAGGTCCGCACCGCCGTGTCCAGCAACGGGCGGATGCCGGCGACGTCGACGATCTCGTCGAAGCGCTGATCGATCTCGGCCCGGGAGAGCCCGAGGATGGCGCCGTTGAGGTAGATGTTCTCGCGGCCGGAGAGGTCGCCGTGGAACCCCGCCCCGAGCTCGAGCAGCGAGGCGACCCGCCCGTTGGTGATCGCGACGCCGTCATCGGGGGGCAGGATCCGCGCGAGGATCTTCAGCAGGGTCGACTTGCCGCTGCCGTTGTGCCCGATGACCGCGACCGACTCGCCGTGGTTGACCGTGAACGAGACGTCCTCGAGGGCGTTGAAGTCGGTGAAGCTCGAACGGCGGACCCGCGCGAGGCGCTCCTTGAGCCCGCTCGGTCGCTCGTGGAACAACCGGAAGGTCTCCGTCACCCCGTCGACCACGATGGCCGGACGGGAGGGGTCGACCGCGCCGGCGAACCGCTCGCGGATGCCGGCGACCGCAGGCGGCCGGGCCGGGGGGGCACGGTCGGACACCTCAGACCTCCTTGGCGAAGGTCCGGGCCCGGCGCAGGAACACGACGTAGCCGATCACGAGCGCGCCGACGGCCCACAGCACCATGACCGTGACCGTCCCGAGCGACGGCCAGGTCGGCAGCAGGCTGAGCACCGGCCGGGCGGCGTCGGAGGACGACACGACCACCTCGCCGTAGAGCGGCGTGCGGAACGCCTCGACGAACCAGGTCATCGGGTTGATGCGCAGGATCGTGCCGACCCACGACAGCGGGTCGCCGGCGAGCTCCGCCTCGACCAACGCCATCGGGTAGAGCACCGGGGTGGCGTAGAACCACACCAGGTACAGGACGACGAACAGCTCCTGGAGGTCCCGGAAGATCACGTTGACCCCCGCCAGCAGCATCGCGACCCCGGAGGTGAAGACCGTCAGCAGCGCGATCGCCAGGAAGGTGGCCGGCAGGTGGACGAGCAGCCCCCACCCACGCGTCGCGATCAGGTACGGGCTCACCACGAGCAACGCGAGCATCAGGTGGGCGAGCTGGCTGAGCACGTGCGACAGCGGCAGCACCTCGCGCGGGAAGTACACCTTCTTGACCAGGTCGCCGTTGCCGACCACCGAGTGGATCGCGCCCTGGCAGGAGTTCTGGAAGAACTGCCACAGCAGGTACCCGGCGAGGAAGAACGCGGCGAAGTCGTCCACGGGGACCCGCACGATGCGCGTGAAGACGATGCTGAAGACCACGGTCATCAGCGCGGGCGTCAGCATCGACCACAGGAACCCGAGGCTCGAGTTCTTGTAGCGGACCTTCAGCTCCTTGCGTACGAGCTGACCGAGCAGCTCGCGGGCACGCCAGAGCTCCCCGAGCTTGCGGCTCGAGGTCCGGAGCGGGCCGCGCGCAGCGACCGCCCCTGTCAGCGGTGCCTCCACCGCCACCTGCCGCTCCTGTCCGGACCGGTCGACCGGCACCTCACGCTTCCCCACCCGGGATGCGCGCCCCGTCGGGGACACGACTACCCGGCTCCAACG
Organism: Nitriliruptor sp.; assembly: GCA_040882055.1. GTDB lineage: Bacteria > Actinomycetota > Nitriliruptoria > Nitriliruptorales > Nitriliruptoraceae > Nitriliruptor. Next base: position 23,657 of record JBBECA010000033.1, read on the forward strand.
TGACGCCGTCCCCGAGGACGACGTCGCGGCCGAGGACGGTACCGGACCCCACCCTGGCTCCTCGGCCGGCCAGCAGTCCGGCCACCGAGGTGTCCCCGTCGATCACCACGTCGTCCGCCAGGACGCTGTCGGTCACATCGGCGCCCGGGCCGATGACCGTCCGGTCGCCCGCCACCACGTGCGGCCCGACGCGCGCCCCCGCCCCGACCCGCACCCCGGGGCGCAGCAGCAACGGTCCGACGAGCCGCGTCCCGGGGGCGAGATGCACGTCGTCCGCGATCCGGACCCCGCCGCCGCGGTCGGGCACCGCTTCGAGCGGGGGCCAGGCCAGCGCACCGCCGAGGGCGAGCCGGTGGCCGGCGAGGTACCGCCCGGGGGTCCCGAGGTCGGCCCACACGGCGCCGCTGACGTACCCCTCGACGTGCAGGCCGTCGGCGACGAGCCCGGGGAAGACGTCACGCTCGAACGACAACCGACCCGGTTCGAAGCGTGCGAGCGCCTCCGGTTCGAGGACGTAGGTGCCCGCGTTGACCGCGTCCTGACCGGGCAGTTCGCCCGGCGCCGGCTTCTCGACGAAGGCGGTGATCCGGTCACCCTCGCGGACGCACACCCCGAAGCTCGAGGTGTCCTCGACCCGCGTGAGCACGAGGGTCGCGGCCGCCCCCGCCGCCCGGTGCGCGTCGATCACCGGCGCCAACGGGACGTCGGTCAGGATGTCGCCGTTGAGGACCAGGAAGGTGCCGCTCATCCGGTCGAGAGCTGCCCGCACGCCGCCGGCGGTGTCGAGCGGTTCGGGCTCCGGCACCGCCTCGAGGTCGATGCCGAGCTCCCGTGCTCCGTCGCGCAGCACCTCGAATGGCGACGGATCGGCGCCGACCACGAGCAGGACGCGCTCGACGCCCACCCCGGCCAGCCGTTCGAGCACGCCCGCGAGGAACGGCACCCCGCAGAACGGCAACAGGGGTTTCGGGGTGGTCGCGGTGAGCGGCCGGAGCCGGGTACCGGCGCCGCCCGCCACGATGCACGCCTCTCGGACGGTCACGACGCCCTCCAGCAGTTCGACGATCCGGACCGCTGCCCGGGGTCACTCGGCGGTGGTGCTCCGCCCGCGGCCGAGCGTCCGCTCGGTGAGGTAGGTCACCACGACCCAGGCGGCCAACGCGACCCGGAGCAGGGGCCGCAGGACCTGGCCGGCGGCACCGTAGCGACGTGCCACGAACCGGTCGAGGCCCCGTGCGTGCCAGACCAGCGAACGCCACCGCCGGCCACCGGTGGACGCACCGACGCGGTGGACCACGGTGGTCACGGGGTCGTAACGCACGCGCCATCCTGCGTCGGCGAGCCGCGCCTCGAGGTCGACGTCCTCGAGGTAGAGCGGGTAGCCCGGGTCGAAGCCCCCGACGGCATCGAACGCCGACCGTCGCAGCCCGATGACGCAGCCGGACACCCAGCCGACGTCCCGAGCGTGCGAGGGGTCCACGTCGCTCTGGCGGTACCGCGTGGTCCACCGGTTCGTCGGCACCCACCACCGCAGCAGCGCGTGGAGGATCGCGGTGATCGGGTCCGGGAGCGCCCGGGCCGACGCCTGCCGTCGACCGCTCGGGTAGACGACGTGGGGGCCGACCGCCGCGATCGTGTCCTCCGCCGTGGCAGCGGCGGCGAGCGCCACGGTGGCGTCCTCCGCGAAGCGGACGTCGGCGTTGGCGACGATCACCACCTCGGCGTCGGTGGCGCGCACGCCCGCGTTGGCGCCCCGCCCGAAACCCGCGTTCGCCAGCTCGAGCACGCGGACGTGGGGGAAGCTGGCTCGGACCGCACCGGGGGTGCCGTCGGTCGACCCGGTGTCCACCACCACGGTCGGCACGTCGGGCGGCAGGGTGGCGAGGCAGCCGAGCACCTCGTCGCGGGTCTGGTGGGTGACCACCACGACGGCGACGGCGTCCGCCGGCCGGCTCACGCGGGGCCCGCGGTGCGCAGCTCACCGAGTTCGCCGAGCAGACGGCGCAGACCCTGACGCCAGGGCGGCAAGGGGGGCATCCCGGCGAGCCGGGCGTGCCGCGTGTCCAACACCGACCAGGCGGGTCGCGGCGCCGGACGCTCCAGAGCCGAGGAGGGCTGAGGCGACAGCGAGACCTCGAGACCGGCGAGCTCGAAGGTGGCCGCCGCCAGCTCGAACCACGACGCTCGTCCCTCGTTGGCGACGTGGAAGGTCCCGTACCGCCTCGCCACCGCGAGGTGACGGATGGCCGGCGCCAGATCCGCGGTGAAGGTGGGGGACCCGAACTGGTCGTCGACGACGGTGACCGGCGCCCCCTCGTGGCCGAGCCGGAGCATGGTGCGCACGAAGTTCGGGCCGCCCGTTCCCGCCAGCCACGCGGTCCGCACGATCACGTGCTCCGTCAGCGTGTCGCGGATCAGCTGCTCCCCCGCCGCCTTGGAACGGCCGTAGACGCTGCGCGGATCCACGGCGTCGGTCTCGCTCCAGGGCCGTGGCGTCCCGTCGGGGCCCACCGCTGGCGACCCACCGAAGACGTAATCGGTGGACAGGTGCACCAGGACGGCACCGGACCGCCGGCAGGCGCGGGCGAGCCACCACGGACCGAGCGCGTTGCTCTCGTGCGCTCGGTCGGGATCGCCCTCGCAGCCGTCCACGTCGGTCCAGGCAGCGAGGTTGCACACCACCTCGGGCCGCGCGGCGTGCACGGCCTCGACGACCGCAGCCTCGTCGCTGACGTCGAGCTCGGCGTGGCTGAGCGCGGTGACGTCGTCGTCGGCGCACACCCGACGGACGTCAGAGGCGAGCTGCCCACCGGCCCCGGTGATCAGGATCCTCACCGCGCTTCCCGCCCGTCGCTCGCGTGACCGTCGCCGGTGCCGCGGCGCGCCGAGACGCCGCGGTCGATCAGCGGTCGCCACCACCATTCGTTGGCGCGGTACCAGGCGACCGTCGCGTCGAGCGCCTCGTCGAGATCGGTGGTCGGCGTCCAGCCGAGGGCGCGGATGCGGCGCTCGTCGACCGCGTAGCGGCGGTCGTGGCCCGGACGGTCCGCGACGGACACGATCCGTTCATCCCCGGCCCCGAAGCGGGCCAGCAACCGCGCCGCGAGCTCGCGGTTGGTCAGCTCGTTGCCGGCGCCGACGTTGTAGACCTGGCCCGGCTCCCCCTCGGTGAGCACGAGCCACTGGGCCGCGATGTTGTCGAGCACGTAGGTCCAGTCCCGGACGTGGCTGCCGTCGCCGTACAGCGGGACGGGACGGTCGTCGATCAGGTTGGTCACGAAGAGGGGGATCATCTTCTCGGGCAGGTGGAACGGCCCGAAGTTGTTGGTTGTCCGCGTGATCGTGATCGGGTAGCCGTAGGTGGTGGCGTAGGCCTGCGCCAACAGGTCGGCAGACGCCTTCGACGCGGCGTACGGCGAGCTCGGCCGCAACGGGTCGCCCTCGACGGCGCGCCCGGGTGCGTCGATCGAGCCGTACACCTCGTCGGTCGAGATGTGCAGCAACCGGGCGATGCCGGCGCGGCGGCAGGCGTCGAAGACCACGCCGGCGCCGACGACGTTGGCGTGCAGGAAGGCCGCCGGCCCGTCGATCGAGCGGTCGACGTGCGACTCGGCCGCGAAGTGCACGACCGCGTCGACCTCGGCCACGAGCCCACCGACGAGCACCGGATCACACACGTCGCCTCGCACGAAGCGGTGGCGGGGCTCGTCGGCGAGGTCGGCGAGCGAGCTCAGGTTCCCGGCGTAGGTGAGGGCGTCGAGGTTGGTGATGTGCACGCCCGGCTCGGTGCGCAGCACGTACCGGACGAAGTTCGAGCCGATGAAGCCGGCCCCACCGGTCACCAGCAGCCGCATCAGGGACCCTCCGCGAGCTCGACGTCGGAGTGGTCGCCGAGCAGCAGCCGGTGGGCGGACGGCAGCCGACTGCCGCGGACCACCCGGACGTCACGTCCGAGCAGGGACGCCTCCAGCCGTCGCACGTCGCGCAGGTGGCAGCCCGCCATCAGCACGCTGAACTCCACCTCGGACCGTTCGACGAGGCAGCCGTCAGCGATCGAGGTGAACGGCCCGATGTAGCTGTCCACGATGCCGGCTCCGGCTCCGACGATCGCTGGTCCGCGCACGACCGATCCCTCGACGGATGCTCCCGCTTCGATCACGACGTCGCCGGTGATGGACGAGGCGCCGTCCACGTGACCGTCGATCCTCCGCGCCAGCGTGCCGAGCACCACCCGGTTGGCCTCGAGCAGCTCGTCCTTCTTCCCGGTGTCGAGCCACCAGCCGCTGACCTCCGAGGCGGCCACCGGCGCACCGTCCTCGATCAGCCGCTGGATGGCATCGGTGATCTCGAGCTCGCCCCGGGCGGAGGGCGCGATACGGCGCGACGCGTCCACGATCGCCGAGGTGAACAGGTAGACCCCCACGAGGGCGAGGTCGGACGGTGGGGTCGGTGGCTTCTCCACGAGCCGTTCGATGCGGCCGTCGGCGCCGAGCACGGCCACGCCGAACCGTTCGGGATCGGGGACGCGCTTGAGCAGCAGCTGCGCCGCCGGACGATCGCGTTCGAACGCGTCAACGAGGTCACCGATGCCGCCCTCGATGAGGTTGTCACCGAGGAACATCACGAAGTCCTCGTCGCCGAGGAAGCCCGCGGCGGTGAGCACGGCGTGCGCGAGGCCGAGCGGCGCCTCCTGGCGGAGGTAGGTCACCTGCAGACCGAACGCCGAGCCGTCGCCGACCGCGGCCTCGATGTCGGCCGCCGTGTCCCCCACCACGATGCCCACGTCGACGATCCCGGCGTCGCGGATCTGCTCGAGGCCGTAGAAGAGGATCGGCTTGTTCGCCACCGGCACCAGTTGCTTGGCGGAGGTGAACGTGATGGGTCGCAGCCGCGTCCCGGCGCCCCCGGCGAGGACCAGCGCCCTCACGGCGCGTCCGAGCTGCCCGAGCCGACCGAGCTGCCCGAGCTGCCCGAACTGCCCGAGCTGCCCGAGCTGCCCGAGCTGACCCCGCCAGCATCGGTGCCCACGGCGACGAGGACGTCGGTGCCCTCGGGGACCTGCATCCCGACGGGCAACGAGCGGACCTCGGCGCCGAGCAGCGCCGCGAGCTGTTCGGCCGCACGCCGTTCGCCCGTCCGGGCGTAGACCACGGTCCGACCGTTCGCGTGCAACCGCTCGGGTGCCGAGGACCAGGTGCTGACGTCGTAGTTGGCGTAGACCAGGGTCGGGCCGAGGACGTTGCCGGCCGCCCGCTGGTTGTCCCCCGGGATCATCGCCACGCTGACGTCGCTCGCCTCGTCGCGGGTCGCGGTCTCGGGCAGCGGTTCCCCGGACGCGATGGCGTCCGCCAGCGCACGCGCCCCGGGCTCGTAGGGCAGGACGTAGTAGCCGGCGGGCACGCCCGACCCCACCGGGAGCTCGACGCTGTAGGACGGGAAGGTCGTCATCGGGACCCCGGCGGCCACGGCGTCACGCAGGTCGGTCGCCAGGTGGCGCATCTCGGCGAGGCCGAGCCGCTGGTCGGTGGTCAGGTGCGAGCTGACGTCCTCGACCAGCTGGGCCAGCCGTGCCGGGTTCGCGAGGTTGCCCGTCTCGGTCATCTCCTCGAGCACGGCACGGATGAAGGTCTGCTGGCGGTCGATTCGGGCGTAGTCCGACCCGATCCGCGAGCGCACGAACGACAGCGCCTCGACAGCGTCCATGTCGTAGGTGCCCGGCTCGGTGAACTCGGCTCCGGACTTGCGATCGACCAGCGGCTCCTCGAGTTCGATCGTCACGCCGCCGAGCGTCTCGACCACGTCGATGAAGCCCCCGAGCGACACCTGGGCGTAGTGGTTGACCGGCAGACCGTAGGTGCGCCCGATCGCCTCGACGACGCGCTCGGGTCCGCCGGCGAACTCGTCGGTGAGCTTGCCCTGACCACCGTCGGCGTCGCGCACGATGAGGTCGCGCGGCAGCGAGATGATGGACACCTGCGAGCGGTCCGCGCTGACGCGGACGTACATCATGGTGTCGCTGCGCTGCCCGCCGAACTCCTCGTCGGAACCGAGCGTGAGTTCGTTCTGTTCCTCGCGTGTGAGGCCTGATCGGTCGTCGGACCCCACGAGGAGGAAGTGCCGCGCGTCGGAGGGCGAACCGGTGGTCTCGAGCGAATCGACCGGGACCCGGGTGAGGTTGGCCTCGGCCTGGCGCCAGAGCAGCAGCCCGGTGGTGACCCCGGCAGCCACGAGGACGAGCCCGAGGACCCCGAGCGCGGTCAGCACGCGCCGAGCCAGGCGCAGGCGGGACCCACCGTCCACCGTCGGGCCCCACGGCCCGGGATCGCCACCGAGGAGCACGGTCAGTCCTCCGGCTGGTCGGGCGCGCCCGAGTCGAGATCGCTGCCGCCGACGACCACCACGGTCACGGTCTCGCCCTCGAAGCTCGGCGCCTGGTCCAGCCCGACCAGCTCCGCGCCCTCGAGTTCGGCCGCGACCAGGACGGCCGCAGCCTCGGCCGCCGGATCGCCCTGGTCGTAGTGGACCTGGGTCCGCTCGCGGTCGAAGCTGGCGGCGTTCTCGGTCCCGACCACCTCGACCCCGAGCGCGGTGAGCTGGTCGCCGAGCACCGCCGCGTACCCCGCGGTGCCGGTCCCGTTCTGCACCGCCACGGTGGTGTCGGCGAGCAACGTCGCCGCGGCGTCGGACGCGGCGCGATCCGGCGCCCCGCCTTCGCGCAGGAGCGCGAACCGGGTGGCGGCCTGTTCGGGCAGGATCAGCAGTTCGTCGCTGTCGGGGTTGCGCACCCCCGGGAGGGTCAGGACCGCGACCTCACCCGCGGCGGCGAGGTCACCCGCGAGCGGCAGCAGCCCGGCGCCGCGCAGGCCGACGTCGGTGGTCACCTGCGAACCGACCACGTCGATGGCGGCCCGGGTGGCGAACGGCGAGGTGATGGTCGAACCGGCGTCGACGGCCGCTCCGAGCGCACGCAGGATGGCGGCCACCTCGGGGGTCCCGGCGACCGGTTCGTCCGTGTACGCCTCGACGCTCGCTGCGGCAGCCTCGCGGTCGACCGTGCGGCAGGTGTCGTCGTCGCAGACCTCGAGGGGACCGAGCGCATCGACCAGATCCGGGAGGGCGTCCGCCCCCACGGCCACGACGTGGTCGACACGGACCTCGGTGTAGTCGACCACCGTCCGCAGCAGCCGATCGGCGCCGCCCTCGGCGAACACCTGCTGGAGCGGCATCCGACCGGCGCTCGGGACGCTGACCGGAAGCTCGGGCGGCAGGGTCAGGACGACCGCGTCGGAGCCGCGGGCCCCACCGACCTGTACGAGCGCGACCGGACCCACCAGCGCCGGTGGCGAACCCGCAGCGGCGGCCGGGTCGGTCAACGCCACGAGCACGGTCGTGGTCCCGTCGGGCGAGGTCGCCCGACCCCCGCCGAGCGCGTCATCACCGTCCGCGGCCAGCGATGGGACATCGGTGCCACCGAGCCGCACCCACGCGTAGGTCCACAGCACGGCCCCCGTCGCGGCGGCCAACACCGCGACCACGACCACCACACCGACGATCCAGAGCAGGGCTCGGAGCCACCGACGCCGCGTGGGGCGGCGGGTGGTGGAGAACGTCAGCGAGCGGGAGCCGGTCACGACGCGGGAGCACCTCGAGGAAGGGGATGTCCGGGTCCTCGCGGGACCACCGAGGGGCGGTGGCACCGACGCGCCGGACGCGCCGACGCAGCAGGGCGCGGAAGCCGCCACGGTAGCATCGCGGGCCCCTCCGCCGAGCGTCACGGACGCCACGCGGGGCACCCGCAGATCTCGCCGCCCACGCCCCCGAACCCGGCCGAGGCACCACGTGCAGCTGGTCCCACCCCCCGACCCCGCCGCCGTGCCCACCGATGTGGCGTCGGGGCTCCGCACGGCGACGGGCGAGCTCGGGTTCCGGCCCGCCGTGACCGTCCTCCGCCCGGACCGGCGCGACGAACAGGGGGTCGCCACGTTGGCCCAGTGGGCCGCCAAGGGCGCGCACCTGCTCGAGGCGGATCTCGGGCTCGGGCCGGGTGACCGGGTGCACCTCGATCTGCCCGCGGGCTGGACCATGGCGGCCGTCTGCCTCGCCGCCTGGTGGGCCGGCATCGCGATCACGCTCGACGGCGACGCCGAGGTGGCCGTCGTCGAGGAGGGCCGCACGCCGCCGGCGGCTGCGGTCGACGTGCTCTGGACCGGAGCGGCCGTGGACGGCGCGCCCGTCGGCGCCACCGGCGGTGAGCCGTGGGCCCAGGCCGTCCAGGCGTTCCCGGACGCGCCACCACCGCCACGCGCCGGACCCGAGCTGCTCGCTCTCGTCGGTGGACCCCGCCGCTTCGATCAGCGCGAGCTGCTCGCGGACGCCGCGGCGCTCGGCGATCGACGCGCCACCCTCGGCGTCGATTCGGCGACCGTCACCGGTCACCGGGCGGTGCTCGCGGTCGCCGCTCGGCCGATCGCCGCCCGGCGACCGACCGTGGTGCTCGCTGGGGTCGACCGTGACGCGGCCACGCAGGACCGCGTCACGAGCTGGCTGGAAGCCCGGAGCTAGCTGGAGGCCAGCTGGTCGGCGCTGAGCGCGAAGAGGTCGTCGGCACCTGCCGTGACCGCGCCAGCCAGACCTGCCACCTGCGGCAGCAGCTGCTGCGCGTAGAAGCGGGCCGTGACGATCTTGGCCTCGAGGAAGGCCGCCTCGCCTTGACCAGCGTCGAGCTGTTCCTGGGCCGCCTTGGCCCCCGTCGCCATCAGCCAGCCCCCGACCACCGTCGCGAAGGCGCGCAGGTACGGGGTCGCGCCGGCGAAGACGTCGTTGGGCTGCTCACGGTGCTCGGCGATCCAGGTCGTCAGCTCCTCGAGCTGACCGACCGCCTCGCGCAGGGGACCGGCGATCGCGGCCAGGCTCTCGGGCAGCGAATCGGGGAACGCGGCGAGGTCGGCGAGGAACCCCTTGACGAAGGCACCACCGTCGTAGGGCAGCTTGCGCCCCACCAGGTCGAGCGCCTGGATGCCGTTGGTGCCCTCGTAGATCGGCGCGATCCGCGCGTCGCGGTAGTGCTGGGCGACGCCGGTCTCCTCGACGTACCCCATCCCACCGTGGACCTGCACGGCCAGCGAGGTGAGTTCGACGCCGAGGTCGGTGCACCAGGCCTTCGACAGCGGGGTGAGCAGGTCGGCGAGCTTCTGCTGCTGCTCACGCACGACCGGGTCGTCGCTGCCGTGGGCGAGGTCGAGCGCGTGCCCGTTGAGGTAGCACAGGGCGCGCATCGCCTCGATGTAGGCCTTCTGCGTCAGCAGCATCCGGCGCACGTCGGCGTGTTCGATGATCGGGGACTGCTCCCCCGGCTCGGAGGTGGGGCCGCGGCCCTGGCGGCGCTCCTGCGCGTAGCTGAGCGCCTGCTGGTAGGCGCGTTCGGCGATGGCCAGGCCCTGGATCCCGACGCCGAGGCGCGCGTCGTTCATCATCGTGAACATGCCGCGCATGCCGGTGTTGGGCTCGCCGACGAGGTAGCCCACCGCACCGTCGCCGTCGTCGCCGTAGGCCATCACGCAGGTGGGCGAGGCGTGGATGCCGAGCTTGTGCTCGACCGAGACGACCTTCACGTCGTTGCGCTCACCGAGCGAGCCGTCGTCGTTGACCAGGAACTTCGGGACGATGAACAGCGAGATGCCCTTGGTGCCCGGAGGCGCATCGGGCAGGCGAGCGAGCACGAGGTGGATGATGTTCTCGGTCAGCTGGTGCTCACCGAAGGTGATGTAGATCTTCTGCCCAGTGATCCGGTAGGTGCCGTCGTCGTTCGGGATGGCCTTGGTGGTGACCGCGCCGACGTCCGAACCCGCCTGGGGCTCGGTCAGGTTCATGGTCCCGGACCACTCGCCGGTGACCATCTTCGGCAGGTAGGTCTGCTTCTGCTCGTCCGAGCCGTGGTGGGTCAGCAGGTAGACCGCGCCCGTCGTCAGCAACGGCCCCAGCGAGAAGGCGAGGTTGGCCGAGTTGATGGTCTCCTTGACCGCGTTCGCCACCACCAGCGGGAACCCGCCACCACCGAACTCGGTCGGGTGCTGGAGGGTGCCCCACCCAGCCTCGACGTACTGGTCGTAGACCCGCTTGAACGAGTCCGGCAGGATCACCTCGTCACCCTCGACACGGGAACCCTCGGCGTCGCCGTCGCGGTTGGTCGGCGCGATGGCCTGCGAGGAGAACCGGCCCGCCTCCTCGAGCAGGCCGTACACCAGCTCGGGGTCGGCGTGCGAGTAGGCATCGAGCGAGGCGAGCTCCGACAGCGGAGTCACGTGCTCGAGCACGAAGCGGATGTCACGGACTGGGGCGGTGTAATCGGTCATGGGTCGAGCGTACCGAGGCCGGCGGCGCTCCCCGAAGCCGCCACTAG
>JBBECA010000034.1:0-5492 GCA_040882055.1 Nitriliruptor sp.
CGCCGACGACGGGCCCGCCGACCCGACGGACGCCGAACGCGTCGTCCTCGCCACCGACGGCCCCGACGGGCCCGACGGCCTCGACGACGACGGCGGGCTCAGCATCCGGACGCTCCTGCTGGTCGGAGCGAGCATCGGGCTGCTGATCGGCTTCATCGTGCTCCTGCTCGGCCACAACGCACGCGATCGGGAGACACGCGGATGAACCTCGACCGTCAGCAGTCGATCGGCGCGCGGCTCCGCAGCGTCCGCGCCCAGCAGGGGCTGTCCCTCGCCCAGGTCGAGCAGCGCTCCGAGGGGCGGTGGAAGGCCGTGGTCGTCGGCGCCTACGAGCGCGGCGCCCGGGCGATCACCGTCGAGCGGTTGGCCGCGCTGGCGCTCTTCTACGACGTGCCGGTCACCCACCTGCTGCCGGACGTCGACTCACAGGCGGAGCAGCGTCGCGAGAACCTCCTGCTCGACCTGGTGCGGCTCGCCGCCCACGACGGCTCGAGCGATGCCATCGGCGTCGTCGCCCGGTTCGCCCGCCGTGTCCAGCTCCTGCGTGGGGACCACGGCGGGCAGGTCCTGAGCCTGCGGGACGCGGACGTGCACACCATCGCCCTGGCCGCCGGCATCGATCCGGAGGAGCTGCAGGCCGAGCTCCGCGGCCGGGGCCTGACCGGCGCCTCCGGCTGATCCGCCGGTCAGGTGCGGACGGCCAGTCGCCACGCCTCGCGGTCGACGAACCCCGCCGCCGCGTACGCCGCCAGCGCCGGCACGTTGTCGGCTCGGACGTGCAGCGAGATGGCACGGTCCCGCGGCCCCTCGACCATCGCGGCCCGCACCGCGGTGGCCACGGCCGCGCGCCCGAGACCGGCGGACCGCGCCTGCGGGTCGGCGACGATGCCGGCGAGCTGCACACCCCAACGCCGGCTCGACACCGACCGTTCGAGCTTGAAGATCGGGTCCCCGATCGGCCCGACGCACCACACCAGGCCCTGCCGGACGGTCTGATCGAGCCGCTGGCGGTAGCCGCGTTCGCCCACGCGACCCGGGTGCGGCCCGAAGCGGTCGTCGACGTGCAGCTGGACCGCCAGCGAGGCGAGCTTCGGCAGATCCGCGACCTCGGCCCGGCGGAGCCCCGGGTCGGCCAGATCGGACACGTCGGGCACCCGGTCCGGGTCGACCATCAGGTAGCGCTGGTCGTGGACGACCAGCTGCGGGTCCTCACCGACGCCTCTGAGCACCGCATCACCGGTGGCCTCGTCGCCGACCAGCAACCGCCAACGGCGCGTCGGCGGACCCGCCTCGGCGACCGCCTCCGGATCCCCGCAGGGCACGACCAACCGCCCGGGGAACACCACGGCCAGCGCCCACCGGTCGTCGTCCGCCGCCAAGCGCAGCGGCTCGGCCCCGAACGACTCGATGGCCGACAGGGCGAACATGTGACGGGCCGCTCCCCCGGCGGGCGACGGCCACGTCGCGAGCCGTGCGGCGATGGTCTCGAGCTCGCCCGGGCCGACGCGTCGCCAGCGCAGCCGACGCTTCACCTCGCACCACCACGCGGCGTCGGCGCGTTCATCCGGCGAGCGGCAGGCCGGGATCGACCGCCAGGTCGAGCGCCGAGGTGCGGCCGGCGGCCATCAGGTTGGCACCGGCGGCGGCCACCATCGCGCCGTTGTCGGTGCACAGCGGGATCGACGGCACGGTGAGCTGGATCCCGACCTTGGCGCACTCCTCGGCCATCATCGACCGCAGACGCGTGTTCGCCGCGACCCCGCCGGCCATCACGAGCCGTTCGAGGCCCTGATCCTTGGCCGCCGCGAGGGTCTTGTCGACCTGCACGTCGACGATGGCCTCCTGGAACGAGGCGGCGACGTCGGCCAGGTTCGGTTCGATGCCCGCTGCCTCGAGGCGGCGCAGCTCGCGGACGACGGCGGTCTTCAGCCCCGACAGCGACACGTCGAAGCCGGGATCCTTCGACATCGCCCGGGGGAAGCGGAACGCGGTGGGGTCGCCCTCGCGGGCGAGACGGTCGATCGCGGGGCCGCCCGGGTAGCCGAGCCCGATGAAGCGGGCGATCTTGTCGAACGCCTCGCCGGCGGCGTCGTCGATGGTGGCGCCGAGCTGGCGGAAGCCGCCGTGCTCGTCGGCCGCGACGATGGAGGTGTGGCCGCCGGAGACCACGAGGGCCGCGAGGGGGAACTCGAGCTCGCCGTGTTCGAGCTGTGCCACCTCGACGTGGGCTCGGAGGTGGTTGACGCCGATCAGCGGCAGGTCGTGGGCGAGCGCCAGGCCCTTGGCGGCAGCGGTGCCGACCAGCAGCGCACCGATCAGGCCAGGGCCGTGGGTCACGGCGATCGCGTCGACGTCGGAGATGCCGACACCCGCCTCGACCAGGGCGTGGTCGATCGTGGGCAGCAGCTGCTCGAGGTGGGCGCGGGCGGCGACCTCGGGCACGACCCCGCCGTAGGGAGCGTGGAGGTCCACCTGCGAGGCGATGACGTTGGCGCGCAGCGTCAGCCGGTCCTCGACGATGCCGACGGCGGTCTCGTCGCAGGAGGTCTCGATGCCGAGGACGATCACGTCAGCTCCGTCGAGGTGGTCGAGGTGGTCGAGGTGGTCGGTACGGGCGCGGGCGCCCGGTGCGTCGGCGCGCGGTGCGAGGTCGTCAGATGGGAGGGTGCCCGATGTTCGCACCAGAGGACCACGGCGTCCTCCCCGTCGGCGTAGTACCCCGGCCGGGTCCCCGCCTCGGTGAACCCGCAGCGGCGGTAGAGCTCGCGGGCGGCGGCGTTCGAGGCGCGGACCTCCAAGGTGACCGCACGGCAGCCGAGCTGTCCGGCGGCGTCGAGCAACGCGCGCACGATCCGTGTGCCGATCCCGGTGCGCCGGTGCGCCGGGTCGACGGCCACCGACAGCACGTGCGCGTCGCCGGCGAGGTCGGCCACACCGCCGACGGCGACCACCTCGCCGTCATCCGTCGTGGCGACGAGCCACCGCCGGTCGGGGTGCGCCAGCTCGGTCTCGAAGGTCTCCGGCGACCAGGCGCGGTCGAACGCGGCGTGTTCGACCGTGACGATCGCCGCGACGTCGCCGGGTACGGCCGGCCGCACCCGGAGCTCCCCAGGCGAGCTCACCGGTGCGCTCCCCCGCCCTGGAGCCGCCCGCGTGCCTGCCAGCCGATCGCGGCGTCCGGGTGGCGCAGGTAGAGCGGCTGGAGCTGGTCGGGACGCACCGTCTCCTCGCGCAGGAAGCGCGGGTGGGCGAGCTCGGCGAGGTCGGCGGCGTCGGGCCAGCTCGGGGCGGCCACGTCGGCGACCCGGCCGAGGGTCTGGCGGGACTCGAACGGGGCGTCCCCGACCACGAGGCAGGGTTCGCCGAGCGACTCGAGCTCGGCGGCGAGCGCGTCAGCCGTCGAGAGGCGGAGCTCACCGATCAGCTGCACGCCGCCCGGCGAGGGGCGGTAGAGGGCCCAGAACAGCTCGCCGCGGCGTGCGTCGATGGCGGCGCAGATGACCCGGCGGGTGTGCCGGGCCCGGAAGGCGAGGATGTCGAGCCCGCTGACACCGACGGTCGGCAGCTCGCGGGCGGCGGCGAAGGTCTGGGCGGTGGCGATCCCGACGCGCAGGCCGGTGTACAGCCCCGGTCCGAGGCCGACGGTGACGCCGCCGAGCCGGTCGATGCCGACGCCCGCCTGGTCGAGGCAGAAGCGCAGCGCCGGGGTGAGGAACTCCCCGTGGCGGCGAGGTAGCCCGAGCGAGGCGGAGCTGAGGACCCGTTCGCCGTCGACGAGCGCCACCGAGGAGCGCGACGTCGACGACTCGATCGCCAGGACCAGCATCAGCGCGCTCCCGCATCGTCGTGGGGGCCAGCGTCGTCGTCGGGGCCGGCGTGGTCGTCGGGATCGGCGTGGTCGTGGGGGCCAGCGTGGTCGCGGGACGGGCCATCGTCGGCCTGGGCGAGGAGGCGTGCCGCGTCAAGCTCGGCGCCGAGGACGTCGGCGCGGGTGGCCGTGCGGCCGAGCATCCGGACACGCACGACACGGTCCGGCGATCGTTCCGAGGCGTCAGCCAGCGTCTCCACATCACCTCCGTCGTGGTCGGACCTCTGTCCATCGGACCCTTCGGGATCGTCCGCGGCTCGCAGGTCGATGTCCCAGCGATCGGCTGGGAGCAGGCTGGCGACCGCGTCGCCCCACTCGATGAAGGTGACCACGTCGGGCGCCAAGACCTCGTCACCGAGCTCGAGCAGGTCACCGAGCCGATCGAGCCGGTAGACGTCGCAGTGCACGAGCGGCAGCCGACCCGCGTACTGCTTGACCAGCACGAACGTCGGCGAGGTGACGTTCGCCTCGACCCCGAGCTCGGCGGCGGCGCCCTGCACGAAGCAGGTCTTGCCGGCGCCGAGCTCGCCGGAGAGCGCGACGACGTCGCCGGGCTCGAGGTGCCGGGCGATCACAGCGGCGACGGCGCGGGTGGCGTCCGGGCCGGACGTGCGCAGGCGGAGTTCGCGGATCTGGTCCACATCCACCTCCGGAGCTCATCGACTACCTGGCGGCGGCCGCCGTGGCGTCGAGGCTCTGGCCCTCTCGGCGCGACCGCAGGTCCGCCAGGGTCTGCGCGCCGGTGCGCAGCCGCCCGTCGAGCACCGCCCTGGCCACCCCGAGGTCGCGTGGGAGCGAGCTGGCTGCCTGCGGCACGCCGCGCACCACGTCGGTCGGGTGGTAGGTCGGTACCAGGGTGACCCCCTGGAGGACGTCGAGACGGTAGCCGGCGACGCGGTCGAGGGGCACGCGCCGGCCGAGCAGCACGGTGGTCACCATCACGCCGAGCGCGACGATCACCTTGGGCTTGACCAGCGCGACCTGGGCGTGCAGGTGCGGCAGGCAGGTGGCGACCTCGTCGGCCGTCGGTGCCCGATCACCGTCGGGGCGGCAGCGGACCACGGTGGTGAGGTGCACCTGGTCACGGTCGATCCCGGCATCGATGAGGGCGTTGTCGAGGACGTTGGCGGCGCCGCCGGCGAAGGGGCGCCCCTGGAGGTCCTCGTGGCGGCGGGGCACGTCCCCGACGATCATCAGGTCGGCGTCGACCGGGCCCTCGCTGGAGACCGGTCGCCCGCGGTCGGCGTGGAGCCCACAGGCGCGGCAGCCGTCGATGCGGCGGTCGAGTTCGCGGAGGGTCCGAAGGGGCGGGAGGTTGGCGGTCACGGGTCGTCGCCCCCGGCTCGGTGCGTCCGCGGCGTGGGCGTGGGCGTCGTCCAGATCCGATCGGAAGCTGGTCACGTCGGTCCTCTCACCAGGGTCCTCGTGGGTCCCGTACCTCGCCTCGGACGTCCCGCAACGTCGTGGCGCCGGCGACCCCCGTCGTGCCGTCCGCTCCCTGTGGATGACGGTAGGGCGCGCCATCTCGAGCCCCCCAATCGGCAGCGTTGAGCGCGCGCCAACGACGGATACCGCACGGACACAGCGGTGGGGGGGGCCCCCCCGCCCCCCCCCCCCCCCCCCA
>JBBECA010000035.1:0-32896 GCA_040882055.1 Nitriliruptor sp.
CGCGTTCCTCGCCGTCCCCGTGGCCGCGATCACCGCGCGGGTGGTCGACCTGCTACGGGGACGGGACGCCGAGTTCGAGGACCAGGCAGCGTCCGCGTGAGCTCGCGTCCGTAGCCCGGCGCGAGGTCAGTAGATCGGGATCGAGTCGTCGATCTGACGCGCGTACAGATCGATCCCGCCCCGCATCGAGCGCGCCTTGAACCCGGCGCCACGCAGCAGCTGCGTGGACTCGAGCGACCGCACCCCCGACTTGCAGTGCACGACGTAGTCGCTGGTCGGGTCGAGGTCGGCCAGCTTGCTCGGCAGCTCGTCCTTCGGGATCAGCACCGACCCGGGGATGCGGTTGATCTCGTACTCGTGGGGTTCGCGCACGTCGAGCAGCACGACGTCGGGCTTCTCGCTGATCTCGGCGTACTCCGCCGGCAGGATCTCGAGGTCCTTGAGATCGAGCGTGTCGCCCTCCTCGGCCCGGTCGTGGGCGGGCATCCCGCAGAAGTCCTCGTAGTCGATCAGTTGGGTGATCGTCGGGTGCTCGCTGCACACCGGGCAGTTCGGGTCCTTGTTCACCTTCACGTACGTCCAGCGCTGCTCGAGCGCGTCGTACAGCCCGAGTCGACCGATCATCGGGTCGCCGATACCGGCGATGAGCTTGATGCCCTCGATGCCCTGGGCGGTGCCGATGTGGCCGGCCATGATGCCGAGCACGCCACCCTCGGCGCAGTTGGGGACCATCCCCGGGGGCGGGGGCTCGGGGAACATGCAGCGGTAGCAGGGGCCTTCGGCGCCCCAGAAGACGCTGAGCTGCCCCTCGAAGCGGAAGATCGAGCCGTACACGTTCGGGATGCCGAGCAGGACGCAGGCGTCGTTGACGAGGTAGCGCGTCGGGAAGTTGTCGGTGCCGTCGATGACCAGGTCGTAGCCCCGGATGACGTCGAGCGCGTTCTCCGACGACAGGTAGGTGCGGTGCTCGACCACCTCGACGTTGGGGTTGATCTCGTGGATCGAGCGCTTAGCCGACTCGACCTTGTGGCTGCCGATGTCGGAGGTGCCGTGGATGATCTGGCGCTGCAGGTTCGACGCGTCGACGATGTCATCGTCGACCAGCCCGATGGTGCCGACCCCGGCGGCGGCGAGGTAGAGCGCGAGCGGCGAGCCGAGCCCACCGGTGCCGACCAGCAGGACCCGGGCGGCCTTCAGCCGCTCCTGACCCGCCATCCCGACGTCCGGGATGATCAGGTGACGGCTGTAGCGCGCGATCTCGTCGTGGGTGAGCGGCTCGCGACGGTCGACGACGGCCCGGCGTGGTGTGGGTGCGGAGGACGAGACCACGGAGAGCTCCTGGAGGTGGGGTGCGAGGGGTGGCTCGAGACGAGCTTCGAAGTGTCCAACGCCACTGGACGGCCGCGACTTCCGCACCAGGGGGAACGGTGCGAACCCCCCGTGATCCGGATGGGCCATCACCCGCGTCCGACCGGACGTTGGAAGATGGCCCTCAGCTCGGTGGCGCGCCGGCCGACGCACCGGTCAGGATGCACCCGCGCCGACGGCGGCGTTCCGCTGACGTGTTCCATCGAGGGAGAGGGGCGAGGTGGTGCACGATCGCGACCTGAACGAGCTCCTCGGGCTGCTCGAACTGATACCGGAGATCCTCCGGGCGTTCGGCGACCTCGATACCGCCGATCTCGACGCCGGTATCCACGACGTGCTGCGCCGGGTCGGCCGGTTCGCCGACGTCGATCGCAGCTACCTGTTCACCCTCGACGACGCCGACGGTGTCATGGACAACACCCACGAGTGGTGCGCACCCGGGATCGAACCCCAGATCGACGAGCTCCAACGGATCCCGATCGAGCTCATCGCCTGGTGGCTCCCGCGCTTCCGCGCCGAGCAGGTGGTCCACATCCCCTCGGTCGAGGACCTGCCCGACGAGCGCCGCGAGGAACGTGACCTGCTGCTGCCGCAGGGGATCCGTTCGCTGATCGCCGTGCCGTTGCTGTCGTCGGGCCGCCTGGTCGGCTTCCTCGGCTTCGATGCCGTCCGGCGGCAGCGGACCTGGTCCGACGGCGCACGGATGCTGCTGCGCGCCGTCGCTGACGTCATCTGCGGTGGCCTGATGCGGCGCGAAGCGTACGAGGCGCTCGCCCGGCGCGAGGAACGCTTCCGCGCGCTGGTCCGCCACTCCTCCGATGCGATCATGATCCTCGACGGGTCCTTCGAGCTGATCGAGCTCGGCCCGTCCATCGCCGGCGTCCTCGGCTGGGGGGACCGGACGCGGCTCGGCACCAGCTACCTCGACGCGGTCCAGCAGGAGGACGTGGGCCGCGTCCGCCGCGCGTTGGAGCACGCCACCGACCTGCCCGGCAGCGACGTGCGGATCTCCGACCACCGTCTGCGGCACGCTGACGGTTCGTGGCGCTGGTTCCTCGCGACGGCGGTGGACCTCCGGGACGATCCCGTCATCGGCGGGATCGTCATCAACGCCCACGAGATCACCTCCCGCAGGATCGTCGAGGAGGCGCTCCAACACCAGGCGCTCCACGACCCGCTCACGGACCTCCCCAACCGCGGCCTGCTCCTCGACCGCCTCGAGCACGCGCTCGCGCGCACCGAACGGTCACGGGACACCGTCGGCGTCGTGTTCCTCGACCTCGACCGCTTCAAGCTCATCAACGATTCGCTCGGCCACGGCACGGGTGACGAGCTGCTCGTCCAGGTCGCCCACCGGCTCGCCGCCGTCACGCGGCCGCGCGACACCGTCGCCCGCTTCGGTGGGGACGAGTTCGTGGTCCTGCTCGAGGACCTCCCCCGCTCCGATGCGGCCGTCGAGGGCGCCGCCCGCCTGCTGACCGTGTTCGAACGACCCTTCGTCCTCGAGGGACGTGACCACGTCGTCACCGCCAGCGCCGGGGTCGTCGTGGCCAGCGCCGACAGCGACGCCGACGCGATCCTCCGCGATGCGGACGCGGCGATGTACCGCGCCAAGGATCGCGGGCGGGCGCGCTTGGAGCGCTTCGACCAGGTGCTGCGCGACCAGCTCGTGCGGCGGGTCGAGCTCGCCCGTGACCTGCGTGACAGCGTCCAACGCGGTCAGGTCACCCTGGAGTACCAGCCGCTGTTCGACCTTCACGACGACACCGTCACGGGGCTCGAGGCGCTGTTGCGATGGGAGCACCCGGTCCTCGGTGACATCAGCCCGACCGAGTTCATCCCCGTCGCCGAGGAGCACGGCCTGATCGTGTCGCTCGGCCGGTTCGTGCTCGACTCCGCGCTCGCGCAGCTGCGGTGCTGGAACGAGCGCCGGCAGGTACCCCTGCGCATCGCGGTCAACCTCTCGGTCCACCAGCTCGTGCCGGGCGAGCTGCCCCAGATGGTCGGGGCGTTGCTCGAGCGCCACCAGGTCGCTCCTGAGCTGCTGTGCCTCGAGCTCACCGAGAGCGCCCTCATGGAGCAGCCGGCTGCGGGACGCGCGGTGCTCGCCGAGCTCCGGACGCTCGGGGTGCGCATCGCGATCGACGACTTCGGCACCGGGTACTCGTCGTTGGCCTACCTGCGCGAGCTGCCCGTCACGACGTTGAAGATCGACCGGTCCTTCGTCACCGGACTCGGGAGCGACGAGCGCGACTCGCGCGTCATCGCCGCGATCATCGGGTTGTCCCACGAGTTCGCGATGACGACCGTCGCCGAGGGGGTCGAGACGGAACGGCAGCTCGCCGAGCTGCGCCGCCTCGGCTGCGACGTCGTCCAGGGCTTCCTGCTGCACGAGCCGGCACCGGCAGGCGCTCTCGATGCGACGCTCGGTCTCGCACCGGCCGTCGCCGCCAGCTGAGCGACCGTCAGACGTTCATGCCCATCGCCCGCATCTCCTCACGGACGTAGTCCGCGATCATCGAGGTGTCCCACGGCGGCGTGAAGGTGAACTCGACCTCGACGCGGTCGACGCCCGGCATGGCACCGAGGATCACCGAGCACTGCTGGTGGATGACCTCGGTCAGCGGGCAGCCCATGGACGTCAACGTCATGCGCACGTGCGCGTACCCGCGCTCGGGCTTGGTGACCTCGTAGACGAGGCCGAGGTCGACGATGTTGTAGCCGATCTCGGGGTCGACGACGGCCCGCAGCCCGTTCATCAGATCCTGCGACGACGGCATCCCGTCGTCCTCGAGCGGGAGGTCGGCGAAGGGCGAGTTCGCGGCCGGTCGGGCCTCGTCAGGTGCCGGCTCGGCGTCGCCGGTCTCGGTGTCCGCCTCGGGCAGATCGTCGAGGCCGAGCGCGTCACGGTCCACCGGCTCGCGCGCAGCGGGCTCGGCCGGGGTACGGGTGGTGGTGTCGGTGGTCTCGGACATCGTCGGCCTCAGTCGTCGTAGGTCACGGCGCTCTCGGAGGCACCGCGCTGGTAGGTCTCGATGGCATCACGCACGGCCATCCAGCTGAGGAGGGCGCACTTGACCCGCACCGGGAACTTGGACACCCCCTGGAAGACGACACCGTCGAGCAGGTCGTCGGGGCGACCGGGTTCGTCGCCGTGCATCATCAGCCGGAAGTCCTCGGCGAGGTCGAGGGCGTCCTTGAGCTCGCGACCGATGACCGCCTGGGTCATGGCCGACGCGGACGCCTGGCTGATCGAACAACCCTCGCCGTCGAAGACGAGCCCGTCGACCTTGCCGTCGGCCACGCGCAGCCGCAGGTCCATCTCGTCACCACAGAGCGGGTTGGAGTGGTGGACGTGGACGTCCTCGTCCTGGAGCGACGGTGCCCGGTTCTTCGGGGCGCGGTAGTGGTCCAGGATGATCTCCTGGTACAGGTCCTCCATGCTCACAGGTGCGGCTTTCGTTCCGGGAACGTCTCGGGTGAACGTCTCATCGTGCGAAGAACTTCCGGGCGGCGGTCAGGCCCTCGAGCAGGGGCTCGAGGTCGTCCTCGCCGTTGTAGAGGTACAGGCTGGCGCGGACGGTGGCGTTGACCCCGAGGACGCGCATGAGCGGCTTGGCGCAGTGGTGCCCGACGCGCACGCACACGCCGTGCTGGTCCAGCATCGCGCCGATGTCGTGGGGGTGGACCCCGTCGACGGTGAACGAGATGGCCCCGCCGCGCACGGCGGCATCCGCGGGACCGTGGACGGCGACCCCATCGAGGTCGCGGAGGGCGGCGAGGAACGTGGCGGTCAGCTGCTGCTCGTGGGCGCGGACGGCGTCGAGCCCGAGCTCACGCAGGTAGCCCACCGCTGCGGCCAGCCCGGCGGCCTCGGCGATCATCGGCGTCCCGGCCTCGAACTTGTGCGGCACCTCGTTCCAGGTGACGTCCTCGAACGAGACGTCGCGGATCATCTCACCGCCGGTGAGGAACGGGTCCATCGACTCGAGCAGCTCGGGTCGGGCCACCAGGGCACCGATGCCGGTCGGGCCGAGCATCTTGTGCCCCGTGAGGGCATAGAAGTCGACGCCGAGGTCGCGGAAGCTGACCGGCATCTGCGGGACGGCCTGCGTGCCGTCGACGTGCACGACGCAGGTCTCGTTCGCGGCCTTGGCGATCGCGGCGAGCTGCGCCACGTCGTTGATGGTCCCGAGCACGTTCGAGACGTGCACGACGCCGACGAACCGGACCCGGCCGTCGGCGACGAGCTCGCGTGCGGCGTCGAGGTCGAGCTGCCCGTCCGCGGTCAGGGGGACCTGACGGACCTCGAAGCCGAGGTCCTTGGCGGCGTGCAGGAACGGCACGAGGTTGGCGTGGTGCTCCATCCCCGTGCTCAGCAGGGCATCGCCGGGGCCGAGGTTGCGACGCACCCAGCTGTAGGCCACGAGGTTGCACGCCTCGGTGGCGTTCTTGGTGAACACCACGCCACGCGGGTCGGCATCGACCAGTTCGGCGATCGCGGTGCGGCCGCCCTCGTAGAGGTCGGTCGCTTCCTCGGCCAGCGCGTAGACGCCGCGGTGCACGTTGGAGCGCGACCAGCGGTAGTAGCGGTCCATGGCGTCGAGCACGGGCTGCGGGGTCTGCGACGACGCGCCCGAGTCGAGGTAGACCAGGCGCTCGCCGTGCAGCTCACGAGCGAGGACCGGGAAGTCCTTGCGAAGGGTCTGCACGTCGAGCGTCATCGCCGTTCCTTCTCAGGTGGGTGCCGTGCCGTCGGTCCAGCGTGACGGCCCGGGCGGGACCGCGCCCGCCGCCGCAGGGGGAAGGTGGGACCGCGGCCCCGCTGCGTGGCTCAGGCGTTGGCGCGGATGTCCTCGTAGCCCTTGGCCTCGAGCTCGTCGGCGAGCTCGGGACCACCCGAGGCCACGATGCGGCCCTCGAACATCACGTGGACCTCGTCGGGTTGGATGTAGCGCAGGATGCGGGTGTAGTGGGTGATGATCAGGACGCCGAGGTCCGGCCCCTGGATGCGGTTGACACCCTCGGAGACCGTCTTCAACGCGTCCACGTCGAGTCCGGAGTCGGTCTCGTCGAGGACGGCCAGCTTCGGACGCAGCAGCGCGGCCTGGAGGATCTCGAAGCGCTTCTTCTCACCGCCGGAGAAGCCCTCGTTCACCGAGCGCTGCAGGAACGACTCGTCGACGCCGAGCTCGCTCATCTCCGAGCGCAGACGGGTCATGAACTCGCGGATCGGGACGTCCTCCTCGGACACCGCGTTCAGCGCCGTGCGCAGGAAGTTGGTCAGCGATACGCCGGGGACCTCGACGGGGTACTGCATGGCGAGGAACACCCCGAGCCGGGCGCGCTCGTCCGGCGTGAGGTCGTTGAGCAGCGTGCCCTTCCAGGTCATCGTCCCGCCGGTGACCTCGTAGGCCGGGTGGCCCGCGATCGCGTAGGCGAGGGTGGACTTGCCCGACCCGTTCGGGCCCATCAGCGCGATGGTGCGCCCCTGGTCGAGGTCGAGGTTCACCCCGTGCAGGAGCTCGGTGTCGTCGGCGGCGACCTTCAGGTCGCGGATCTCGAGATCAGCCATCGGTGGTCCTTGTCGGTGGGGCGGACGCGCGA
The DNA here is from genome assembly GCA_040882055.1 of Nitriliruptor sp. Taxonomy (GTDB): domain Bacteria; phylum Actinomycetota; class Nitriliruptoria; order Nitriliruptorales; family Nitriliruptoraceae; genus Nitriliruptor. The sequence goes on from JBBECA010000035.1 coordinate 6,976, forward strand.
CTGGCGCGGCGCCGGAGGAGCGGGAGTCGAGGTGGGGAGGGTCAGAAGTCCGGAGTGGGGGCGCCGTTGAGCGCCACGGACACGTCGACGTGGACGTCGTCGCCGTCCACGCTCACCGCGTAGGTCGGGACGGGCTTCATCGCCGGCAGCGACGAGGGTCGCCCGTCCTCGAGCGAGAAGCTGGAGCCGTGCAGCGAGCACTCGACCTCGTGGTCGTAGACCTGCCCGCCGTCGGAGAGCGACCACTCCTGGTGGGAGCAGACGTCGTGGACGGCGCGCACGTCGTCGCCGAGGCGTACGAGGCAGACCGGGACGCCGTCGACGTCGACCCGAACGGGGGTGACGTCGGGCAGGTCGGCCAGCGAGGCGACGCGGGTGCTCATCCGTGCTCCTGGTCCCGGAGCGCCGCGTCGGAGACCGCGAGGGCGGCCACGTCGACCGCGTCGATCTCGGACTGGATGTGTGACATCGACCGTTCCTCGACACCGGGCAGCTCGACCTCGGTGAGGATCTCGCGGAAGAAGCCCTGCACGATGAGGCGGAGCGCCTGGGCACGCGGGATGCCGCGCGCCTCGAGGTAGAACAGGTGACGGGCGTCGATCTGACCCGTCGCCGAGCCGTGACCGGCGGTGATGTCGGCGCACTCGATCTCGAGGAAGGGGGTCGAGTCGGCCCGCGCGCCCGGCGAGAGGATGAGGCTGCGGTTGGTCTCGTCGGTGACGGTGCCGACCGCGTCCTTGTGCACGAACACGTTGCCACGGAACACGGTCTTGGATCGGCCCTGCAGGGCGCCCTTGAACAGCACGTCCGAGGTCGCGCGCGGTGCGATGTGGCGCACGTAGGGCTGGAGGTCGAACCACTGCCCCTCGCCGGCGAAGTAGAGACCGAGCGGACGGGTCGAGGCCCCGGGGCCGATCAGGTCCACCTCGGGACGTAGCCGGACGGTGCGCCCGCCCACGGTCACCGACAGGTGCCGCACGGTGGCGTCGCGGTGGGCTGCGGCCTTCTGGAGCCCGAGGTGGGTGACGGCCGGTCCCCACTCCTGGAGGCTGACCACGTCGAGCCGCGCGGCGTCCTGCACCACGAACTCGGCGACCTCGTCGACCAGAGCGGTGACGTCGGTGGAGGTGTGTTCGAGGTAGAGCGTCGCCCGGGCGTGGTGGCCGAGCACGACGAGGACGCGAGGCAGGTGGGCCCCCGGCTCGGTGACGTGGACGTGGACGCCGATCGGCGCCGCGACCTCGACCTCGGCCGGGACGTGCACGAAGATGCCGCCGGTCCACGCCGCGTCGGACGCGGTGATGGTGCGGTCCTCGTCCGAGCCGGTCCCGCCGTCGACCGAGGTGGTCAACGATCCGAGGTGGGCGCGGACCAGGTCGGCGTGGGTGACGGCGGCCTCGGCGAGGTCGAGCACGACCACGCCCTGGTCGGCGAGCGAGGTCGGCACGACGATGTCGGTGACCCGGCCATCGATCACCGTGGCCTGGACGGCCTCGGTCTCGAGCGAGGCCACGAGAGAGCCGGGCGCGTCGGCGTCGCTCCCCGCGACGATGGGCTGGTCGACGTCGACGCGGCGGCCGAACGGTGTCGAACGCCAGAACTCGTCGGCGCGGGAGTCGGGCCACGCCTGGTCGGTGTACCGCTTGGTCGCGGCCAGGCGCCGGTCGACGAGCCAGCTCGGCTCGTCACCGGCCACCCGCCGGATGACGTCCTCGTCGAGCCCGTCGAGGCGGGCCAGGTGGCCCACCCCGGGCTCGGGGGTCGCAGCAGGAGCCTCGGTCATCCGATGGCGCCTTCCATCTCGATCGCGATGAGCCGGTTGAGCTCGACCGAGTACTCCATCGGCAGCTCGCGTGCGATCGGCTCGATGAAGCCGCGCACGATCATCGCGGTCGCCTCGTCCTCGTCGATACCGCGCGACTGCATGTAGAACAGCTGGTCGTCGGAGAGCTTGGAGACGGTCGCCTCGTGCTCGATCGTGGCGTCGTCCTGCTCGATCTCCATGTACGGGTAGGTGTCCGTACGCGAGGTGTCATCGAGCATCAGCGCGTCGCACTTGACCGCCGCGCGGGCGTGGTGGGCGCCCTCGTTGATCGAGACCAGACCGCGGTAGCTGGTGCGGCCGGTGCCCTTGGAGATCGACTTCGACAGGATGTTCGAGGTCGTGTACGGCGCCGCGTGGACCATCTTCGCGCCGGCGTCCTGGTGCTGGCCGTCGTTGGCGTACGCCACCGACAGGACCTCGCCCTTGGCGCCCTCGCCGGTGAGCCACACCGCGGGGTACTTCATCGTGACCTTGGAGCCGATGTTGCCGTCGATCCACTCCATGGTGGCGTTCTTCTCGGCGACCGCCCGCTTGGTGACGAGGTTGTAGACGTTGGTCGACCAGTTCTGGATGGTCGTGTAGCGGACGCGAGCGCCCTCCTGCACGACGATCTCGACCACGGCCGAGTGCAACGAGTCGGAGCTGTAGATCGGTGCGGTGCAGCCCTCGACGTAGTGCACGTAGCTGCCCGGGGCCGCGATGATGAGGGTGCGCTCGAACTGGCCCATGTTCTGCTTGTTGATGCGGAAGTAGGCCTGCAGCGGGATGTCGACCTCGACACCCTCGGGAATCCAGATGAACGAGCCACCGGACCACACCGCGGTGTTCAGCGCCGCGAACTTGTTGTCGTTCGGCGGGATGATGGTCGCGAAGTGCTTGCGGAACAGCTCCTCGTGTTCGACCAACGCGGTGTCGGTGTCGAGGAAGATGACCCCCTCCTGCTCGAGGTCCTCGCGCACCTTGTGGTAGAGCACCGTCGACTCGTACTGGGCGGCGACGCCGGCGACGAGGCGCTCGCGCTCGGCCTGCGGGATGCCGAGCTTCTCGTAGGTCTCGAGGATCTCGGGCGGCAGCTCGTCCCAGCTGTTGGCCTGCTTCTCGGACGCCTCGACGTAGTAGAAGATGTTCTCGAAGTCGAGGCCGGACAGGTCCGAGCCCCAGTTCGGCATCGGACGCCGGCGGTAGGCGTCGTAGGCGCGCAGCCGCAGGTCACGCATCCAGGTGGGCTCGTTCTTGCGGTCGCTGATGGCTTCGACGGCCTCACGCGTCAGCCCCCGGTCGGAGGTGTAGGCGTAGTCGTCGGAGGCGTCGGACCACCCGAACTTGTACTCGCCGAGGTCCTCGGCGAGCGCCGCCTGGTTCTGGCGCGCCTCGCTCGGGGCGTCCTCGGGCGTCGGGGTGGGGAGCCCGATCTCGGTCTGGCTCACAGCGCATCCTCTCGGGGGTGGGTCTGGGTCGTGTCGTGGTCAGGTGTGTGGTGGGACCTCGCGCCGACGACCGGCAGCAGCTGGCCGGAGGTGGGCAGATCGTCCGGGATGACCGGCGGGCCCCCGCCGGTCGCGGCACCGGCCGGTGTCGCCTTGGGGGTCACGCAGCACACGCACGCCGCGTCCCCGCGGGTGAGCGTGCTGCGTCGGCGAAGCTGGACGTCGGAGCCGAGCACCGCGGAGAAGGTCGCTGCCTCGAAGGCGCAGACCTCGGGGTGGTCGCGGGCGATGGACTCGATGGCGCAGTGGTCCTGGGTGAGGGTGAAACCGGCCCCGTCCTCGTCGATCGAGGCGGAGAACCCCGCGGCCGACAGCGCCTCGGCGAGCTGGGTGAGGCGTTCGGCGAGATCGTCGGCGGTCACCGCGTCCCCGAGCTCCTCGACCTGCCGCTGGAGGCGCCAGCGCAGGAACGCCCGGACGCCCTCGCGACCCTGGGTCTGGCCGAGGAAGTCGAGGGCTTCGGCGGCGAGCTGGTCGTAGGCGGCCGGGAACAGGCGCCGTGCGTCGGCGGTGAGCTCGTAGCGGGCCGCGGGGCGGCCGCGGCCCTGGTTGACCGTGCGGGCGTCGACGAGGCCCTCGTCCTCGAGCAGGCCGAGGTGGCGACGCGTGGCGACCTCGGAGATCTCGAGGTGCGCCGCGAGCTCGGCCACCGATGCGTTGCCCTCGCTCCGGAGGTGGTGGACGATCGCGGCCCGCGACTCACCGAGCAACGACACCAGCGAGCGCGCAGCGGCGCTGGTGACGCCGACCGCAGGTGCGGTGTCGGTCACGCTCGTGGGCACGGTTCACCACCTCTGGTGGTCGGGTCGGCGCCCCCGCGCGGGGCGGGGGATCTCGCGCGGGGCTGCGAGAGGGGAACGCGGGAGGCCGGTCAGGACTTCCTCAACCGCGATGTTGCGATAGTACGGAGCGGTGGCCGCACCGCGCAACGAAGGGTCACCTCACCTCGGCCGGTCCGCTCCCGCGAGCGTCCCGGTGAGCCAACGACGGGTCCGTGCGGGGTCGATCACCGCGTCGATCTCGAGCAGGCGGGCCACGGGGATGGCGGCGCCGAGCGCGTGGAGGGCCGCCGTTCGCTCGGCGATCAGCGCATCACGCTTGGCCGGGTCGGGTTCGGCCTCGAGCTCGGCGCGCGACACGATGCGCACGGCCCCCTCGAGGCTCATCGGCCCGAACTCGCCGGACGGCCACGACACGGTCGCCGCGGGCCGGTGGAAGCTGCCCCCGCCCATCGCCATCGCGCCGAGCCCGTAGCCCTTGCGGAGGCACACCAGCACCAGTGGGACGGTGAGGGTTGCGCCGGCCTCGTGCGGGTCCGGGGTGACCTGGCCGCACGCCCCTGCTCACCCACCGGACGGACCATCGACGTCCGCCCGCGTGAGGCGTATGAAGGAGGAGCACCCGCGACCGAGCGCGGGACGCGGCCCGTCCCCTCGGGCCCTCGCCGATACGCAGAGGTGCGGTCGGATGTGGGGTCCGCCGAGCGACGTGGCGCGCCGCCGCCGGACGTGCCCCGCCGACCGACCGGTCGGCACCACGAGCGGGTGGGTGTCACCGTCGGACGCGCGAGCCGGCTCCGCCCGTGAGGAGGGCGTCGAGCCCGCCGACCGGTGACCGAGCCCCGGGACGAGGCGGGACCGATCGGGTGGCCCGGTCGGCTGGATCGCACCTCCAGGCCCCTCCCGGGGCTCCTCTCTGCCCCTCCCGGGGCTCCCTCTCTGCCCGGACACCTCCGGCTACGGTCGCGGTCCCGTCCCGTCCTCCGCCTGGGAGCCGCCCGTGGCCACGTCCACCCCCCTGCCCGATCTCGGCTTCACCCTGCCCCTGACCGGCGTCGACGCACGCACCGGTACCGAGGTCGCCCGCGCGGCCGAGGAGCGCGGGTTCCGGTCGTGCTGGGCCGCCGAGGTGCAGGGGCCGGACGCGTTCACCACGCTCGGCGCTCTCGCCGTGACGACCGGTCTCGACCTCGGCGTGGCCGTCGTGCCGGCGCAGACGCGTACCGCCCCGACGCTCGGGATGAGCGCGGTCTCGCTCGCCGAGCTGTCGCAGGGACGGTTCACCCTGGGCATCGGCGCATCCTCCGAGGTCATCGTGCAGCGGTGGTCGGGGCAGCGCTTCGACAAGCCGCTGACCGCCGTCCGCGAGACCGTCGAGGCCCTGCTCCCGATGCTCCGCGGGGAACGGTCCACCGTCGACGGCGAGGTCGTTCAGGTCGGTGGCTACAAGCCGCACGCCCCGCCACCAGGCGGCCGCGTCCCGTTGGTGCTCGGCGCCCTGAACCCGCGCTCGTGCCGCATGGTCGGTGAGCTCGGTGTCGACGGGGTCTGCCTCAACCAGCTCGCGCCGCACCACGTGCCGCTCGTGCTCGAGCAGGTCGCAGCCGGAGCGGCGACCCGTGAGGACCACACCGCGCCGGAGGGCGCGCTACCCGACGGGTTCGGCGTCATCGCCCGGTTGTTCGTCGGCGTCACCGACGACGTGCCCGCGATGCGTCAGGTGGTCAAGGCGGTGTTCGGGCCCTACATCGCCACCAGCGTCTACAACAAGTTCTACTCCTGGATGGGGTACGGGGACGTCGCGGACGCGGTGCTCGCGGCGGACGGCGACAAGCAGGCCCAGGCGGCCGCCGTCACCGACGAGGTGGTCGACGATCTGTTCTGCCTCGGCACCGCCGACGAGGTGGCCGCCAAGGTGGCGGCCTACGCCGAGGCCGGGGTGACGGTGCCCGTGCTGGCCCCGCTCAGCTTCGGCCGTGAGCAGGCGGAGTCGACCCTCTGGGCCGTCGCGGACGCCTACGCCGCCCTGCGCTGACGGGCGGCGCTCCCCGGGTCACTGCTGCTGGGCCTGCCGCTGCTGGACCTTCTCCTGCTGGCGCACCGCCGAGCGTCCGGCCGGCTCGTCGGTCGGTTCGACCGCGAGCCGGCGCATCCCGACGCTGACGCTGAGCTCGTGGTCGCTGCGGCCGGAGAACACCCCCCGGAACGGGGCGACGTCGTCGTAGTCCCGGCCCCGTCCGATCGTGACGTGCTGCTCGCCGACCTCGAGCCGGTTGGTCGGGTCGAGGGCCAGCCAGGTCGCGCCGCGGCCGCGCCGCGGATCGCCGGTCGGGATGGCGACCTCGACCCAGGCGTGGGTCTGCACCTCGACCTCGTCGCCGACCACCTCGGCGCCGGTGGCGTCGTCCGCGGCGTAGAGGAAGCCGGACACGTACCGGGCGGGGATGCCGAGGGAGCGGTACATGGCCACGGCGAGGTGGGCGAAGTCCTGACACACCCCTCGCCCGCACCCGAACACCTCGTCGACCCCCACGCCCACGTAGGTCTCGCCCGGCGCGTAGGTCAGCGCGCTGCTGACGGTGCGGTGCACCGCGAGCGCCGCACCGATGACGTCGTCACCCGCGACCTCCGCGGCCTGCTGCGCCGCGGCCACCACGTCCGGCCCGGGCTCGACGTGCAGCGACGGGCTGAGGAACTCGAGGTGCCCGTCGCGGAAGTCGGCGTCCTCGAGCATCGCCCGCGTCGGCGCGGCGGTGATCAGCGCCTGTGGCCACGTCTCGACCGTGGCCTCGGCCACGACCTCGAGCGACCCGTGCGGTTGGCGGATCCCGAAGGTGTCGACGCGGGTGCCCCAGTGGTCGCTGTACCAGGCCACCCGCGAGCGGGGGCTGGTGGTCACGTTGTAGTGCAGCAGCGCCTGGCGGTCGTCGGACGCCGGGCAGGCCCGCAGCTCGTTCTGTGACTCGGCGACGGGCGCGTCGTAGTCGAACCGGGTGGTGTAGCGGATGTCGAGCCGCACGCGTGGCCTCCCGGGCGCGATCGTGGGGTGAGGACGGTCAGGACGTGGCGATGGCGTGCAACGCCCCCGAGGGGTGCTGACGGAAGAACTCGTCGGCTGCATCGGACGCGATGTCGTTGATGCGCTCCTGGACCTGCGCCAGGAACTCGTGCAGCCCCACCTCGAACAGCTCGCCGACGTCGCGGTACTGCAGTGAGGCTCGGCAGCGTCCGACGCGTCGGACCGCTCGGGACGGACGACCGTCGCTGAGGTCCTCGAGCAGCTGCTGCGCGGTCCCGAGACAGAAGACCACCGAGCGCGGCAGGTCGGGGGCGAGCAGCAGGAACTCCACCACGTCGGCCGGGTCCATCGACGAGCGGTAGCGCCGCCGGTAGGCCTCGAACGCGGACGCGGACTTCAGCACCGCGATCCACGCGTGGAAGTCGGCGCGGTCGGGGCCGCGGGCCACCTCGACCGACCCGTCCTCGTCGGTACGGAGCGCCCCGAGTCGGTCGGAAGGTCCCGCGAGACGCTCGAGCTGCGAGAACCGGACGTCGAGCAGTCGGCAGGTCATCTCGGCACGTTCGAGCACGCGGCCGAGCGCCATGAACCGCCACCCGTCGTCGCGCGGCATCGTCTCCGAGGCGGTGCCGTAGATGGTCATGCAGGAGCGCCGGATGTGCCCGAACAGCTCGTAGGGCTGGTCGGCGAGGTCGCGGCGCAGGTCGCGGCGACCGAGCGCGAGGTGCAGGTCGTTGACCGACTCCCACAGCTCCGAGGACACCAGCTCGCGTACCGAACGGATGTTCTCGCGCGCCGCTTCGATCGAGGCGGTGATCGAACCGGCCTGGTCGCGATCGAGGACCAGCAGGCGCACCACACGGGCGGGGTCGATGGGCCCGTCGCCGTACGCCTCGCGCAGGTGCAGGACCTCGAGCAACTGCTCCCACGACCCCGTCGCCTCGCTCGCGGGGGACTCGAGCAGGGTGTGGTAGGTGACGTCCACCATCCGGGTCGTGTCCTCGGCACGCTCGAGGTAGCGACCGGCCCAGAACAGGTTCTCCGCGAGCCTGGCGAGCATCAGGCCACCTCCGCCGGGTCGTCGGTCGCGGCGGGCGCATCGATGCCAGCGCCCTCGTCGTCGAGCACCCAGGTGTCCTTGGACCCACCGCCCTGGGAGGAGTTGACGATCAACGAGCCGCGCTGGAGGGCGACCCGGGTGAGGCCGCCGGGGACCACCTCGACGCTCTCGCCGGCGATCGCGAACGGGCGCAGGTCCACGTGGCGGCCCTCGATGCGGTCCCCGATGAGCGTGGGGTGGCGCGACAGGGCGATGACCTCCTGGGCGATGTACCCGCGCGGGTCGGCGGTGATCCGTTCCCGGAAGCGGGCGACCTCCTCGTCCGATGCGGTCGGCCCGATGAGCATGCCGTAGCCGCCGGACGCGGCCACCGGCTTGACCACGAGCTCGCCGAGGCGGTCGAGCACCTCGGCGCGCTGCTCGGCATCCCACAGCAGGTAGGTCTCGACGTTCGGGAGGATCGGTTCCTCGCCGAGGTAGAAGCGGATGAGGTCGGGCACGAAGGCGTACACGGCCTTGTCGTCGGCGACGCCGTTGCCGACGGCGTTGGCCAAGGTGACGTTGCCGGCCCGTGCGGCGGAGAGCAGGCCCGGCACCCCGAGCGCGGAGTCGGGGCGGAAGACGACCGGATCGAGGAACTCGTCGTCGATGCGGCGGTAGATCACGTCGACACGCTGCAGCCCCTTGGTGGAGCGCAGGTAGACCACGTGCTCGTCGACCACCAGGTCGCGGCCCTCGACGAGCTCGATACCCATCTGTCGCGCGAGGAAGGCGTGCTCGAAGTAGGCGCTGTTGTGCGCCCCGGGGGTCAGCACCACCGCGCGGGGCTGCTCCCCCGCGGCGGGCGGCGCCACCTCGCGGAGCGCCCGCAGCAACATCGGCCCGTAGTGGTCGACGGGGCGCACCCGTTGGGAGGCGAACGCGTGCGGCAGGACCCGGGTCATCGCCGCCCGGTTCTCGAGCACGTAGCTGATCCCCGAGGGGTTGCGGAGGTTGTCCTCGAGCACCACGTAGGTGCCGTCGCCGTCCCGCACGAGGTCGACGCCGGACACGAGGCAGCGCGCGGCGTGTGGCACGGGGATCCCGAAGGCCTCGCGGCGGAAACCCTCGGCGGTCTGGACCAGCCATCGTGGCACGACGCGGTCGTGGATCGCCGCCTGCTCGCCGACGTAGAGATCCTCGAGGAAGCGGTTCAGCGCGGTGACGCGCTGCGCGACCCCACGCTCGATGACCTCCCACTCGCTGGCCGGGATGACACGGGGCAGCAGATCCATGGGGAAGGTGCGCTCGACCCCGGCGTCCTCGGGGCGCCCCGAGCCCGCGGCGACGTCGCCGTAGACGGTGAAGGTGATCCCCTGCGAGCGGAACAGCTGGTCCCGGATGCGCTCGCGACGGTCGAGGTCGTCCGGGCTGAACCCTCGCAGACGTGCGACGACCGCCTCGTAGTGCGGCCGCACGGCACCGGACGGCTCGAAAGCTTCGTCGAAGAAGCCGCCGTCCTCGTAGCCACTGAAGAGATCGCCCACGCTGCCGACACTAGTGGCAGACGTCCGGGCTCGTCCGTGCAGCGGATGCACGAACGTCCGGCAGCCGGTCGGTAGCGTCCGGCGCGGCGACCAGGGAGGTCGGTCGGTGACACGCAGCGTGACCGCGGCGAGGTGGTCGGACACGACCGATCTCGCACGCTCGACGCGGGCCGACGTCGACCTCGCGTGGCAGCACCGCGAGGTGCTGGTCGCGGCGGCCGCCACGCTGGTGGTCGCCTCGGGGCACGACCCCGACCTCGGCTCGTGCGCGGCGGCCGGTTGTGGCCTCGACGCGCGCTACGTCGACCCGTCCTTGTGCGCGCTCGCCGGGCGCCTCGCTCGGCTCCCCGGTGCGCCACCCGGGATCCCGGGTCTCCCGCTCGAGGTGGCGCTCCCCGGGTTCCTCGCTGCGCTCGCTGCGTCGGCCGATGCGATCCGTCACTGCCGCCAGACCGAGCACCCCGGCGCAGGCTGCTGGTTCAGCCCGGGCACCGGGCTCGACGGTTGCGGCGACGTGCTGCGCCTGCTGCACCGCTGCGGCTGACCGGGCCCAGGCGGGCGCTGACCGAGGGACGGCCTCCCGCGGGCGCCGCGCGGCGGGTCAGGAGCGGTCGTCGCTGAAGGCGTGTTCGCCCTCCGGGCCGGTGAGCTCCGGCTCGAGAGCCGCGTCGACGGCGGCGCCGGTCACGTCGAGCACCAACGCCGTCCACGTCGCGCCGAACGCGTCCCGGGCGTCGTCGCCGCGGAGCAACGCCAACGCCTGGAACGTGGCATCCCAGCCGAACTCGTCGACGAGCACCCGAGCGGCGTCGGCCGGTCCGACCGTCGCGAGGACGGCACGGGCGACGCCCATCACCGTGGTCAGTCGGGGCTCGGTCACCGCACGCTCCTCGGGGGTCGGGGCCACCGTGGCCCGCGTCGGTCAGGTCAACGAGTCCCAGCGGCCGCGGTGACGCTTCCGGACACGATGTGGCCGTCAAGCTGCCCCGGCCCGGTGCCGATGGAGAGGCCACGGATCCGGTCGTCGGACCCGGCCGAGCCCCCGGGCTCTCGAAGACGAAGAGGCGGTCGGCGATGCACGAGGACGGACTGCGGGGGTGGACCCCCACGCGACACGGAGGCGTCACGGTCAGGACCGCCCGGGAGGGCGTCGCGGTGAGCACGATCGAACGTGACCGGACCCGCGTCCCCGTCGCCGAGCACCGCGAGGACGTCGTCCGTCGTCTCCTGCTGCTCGGCATCACCCCCCGGCTGCTGCGCGCGCTGCTGCCGGAGTTCCGGCCCATCATCGACCGGGTCGTCGGGCACGACTGACCACCCCGGCCCTCACCTCGCGGGGCGTCGCGGCCGACGTCAGCGGTGTGGCAGGCTCCGCCGCCGTGGACGGCACGTCCGCGACCCGTCGAGGCTCGGAGCTGGCGTGAGCGAACAGGTGACCGCGCGACCGTTCGCGGACCGGACCATCCTCGTCACCGGGGGGTCGCGGGGCCTCGGCGCCGCGACCGCCCGCCGGCTCGCTCACGGGGGCGCGCGCGTGATCGTCACCTACCGGAGCCGGGCGGAGGATGCGGCGGCGGTGGTGGCGGACTGCGAACGGTCGACCCCGGGGGCTCGGGCGGAGCAGCTCGATCTGCTCGACGAGGCGTCGGTGCGCGAGCTGTTCGCGCGCATCACCGAGCGCGACGGCCACCTCGACGTGGTCGTGGCCAACGCCGCCGCGACCGCGTTCAAGCCGCTGCTCGAGCTCAAGATGCACCAGATCGACAAGACCTTCGCCATCTCGATCCGCCACTTCCTGCTGATCGCTCAGCTCGCCTTCCCGCTGCTGCAGCCTCGGGGTGGCCGCATCGTGGCCATCAGCGGCGCCGACACCGTGGGGTACATCCCCGGCCACGGGTTGCTCGCCGCCGCCAAGGCCGGGATGGAGACGCTCGTGCGCTACCTCGCGTGCGAGCTCGGCCCCGAGGGCGTCACCGCCGTCGGCGTGCTGCCCGGCTACATCGACACCGACTCGATCAAGCTGATGACCGGGCCGTTCCACGACAAGCTGCTGGCAGGCGAGGAGGTCACCCACCCCCTGCGGACCGCCGCCACGCCCGAGGACGCCTCGGAGGCGGTCGCGCTCGTCTGCATGCCCGAGGCCCGCTGGCTCAACGGTCAGGTCATCCAGAACGACGGCGCCGGACTGTTCGCGCTCATGGGCCGGTTCAGCCAGGCCTGGGCCATGGTGCCCGACGAGGCGGTCATGCCGGACGTCACCGGCGCACCGATGCTCGGCGGCGACCAGCACCCAGGCAGCTGAGAGCGCCCTCCGCCGCCCTCACCCGGCCCGGGGCCGGCACACCACGTGCCAGGCCGCGTCGTCCTGACGCGGCCCCGTGTCCGGGGGCGCCGGTCCGAAGCGGTCCTCGATCTCGCACCCCACCGCGGCGAGGGTGAGCTCGAGCTCGGTCCCGGTGACGGCGGCGGCATCGAGGTGGTCGCGCAGGCGCCGACCGTCGGGGAACCGGTAGGTCAGCTCCGCACGGCGACGGCCGCTCCAGGCGTCGAACGGCCCGGCGGTCACCGTGACCTCGATGGGAGCCGTACCGTCACCCGGCTGCAGGCGACCGGTGACGTGGGCAGGCAGGTCCGCCAACCACCACGGGCCGAGCAGGTGGAGCGCGATGCGACCATCGGGCCGGCACGCGGCGGCGGCGCCAGCGAGCACCGCGTGGCGGGCCGCCGCGTCCGGGAGCTCGTTCAGGAGCGATGTCGGCAGGGCGACCAGCCCGAACGGCTCGAGCGGCGGGAGCTCGGCGGCGTCGCACCCGAGCAGGCGCGCGCGGCCGCCGACGCGGTCGCGCAGCGCCGACAGCATCCCCGGGTCCCGTTCCACGGCGGTGACCTCGGCACCCGCGTCGAGGAACGCCGTGGTGAGCCGGCCCGCGCCGGCGCCGAGCTCGAGGACCCGCCCGTCGGGGCTGCGGCGCGCGAGGTCGGCCCACCACCGATCGCTCTCGACCAGGGGCAGGCGGCGGTAGAGCGCGACCCGCTCCGCACCGGACGCGGCGTCGGCCTCGGGCGCAGCGCCGCTCACGCGGTCACACCGAGGTGCGCGGGCGGCGCGAGCTGACGGAGCCGCCAGGCCAGCCCGGTGCGCCGGTCGCTCGGGCGGTCGTGGCGGGCGGCCGCTCGCAGCGCCTCGGCCTGGCCGACGACGATCAGCGCGCGCTGCGCCCGCGTGACCGCGGTGTAGGCGAGGTTCCGCCACAGCATGGCGCGGTGGGAGCGGTCGCAGACGAGCACGACGACCGGCCACTCCCCTCCCTGGGACTTGTGGACCGTCACGCACCAGGCAGCCGTCAGTTCCCGCACCTGGTCACGGCCGTAGGTGACCTCGCCGCGGGGGAAGGCGACGCGCAGCTCCCCCTTGCGCTTGGAGAGGTCCACGACCCGGCCGACGTCCCCGTTGGCGACGTCGAGTTCCGGATCGTTGCGCGTCTGCATCACGCGGTCGCCGACGTGGAACCCGCCGACGTCGGGACGGCCGTCGGCCGGGTTCAGGCGGGCCTTCAGGGCCGCGTTGAGCGCGTCGACGCCGACCGGCCCGCGGTAGACCGGTGCGAGGACCTGCACGTCGTCGAGCTCGACCCCGAAGTAGTCGGGCGCTCGTTCCGCGACGGTGCGCACCACCCGGTCGGCGACCGCATCGCGGCGCGGCACCTCGGCGAGGAAGACGTCACCGTCGACGCCCTGCAGGGTGCCGATCTCACCCGCGAGCAGCTCGCGCGCGAGCCCGACGATCCGGCTGCCGGCGGCCTGGCGGTGGACCTCGGTCAGGGAGGTCGAGGGCACCACCTCGCTGCGGATCACGTCGCCGAGCACGTCACCCGGGGCGACCGAGGGCAGCTGGTCGGGGTCGCCGACCAGGAGCAGGTGCGCCCCGTCACCGACCGCCGACACCAGCCGCTCCGCCAACCAGGTGTCGCACATCGACACCTCGTCGACCACGAGCAGGTCGTGGGGCAGCTGTTCGAAGCGGCCGTACCGGAACGCGAAGCCGCCGCCCGAGGTGGGGCGGGCCTCGAGCAGGCGGTGCACGGTGGTCGCCGGTCGACCGACGAGCTCCTCGAGCCGCTTGGCGGCGCGCCCCGTCGGCGCGCACAGCGCGACCTCGAGCCCGCTCTCCTCGGCGGCCGCGACCACCTCCTGGACGGTACGGGTCTTGCCGGTGCCAGGCCCGCCGGTCAGCACCGAGACCGGCGAACGGAACGCGAGCCGCACCGCGTCGGCCTGGCCGGCGGTGAGCTCGTCGGAGGGATCGACATCGTCCGCGTGGGCCCCGAGCCGAGGTCGCTCCGCCGTCAGCAGGCGCACGAGACCGGCGGCGAGGTCGGCCTCGGTGCGGAACGCCTCGGGCGGCGCGACCACCTCGTCGCCGTCGACCCGTTCGACCGCCAACGAGCCGTCAGCCACCGCACCGTCGATACCAGCGCCGGCCAGCACCGCGTCGACCTTCAGCAACCGCGCGGTCGCCTCGGTGCAGGCCGCACGGGTCAGGTGCTGGTGGCCCTCCTGTCGCCGCGCCGCGGTGACCGCGGCTCGTGCACCCGCGGCCAGCCGGCGCGGATCGGTGGCCGCGACGCCGAGGTGGCGCGCGAGGGCATCGGCGTGGGCGAACCGGACGCGGTCGGCGGCGAGCAGTGCGTACGGGTCGTCGCGTGCGACCCGGACAGCGTCCCCGGCGAAGCGTGCGTGAGCGGCGCGGACCGCGTCGAGCGGCCACCCCGCCGGTTCGACCAGACGGACCAGCTCGCCGAGGGCCTGGCCGGCGACCCACTGGTCGTGGAGCTGTTCGGCCTGGTCGGCGGTGATACCCGCCTCGGAGACCAGCCGGGCCGGTTCGTGCTCGATGACCCGGGCCGCGCCGTCCCCGAAGGTGGTCACGACACGTTCCCGGGCCCGGAGCGGCACCTCGGCGAAGCGATCGGAGGCGAGGAAGCTGCGCACCCCGGCGGCGGTCGTCGGGGCGACCTGCTCGTAGTAGGTCGCCTCGAAGGTCAGCCCGTACCGGGGGTGGTCGCGCCACCGGCCGACCAGCTTGACCGTCTGCCCCTCGACGAGGTCCGACAGCGGGCCGCTGCAGCGGGCCCCGTCGCTCTCGTGGCGACCGGGGTGGATCGCGTCTCCACCCGGCTCGGGGGCGAGCTCGACGACCCCGAACCCGGTGTCCTCGTCGGCGTAGATCACGCCGAGCACCTCGCCGACGAGCTCGGCGTCGGCGTGGAGCAGCTGGGCGGGACCGGGCACCGGGCGGACCTCGTGGCGTGGTGGCGAGCGGACCGACCGTAGCTGCTGGGGGTGTCAGCGCCGCGGTGGCACACCGAGCCGTGGGGACGGCTGAGCCCGGACCTCAGCGCCCTCGGGGATCGGTCACCGACCAGCGGACCTCGCTCGCCGCGGCGAGCGCGTCGAGCAGATCCCGGGCCGATCCCACCTCGGCCGGGGCGCGCACGCCGGGGCGCGCGGCCCCCGCGAGCACGGCTGCGGCCGTCGCGGTCACCAGGCGTGCCGAGACCTCGAGGTGATCGTGGCCGTTGGCCCACGCCCGCGTGTACCGCGTGCCGTCCGCGCCGGGGGTCCCGTCACCGACCGGGTCGGCGACCCCGTCGGCGAGCTCGCGGCCGGCGACCTCCGCCACGACCGCCCAGCGCGCCCCGGCACCGGGGGCACGGGATGCCCGTCGCTCGAGCGCGGCCGCGACACGATCGCGCACCGGCTGCCGGCGGGCCAGGTTGCCGATCGCCTGCAACAGCTCCGCCCGGGCGCTCGAGAGCGCCACGTAGGAGCGGACCGTGGTGACCTCCGGGGCGTGCCGCGGGACCGAGAGCGTCTCGAGGCCCGCGACCGCGGCAGCGTGGTGCGGCCCGAACGGGCGCGGGAACCAGGCGAGCCGGCGGACCTCACCCGGCAGCTCCTCCACACGAGCTCCGTGGTCGAGGGCGGTGGTGGGCTCGCCGAGGGTCGAGGCCAGGTCCCGCAGGACCCCCGGCGACGCGGCGCCGAGCACGCCGCCGCGGTCGGGGACCACCGCGGCCACGTGGACCTGCCGCGGGTCGAGGGTGCGGCTCACGGCCACCGCGACCAGCAGGTCCCCCACGGCGGTCCGCCAGCCGATCCCCGGGACGACGACCGATCCCGCGACCCGGGCACGGTGGTCGAGTTCGTCGTAGGTCCGCAGCAGGTGCGGCTGGCTGTCCACGGTGTCGATCACGTCGACACCGCTGGCGACCGCCGCGTCGAGGATCCGGTCCGCCGCTCCGCCGGCAGCGGGCACCGCGCTCACGACGAGGTCCACCCCGGCGGTGGCGGCGATCAGCTCGGCCCGGTCGGCATCCGCAGCCACGACCCGCGTCGCGGCGACCGGTCCACCCGCGCCCGCGGCGAGCTCGCGCAGGCGGGCGGCGTCCCGGCCGAGCAGCACCAGGTCGTACCCCTCCTCGCTCGCGAGGCGCCCGACGATCCGTCGCCCGAGGGTTCCGGTGGCGCCGAGGACGGCGATCGTGGGCATCCCTGGGGCCTCGTCGGTCGGACGCTGCGGCGGTGGCGACGCGCGGACGCTACCGACCCGCGGGGGGTACGTGACCCGCCGCAGGTCGCGTGCGAGGATGCCCGACCCGTGGCGCCTGTACCACGGGGACGGCCACCGGACGGGCCTCGGCCCGACCGGATCACGCCGCGACGATCGAGGCGACGGTGCACCACCAGGAGCACGACCTGCCGGAGGGGACCCTGCTCGTCCGGGTGCCCGCCGCTGGCCGTGCCTGGGCCCGTGAGCTGCCCCGTGTGCCCGGTGGACGCGTGCTCACGGTGACCGTCGGCGCCGCCGACCTGGCGGCCGTGCCGGCCGACGACCTCGTCGCCGGCGGCTACCGGATCGTCGGGGTCGCCGCCGACCACCGCCCCCTCGGCCGGCTCGTCGACATCTGCGTCCCCCCGGACCTGCGCGCCGCCCACCCCGACTGGTGGGTCACGCTCGTCGGGCTCGCCGACCGCGTCTTCGATCCCCGGCTCGGCCCGGTGGCCCGCGTGCTCGCGGCCGAGCTCGACCTGCACCGGCGCGCCGTCGCCGGCGGCTGAACCGTTCCGAGCCGTGGGTGGTCGCTCCCCGGTCCCGCAAGCTCGGAACGAGCGCTCACCGCACGTCACGTGCTTGCCCCGGGCTAGCGCTTGCATCAGTTAGCGCCCCTGCGTACGTTGCTAGCAGTCGCTCCCCGGACCGCGAACGGTCCGGTGGAGGGGCGGGGCACCCCGCAGGCTCCCGCAGCCTCGACCCGGCTCCCGCTCCGCCCCTCCACCCGGCCGCTCGAACCGGCCCCGCGGAGGATCCCGCACCGACCCGACCCCCCTGGAGGCCCGAACATGGCTACCACGACCACCGCCAAGAGCACCTCGAAGACGGCGAACACCGACGCTGCCAAGCGCAAGGCTGCCGCCGAGAAGGCCGCCGCCACGCGCAAGAAGAACCAGGCCGCCGAGGCTCGCAAGCGCAAGGCTGCCGCCGAGAAGGCCGCTGCCACCCGCAAGCGCAACGCCGCGGCCGCCGAGCGCGAGAAGGTCTCGCCGGAGCGTGCACCGATCGCCGAGCGTGAGCCCCGCACCATCGCCGGGGACGCGTCGTACGCGGCCGCCGGTCTGGCGGTCGACGCGCTCACCCTGATCCGCAACGCCAACGCCAAGATCGAGCAGCTCCGCACCGAGGTGCGCAAGGCCGCCGGCGACCCCGTCGCGACCTTCAAGGGCGTGTCCGAGGCCGCTCCGTCGACCGTCACCCGCACCGTCGGCGACGTCCGCGGTCGGCTCGTGGCCGAGCTCGAGACGGCGATCGCGCAGTTCGAGAAGACCTTCGACTCGAAGGCCACCGAGGGCCGCAAGCTCGTCGAGACGCTCAAGAACGACACCCGCATCGCGAAGTTCCTCGACCAGTCCGGGAACACCCGCTCGCAGGTCAAGGCGGCCCTGACCTCGGTCACCAAGACCCTCGACGTCGCGCTCGGCGCCGGCCGCAAGCAGGCCGAGACCGCCACCAGCCAGATCAAGGGCGCGACCACGTCGGTCACCAGGACCGTCGACGTCGCCGTCGAGGCCGGCCGCAAGCAGGCCGAGACCGCGGCGACCCAGGTCAAGGCAGCGGCCACCTCGGTGCGCAAGACCGCCGAGACCGTCCCGGCCGCGGCCGAGGGCGTCGAGAAGCAGGTCGACGAGGCCAGCTGACCCACACCGGTTCCCCGACGGCGCTCCGCTCCCGCTCGCGCCGTCGGGCCGGCGGCGGTCCGACCTCGCGTCGTCGACCAGCCGCCCGGCACCCCGAGCCGCTCCCGCTCCTCCGGGTGCCGATGCAACACGAGGGCCCTCGCTCCGGCGAGGGCCCTCGCTCGTGCCCGGCCGTCCCCGGGGCGCCTACGCTCCGTCTCGCACCACGACCCGAGGGAGCCCCGTGAGCGAGCTGCACGACCGCATCGAATCCGACCTGCGCACCTCGATGAAGGCCCGCGACAAGGCGCGCACCTCAGCGCTCCGCATGGCCGTCGCCGCGCTGAAGAACACCGCGGTCGCCGAGGGGCTCGGTCCCCAGGGCCGGCTCTCGGACGAGACGGTCCAGAAGGTGCTCGCCACCGAGGTCAAGCGGCGCCGCGAGGCGGCCGCTGCGTTCGCCGACGCGGGCCGTGAGGAACAGGCCGCCGCCGAGGGCGCCGAGGCCGCCATCTACGAGTCCTACCTCCCCGAGCAGCTCAGCGACGAGGAACTCACCGCGATCGTCGATCGGATCGTGTCCGAGAGCGGCGCCGACGGCCCGCAGGCCATGGGGCAGGTCATGAAGGCGACGATGGCCGAGGTGCAGGGACGTGCCGACGGCAGCCGCGTCTCGGCCCTGGTCAAGGCCCGGCTCGCGAGCTGAGGGTCGCCGGTCGCCGGCGGGTGCTCACTCGTCGCGAGCGAGCATCCGCTGACGGGCGCTGCGGTCGAGGACACGATCGGGGCAGCCGAGGATCGTCGGTGAACGGAGCACGACCTCGGTCGGGTACGGCGTGGTGACCGTGGTGGCCCCGGCGCCCCCCTCGAGGGTCACGTCCGCACCGCGGAAGACGTTGACCGCGCGCTCGGTGTAGTACCGGCAGTTGCCGAACCGTGCCCGGACGCTGACGACGGTCGCCTCACCCGGTTCGAGCCGCGCCGGCAGCCCGGACACCGCCTCCACCTCGAGCATGCCGAGCAGCTCGGGGAACGGGTCGACCGCGGTCACGGTGACCGCTGCCCCACCGCCGACGTGCTGCAGCGGCACCTCGACGGTGGCGCCCACGCCGTGCACGTACCCGACCGCCGTGATCGGTTCCCGGTAGGCGTCGAGGTGGGCGACGCGATCGTGACCGGGGAAGCGCAGATCGCCGGCTTCGAGCGCAGGCGAGGCGGCCAACGGCAGGCCGGCGGCTGGCGCGGCGAGCAGCACCGCACCCACCACCGACGCGAGCACCGTCGTGCACCGCACCGCTCAGCCGAGCGGTGCGTGACGGCGTCGCCGGAGCGCACCGGCACCGAGCAGGGCGACCGCGGCGAGACCGGCGAGCCCCGCGGCGCCGGTCACCGGCAGCACGCGTTCGGCGGCGGCCGGGACGGGGTCGAGCCCCTCGTCCGCGCTCCCGCCAGCCACAGCGCCGTCATCGCCGGCACCGTCGCCACCTCCGCCGGGTGCACCCGGGGTCTCGCCGTCCTCGAGGCCCTCGCTGAGGTCGATCGCCACCGTGGGCCAGAACGCCGCCTCGAGGTCCTCCCCCTCGGCCGCCTCCCGGGACGCCGGAGCCTCGGGGTCGTCGAACCAGTCGCACAGCGGGGGTGCCGGCTGGTCCTCCCGGTCGTAGGTCGCGCACGGGACCAGCTGCGCCGACTTGACCGCGTTGCCGACGGGCGTGACCGACCCGCCGGAGTCACAGTCGGGGAACTCGGTCACCGGCACCTCCCCGCCGGTGTCGATCGGCACGGTGGCGTTGGTGGTGATCTCGCCCGTCGCGGAGGTGTTGTCCTGCCAGCAGTTGCCGGTCCCCTGGTCGTCCCACCAGAAGTCGGTGCCGTTCGGCTGCACCAGATCGTCCGGGCCGAACCCCATGCGGTTGCCCGTGTAGTGGTTGGCGTTCGACGTGTCGAACTGGTCCTCGAACTCGTCACGGATCGCCGAGGGCACCCAGAACTGCATGACGCCCTGACGCCAGTTGTCGAAGATGTCGTTGTCGCGGATCAGGTTGTGGTTGCCGCCCGCGATCATCACGCCGGTACCGACCGGCACCGGGAACGCGGGGCACACCGTGCCGGTCTCGTAGCCGCGGTCGGCGGGGTCGCCGCCGCAACGTCCGGCCTGCACGTACTCGGCGAAGTAGTTGACGTTGTTCAGGTAGAGGCGGTTGTCCTCGAGGAACGCGTGGTCCTGCGGCATCCCGGGGTGGTTCGGGACGAACGAGTCGGTGACGTAGCCGGCGGCGTTCAGGAAGACGTCGTTGTCGTGGAACCACACCGAGTTCCCCGCCGAGCCGGAGAAGCCGAGCGCGTTGTGGTGCGAGCGGCACCCGGTCACCTCGACCGCGTACCGGGTGAGCGGCGCGGTCTCGGGGTTGTCGGCGTTCACGTCCGCCGCCGAGCCGGGGTAGATGCCCGAGTCACCGTTGAACGCCGTGTCGCAGCCGCGGATGAGGCCGTGATCGGAGGTGAAGGTCAGGATGCCGTAGAGGTCGTTGTGGCTCGCCACGACCCGGTCGAGGAGGTAGCCGTCGGTCTCGTGCACGTAGATGGCGTTCTCGCGGAAGACCTGGAAGGCCATGTTCGACAGCACGAAGCCGTCGGCCCGGTCGGCCTTGACGCCGTTGTGCTTGATCCAGGAACCGTCGGCCTTGAACCCACCACGGAGGGCGGTGTCCTCCGGGGCCTCACCCGTGCCTTCGATCTGCAGGTCACAGAGCTGGTTGTCGCAGACGATGTCGTCGTCGTCCGGGTCGTCGCCGGCGACGGTGACCAGGTTGATCACCTCCCCGCACGAGACGATCAGGTCGTACTCGACGACGCCGTCGTCGTACTCCTCCGTACAGGGCGAGTTCTCGTCCCACGAGGGCTGTTCGCGGTAGACGCCCGGCAGCACGTAGATGTTGGTGCCCTGGACCTCGACCGCGTCCACGGCGGCCTGGATGTGCTCGTGGGCACAGTCGGCGAGCAGGCGCTGGTTGAAGGCACGCAGCTGCGGGTCGCTGATCGCCGCGATCCGCCCGGGCGAGACGTCGTCCTTGCACACGACGATCACGTCCGCCGCCTCGCCGATCGTGCGGAGCTCGGGGGTCGTGCCGTCACCCGAGGGGAACTGGCTCGCCCGCTCCTCGTGCGCGGCGGCGGGACCGGCGGTCACCGCCGTCATCGCCAGCGCGGCGACGAGCACCAGCCCGCGCGCCACGATCCCACGTCCCTGTCGCGCCACCACGGTCCTCCACGTCTCCGCCCACCGCCCGCGGTCCTCCGCGAGCGGCCCTCGGTCCGTCTTTCGCTCCGGCGGCACCCACCACCTCCCGTACCGACCGGTACCCGGACGTGAACGCGCGGCAGGCGGCCGAACGGGGCCTAGGCTCGCCGCCACCGTGGACCCGGGCGCGAGGCTCGTGCCACCTCCTCCGCACCACCGCAGGGAGCCGACTTCCGTGGATCGACTCGTCACCACCGTGGACCCGTCGTCGGAGCGGTTCGGCGACAACGCCGCCCGCAACCGCGACCTGGCGGACGAACTGCGCCGACGTCTGCAGGCCGCAGCCCGGGGAGGTTCCGAGCGCGCCCGCGACAAGCACGTGGCCCGCGGCAAGCTGCTGCCCCGCGACCGCGTCGAGGCGCTGCTCGACCCTGGGACCCCCTTCCTCGAGCTCTCCCCCCTCGCCATGGGTGGGATGGAGGACGACGACGCTCCCGGCGCCGGGATCATCACCGGTGTCGGAAGCGTCAGCGGCCGGACGTGCGTGATCGTGGCCAACGACGCGACCGTCAAGGGTGGGACCTACTACCCGATCACGGTCAAGAAGCACCTGCGCGCGCAGGAGGTCGCCCGCGACAACCACCTGCCCTGCATCTACCTGGTCGACTCCGGCGGCGCGTTCCTGCCGCAGCAGGACGAGGTCTTCCCCGACCGCGACCACTTCGGCCGGATCTTCTTCAACCAGGCGACCCTGTCGGGGATGGGACTGGCGCAGATCGCCGTGGTGATGGGCAGCTGCACGGCCGGAGGCGCCTACGTCCCCGCGATGAGCGACGAGACCATCATCGTCGAGGAGCAGGGCACGATCTTCCTCGGCGGCCCCCCGCTGGTGAAGGCCGCCACGGGCGAGGTCGTCTCCGCCGAGGAGCTCGGTGGTGGCGCGCTGCACGCCCGAACCTCGGGGGTGGTCGACCACCTCGCCGTCGACGACCGACACGCCCTCCAACTCGCCCGCGATGCGGTCGCCACCTGCCCGGTCCCCGAGCTGCCCCCGCTCCACGAGGTCGAGCCGCCGGCGCACGATCCGAGCGAGCTGTACGGCCTCATCCCGAGCGATCCGCGCCAGCCGGTGCTGGCCCGCGAGATCATCGCGCGCATCGTCGACGGGTCACGCCTCCACGAGTTCAAGCCGCTCTACGGCGAGACCCTCGTCACCGGCTTCGCGCGGATCCACGGGCACGACGTCGGCATCGTGGCCAACGACGGCATCCTGTTCTCCGAGTCGGCGCTGAAGGGGGCGCACTTCATCGAGCTGTGCAACCAGCGGCGCGTCCCGCTGGTGTTCCTGCAGAACATCACCGGGTTCATGGTCGGCCGCGAGTACGAGGCCGGCGGCATCGCCAAGGACGGCGCCAAGATGGTCACCGCCGTCGCATGCTCGACGGTGCCGAAGTTCACCGTCGTGACCGGCGGCTCGTTCGGGGCCGGGAACTACGCGATGTGCGGGCGGGCGTACTCCCCCCGCTTCCTGTGGACCTGGCCCAACGCCCGGATCTCGGTGATGGGTGGCGAGCAGGCCGCGAGCGTGCTCGCGACCGTCCGACGCGACGGGATCGAGGCGCGCGGCGAGAGCTGGTCCGAGCAGGACGAGGAGGCCTTCAAGGCGCCGATCCGCGACCAGTACGAGCACCAGGGCAACCCCTACTACGCGACGGCGCGGCTGTGGGACGACGGGATCATCGACCCGGTCGAGACCCGGGACGTGCTCGGCATGGGGCTGGCCGCGGCCCGCCACGCGCCGTTCGACCCGCCGCGGTACGGCATCTTCCGCATGTGACAGCCCGGACCTCGTCGTAGGGTGCCGCCGCCGACCAGGAGCTCGCAGTGACCGACCCGCTACGCACGAGCCTCGACGACCGCGGCGTGCTCACGCTGACCATCGACCGGCCGGAGGTGCGCAACGCGTTCGACGGGCAACTCCAGGAGGCGCTGACCACCGCTTTCACCGAGGTGGGCGACGACGTCCGGGTCGTGGTGATCACCGGTGCGGGTCCGGTGTTCTCCGCCGGCGCCGACCTCAACTGGATGCGCGGCGCGGTCGACGCCAGCTTCGAGGAGAACGTCGCCAGTTCGCGACGCTTCGAGGCGATGCTCGCGGCCGTGGATGCCTGTCCCGCGCCCGTGATCGCCCGCGTCAACGGCCACTGCCTCGCCGGCGCCCTCGGGCTCGTGACCTGCGCCGACATCGCCATCGCCGTGCGGGGCTCGCTGTTCGGCTTCAGCGAGACGCGCCTCGGCCTGGCACCGGCCATGATCTCGCACTACGCCGTGCGCCGGATCGGCATCGGTCCCGCACGGCGCTACCTGCTGACCGGCGAACGGTTCGACGCCGACCGTGCGCTCGAGCTCGGCCTGCTCGCCGACGTCGTCGCGGACCGCGACGGCCTCGACGCCGCGACCGCGACGCTCGTGGACGCGCTGCTCGCGGCCGCGCCGGGGGCCGTCCGTGCCACCAAACAGCTGCTGGCGACCATCGCCGCCTCCCCGGACCCCGCCGAGACCGTCGACGCCCGCGTCGAGCTGATCTCGCGCCGCCGGGTCTCCGACGAGGGACAGGCGGGCATGGCGGCCTTCTTCGACCGTCAGCCCGCCCCCTGGGTCCCCCGCGACGGAGCTAGCTGAGCACGAGCGGGATCGCGGTCAGGTACTGCGGGTCGCCGCTGCCTGCCGCGTCGTCAGCGAAGACGTGCAGCTCGGCGAAGGGCTCCCCGGCGGCCTCCTCGAGCGACACGGTGGTCTCGAAGGCGCCGACGCAGCCGTTGCCGCACTCCGCGGTGGTGAACCCGCTGTCGAGCTCGACGCCGTCACCGTCGTAGAGCGTCCACTGGACGTTGGCCTCGTAGACGTTGCTGCAGCCCACGAGCTCGACCTCGTCACCGGTGGGTTCCTGATCGTCGACCGGTGAGACGACCTCGATGAACGCCTCGTCCTCGCGGCCCTGGTGATCGGCACACGGGTCGTCGACCTCGTTCGGGTCCGGGGTCGGCGAGCTCGTCGAGGCCACCGCCTCGTCATCCTCGGTGGCGTCGGCCTCGTCCGGCACCTCCGGCTCGACGGTCTCCTCCGGCTCCTCGGGTTCCTCCTCGACCGGCTCCTCCTCGGGTACTTCGGGAGCCTCGACGTCCACGGTGGGGTCGTCGCCACCACAACCAGCGAGGGCGAGCGCAGCGATCGCGGCGACGGCGATCGCTCGGACGGACGGACGGCGTGTGCGGGACAAGGTGTCGCTCCGATCGGGACGGACGGTGCGCGGTGACCCTACAGACGTACAGCTCGGGTCACGGGTTGCATCGACCGGTCCGGTCCCGACCTGTACCCGTGCGCTGCGCACGACGGGAGGGATGCCGCCCGCTAGCGTCCGAACCCGTTCAGACGCCGTTCGGACGGGAGCCCCACGTGGTCGCCGGACACCCCTCGCCCCCCGCAGGGCCGCTGCGGCGGGTGCTCGTCGCCAACCGCGGCGAGATCGCGCGCCGGATCATCCGCACCTGCCGCTCGCTCGACATCGCCACCGTGGCGGTCCACAGCGACGCCGACGCGGACGCGCCGCACGTCCGCGAGGCCGACAGCGCCGTCCGGCTCGGACCCGCCCCGGCCACCGACAGCTACCTCGACGTCGACCGGGTCGTGGCCGCCGCGCTCGAGAGCGGTGCGGGCGCGGTCCACCCCGGTTACGGCTTCCTGTCCGAGCACGCCGGGTTCGCGCGCGCCGTGCGGGACGCCGGGCTGGTGTTCGTCGGACCCTCGCCCGAGGTGATCGAGCTGATGGGCGACAAGGCGGCGGCCAAGCGCCACCTGTCCGAGGCCGGCGTGCCGGTCGTGCCGGGTGCCGACACCACCGCCGAGGACGACGACGGGGTGGTCGCGGCGGCCGAAGGTGTCGGGTTCCCCCTGCTGGTCAAGGCGGTCGCGGGCGGCGGCGGCAAGGGCATGCGAGCCGTCCACGACGCGGCGGACCTGCGGGACGCGGTGGCGAGCGCCCGGCGCGAGGCCCGGGCCGCGTTCGGTAACGACCGGGTCATCCTCGAACGGTTGGTGCGGCGTCCGCGGCACATCGAGGTCCAGATCCTCGGCGACGCTCACGGCGGCTACCTCCACGTGCTCGAGCGCGAGTGCTCGATCCAGCGGCGCCACCAGAAGGTGGTCGAGGAAGCGCCGTCACCCGCCATCGGCGCGAGCATGCGGACCCGGCTCGGCGACGCCGCCGTGGCCGCGGCGCGCTCGGTCGCCTACCTCGGTGCCGGGACGGTCGAGTTCCTCGTGGACGGCACGACCCTCGACGACCCGGAGCCGACGTTCTACTTCCTGGAGATGAACACCCGGCTCCAGGTCGAGCACCCGGTGACCGAGCTGGTCACCGGGCTCGACCTCGTCGCCCTCCAGCTGCAGGTCGCCGCCGGCGAGCCGCTCGGCATCGAGCAGGACGAGATCACCCCCGACGGCCACGCCATCGAGGTCCGCTGGTACGCCGAGGACCCGATCAGCCAGCTCCCCCAGGTCGGTCGCCTGGAGACCGTCGCGCTCGCCCGCGGTCCGGGGGTGCGCAACGACGTCGGTGTCGAGAGCGGCAGCACGGTCACCCCCCACTACGACCCGATGCTCGGCAAGCTGATCGCGCACGGTCCGGACCGGGCCACGGCCATCGATCGGCTGCTGGGCTCGGTCCGCGCCACGGTCGGCCACGGCGTG
>JBBECA010000036.1:0-30961 GCA_040882055.1 Nitriliruptor sp.
CGACGGTGCGGGTGCTGGTCACGGGTGGTGCGGGGTTCATCGGTGCGACGACCAGCGCCGCCCTGCTGGAAGCCGGGCACGAGGTGGTGGTCGTCGACGACCTCTCCCGGGGTCACCGCGACGCGGTCCCAGCGGGAGCCGAGCTGGTGGTCGCCGACGTGACCGACCGGGAGGTGATCGGCCCGATCGTGCGGGGCAGGGGTTTCGATGCCTGCCTCCACTTCGCCGCGCTCATCGAGGCCGGCGAATCGATGCGCGAACCGGAGCGGTTCTTCGCGGTGAACACCGCTGGGAGCGCCACGCTCCTCGCGGCGCTCCGTGAGGCCGGCGTCGAGCGGTTCGTGCTGTCCTCGACCGCGGCGGTCTACGGGGACCCTGACCGCACCCCGATCGCGGAGGACGACGCGCTCGCCCCGAACAACCCCTACGGCGAGTCCAAGCTCCTCGTCGAGCGGATGCTCACCTGGCACCACCGCATCCACGGCCTGCGGTACGCGGCGTTGCGCTACTTCAACGCGGCTGGCGCGACCCCGGGCCGGCCCGAACGGCACGAACCGGAGACCCACCTCATCCCGCTCGTCCTCCAGGTCGCCCGCGGCCAGCGCGACCACATCGCCGTCTTCGGTGACGACTACGACACCCCCGACGGCACCTGCGTGCGTGACTACATCCACGTCGTCGACCTCGCCGATGCCCACGTCCGCGCGATCGAGCGGCTCGACGACCACCCGCAGCTGATCTGCAACCTCGGCAACGGCGCCGGCTTCAGCGTCCTCGAGGTCGTCGAGTCGGCGCGGCGTGTGACCGGACACGCCATCCCCGCCGAGTTGGCCGCACGGCGTCCGGGCGATGCGGCGCAGCTGGTGGCCAGCTCGGCACGGGCGCGTCAGCTGCTCGGCTGGACCCCGCAGCACACCGATCTGGACGCGATCGTCGCCGACGCGTGGGACGCCACCTGATCGGCTCGGCGTTGCCGCGGACGGCTCGGGGCTCAGAAGGCGCTCGAGCCGAGCCAGCTGAACGGCGCCCACGGCAGGTTGCGCAGGAGCATGAAGCCGGGGAGCCCGAGCGCGAGGCTCCACGCCGCCCAGGTCGGGACGTCGGGTCGCGTCGCGCGTCGACCCGCACGGACGCGGAGCCACCCGGTCCACGCCCAGACGAGGAGCGGCAGCAGCAGCACGGTCAGCAGGTTGTGGCTGACCGCGAGCCCGGCGTCGCCACGCACCAACGCGGTCACGGCCCGGGTACCGCCGCAGCCGGGGCAGTCGAGCCCGGTGGCGGCGCGGAAGGGGCAGCTCGGTGTCCACAGGGCGCGGTCCTCGGGGTCCACGAGGGCCAGCACCGTGCACACGGCCACGGCGATGCAGGCGACCGCGACCGGCAGGGCCGTCGGCGGCAGCGTCCCACCGCGTCGTCCTGCCGTCGCCATCGGTGCCATCAGACGCTCGCCAGGCCGCCGAGGATCACGAGCAGGAACCAGCCGACCTGGACGACCAGGCCGACGCCGATCGCGACCAGCGTCCAGGTACGCGCCTCGCCGGCGCGTTGCCGCGCGAGTTGCGCGTTCCCGACGTCGTTCGCGGCTTTCGCCTGCGACGACTTCACGATCCCGACGATGCCGAGCGGCAGACAGCACAGGATGGTGGCGACGATCGATTGCCAGAACCAGGGGTCCACGTTCGCGGCGGTCGAGGTGCGCGACCACGGTCCTCGACCGGTGCTCGGCGCCTGCTGCCACGACGGCGTCGAGCCGGGTGCGTTCCACCCGCCGGACGGATCCGAGGCGCCCCAGCCCCCGGACGGGTCAGAGGCGGGGGGCGGGCGCTGTTCACCCCAGCGGCTGCCGTCCCAGTAGCGCTGGCCGCCGGGCACCTCCGGGTCCGGGTACCACCCCGCTGCCGGTCCTGCCCCGCCCTGATCGCTCACGCTGGACCCCTCGCTCGCCCCGGTCGCGGCAGCCCAGGATGCGTCGGTGCCGCGGACCGTGGAGTCAAGCAGAGGCCGGGTGCCCAGCCGCGAGGACGTGGCGGTCAGGCCCCCACGGTCGGTCGACCGAGCAGCCTCGCCGCGTGGTCGTGGAAGAGGCCGCGGAGCGCGCCACGGTCCAGTTCGAGCTGGGCGAGACCGCGGACCTGGGCCGCGTAGGCGTGGGGGATCGTCGGGAAGTCCGACCCGAACAGCAGCCGGGTGTGCAGGGCACGGAGCCGATCGAGCAGCACCGTCAGGTCGTCGGTGAAGTACGGCGGGTCGGTCAGCACCATCGCGGTGTCGAGGTGGAGCGTCGGTGCCTGCTCGGCGAGGGTGAGGAACCCGGCCGTGTCCGGGGCGCCGAGGTGGGCGACGATGACGGTGAGCTCCGGGTGACGGTCGAGCAGGGCACGGATCGCGTCCGGGCCGCAGTACTCGTGCCCGCCCTCCACGCCGTACACCGCGCTGGCGTGGATGAGCGCGGGGATGCCGGCGGCGGCCAGTTGGGGCCACACCTCGTCGAGCCGAGGATCGGTGACGTGGAACTTCCCGACCTGGAGGTGGACCTTGGCGATCCGGCCACCCCGTGCGATGGCGTCCCCGACGTAGGCCGGGGCCTCGTCCTCCGCGTGGAAGGTGAAGGTCGGCACCACCTGGTCGTGCTCGGCAGCCGCGGCGAGGGTGTGCTGGTTGCACCAGACCGCCACGCCCGGCTTGTGCCCGTAGGCGAGCGCGGTGTGCGTGGTCACCCCGAGCTCGCGGAGCGTGGCCAGACGGGTCGCCTCGTCGTCGCGGTAGGCGATCGGCCAGGGCGGGTCCTCGAGCGCATCGAAGAAGCGCCACACCGCCTCCTGCAACCGGTGGGGGAGCAGGTGCACGTGGATGTCGACGATCCCGGGCAGCCCGAGGGTCTCGCGCGCGAACGCCGCGACCTGGTCGTCCGAGGTGGGGTAGGCCTCGGCGGGGACGGGTTCAGGCACGTGACGCTCCGGAGCGGTGGGGGGCGAGACTAGAGGTGCCGACCGCGGGGAGTGCGGGAGAGCGGCGGTACCCTCGCCTCCGGTCCGGCCCCCTCGTCCTGCGGAGCGTCCCTGTGCAGCGCCCTCCCGGTGATGGTCCGCGCCCGGACCGCCAGCCCACCGAGCCGGACGTGGATCCGGCGGTGCTGGCCGAGGGACCGCGCGAGGAGTGCGGGGTCTTCGGCATCTACGCCCCGGGCGAGGACGTGTCGCGGCTGACCTACTTCGGCCTCTTCGCCCTACAGCACCGCGGCCAGGAGGCGGCGGGGATCGCCGTCTCCGACGGACGCCGCATCGTGGTGCACAAGGACACCGGCCTCGTGAACCAGGTGTTCACCGACACGGGCCTCGCGGCCCTCGAGGGTGACGTCGCGGTCGGGCACTGCCGGTACTCGACCACCGGTGGCTCGACCTGGGTCAACGCCCAGCCGCAGTACCGGGAGCTGCCCACCGGCGGCGGGCTCGCGCTCGGCCACAACGGCAACCTCGTCAACACCGCCGAGCTCGCCCGCGACCTCGAACAGCCGCCCACCAACGACTCCGAGGTGATGGCTTCGCTGCTGGCCCGTGAGGTCGGCGCGCCGGCCCCGGACGGCCAGCCCACCTCGCTCGAGGAGGCCATCGTCCGTACCGCGCCCCTGCTCACCGGGGCGTTCTCGGTCGTGGTCATGGACGAGCGTCGGCTGTACGCGTTCCGCGATCCCAACGGGGTCCGACCGCTCCAGATCGGGCGGCTGCCGGCCGGCGGGTGGGTGGTGGCTTCCGAGACCTCCGCGCTGCACATCGTCGGCGCGGTCTACGTCCGCGACGTCGCCCCCGGCGAGCTGGTCTGCATCGACGACCACGGCCTGACCTCGCGGCGGTTCGCCGCCCCGACGCCGACCTACTGCCTGTTCGAGTGGGTCTACCTCGCCCGTCCCGACCACGTGCAGGAGGGCGGCAGCGTGCTGTTCGCCCGCCGGCAGATGGGCCGGGTCCTGGCGCGGGAGGCACCGGTGGACGCCGACATCGTCCTCCCCGTCCCCGAGGCGGGGCGTGACGCCGCCGCCGGGTACGCCGCCGAGGCGCACCTGCCGTTCGCCGATGGTCTGGTCAAGAACCGTTACGTCGGTCGGACCTTCATCCAGCCGTCGCAGTCCCTGCGTGAGCTCGGTATCCGGCTCA
Organism: Nitriliruptor sp.; assembly: GCA_040882055.1. Taxonomy (GTDB): domain Bacteria; phylum Actinomycetota; class Nitriliruptoria; order Nitriliruptorales; family Nitriliruptoraceae; genus Nitriliruptor. Next base: position 4,152 of record JBBECA010000036.1, read on the forward strand.
AGCTCTCGCCCGTCCGCGAGGTGGTCGAGGGCAAGCGCCTGGTCGTGGTCGACGACTCGATCGTGCGTGGCAACACCTCGCGGCAGCTGATCGCCATGCTGCGGGCCGCCGGCGCCGCCGAGGTCCACATGCGCATCACCTCGCCGCCGATCGCGAACCCCTGCTACTACGGCATCGACATGGCGACGCGGGCCGAGCTGATCGGCGCCGATCTCAGCGTGGATCAGATCCGCGACTTCATCGGTGCGGACTCGCTGCACTTCATCTCGCTCGACGGCCTGATCGGCGCGACGCCGCACCAGCGCAGCCGGCTGTGCCGGGCCTGTTTCGATGGCGAGTACCCCATCCCGGTCCCGGGCGAGCACGAGCGCCTCGCCCAGTACAAGTTCGACTTCGACACGGTCTGAGGTCCGCGTGGCTGACGACGGCACGGACGCGGGGGACCCCGCCTGCTGGCTCGAGGCGGTCTGCGAAGCGTGCGGCCGCATCCCCGACCCGCCGCCGTCCGGGGCCGCCCCGCTGATCGAGGGCAGCTGCGCCGACTGTCGTGGCGGGGTCACCCCGCCCCTGACGGACGCCGACTACCGCTCGCTCGCAGAGTTCCGCGCAGCGCTACGGGTCTTCCTGCACACCTCCGAGACGGCGGCTCGGGACGCGGGGCTGACACCGAACCAGCACCAGCTCCTCCTCGCGATCCGCGGGTGGTCCGGTGGGGCCCCACCCTCCGTCAGCGACCTCGCCGAGCGGCTCCAGCTCCAGGTCCACTCCACCGGTGAGCTGCTCGCCCGTGCCGAGGAAGCGGGCCTCGTCGTCCGGAACCAGGACCCGGGTGATGGGCGACGGCAACGCATCGAGCTCACCCGGGACGGGGTGGATCGGCTGGCCGCGCTCTCCGCCTTCCACCGTGACGAGCTGCGCTCGCTGCGTCGTCGGCTCGTCGCGGCGCTCACCGACCTCGACGGGCTCGAGGGGCCCGACGAGCGGAGGTGATCCGCGAGTTGGCGCTCCTGGCGCCGCCCTGGTTACCTCGCATCACGAGCTAACTGGTGCGCGTCGCTCCCCTCGGGAAGCGTCGAGGGTCGTGGCGCCAGCCGTCCCGGTGCTCGATCGACCCGGAGCTGACCCGTCCTCCCGCCGCTGCTCCGGCGGCCGCAGACGCTCGAGCGGTGGCTGCTGCCGTCACGACCACCCCTGGCCGCCGTCGGCATCGGGGTGCTCGGCGGTGTGCTCGGCGCCGCCTACCTCGCCCTCCTCGGGCTCGTCGGCCGGCTGCTCGGCCCCGCGCACCACGACCGTCTCGGCACGGTCGTGGTGTTGGTCGGTGTCGGCGGTGCCGTGGCAGCGATCGACCGCTGGGTCGGCTCGGCGGGCAGCGTCGACATGCTGGTCGACAACATCCACATCGATGGCGGCCCGCGAGGGATGCGTGAGCTGCGCAACCTGATCCCCACCTCGTTGCTGTGCATCGGCGCCGGAGGGGGGATGGGCCCCGAAGCACCGCTGGTGCAGAGCTCGGGCTCGATCGCTGCGGCGACCGCCCGGCTCCGGGGTGGCGGTGAGGGGCGTGTCCGGACCTTGACGATCGCCGGGATGGCGGCGGCGTTCGCGGTGCTGTTCGGCGCCCCTCTCGGCGCCGCGCTCTTCGCGCTCGAACTGCCCCACCGCCGCGGACTCGAGCACCACGAGGCCATCATCCCCGCCGTCGTCGGCTCCCTGACGGGACTCGCGACCGCGACGGTCCTCGGTGGGCACGCGATGGGGCCGGTGTGGTCCGCGCTGCCGCCCGTGGCCGAGACCGGTGTGCGGTCGTTCGGGTGGGCCGCGATCGGGGTGGCGGTCGGCGTCGCGACCGCGACCGTGTTCGTCTGGCTCGTTGCCGCCCTCCGCCGCGTGGCCACCGCGGTGCCGGCGTGGACCCGTCCGATCCTCGGTGGACTGGTGCTCGGCGGGCTCGGGTGGTGGTCGCCGTACGCGCTGACCTTCGGCGAGTTCCAGCTCGATCCTCTGCTGACCTCCGGGGTCGGTGCCGGCGGCTTCGCGCTGGCCGGGATCGCGAAGCTCGCCGGGACCAGCGTGACCCTCGCAGCGGGCTGGCGCGGCGGCTTCATCATCCCGCTGTTGGTGATGGGCGCGGCGTTCGGTGCGGTGGTGCCTGAGCTGTTGCCGGGGGCCCCCGTCACGATCGTCGTGGTCGCCGCGATGGTCGCGGCCAACGTCGGGGTGACCAACACCGCGCTCGGGACCGCGGTGGTCGTGACCGAGATGGCCGGTCTCCACCTGCTCCCGACCACCCTGTTCGCCGGGATCGTCAGCTTGGCGGTGACGCCGCGGCTCGGGCTGTTCGGTAGCCAGCGGGGCCGTGCCTCGCACCGGTCCGCTCCAGGAGCAGCTCGGCCCGAACGACGGTGAAGGCGCTACGCGAGCAGCGCGCGCCGCGGCCGGGCCAAGGCGATCAGCAGCGGCGGGGATCCGGCCGCCTTCGACGCGCGGGAGGGCAGCGGCAGCGGGCCAGTGACGCGCCCGGGCCGAGCTGCACGTCGGCCACTCGGTCAGCCGGAGGCGAGTTCGCGCTGCATGCCCTCGATGACGGCGGTCAGCCCGGACAGGGGGCGGATCATGACGGTGAAGTCGGTGATGAGCCCCGCGTCGTCGAAACGCAGCAGATCGATGCCCTGCAGGTCGCGGTCGCCCGCCCGGGCCTCGAAGACCAGCACCGCCCGGTCCCCGCTGTCGAGGACGTCGACGTAGCGGAAGTCCTCGAACACACGGCTGACGGCACGCAGCACGGTCGCCGTGGCGAGCCGGCCCTCGTAGGGCTGGTGCACCGCGGGGGACCGGAAGGTGATATCGCGTGCGAGCTGGTCGATCGCCGTGTTCCAGTCGCCCGCGAGGACGGCGTCGTGGAACGGCCGGTACCGGCCACCCCCGGCGCTCCCCGGCACCGGCTGGGGGACGGCTGACGCCTCGGCCTCGTCGCCCAGCAGGTGGATCCACCGCCGTTCGCGGCGGCCCGGCTCACGCTCCTGCAGCTCGACGAGCGCCCCGAAGCGGTGTGCCGCCAGTGACCCGAGGACGGCCTCGACCAGCTCGAGCGACGAGAAGTCGTGCATGCGCGCGGCGCGGGTCCGCAGCTCGGCCGAGGTCTGCGGACCCCGCAGCAACAGCAGACCGAGCAGGGCCTGCTGCGCCGGGTCGAGGTCGAGCTGGTCGGCGAGCCGGTGCGCCGTCTTCGGCACGTGCGACCCACGGGCGTACTCGGTGCGCACGAGCTGGTGGGGCTTGAGCTCGTCGATGCCCGCGCGCACGTCATCGTCGTCGTACTCGACCACGGGGTCGCGGCCCGTGGTCTGGTTGCACGCGGCCTTCAGCGCGTTCCCCGACAGCGGGTAGTGATCGGGCGTCGCCAGCGACTTCTCGATCAGGCACCCGAGGACGCGCCGAGCCGGCGGTGACAGTCGCACGTGTGCTCCTCGTTCCCGGTCCGCCGGCGGTGCACCGTCGGCGGTGCACGGTAGTGGTCAGAAGAAGCTGCGGACCCACGGGGCGGGCCCCGCCGCTGCGGCATCGAGGAACGCCAGCGTCGGCTCGTCCGCGCCGGTGAGCTTGCCGTAGCGGGCCAGCCGGGTGGCCGACGCCCAGCCCGTGAACCAGCTGGCGAGCGGGCCGACCTCGATCCGTGCACCGCCGCTGCCACCTCGACGTAGCTGGCCCTGGCCACCCTCGATCTCGAGCGTCCAAGGACCACCACGGTCGGGCCACAGCGGATCGAGGAGGTCGAGTTCGGCGCGACCCCGGACGTGGTCGGGCCAGCCACGTCCGGCGATGGCTGCGGCCGGGTCGACCAGCCGGCACATCCACCGCCAGCTGACGGCCGATGCCGTCCAGGCCTGCTCGGGCAACCACAGTTCGAGCGGATCCTCGGGGCCCACCGGCAGCGTGACCGACGGCGCACCCGAGGCGCTGGAACCGAGCACGTGGTAGAGCGCGAGGAGCGCGTCGGCGTCGCGTCCGACCAGCTCCTTGACCCGGAGACCGAAGAAGGCGTGGTCCTGCGACGACCGTTCGTGGGCGTAGACGAGGTGGCCGACGAGCTCACCGTCACGTCGTGCGAGCACGACGGCATCGTGGATCCCCGGCCGGAGGTTGCGGGCGGCGAACTCGGCGGGACGGTCGAGCATCCCGGCCTCGCTCGGTGCGAGCGACCGTTCGAGCGCGAGCATCTCGTCGAGGTCGTCGGCCCCGCCCGGGTGCACCTCGACGCCGTCCGGTGCCGGTAGGGCCGCGAGCGCGGCGGTGGTGACCTGCGCCTGCGGCCACACGCCGGCGAGCTCGAACCCCTTGCGTCGGTACACGTGCCGGGTCAGCGGGAAGAGCGACGCCAGCGGCTCGCCGCGGTCGTGCGCGGCGTCCAGCCCCGCGCGCAGCAGCGCGCCACCCACCCCGCGACCGCGCGACTCCGGTTCGACGGTGACGTTGGTGATGCCGGCCGTCGCCAACCGCTGTCCACCGAACCAGTGGCCGAGCTGCCAGGCGCCGAGGTGACCGACCACCCGACCGTCCCACTCGGCCACCAGGCGTCGATCGTCGCCCATGGACGGGCGGTCCGGGTCGAACTCGTCGCCGGGGGTCGGTGAGAATGCTCGCTGGGCCAACCGGTGCACGGCCCCGACGTCGTCGCTGGCGTACGGGCGGATGTTGAGCGTCACGGGTCCCTCGAGCTCGGAACGGCGACCGGGGTACCGGCGACGGTGACGGTAGTGCTGCGGTTCGATGGTCGGTGGTGGGCTGCGCGCCCGGCGGCACCCTGGGTGGTCACGTACGTGCCTCCGCGACCCGCCCCGACCCGACCCGAGGATCCCCGTGTCCACCGCCATAGAGCTCTTCTTCGACCCCGTCTGCCCCTTCTGCTGGATGACCTCGCGGTGGATCGAGGAGGTGCGTCCACGGCTCGACCTCGCGGTGACCTACCGGCCGATCTCGCTGCGGATGCTGAACCCCGACGAGGACCCTGACGGTGCGATGGCCGGCGTCCACGACCGCGGTCTCGAGCTCCTGCGGGTCGTGGTGGCCGTGGCCGAGACCCACGGCCAGGGGGCCGTCGGTCCGCTCTACACCGCCCTCGGCAACGCCATCCACGAACAGCCGGTCGGTCAGGACGTGACCGTCGAGGGCTTCGAGGACGTCGCCCGCGTCCAGGTCGATCGCCCCGCCGACCTGCCGGGGCTGCTGCGCGACCTCGGACTCGACGAGGACCTGGCATCCGCGACCTCCGACGTCAGCCGTGACGTCGCGATCCGCGCGAGCACCGAGCTCGCGCTCGAGCGGGCCGGCGACGACGTCGGCACCCCGATCATCACCTTCGGTCCGCCGGACGGCCCGTCCCTCTTCGGGCCCATCCTGTCCGAGCTGCCTCGGGGCGACGAGGCGGTCCGCCTGTTCGAAGCCACGCGGACCCTCGCCGAGCACCGACCGTTCACCGAGTTCAAACGGTCCCTGCGGGCGATGCCGGACGTGGCGGCCCTCGCCCGGATCCGCTGACCACGCGCGACCGGTTCGGTCGCGTCGGCGACGAGGTGCGAGGATGCGCGTCCCCGTCCCTCGTCGTCCGGTGAGGTCCCGCGTGCCCGAGGTGAACGAGCCCGTCTCCTACGCCGCCGCCGGTGTCGACCTCGCGGCAGCCGATCGGTCCGTGGAGCTGCTGTCGGACGTCGTCCGGCGTGCCAGCCGCCCCGAGGTCCTCGGCGGGATCGGCGGGTTCGGTGGCCTGTTCCAGTTGGACGTCGCGCGCTACCGCGAGCCGGTCCTGGTGTCGGGTACCGACGGCGTCGGTACCAAGGTCGATCTGGCGCGACGCCTCGGCCGGCTCGACACCGTCGGTATCGATCTGGTCGCGATGGTCGTCGACGACCTCGTGGTGCCGGGTGCGGAGCCGCTGTTCTTCAACGACTACGTCTCGGTCGGCCGGCTCGACCCGGACCGGGTGGCGGACCTCGTCCGCGGGATCGCGGACGGCTGCGCGACGGCCGGCTGCGCCCTGGTCGGTGGCGAGACCGCCGAACACCCGGGTCTGCTCGGTCCCGACGAGTTCGACCTGGCCGGTTTCGGGGTCGGCGTCGTCGAGCGCGATGCGATCCTCGGTCCCGACCGCGTCCGCCCCGGTGACGCGATCGTCGCGATGGCGTCGTCCGGGCTCCACAGCAACGGCTACTCGTTGGTGCGCCGGATCGTCGATGGCCTCGACCTCGGCGAGCACCACGGCCTCGACCGACCGCTCGGGGAGGTGTTGCTGACCCCCACCCGGATCTACGCGCTCGACGTGCTGCACCTGATCGCTGAGGTCGAGGTCCACGCGCTGTGCCACGTCACCGGCGGGGGCCTGCCCGGCAACCTGCCACGGGTCCTGCCGGAGGGTCTCGGAGCGACCGTCGACACCCGCACCTGGCGGTGGCCGGAGGTGTTCACCTGGCTGGCCGAGCGTGGACCGGTCGCCACCGACGAGATGTGGCGGACCTTCAACTGTGGCGTCGGGATGGTCGCGGTCGTGCCCGCGGCGCGGGCCGACGACGCCGTCACGGCGCTCACCGACCGGGACGTGCCGGCGTGGGTCGCCGGCGAGGTGACCGAGGGGTCCGGGGTGGAGCTGGTCGACTGATCGGTGCGGTCAGTTCGTCGCGTCGATGACGCCGGCCAGCAGCGGCTCGAGGCCCCACTCGACCCCGCTGAACGCGCCGCTGAACCCGAGGCGGACCACGACGAGGTCCTGCGAGGGCACGACCACGACCTGCTGCCCCTCGTTGCCCGAGGCCCAGTAGGCATCGGCGGGGACCGCCGGCATCCGCAGCTGCCCGTCCGAGCTCTCGTTGAGCCACCACTGCGCCCCGTACGGGGTGGCGGGATCGGCGAGCTCCACCGGGGTGGTCGAGCGTTCGACCCACCCCTCGGGCAGCAGCTGCTGGCCGTCCCACTCGCCGTCCTGCAGGAACCACTGCCCGAAGCGTGCCCAGTCCCGTGCCGTCGCGTACGGGAACGAGCTGCAGACCAGCCCGCCCGACGCATCCGGCTCGATGATCGCGCTGGCCATCCCGAGCGGGGCGAACACCAGCTCGTGCGCCAGTTCGGTCCCGAGTCCCGACGCGTCCTGCGCGAGGTCGCACAGGATGTTGGTCGTCCCCGACGAGTACGACCACTCGGTGCCCGGCTCGGCGACCAGGTCCTGGGCGGCGGCGTAGGCGCCGGTGTCGCCCGGCCGGAACAACATCCGCGTCGCGTCGGTGTCCGGGTCGTAGACCTCCTCGAAGGCCAGGCCGCTGGTCATGGTCAGCAGGTGATCGAGGGTGATGTCCGCGCGGGCGTCGTCCTCCCAGCGTTCGAGCAGCTGATCGGCCGCTGGGTCCAGCTCGCCATCGGCGACCAGCCGGCCGACGATCGCGTTGGCGATGGACTTGCCCATCGACCACCCGAGCAGCGGCGTGTCCGGGCCGAACCCGTCGCCGTACCGCTCGGCGATCAGCTCGCCGTCGTGGACGACGACCACGGCCCGGGTGTTGCGCTCCCGGCCCTCCGGGTCGTCCTCGACGAACGCGGTGTCGATGGCGGCTGCGAGCGCCTCACCGTCGATGTCGTCCGGCAGCTCCGCTGCGCCCTCGCCGTCGGTCCACGCCGTCCCCGGCTCGCCGGCGGCGATGGTCGGCGTGGTGAAGTTCGGATCCTCCTCGGCGAGGGTGCACCCGCTGCCCTCCGACACGTACGCGGTCGACCGCCACAGCCCGAGCAGGCTCGTGCTCACCGTGCCCTCCGAGTCGTCCGCCTCCGTGCGCAGGAGCGGCACGAGCGGGTTCGAGGGGAGGTCACCGAGGCCGTCCTCGACGGTGCGACCGCTGACGAAGTGGGCCGAGCACACCGTCTTCGCCGCGTACCCGGTGGCGATCGGCGCGATCGGACCGAGGTACCAGACGACACCGCCGATCACGAGCGCGAGCAGGACCACGATGCTGAGCAGGACCTTGCGACCACGCGACATCGAGCGCTCCAGAGCGAACACGCGGGGGACGGCACCGGGACGCCGGGCGGCCGCGTTGAGGGGGAGCGGAGCCTACGCGTGGGCGTCGCGGCGGACGTTCACCGAGGCAGGTGGAACCCGCGCAGCCCCCCGACGGCGGCGATGCGGCGTTCGGCCACACGCTCGGCCGCGACCTCGGTGGCCACCCCCTCGTCCCGAGCGACCTCGAGGATCGCGGTCAGGGTGGCAGGGATCGCCTCGGCGCGCCGCCGCGCTCGACCCGGGTGGTGTCCACCCGGCTGCAGCTCGTCGGCGACCTGGATCACGCCACCGGCGTTGACCACGAAGTCCGGGCAGTACAGGACGCCGGCGTCGCGGAGCCGGTCGGCGTCCGCATCGGTGGCGAGTTGGTTGTTGGCGCCCCCGCACACGACCCGCGCCCTGATCGTCGGGATCGTGGCCTCGTCGAGCACCGCGCCGAGCGCGTTCGGTGAGACGATGTCGGCGTCGACCGACAGGACCTGGTCCACCGGCACGACCTCGACACCAGGGAGATCCGAGACGCGGTCGAGCGCCGCCTCGGAGACGTCCGCGACGGTGAGCTTGGTGCCCTGCTCGGCGAGGGAACGCACGAGGCGGCCCCCGACCTTGCCGAGCCCCTGGACGGCGACGTGGCGGGTGGACAGATCGTCGGAACCGAAGGCGAACGCCGCGGCGGCACCCATGGCGAGCTCGACCCCGAACGCGGTGGTGACCCCGGAATCACCCGATCCGCCGTGGTCGGCGTCGGCTCCCGTCGCCCAGGGCGTCTCGCGTTTGATCGTGGCCATGTCGGCCGGGGTCGTCCCGATGTCGCACGCGGTCACGTACCGGCCGCCGAGCGAGGCGATGACCCGTCCGTACGCGCGGAGGAGCGCTTCGGAGCGGTCGGTCGCCGGGTCGCCGATGATCACGGCCTTGCCGCCACCGTGGTCGATGCCGGCGCAGGCGTTCTTGAGCGTCATCGCGCGCGACAGCCGCAGGACGTCCTCGAGCGCGTCGTCCTCGGTGGCGTACGGCCGCCACCTCGTCCCACCGAGCGCGGACCCGAGTCGGGTCGAGTGGATGGCGATGATGCAGGTCAGCCCGCGTTCCTCGTCGCGTGCGAACACGACCTGCTCGTGACCCTCGAAGCGTGCGAACGGTCCCAACCGGCCCTCCTCGTGTGCACGGCCAGGCTAGGCCCGTGGCTCCGGCCGCGACGCTACGTTCGTCGGTGATGGTCCCCACCGCGCAGCTCAAGGTCTTCGTCCCGCTGGCGTCCTTCCCGCCCCGGGAACGTGAGCGCTGGACGGTCTACGTCGAGGCCGGTCGGGGGCTCACCCGCGACGAGGTGGTCGACGCCGAGTGGCGTGACGCGACCGCGCGGTTGGTGGGCGGGTGTTCCCGCTTCGGCCCGGACGCCGCGCTCGTGCGCCGAGCGGGCAGACGCACGCTCATCTGCCCGCTCCAGCTCGAACTGCGGGCGGCGTTCGCCCTGGCGGCCTTCCGGCGCACGATCCCGGACGCGTTGATCGGGGCGTTCGTGCCCGACGCCGAGCTGCGCGACGACCTCGCCGAGGCCGCCGTGTCGGGGCGTGCGCCGCACATCCTCGACGAACCTTGGGCCGTACCGCTGCACTGGTTCGTCGCGTTCGCGCCCGACGAACGGCGCGTCCATGACCCGCCCGAGGGACGCGGCCCCCGCGTGCGCTACCTGACGACCGTGGGACAGGCGGTGCTGCGGCTCGAGCACGCCATCGAGGTCGTCGAGGCCACGATCGAGGACGGCGACGAGGTGCTGCTCGCGCTGGCCGAGCTGGTCGCGTGGCTCGACGCGTTCGACGACGAGGCGGTCGTCGAGCTCGACGAGGCGGGCCTGGCGGAGCTGCGTCCGGCCGACGAACGGCGGGAGGACCGCACCTGCGCCGAGCTCCACGAGGTGATCGACGCCCTCGCGGACGGTGACCTGTTCACGGCGGCGGCGACCTTCGGGGCCATCCGGTCGCGCTGGTCGGCCCAGCGGGCCCGCGATCACGCCAGCTGACCCTCCCGCGTGATGGCGTCGGCGAGGATGCCGGGGGCGATGTTCCCCCCGGAGAGGACGACCCCCACCCGGCGGTCACGGACGTCGACGGTGCCGTCGAGGATCGCGGCCAACGCGGCGGCCCCGGACGGTTCGACGACCTGCTTGAGGCGGGAGGCGAGCCACGCGACCGCCGTCAGTGCAGCGTCGTCCGAGACACCGACGACGCGGACACCGTGCGCCGCGAGGATGCGGAGCGGCAGCGCACCGATGTGGGTGGTCTGTTGCCCATCGAGCAGGGTGCGGGCGACCTCGACCTCGACCACCTCGCCGGTGGCGAGCGCGTCACGCGCCGCACGGCGCACCTCGGGTTCGACGCCGATGATCTCGATGTCCGGCCGGTGGTCGTGGGCCGCGACGGCCGAACCAGCCAGCAGCCCGCCGCCGCCGATGGGGGCGACGACGAGGTCGAGGTCCGGCACGTCCTCGAGCAGTTCGCGCACCGCGGTCCCCTGGCCGGCCACGATGTGGGGATGGTCGAAGGGCGGCACGACGGTGGCGCCGCGCTCCGTGGCGATCGCGGCGCCGATGACCGCTCGATCCTCGGTGTAGCGGTCGTAGAGCACCACCTCGGCCCCGTACCCCCGGGTGGCCGCGAGCTTCACCGGCGGCGCATCGTGCGGCATCACGATGATCGCGGGCACCTCCTGCAGACGGCAGGCGAGCGCCACGGCCTGCGCGTGGTTGCCGGAGGAGAACGCCACGATGCCGCGGGCACGCACCTCGGGATCGACCGCCGCGACCGCGTTGTACGCGCCGCGGAACTTGAAGGCGCCGACGCGTTGGAGGTGCTCGGCCTTGAGGTGGACGGCCCCACCGGTGCGGGCCTGCAGCGTGCCCGAGGTGAGGACCGGGGTGCGGTGGGCGACCCCGTCGAGCCGCTGCGCCGCGCGCGCGATGTCGGCGGGGGCGACGTCAGCCGAGGCCGCGTTCAGCGTGATCCCTCGAGCTCGTCGCGGACGTCGTCGGCGAACCCGCGGCTGATCATCGACGCGAGCGTCCGCAGCCGGTGACGGCGCTCCTGCTCGTCTCCGCCCGCGACCCAGGCGCGCGCCTCCCCGTGCAGCGACCGTTCGGCGAGCTCGGCGACGTCCGGCCGATCGATGTAGCGCGCGAGGTCCACGAGGTCGGTGTACGAGCGCAACCGCTCCTCGTCGGAGGTCCCCGAGCTGCTGTACGCGTCGACCAGCAGGTCGGGCGCGTCGGGGTCGTCTTCCAGGCAGAGCTGGGCGGCGTGCATCGCCATGTTCAGCTGGCGGTCGTCGTGGGCCGATCGGGCGAAGACGGCCAGACGTGCGGCCCGCTCGGGTCCGGGATCCTCGCGCTCGAAGCCCTTGAACTCCTTGCGCAGGTCACGGAGCCGCTGGTCGGGTGTGACCGGTTTGAACCGGGCTCGGACCACAGTGATGCCTCCTCGACGACGCGATGCCGAGGCTAGTCGCCGGGTCCGCGTCGGTCAGCGGCCTGGACGTCGAGCGGCTCAGCGGGTCGGGTCACACAGCTGCCGCGTGCCGTCACGCAGCGACTCGGCGGCGTCGCGGAAGTCCTCATCGAGAGGCTGGCGATCACCACGCTCGGCGGCATCCCGCAGCCGATCAGCGACGATCTGCGCGTCCGCCTGCAGCTCATCCGGCACCTTGGCGAGGACCTCCTCGGCGGCGACCTGGGCCTCGTCCGGCGTCGTCCCCCCGTCCATCGCGGTCAGGGCCCGCGTGACGGCGAAGCAGAACTGCACCCGCTCCGTGGCCTCGTCCGCGCCCGAACGCAGCTCCTCGACGCGCTCGCCCACACCCGTGCAGGCGCTCACCAGGACGGCGAGCAGCAGCACGGCGGTCCGGGGGCTGTCCACGGCCGTGACGTTAGCCGCCCTGGCGCCTCTCGCCCGGTCCGGACGACGATCGGACCGGCGGCACGGTCGGGACCGAGCGGTTAGCGTCGTTCGCCCTGCGTAGCACGTGCCGACCCGAGGTTGCCAACGTGGCAGAGCAACGCGAACAGCAGCGTTTCGCGAGCGGTGATCGACCGATCATCACCGACGGGTTACCCGCCCAGTACCCCGACATCGACGAGGTCGAGACCCGCGAGTGGCTCGAGTCGTTCGACGCGGTGGTCGCCCACCACGGCAAGGCGCGCGGCCGCTTCCTGTTGCTCAAGGTGCTCGAGCAGGCGCGCCGCAACAACATCGGGATCCCGTCCCTGACGACGACCGACTACATCAACACCATCCCACCCGAACGTGAACCGGCGTTCCCCGGCGACGAGCACCTCGAACGCCGTATCCGGGCCTACATCCGGTGGAACGCAGCGGTGATGGTCCACCGCACCAACGTCGAACGCGGCACCGGCGGCCACATCGGCTCGTACGCCTCCGCGGCCGCGCAGTACGAGGTCGGGTTCAACCACTTCTTCCGCGGCAAGGACCACCCGGGCGGTGGTGACCAGATCTTCTTCCAGGGTCACGCGTCGCCGGGCATCTACTCGCGGGCCTTCCTCGAGGGCCGCTTCGACGAGGGTCGGCTCGACCGGTTCCGGCAGGAGGTCGAGCCCGGCGGTCTCTCGAGCTACCCCCACCCCCGCCTGATGCCGGACTTCTGGGAGTTCCCGACCGTCTCGATGGGGCTCGGTCCGCTGAACGCGATCTACCAGGCCCGCTTCAACCGCTACCTCCAGGCGCGCGGCATCAAGGACACCTCCGACCAGCACGTCTGGTTCTTCGGCGGGGACGGGGAGACCGCCGAGCCCGAGGCGCTCGGTGCCCTCGCGGTGGCGTCGCGCGAGGGGCTCGACAACCTCACCTTCGTCATCAACTGCAACCTGCAGCAGCTCGATGGGCCGGTCCGCGGCAACGGCAAGATCATCCAGGAGCTCGAGGGGGTGTTCCGCGGAGCGGGCTGGAACGTGGTCAAGGTGGTGTGGGGGCGCCAGTGGGACGACCTGCTCGCCAGGGACGTCGACGGCGCGCTCGTCAACCGGATGAACGAGGTCCCCGACGGACAGATGCAGACCTACACCACCAAGGGCGCGGCCTACGTCCGCGAGCACTTCTTCGGTGCCGATGAGAAGCTCGCGAAGCTGGCCGAGTCGATCACCGACGACGACATCGACAAGCTCTCCCGAGGCGGTCACGACTACCGCAAGCTGTACGCCGCCTACCGGGCGGCCATCGAGGCGCACGGCGCGCCGACGGTGATCCTGGCCCAGACGGTGAAGGGCTGGACGCTCGGACCGGACTTCGAGGCCCGCAACGCGGTCCACCAGATGAAGAAGCTGTCCTCCGAGGCGCTCAAGACCTTCCGCGACCGGCTCTACCTCGACGTCACCGACGAGCAGCTCGAGGGCGACCTGCCGCCCTACATCCACCCCGGCGACGACTCCGACGAGATCGCCTACATGCGCGAGCGACGCGAGGCGCTCGGCGGCAGCGTGCCCGACCGGCGCACCGTGTTCACGGCGCCGAAGCTGCCCGAGCGGGACGCCTACGACGCGCTCAAGCAGGGGTCGGGCAACCAGGAGGTCGCCACGACCATGGCGATGGTGCGCCTGTTCAAGGACCTGCTGCGCGAGAAGGACGGCATCGGCCCGCGGATCGTGCCGATCATCCCCGACGAGGCCCGGACCTTCGGGATGGACTCGTGGTTCCCGACCGCGAAGATCTACGACCGGCACGGCCAGACCTACGAGCCCGTCGACCAGGATCTGCTGCTGACCTACAAGCAGGCGAAGGACGGCCAGATCATCCACGAGGGCATCACCGAGGCCGGATCGGTCGGCACGTTCGCCGCCGCGGGCACGAGCTACGCCACGCACGGCGAACCGATGGTCCCCCTCTACGTCTTCTACTCGATGTTCGGTTTCCAACGGACGGGCGACTCGATCTGGTCGGCGTCCGACCAACGCGCCCGGGGGTTCCTGATCGGCGCGACGGCCGGGGGGACCACGCTCAACGGCGAGGGCCTGCAGCACCAGGACCGGCACTCGTTGCTGATCGCGCAGTCCAACCCGGCGATCGAGGCCTACGACCCCTCCTTCGCCTACGAGATCTCGGTCCTGGTCGAGGATGGGCTCCGTCGGATGTGGACCGACGAGACCGTCGAGGGCGGCGAGGACGTCATCTACTACCTCACCGTCTACAACGAGCCGGTCGTGCAGCCGGCGATGCCGGAGCACGTCGAGGATCAGATGATCATCGACGGTCTCTACCGCTACGCCGAGGGCACCAGCGGCGAGCACGAGGCCCACATCCTCGCCTCCGGCACGATCGTGACCCAGGCGCTGGCGGCGCAGGAGCTGCTCGCCGAGGACTGGGACGTGCGTGCCGACGTGTGGTCCGCGCCGGGGTGGAACCGTCTGCTGCGCGACGGCATGGCCGTCGAGTCGTGGAACCGGACCAACCCGAACGCCGACGCGAAGGTGCCGCTGGTCACGCGGATCCTCGAGGGCACCTCGGGTCCGTACGTGGCGGTCTCGGACTGGATGCGGGCGACCCCGTTCCAGATCGCGGACTGGGTACCCGGTCCCTTCGCGGCGCTCGGCACCGATGGCTTCGGGCGATCCGACACCCGCGATGCGCTCCGGCGCTTCCACCGGATCGACGCGACGGCCATCGCCTACTGCGTGTTGGCGGAGCTGGTGAAGGCTGGGACGATCGACGAGGATGCGCTGCCGCGGGCGATCGAGCGCTACGACCTCGACTTCGAGCGCATCCCCTTCTTCGGACAGCCGGCGCCGGGCGAGCACGACGTGACACGCTGAGCGACGGCCGGGATCGAGGGGAGCGCGTCGTGACGTCGGTGGATCCGCAGCTGGCTGCCGCCGCCCTCGTCGGCTCGCCGCTGCCGACGATCGTGCTGGACGCCGCACGCCACCTCAGCTGGTTGAACCCGGCGGCCGAGCAGCTGGCTGGCCGGCCAGCCGACGAGACCATCGGTCGGCACGTCACGTCCCTGTTCCCGCCTGAGGACGCCGAGGCCACGCTCGCCGCGCTCGAAGCGGCGGCGCGGGGAGAGCTCGGTCACCTCGAGTTCGAGCTCGTGGCCGCCGGAGGCATCCGCGTGCCCGTCGGCATGACCTGGTCGCCGGTCGTCGCGGAGGACGGCACGGACGGGCTGGTCGGGATCGGCCGCGACATCACCCACCGCAAGGCGCTCGAACACGAGCTGGCCACCATGGCTGACAGCTTCCGGGCCCTCGCGTCGGGCACGGACCTCGCGATGTACCGCTTCCAGTTCCGACCCGAGCTGCGCGTCGACTACGTCAACCCGCACTTCGAGGCGGTGTTCGGTGTGTTCCTCGAACAGCTGGCCGAGGATCCGCAGCCCCTCACCGAGCGGCTCGACCTCGGGGCCCGGACCAAGCTCGATGCCGCCCGGCGCGGCGCTCCGGTGGTCTGGCCGATCGAGGCACGGTGGCAGCACCCGGACGGACACACCGTCGATCTCCAGCTCCACGAGGTCCCGCTCCGTGACGTCCACGGCCGGCTCGAGTGGGCGATCGGCATCGCCCGCGACGTCACCGATCAGCACGAGCAGCAGCGCGCCCTCGCGTCGGCGCTCGACCTCGAACGGTCGGCTGCCGATCGTCTCCGCCGTGTTGACCAGCTCCGGCAGGTCTTCCTCCAGGCGGTGTCCCACGAGCTGCGCACCCCGCTCACCGCCATCCTCGGCTTCGGAGCGACGCTCCGCGATCGCGCGGACGACATGGCCGCGGCCCACGTGTCCGAGCTCGCCGATCGCATCCACCGCCAGGGCGAACGGATGCAGCACCTGCTCGACGACCTGCTCGACGTCGACCGCTTGTCGCGTGGGGTCCTGACCCTCGAGCGCACCGAGACCGACCTCGCCGAGGTCGTCCGCGAGCTGTGCGAGGAACGGAACGATCCTCACTGCGAGCTGGAGGTCTCGTCGTGTCCGCTCTGGCTCGATCGGGGCAAGGTCGAACGCATCGTGGACAACCTGCTCGACAACGCGCGTCGCCACGCGGGATCGACCGCCCGTGTGCGGGTGACGGTGGCACCGGGCGATCCGGCGAGGTTGGTGGTGGAGGACGACGGACCGGGGGTGCCGCGGGAGCTGTGGAAATCGATCTTCGAACCGTTCGAGCAGGGCGTCGGTGCGACGGGTTCGCCCTCACCTGGCACGGGGATCGGGCTGACGCTGGTCGCGGCGTTCGCGGCGCTCCACGGCGGGTGGGCGAGCGTCGAGGCGAGCGACCTCGGCGGCGCGCGGTTCGACGTGGTGTTCCCGACCGCGGAGCCGGCGAACTCGTCCGACCGGAGGTGACGGTGGCGACCCGGATGTGGTCCTGTGCGCCCCCAGCCACCCGCGTTGCGAGTGCAGCGCGGCCGACGGATGAGGAGCCAGACGTGACCGAGAACACCTCGACAGCCACCTGGAAGGGCGACCTGAAGGGCGGCGAGGGCCAGATGCGGGTCGGCGACGGCCGCTACGAGGGTGCCTACACCTTCGCCAGCCGTTTCGAGGGCTCCGGCGACGCGACCAACCCCGAGGAGTTGCTCGCCGCGGCACACGCCGGCTGCTTCTCGATGGCCCTGTCGAACATGCTCGCCTCGGATGGGCACACCCCCGACGAGGTGCGGACCGAGGCGACCGTGACGCTCGGCAAGGCCGACGACGCCCCGGCGATCGTGACCATCCACCTCTCGACCGTGGGCAAGGTCCCGGGTATCGACGAGGCGACCTTCACCGAGTACGCCGAGAAGGCCAAGGACGGCTGTCCGGTGAGCAAGTTGTTCGCCGGCGGCACCGCCGAGATCACCGTCGAGGCGTCGTTCGAGAGCTGACGCACTCGCCGTCCAGGCGGTCTGCACCTCCGGGCCGCCTGGACGGTTCGCCACGGGGTCGGTCAGGCCGGGGTCACGAGGTCGCGCGGGACCTCGCGGACGTCGGTGACGCCCGCGAGGGTCGCGGCGTGCACGAGCTCGCCGGTCAGCCCTGCCAGCACATCCCGCACCCCCTCGGCACCGCCGGTAGCCAGGCCCCAGAGCGCAGGCCGGCCGACGAACACGGCGCGAGCGCCGAGGGCGAGGGCGGTCAGGACGTCGACACCGCGGCGCACTCCGCCGTCGACGTAGACCTCGGCGTCGTCACCGACGGCGTCGGTGACCTCGGTCAGCGCCGACGCGGTCGCGACCGTGCGGTCGAGCTGGCGGCCGCCGTGGTTCGAGACCCAGACGCCGGCTGCGCCAGCCGCCACCGCTCTGCGGGCGTCGTCACCGCGGACGAGTCCCTTGACCACGACCGGGACGTCGCCGGCGCGCTCCCGGAGCCAGGTCAGGTCGTCGAAGGTGAGCGCGCGGTCGTGGTCGGCGAACAGCGCCGCGAGGCCCGATCCGCGGCCGATGTCAGCGGCAGCGGATGCCGACATGGAGAGGGGCACGTTGGCCATGCGCATCCCGTCACGCAGCGCGAACCCGTTGCGCTCGTCGCGCCACCGTCGCCCGAGCACCGGGGTGTCGACGGTCAGCACGATCGCCCGGTACCCCGCCGCGACCGCTCGGTCCACGAGCTCGCCGGCGTAGTCGCGGTCGACGAAGATGTAGAGCTGGAACCAGCGAGGGGCCGCCGGCGCGGCGGCGGCGACGTCCTCGAGGGAGACCGTCGCCAGCGTGGAGACCGTCATCAGCGCACCGGCCCCGGCGGCGCCCCGGGCCGTGGCGACTTCACCGTCCGGGTGGGCGAGCTGCTGGTAGGCCGCTGGCGCGATGCCGATGGGTGTGTCCACCGGCGTGCCGAGCAGCGTCGTCGCGGTCCTGACGGTCGAGACGTCGCGGAGCACCTGCGGCCGCAGGCGCCACCGCTCCCAGGCGGTGACGTTCTCGCGGAGGGTCGTCTCGGTCTCGGCGCCCCCCGCGTAGTAGTCGTGGGTGGTACGACCCATCGAACGGCGTGCCGCTGCCTCCAACGCCGCGAGGTCCACGGGTCCCTCCGAGCGGTCGGGGACGTCGATCAGTAGGTGACCGCGCGATCCGCGTGATCCGTGGCCAGCTCCGGTTCGAGCTCGGCGGGGAACGCGATCGTGTCCGGATCACCGTCGGAGATGTAGCGGCGCTCGGGTGCGTCGGCCAGCACCTCGAGCCAGTAGTTCGAGCCGAAGTCCGGGTCGCCGTCGACCGGCTGCGGCTGGGAGCGGATGCGCGGGATCGCGAGCGGGTCGAACGCGGCGTCGTACGGGGAGGGGGAGGGACCCGACCCGACGAGCAGGCCGGCCTCGTGGGTGTACTCGACCCCGTCGGCGCTGCCGGACGCGACCAGCTGCGGGTCCTCGGGGCGTACGCCGAACGGGTAGGACAAGGTCCGCACCTCGGCGTCCGGGATGGCCGCCTGGATGTTGGCGACGCCGGCCGCGAGGGCGCGCTGGACCCCGGCGGCGTCGAGCTGTCCGAGGTTCTCGTGGGCGGCGGTGTGGTTGCCGATCTCGAAGCCGAGGTCGTCGAGGGCGGCGAGCAGCTCAGCCCCCTGCTCCGCGCTGACGCCGAACAGCGAGCCGAGGACGTAGAACGACCCGGTCGCACGGAAGCCGTCGAGCTCCTCCTCCAGCGCCAGCATGATGCCGACCGACGTCTCGGGATCGACCTCGCCGTCCTCGGTCAGGGCGAACTGCTCGCGCGTCGAGTCGTCGAAGGTCAGCACCACGGGGGTGGTCCCTGCGGGTACGTCGATGCGGCCCGAGACCATCTCGGCGGTGGTGATCGGGACGTACCCCTCCTCGTGCAGGCGGCGGAGCTCGGCCTCGAACTCCTCGGGGGTGTTGTCGTAGTCCCCGCCGCCGTCCGGCATCAGCCGGTGGTACATGAGCACCGGGATCTGTCCGAGCTCGTTGGCCTCGACCTCCGCGGCTGCCGCCGCCGGGTCAGGTTCGGGCTCGGGCTCCTCGGTCGGCTCCTCCTGCGGCGCTTCCTCGGCGCTGGGCGCGCGCTCCTCCGGCTCGCCCGACCCGGCCGTGGTGTCGCCATCACCGCCGCAGGCGGCCAGCAATAGGGCTGCGGCGAGGAGCGGTGCGATGGTGGTGTGGCGCAGGATCACGGGGAGCTCGCGAGGTCGTGGGCGGCGGACGGTACGTTCCCTCGCTGTTGACCGCACCCCCGGTGGCGCCGACCCGCCGCGGGAGCACGAAGAACCGGGGGAACCGTCACGTGAGCCGCCCTGTGTCCCGATCCGTCCCAGCGCGCACGTCGCGCACCCGCCGGCTGGCTGCGCTCGTCGCAGCGGCCGCCGTCCTGTCCGCGTGCGCGGGCGGACCCGAGCTGAGCTTCGAGGGGCCGGAGGACGACGAGGTCGTGAACGCCGAGCAGCTCGAGTCGGCCGAGATCGCCGTCAGGGCCGACCTCGCCGAGGGCGACGAGAGCCCGTTCACCGAGGCGACCGTCGAACGCGACGGCGAGGATGTCACGGCCGAAGCCGCGAAAGAGGAGGACGAGCTGCGCTACCCGCTCGCCGACCTCGACGATGGTGAGCACGAGATCACGGTCGACGTGCCCGGCGAGGGCTCGCGGACCTTCACGTTCGTGGTGGACGCGACCGCCCCGGAGCTCGAGGTCTCCGAGCCCGAGGACGGGGTCGTCTTCGGCGACGACGACGTGATGGTCGTCGGCAGGACCGACGCGGACGCCGAACTGACCATCGCCGGGGACGACGTCGAGGTCGCCGATGACGGCACCTTCGAGCGCTCCTTCGATGCGGTGCCCGACGACGCCGTCCTCCTGGTCGCCACCGACGCTGCCGGCAACGTGACCGAGCAGGAGCTGACGCTCACCCAGCTGCCCTCACGGGTGGAGGTCGACGAGGTCCGCGCGGTGCACGTCACCCCGCACGCCTGGGCCACCGAGAGCTTCCGCGAGCGCGTCCTCGGCATGTTCGACGACGGGCTGATCAACGCCATCCAGCTCGACCTCAAGGACGAGGGTGGCCGGATCGGCTACCGCACCGAGGTCCCGCTCGCGCGCGAGTCCGGCGCGGCCGAGGACGTCTACGACCTCGACGAGGCCATCGAGGAGCTGCACGGCCGCGGCATCCACGTGGTCGGTCGCATCGTGGCCTTCCGCGACCCGATGCTCGGCGCGTACGCCATGGGAGCCGGCCACGACGACTGGCTCATCCAGACCCCGGGTGGGGACCCGTACACCGCGACCTACGGCTGCTGCTTCACCTCGTTCGCCAACCCGGATGTGACCGACTACCTCCTCGACATCGCCGAGGAGGCTGCGGCCGCCGGCGTCGACGCGATCCTGTGGGACTACATCCGCCGGCCCGACGGCTCGCCGGACAACATGGTGGTGCCGGGCCTGTCCGACGACGCCGACGGCGCCACCCTCGAGGAGGCGGTCGTCGACTTCGCGAAGCAGGCGGACGAACGGCTCGCGCCCTACCGGCTCGAGCACGGCGCGTCGCTGTACGGCATCGCCGCGGACCGTCCGACCCAGATCGCCCAGGACGTGCCGGCGCTGGCCGAGCACCTCGACTACGTCTCCCCGATGATCTACCCCTCCCACTGGGGGCCGGGGGAGTACGGCGTCGAGGACCCGAACCGGCAGCCCTACGACATCATCACCGCGACGCTCGAGATCTGGAAGGAACAGGTCGAGGGCAAGCGTGCCCGCATCGTGCCGTGGCTCGAGGACACCACCTACCGCGCGTGGGACCGTCCGTTCCAGGTCCGGGAGCAGATCCGCGCGACGCGCGACCAGGGCATCGACGAGTGGCTGATGTGGGACCCGGTGGTCCGCTACACGCCGGAGGCCTACGAGGCGCGGACCGAGTGAGCCACCTCGGCGCCGGCGCGGCGTCGAGGGTCCTCGGTCCGCCGAGGCGGGTGCGGTAGGAAGGGGTCCTTCCCCGGAGCACCCACCCCGTCCGATCCCCTCGCGTGCCGAGGGGCCTCGAGGAGGAACGCCCCGCGTGGCCGATCTGACCTTCTTCTACGGCACCATGAACTGCGGCAAGTCGACCCTCGCCCTCCAGATCCACCACAACGCCGCCATGGCGGGCAAGCACTGCCTGCTGTTCACCAAGCACGACCGCCAGGGCGGGGTGATCAGCTCACGGATCGGGCTCGCGCAACCGGCGGTGCTCGTCGACGGCGAGCTCGATCTGCGCGCCTACGTCGGCGACCGCATCAACGAGGGCACACCCGTCGACGTCCTCATCTGCGACGAGGCGCAGTTCTACTCGACCAAGCAGGTGGGGCAGCTCGGACGCATCGTCGACGAGCTCGACGTCGACGTGAACGCCTTCGGCCTGCTGACCGACTTCACCTCGCAGCTGTTCCCCGGTTCGCAGCGGCTGCTCGAGCTCGCCGACCGCCGCCAGGAGCTGCAGGTCGAGGCGCGCTGCTGGTGCGGCGAGCGCGGCAACTTCAACGCCCGCACCGTCGACGGGGTCATCCAGCGCGCCGGCGAGCAGGTCGTGGTCGGGGACCTCGACGCCTCGACCGTCGCCTACGAGGTGCTGTGCCGCCGCCACTTCCGGGCCGGCACGACGCGCGAGGGCGCCGATCTGCCGGGTGCCACGCGCGGGGCGCCGGCGCGGGCGCCGGTGAGCTCGGACCGCTAGGGACCGTTCAGGCCGCGGCGCCGGCCCGGTCGAGGTCGGCGTCCGCATCGCCGTCGAGGACGGCGGCGAGGTCGGAGGCTGCGGGGACACCCGAGGTGCGGGCGATGAGCCGCCGGTCGGCATCGAGGACCAGCAGGGTCGGGACGCGGAGCACCCGGTGTGCCTCGGCGAGGGCGAGGTGGTCGGCCGCGTCCACCTTGACCCAGCGCAGGCCCGGGCGATCCGCGGCGAGCTCCCTGAGGACGCGCTCGACGGCGACGCACGGGGTGCACGTCGGCGAGCCGAGCAGGATCGCGCCGGCGCTCGCGCCGTGGAGGTCGAGGCCGACCGCGGCGAGGTGTTCGCGGGCCAGCCGTGGTGCGTCGTCGGCGAGGCTGCGGACGCGGCCATCACGTCGGTTCCACCACCACCCCACCAGCGCGACGAGCGCGACGAGTGCGACGACGAGCAGCAGCCGCAGGAGGGTCGGGTTCATCGACGGCTCTCCGGGACGGGGAGTCGCTCGCTGGAGCGACGAGTCAAGCGTTGACCGAGCAGGTACAGCTCGCAGCCGACGCAGATGCCGGTGAGGGCCAACAGCGTGGACAGCGTGAGGACGACGGCGACCGCGACCCAGCCGGCCGTGGCAGCGCCGGCGGCCAGCAGCGCCAGCGCGACGGTCGTGACCGCGAGGCCGCAGGCCTGCGCGAACCGCGGCGGGCCCTCCGGCTCGGTCGCTGGTGGGGCGCCGAGATCGAACCGGCGCTTGAGGGCGCGGAACAGGTTGCCGTAGGGCGACCACGCCAGGCCGAAGATGGTCGAGATCGCGAAGACGACCCACTGGAAGGCGACGAGTCCCGTCCCGACAGGCCCTTGGACGATCAGGGCCGTGGCGAGCACGACGGTGGTGATCGTGGCGCCGAAGCGTGGGCCGCGGACGTCGATCAGCAGACCGCCGTCGGCGGACCGGGCCAACTCGTGTCGTGTCATCGGGTCGTCCTCGTGCGGTAGGCGGTGGTTCGGAGCGGGGGTCCCGGTTGGGCGTCCGGTGGTGGGCCTGGGCCTGGTGGGTCGGGGTGGGGCTGGTGCGGAGCGTCAGCGGCCGGTGGCTTTGCGGAGCAGGACGCGCACGGCCGGCTTGCCGCGGACGTCACGGACGCGAGCCACGTCGACGATCTGGTGGCCGGCGCGGTCGGCCCACCGCGCGAACGCGGCGGGTGCTCCCTGGCCGTCGGTGAGGATCTCGAGGTGGTCGCCGGGCCGCAGGGGCACGGTGGCGCGCATCGTGGCGACGACGCCGCGCTGGTAGTCGTCGCCACGGACGTCGACGGTGGTCGTGGGGGAGGGCTGGGCGCCGAGGCCGGCCTCGTCGAGGGTGGCGGTCACCCGCCCCGCCTTGGCCGTGACGGTCGCGGGCGCCCCGGCGGCCGCGAGCGCGCCGCGCAGGAACCCGGTCGCGAGCGCATCGCCCACCTCGCCGTCGACCTCGCCGACCAGGCGGAGGCCGACCTCGAGCCCCTCGACGACGGCGACGTCGTCCTCGGCGGAGGTGAGCCGGACCTCGGGGAAGGCGGCGCGCAGCGCTTCGACGGCGATCACCGCGGCGGCGGCGAAGTCGCGGGTGTCGGCGCGGCCGGCGTCGGCGGCGACGAGCTTGCGGCCCTGCGCCTCGGCGAGGAGGGCGAGCTTGTGGCGGTGCTCGGCCAGCCCGGCGATGAGCTGGACGATGGTGTGGACGGCGAGCTGGCTCCCGGGTGGCACCTGCTGGTCGTTGGTGGTCGCGGCCTGCTCGCGCGCGACGTAGACCTTCGCCGGGCGTCCGCCACCGGGGTGCTTGCGTGAGCCGGTGACCAACAGACCGGCACCGGCGAGCGTGTCGAGGTGGGTGCGCGCCACGTTCGGGTGGAGGCCGAACATCTCGGAGACCTCGCGGGCCGTGGCGGGTCGTCCCTCGGTCCGCAGCCGCCGGTAGATGCCTGCACGCGTCGGCACACCGAGCGCGCGCTCGACCAGCTCGTCGTCGGCGAGAGGAGCCTCGCGGGCGTCGAGCGGTGGCGCGGCGGTTGCGGCGCTCACGGTGCGGCGTTCCTCCACTGGGGCTCCTCGATCGGTCGGTGGCGACCGGTGTCGCGGTGGTCGCGACGGACCCCGTCCGAGGTGTGAACGACGATGGTCCGCAGCGGCGTCCCACCAGGGTGCCGCACGCAGGGAGAACGGTGCGAACTCAGCGAGGCGGCCGGGGGAACCGTCCGTCGTTCGTCACCGCGACGACCGCCGCGAGGAGCCGCGCGATGAAGGCCGGCTCGATGCCGTCCTCGGCGTGACCGAACCCCGCCGGTTCGTGCCACAGCTGCGTCGGTCCTCCCGCCGCGGCCGCGAGGTCGTCGGCATCCGCCGGTGGGAAGTAGGCATCGTCGGCGCCGTGGACCACCAGCAGCGGGACCCGTATCCCGGCGACCATCTCCGCCGGGTGAGGCGGTGAGCGCCACGCGTCGGGGCCGGCCAGCCGCACGCCGAGTGCGAGCCGGAGTCCCGCCCGCGCCGCTGGCCGCTCCCACAGCCCGTGCAGCCGCCGCATCGGTTCGGTCTCGGGCTCGTCGCGGAACCAGGCGGGCGCCGACACCGCGACCACCGCGTCGACGGCGGCGCCGAGCGAGACGGCGTGGATCGCCGCGGTCGCCCCCATCGACAGCCCGACCACGACCACCGAGCGGTGCCCGAGGGCACGGAGCCAGCGGACCCCCGCCTCGACGTCGGCCACCTCGTGGTCCCCGAGGGTGCACGTCCCACCCGAGCCGCCGTGGCCGCGTAGGTCGAGCGCGAGCACCGCGACCTCGCGGGACAGCCCGTCGGCGAGCCGGGCGTAGGCGGGCTTGCGTCGGTTGGCGGCGAAGCCGTGCAGGAGGAGGACGGCCGTCGGCGCCGTGACCGGACCGGCGAGGTAGGTGCCGGCCAGCGGGGTGCCGTCGCTGGCCCGCAGCCGCGTCGTCACGTGCGGTTCGACGTGACCGCCGAGCACGCCGCGGGTCTCCAGGTACCGCCGGATCGGCCCGCGGCGGGGTGGGCGCGGGTCGTCTCCGCGTGCGGGGGGCGATCCCGGTGGCTGGACGTCGGGGCTCACGATCTGCGACCATCGCCGCGGCTCGCCCCGGCAACGTCGCCGCCCCGCCAGGAGATCGACGTGCGCGCGGGGCGTCGTCCGTTCACGGGTCTCCGACCCCGGACGAGCGGTGGCGGGCCACCACCGACCGGCACCGAGGTGCCACGACCAGGAGAGCCCGGGTGCACCTGCTGGTGCTCACCGACCGCCCCGGCGGCGGCAAGTCGCTCCTCCCCGCCCTCGAGTACCTCGACCACACCTTGCAGGACGCCCCGCTCGGGTCGGGCTCGCTGATGGGGCTCGGCAACTGCGACGTGGTGCTCGTCGATGCGACCCAGGATCTGCGGGAAGCGGCCGGTGCCTGCCGCGCCGCGTCGGTCAACGAGCTCGAGAAGCCGATCGTCGTGGTCATGTCCGAGGGTGGGCTGGCGGCGCTGAAGTCCACGTGGGGGTTCGACGACTGGCTCCTGCCCTTCGCCTCGCCCGCCGAGATCGAGACGCGCCTGCGCCTGGTCCGCGAACGCGCAGCGGCGGCTCGACCACAGCGCGCGGCCAACGTCGGCGACCTCGTCGTCGACGAGGACAGCTACCAGGTCCGCCTGCGTGGCCAGCCGCTCGACCTCACCTACAAGGAGTTCGAGCTGCTCAAGACGCTCGCCAACGCGCCGAACCGGGTGTTCACCCGCGACCTGCTCCTCCAGGAGGTCTGGGGGTACGACTACTTCGGTGGTTCCCGGACCGTGGACGTCCACGTCCGCCGGCTGCGCGCCAAGCTCGGGCCGGAGTACGAAGCGATGATCGTCACCGTCCGCGGCGTCGGTTACAAGCTCGTCCCGCCCGGTCAACGTGGCCCCGGACGCGGCGCCGAGGACGCGGCGGACGCCGGACCCTCGGCCGGCTGAGACCCGAACGACGCGCCTCACGAGCGGTCCGTGCCGCCGCCGAGCGTGCGCCGCAGCGCGACATCCTCCCAACGCGTGGTGAAGCCCTGCCGTTCGTAGAGCCGCACCGCGCGGTCGTTGGCGCGATCGACCCACAGCACCACTTCGCGGCACCCGACCGCCGTCAGGTGGTCGAGGCCGGCCCGCAGCAACGCCGCCCCGAGCCCCCGACCCTGCCCGCGCGGGTGGATCGCGAGGTTGTGGACCTCGCCGACCGTCTCGCCGCGCCGTTTGAGCCAGTGGAGGCCGAGCAGCAGGCCGTCCCCGGCCTCGGCGACCAACAGGTCCTCGGCGCGGAACCAGTCCCACCCGCGGCGCTCGCGGAACGCACCGAGCTCCCACCCGCCGTCGTCGGTGCCGGCGTAGGCGCCCTGCAGCACGTCGACGACCTGTTCGTCGTCGCGCTCGGGGAGGTACGCGCGGATCGTGACGTCCTGCGGTGCGGCGGGTGACGCGGCGTCGACGGGGAGGTCGCGGCCGAGGACGGCGACACGGCGGCCGGGGGGCAGTCCGTGGCGTGCGGCGAGCGCGAGGTCGGCGGCGTCCGCACGGCGCAGCCAGACCTCCAGCGTGCCAGCGTCGCCCTCCTGGGCGAGCGCCTCAAGCGCGGCGAACAACGCGGTCAGGACCTCGTTCCGTGGCGCCGCGTCCGGGAGGGGGGCGGCGTCACCGACGGCCCCACCGCCCGACCGGTCGGGCAGGACCAGGCCGCCGTACCCGACGAGTTCGGATCCACGGCGTGCCGCGAGCGGACGCCACCCCGGCGCTCGGTCGCGATCGCCTTCCGCGTAGCGCAGCAAGCGGCGTCGTTCGGCCTCGTCGACGAGCTCGCCGTCGATCGCGCGCTCGGCCGCGAGCAGCATCGTCGCAGCCTCCGCCGCGTCAGTGGGGAGGAGCGGTTCGACGAGCACCTCGTCGTGGGACACGGGACTCCTCGGGGATCTGTCGGGGTACACGCGGCCGCGACGGGCACGGTCGGCCCGCGCGCGCCAGGCTAGGAGGACCCCTCTCGGTTGGCGCCCCCCTCCGTGCGGCGTTATCCTCCGCCGGCGCCGCTCGGTGGGCGCGCTGTCCAGCTCGGGCCGCTAGCTCAACTGGCAGAGCATCGGACTTTTAATCC
>JBBECA010000037.1:0-25751 GCA_040882055.1 Nitriliruptor sp.
GAGTCGCCGCGCGCCTTGCCGATGCCCATCAGCGCGCTGCCGGCGTCCCGCATGACGGTGCGGACGTCGGCGAAGTCGAGGTTGATCAGCCCCGGCGTGGTGATCAGATCGGTGATCCCTTGGACCCCCTGCAGGAGGACCTCGTCGGCGAGCGCGAACGCGTCCACCACGGAGGTCTCGCCGTCGGCGATCTGCAGCAGACGGTCGTTCGGGATGACGATGAGGGTGTCGACCTCGTCCTTGAGCTGGCCGATCCCCGTCTCGGCCTGCTGCGATCGCCGCCGGCCCTCGAAGGTGAAGGGGCGGGTGACCACGCCGATGGTGAGCGCGCCGAGCTCCTTGGCGACCTGCGCCACGATCGGGGCGCCGCCGGTGCCGGTACCGCCACCCTCGCCAGCGGTGACGAACACCATGTCGGCGCCCTTCAGCACCTCGACGATCTCGTCCCGGTGGTCCTCGGCGGCCTTCCGTCCGAGGTCGGGGTCCGCGCCAGCGCCGAGCCCGCGGGTCAGCTCACGACCGACGTCGAGCTTGACGTCGGCGTCCGACATCAGCAGCGCCTGCGCATCGGTGTTGATCGCGATGAACTCGACGCCGCGGAGGCCCGCATCGATCATGCGGTTCACGGCGTTGACTCCGCCGCCGCCGATGCCGACGACCTTGATCACGGCCAGGTAGTTGGTGGGGCTCGCCGCCACTTGGTCTTCCTCCCGCCGCCGGAGCGGCGCGCCACGGTCCGTGGGCTCGTCGTTGGCCGGCCGCAGCCGGTGCTCGTTGGTCCGGGCGGGGCGGCGCCGTCCCGAGCTCGGTCCGGTGGGCCCCGTCAGGGTCTCGCGATGCGCAGGGTCTCGCGATGCGCCGCCGTCGCAACCCTGAACCTCAAGTAGAGGTCAATAGTTATGTCAACCTCGGCGTGAGGGCGGACGGTAGACGGGCCCGCGGAGCAGGGTCAAGCAGGTCGACCGTCCGTGCGGCAGTACCGCTCCACGGGACGCTCCCGCGGCCCGCGACCGCGGGTGCCGCCACGACCCGATCGTGGCGATATCGGCCGAACCACCGCCTATCTCCGCGGTTCGGTCGGACTCACGGTACGACCGCCGGACGCGCCGGAGCGCGGACGTCGATCGCGCTCACACGCGTCGAACCCACGTCTTCGAGCACGGCCCCGAGAGCCCGGACCTTCTCGTCGATGCGTTCGGCTCGACCGAACCGGACGGTGATACCGGATCGCAGCTCGAGGTCGAGCTGGCCGTCGCGCCCCGCCCGGTAGCGCTGGACCTCCGCACGGAGCGGACCCGACAACCCACGCCAGACCCGGACGGCCTCGTCGAGATCGCCGCGCGAGCTCCCCCGCTCCCCCACCGGCGGCGGCGCCTGCCCGAGGTCCACGGTCGGCAGCCCCTCGAGCGCCCCCTCCTCGAGCACCATGCCCGTGCGGTCGACCAGCACCTGCTCGCCGTCCCCCCGGGCGACCAGGACAGGCTCACGCTCCGCGACGGTGATGCGCACCCGGAGCGGGTCGATGCGTCGCGCGTCGACGTCGCGCACGAGCGGGAGCGCCGCCACGCGATCCTCGACGCGACCGAGCCTGAGGCGCAGCGTCGACGTCCCGAGCTCGAGATCGGCGGCGGCCGCGACCTCCTCGGCGGTCAAGCGTTCGGTCCCCACGATCTCGACCGATTCGAGCCCGACCAGTGGGCTGCGCTCGATCGCGAACAGGACCGCGAGGACGATCACGACGATGCTGGTCGCGACGGTCCGGCGGCGCCGAGACAGCTGCCGCTCGCGCCGAACGTCACGACGACGCTCGGCGATCCGGTCATCGATGCGGCCACCGGTGTCAGCGCCCGGAGGCGGCCCCGGCGGCGTGGTCACGGGGCGGTGCCGCCGACGACGACGACCTCCGCACGCAACCGCACCCCGTGCGCAACCTCGACCCGGTCCTGGACCGTCGCGATCAGCGCCGCGACGTCTGCGGCGGTGGCGCCGCTGCTGGTGACGATGAAGTTGGCGTGCTTGGTGGAGACCTGGGCGCCGCCGACGCGCAGTCCCTTCGCGCCGACGTCCTCGATGAGCCGGCCAGCGGAGTCTCCGGGCGGGTTGGCGAACACCGAACCGCAGTTCGGTTCGCGCAGCGGCTGGTGCTCGCGCCGCCAGTCCCGCACCTCCCGGACCTCGTCGCGCACCGTGTCACGATCCGCGGGCTCGAGCTCCCACACCGCCCGGACCACCACCGCGTCGTCCGGGAGGTCGCTGTGTCGGTAGGTCAAGCCGCAGGCCGCGGCTGGCCAGGTCTCGCGCGTCCCGGAGCGGAGCCGGACCACATCGACCTCGACGAGGTGGTCGGCCACCTCGCCACCGTGCGCTCCGGCGTTCATGCGCACGCCGCCGCCGACCGTGCCCGGCACCCCTACCGCCCAGGCCGCACCACCGAGGCCGGCGTCGGCGAGCTTGACGGCGACGGTGGGCAGCGGCTCGGCGGCGCCGAGCGAGACACGGGTGCCGTCGATCTCGATCCCACGGAACCCCCGGCCGAGGGTGATGGCGATACCCGGCCACCCCTCGTCAGCGACCAGCAGGTTCGACCCGCGTCCGACCACCAACCACGGCAGCTCGTGCTCGCGGCACACGTCCGCGATCGCGATGAGGTCGGCGTCACGCTCGGCCGTGACCAGCGCGCGCGCCGGACCGCCGACGCGCAACGTCGTCAGGTCAGCGAGCGATGAACCCGGGTGCACCTCGGCGATCCCCGCATCGCGGAGCGCCTCGACGACGGGATCGTGGATGGTGCCCGGAACGCTGGTCACGTGCCGTCCTCCAACCGCGACAGCAGCGCCGGCCCGACCTGGGTGACGTCACCTGCGCCGGTGACCAGCACCAGGTCGCCGCCACGCACGGTGTCGACCAACGCATCGACCACGTCGGTCAGGTGCGGCACGAAGGTGACGTTCGCACCGGCCGCCGACGCCGCGTCGGCGACGACGCGGCCGGAGACCCCGGGGACGGGCGACTCGGACGAGGCGTAGATCTCGGTCACGATCACCACGTCCGCGGCCGCGGCCGCGCGACCGAGCTCGGCGCCGAACACCTCGGTCCGCGAGTAGCGGTGCGGTTGCACGACCAGTACGACCCGATCCGGGCCGTCGCTGCGAGCGGCAGCCAACGTCGCCCGTAGCTCGGTCGGGTGGTGGGCGTAGTCGTCGACCACCTCGACGCCGTCGACCGTACCGAGGCGCTGGTAACGGCGTGCAGCCCCGGCGAACCGTTCGAGGCCCCTGGCCGCGACCACGGGGTCGATCCCGAGCTGCAGGCAGACCGCGATCGCCGCCGCAGCGTTCAGCAGGTTGTGCCGGCCCGGGACCGCGAGGCTGAGGCCGGTCAGCTCCTCGCCATCGTGGCGGAGCCGGTGTGACCCGTCGTCGAGGGTGACGAGGCGGACGTCCGAGCGGGGATCGCTCCCGTAGGTGCGCACGCGATCGTGCCGCTCGGCCAGACGCGCGGTCCCTGGATCGTCCAGACACAGCCACGCGACCGCACCGGGGGCGCGGCGGGCGAGGAACGCGTCGAAACTCTCGTCGACCGCTGCCTCGTCGGCGAACTGCTCGGGGTGGTCGAGCTCGAGGTTGGTGACCACGGCCAGGTCCGGGGTGTAGACCAGGAAGGAGTTGTCCGACTCATCCGCTTCGGCGACGAAGACGCCGTCGGTCCCCGCGTGCGCGTTGGTCCCCGACTCGTTGAGCGAACCCCCGATCGCGAACGACGGATCGCGACCAGCGGCCTGCATGGCCACGACGGTCATCGAGGTCGTGGTCGTCTTGCCGTGGGTCCCCGCGATCAGGATCGCGCGCTCGTCGGCCATCAGCGCGGCGAGCATCTCCGCGCGCCGCAGGATCTGTCGGTCGCTCTCCCTCGCGGCGACGACCTCGGGGTTGTCGGGCGGCACCGCCGTCGAGGTGACCACGATCTCGGCATCACCGAGGTGTTCGGCGCCGTGCCCCACGTGCACGGTCGCGCCGAGCGCGCGGAGCTCGGCGAGGGCCCGCCCGTCGCGCAGGTCCGAACCGCTGACCAGGTGGCCCCGCTGCAGCAGGATGCGCGCGATGCCGGACATACCAGCGCCGCCGATACCCACCAGGTGGATGCGTCGAGGTTCGGTGAGAGCGGCGGTCACGAGGTGGCTCCGAGGTCGCGTTCGGTCGAGGGCAGCAGGTCGAGGAGCAGACGCGCCACGTTGGCCGCGGCGTCGGGACGCCCGAAGGCGCGCGCGGCAGCCGCGACCGTCCGGTGGCGTTCGGGGTCGTGCAGCAGCGGTTCGGCTGCCGCGACGAGCGAGTCAGCATCGAGCTCCTCGTCGGGGATCACGACCGCTCCCCCCGCGGCGGCGAGCGCCTCGGCGTTGCGGGCCTGGTGGTCCCCCGTGGCGTGCGGGTAGGGGATCAGCACGGCCGGGATGCCGAGGACGGTGAGCTCGGCGATCGTGGTCGCACCGGCCCGGCAGACGACCACGTCCGCGGCGGCGTAGGCGTCCGCCATCGAGTCGATGAAGTCGACGACCCGGACCGGAGGTCCGTCCGGGGTGTTTGCGTGCACGCGCTCCCAGGCCGCGGCCGTCTCCTCGACGAGGCGGTGCCCGGCAGCGTGCAGGACCTGCACGTCGCCCGACGCCCACCGACCGTGTGCCCCCACGACGGCCTGGTTGATCCTCCGAGCCCCTTGGCTTCCCCCGAACACCAGCACGGTCGGGCGGTCGGCGTCCAGCCCGAAACGTTCCCGGGCAGCGTCGCGGCGGGCGGCGAGGTCGAGCCCGAGGACCTCGTCGCGGACCGGGTTGCCGGTCACCGCCGTGCGTTCGGCGTGGCGGAACCGGTCGGCCGAACCCGGGACGGTCACCGCGATGCGGTCGGCCCACCGGGACGCGACGCGGTTGGCCAACCCGGGGACGGCGTTCTGCTCGTGGATCACGAGCGGGAGCCCCCGGCGCGACGCGGCCCACGAGACCGGGAAGGACACGTACCCGCCGAAGGTGACCACGCCCTCGGCCTGCTCCTCCTCGGCGATGGCTTCGCAGCGCCGCACCGCGGCTCGGACGCCGCCCGGCACGCGCAGCAGCGCGGGCGAGAGCTTGCGCGGGATGGCGACCGCTTCCACGTGGTGCAACCGGAAGCCGGCGGCCGGCACGAGTTCGGCTTCGAGTCGGTCAGCGACGCCGACGAACACGGGTTCGATGTCGGGGGCGAGCACGGTCAGCTCACGCGCGACGGCGATCGCCGGGAAGACGTGCCCGGCGGTACCACCTCCAGCGATGAGGACGCGACGGGTCACGAGCGACCTCCGGTGGACGCGGCGAGCGGGCGGGGGCCTCCCGGCTCGCGGCGTGGCAGCTCGGGGCGGCGGGCGATCGCCACGAGGATGCCGAGGCCGACCAGCGTCGACACCATCGAGGAACCACCGACCGAGACCAGGGGCAGGGTGACGCCCGTGATCGGCAGCAGCCCGATCACGGTGCCGATGTTGATGAACGCCTGGCCGACGATCCACGCGGTCAGCGCCGCGGCCACCGTCCGCCCGAACGCGTCGGGGGCGAGGTAGGCGATCTTGAGGCCGAGGTGGAGGATCGCGACGAAGAGCGCGACGGTCACGATCGAGCCGAACAAGCCGAGCTCCTCGCCGATGATGGCGAAGATGAAGTCGGTCTCGGGGTTCGGGATGAAGTTGTACTTGCCGCGGGACGCGCCGAGGCCGTGACCGAACCACCCGCCGTCGGCCATCGCGTACAGGCTCTGGAGCAGCTGGTAGCCGTTGCCGAGCGGGTCCTCCTCGGGGTGGAGCCAACCCGCGATACGGGCGAAGCGGTACGGCTCGACGACGGCGAGGATCGCGACCCCGCCCGCCGACAGGGCGATCAGCGAGCCGACGATCCTCCCGGGCAGTCCCTCCACCCACAGCACGGCGCCGACGATGAGCCCGAGCAGCACCGTGGTCCCGAGGTCGGGCTGCAGCAGCACGAGGACGGCGAGGAGGCCGAAGACGGGTAACGCCGGCAGGAGCAGGTGGTCGGTGCGCTGCAGCGACCCGTCGCGAGGACGCTTGCGCTCGAGCACGTCGGCGAGCCACAGCAGGACCGCGAGCTTGGCGATCTCGGTGGGCTGGACGACGAGCGGGCCGAACCCGAGCCATCGCGCCGAACCGGAGCGCTCGACCCCGACAGGGGTGAGCACGAGCAGCAAGCCGATGATGGCAGCAGCGAGCATCGGCCACGCCAGCCGGCGCCAGACGCGGTGGTCGAGCCCGGCGGTCAGCACGAACGCGGGGCCGCCGAGGATCACCCAGACCAGCTGGCGACGGAACACCCCGAACGGGTCGCCGTCCTCGGCCGCGTCGACGAACGAGGCGGAGAACGACATCACGAGGCCGATGAGGGTGAGCACCACGACGACCACCGTCAAGGCGGTGGCTTCGCTACTCCAGGGGCCAGGAGCCCACCGGCGACGGAGCCGGGACAGCCGGCCAGCCCGCGGTTCGGCGTCGGTCGCGGTCGTCGTCACTCGAGCCCCCCGAACCGGCTCCACCACTCGCCGTAGAACAGACCGAGGCCCGTGACCACGCCCATGCCCGCCAGGATCCAGAAGCGCACGATGATCGTGGTCTCCTGCCACCCGAGGAGCTCGAAGTGGTGGTGGATGGGCGCCATGCGCAGGAGCCGCTTCCCGGTCGCGCGGAACACCGCGACCTGGACGATGACCGAGAGCGTCTCGAACACGTACAGCCCGCCGATCAGGACCAGCAGGAGCTGCGTCCCGGTCGCTATGGCGACCGCGGCGAGCAGGCCCCCGAGCGCCAGGGAGCCGGTATCCCCCATGAAGATCTTCGCGGGCGGCGCGTTGTGCCACAGGAAGCCGGCACACGCGGCGGTCGCGGCGGCGAGCACGATCGCGACGTCGAGGGCCTCACCCGACGACAGGAACGGGTAGGCGGCCGGGTTCCGGAACATCCAGAACGCGATGAGGGTGTAGGCCCCGAAGATCAGCGAGCCGGATCCGGCGGCCAGCCCGTCCAGGCCGTCGGTGAGGTTGACCGCGTTGGACGCCCCGGTCAGCAGCAGGAAGACCCAGATGAAGAACGCCCACGCGGGCAGGTCGACGGTCAGGTCTCCGGCGATCGAGATGTTCTGCTCGATGTTCCCGAAGGCCGGGCCGGCGAAGGCGAAGATGGCCGCGATGATCGCCTGGCCGGTGAACTTGGTGGTCTTGGTCAGGCCGAGGTTGCGGCGGTTGCGCAGCTTGATGAAGTCGTCGGCGAAGCCGACCACGCCCATACCGACGAGGGTGAACAGCACCAGCGCACCGGTGTAGGTGACGTCGGCCGATCCGATGTGTGCCACCAGGTAGGCCACGATCGCGGCGAGGACGATGGCCGTGCCGCCCATCGTCGGCGTCCCCGCCTTCGACTGGTGGCTCTGCGGTCCCTCCTCACGGATGGGTTGCCCGAAACCGCGCGTGCGGAAGTAGGCGATGACCAGCGGGGTGCCGATCAGCGCGAGCCCACCGGCGACGGCGCCTGCGATCAGGATGGCGATCACGGGGCGGCGACCTCCGGCGTCCCGGGGTCGAGGAGCCGATCGGCGACCGACTCCAGGCCCGCGACGCGCGACGCCTTGACCAGCACCACGTCGCCGGGTCGCAGATCGGCGGCGAGGTGGTCCGCCGCAGCTGCCGCGTCGGACACGTGGACGATGGCCGCGGGATCCATGCCCTCGGCGCTCGCCCCGTCGGCGAGCGGTGACGCTGCGTCGCCGACCACCACGAGCTGGTCGACACCACGACGGACGAGCTCACCACCGACGCGGCGGTGCTCGTCCGCGCTGGTGGGACCGATCTCGGCCATCTCGCCGAGGACGGCGATGGATCGCCCCGCCTCGGTGAGGGTGGTCAGGGTGTCGATCGCGCCGAGCACGGCGGTGGGGTTGGCGTTGTAGGCGTCGTTGATGACCGTCAGACCGCCCCGGCGGGTGACCTCGCCCCGCCACCGGCTCACCGATGCGGCGGCGAGGCCGTCGGCAGCCGCCGAGAGGTCGACGCCGAGGTGGCCCGCCACCGCGAGCGCGATCAGGGCGTTGCCGACCTGGTGACGCCCCGCGACCCCGACGTGGACCTCGGTGTCCCCCCACGGCGTCCGGGCCGTGAAGGTCGGGTGCGCGGAGCGGTCGAGCCGAACGTCCTCGGCGGTGAGGTCGGCACCCGGCGCGCCGACCGTGAGCGTCGCGGGGGCGTGCGAAGCCATCGCCGCGACCCGCTCGTCGGCCGCGTTCAGGACCGCCATCCCGTCCGGGCCGAGCGACTCGACCAGCTCGCGCTTGGCCCGCTCGACGTTGTCGATGGAGCCGAAGACCTCGAGGTGGACCCCGGCGACCGCGGTCACGCAGGCGACGTCCGGTGCGACGAGCGGTGCGAGGTCGGCGATGTCGCCGACGTGGCGTGCCCCGATCTCGGCCACCAGCACCTCGTCACCCTCGCGGAGGCCGAGCAGGGTCAGCGGGACACCGAGCTCGTTGTTGAACGAGCCCCGCGCCGCCGAGACGCGACGTTCGGCACCGACCGCGGCGGCGGTGAGGTCCTTGACGGTGGTCTTGCCCACCGAACCGGTGATGCCCACCGCGGTGGGATCGACGCGCGTGCGCACGAGCTTCGCGAGCCCGCGCACCGCCTGCCAGGTGTCGTCGACGACCACGACGTCGGTGTGGTCCTCGGCCCGTTCCACCAGGGCGGCGGCGCCACGACCCAGCACGTCCCCGACGTAGCGGTGGCCGTCAGCGCTCTCGCCGCGGAGCGCCACGAACAGCGGCGAGCCTTCCGGTAGCTCCCGCGAGTCGGTGGCCACGGCGTCGATGCGGCGCTCGGGATCGCCGACGAGGCGGCCTCCGGTCGCGGTGGCGACCTCGCCGAGGGTGAGTTCGATCACGCGAGCACCTCCGAACCGGCGAGCAGCTCCCGGACGACCTCGCGATCGTCGAACGGCAGCGTCCGGTCGGCGAGCTCCTGTCCCGTCTCGTGGCCCTTCCCGGCGACGAGCACGACGTCGCCCGCCGATGCTCGGTCGAGCGCGGCCGCGATGGCGCGGCGACGGTCGGGCTCGACGAGCAGCTCGGCGGCCGCGCCGTCGGCGATCGCCTCGCGGGCGCCGGTCTCGACGGCCGCCAGGATCGCCGTCGGGTCCTCGGAGCGGGGGTTGTCGGAGGTCAGCACCGCGACGTCGGCACCGGCGGCAGCCGCACCCATCGCGGGCCGCTTGTCACGGTCGCGGTCCCCGCCGCAGCCGATGACGACGATGATGCGGTTCCCGGGGGCGCGGACGCCGTCGACCGCGGCGATGAGCGCGATCAGCGCGTCGGGGGTGTGGGCGTAGTCCACCAGCACGGTGAAGGGCTGGCCGACCTCGACCCGCTCGACGCGGCCCGGAGGTCCGGTCGCGGCGGCCACACCGGCGACGGCCGCAATGGTCGGGACGCCGGCGGCCTGCGCAGCGAGTACGGCGCCCACCGCGTTCATCACGTTGAAGCTGCCGAGCAGCCCCGTGCGTACCTCGAGCTCACGCCCGTCCGGCCCGACGACGATCGCCCGACCGCCGTGGACGTCGGTGGTGACCGCGGTCACCCGGTGGTCGGCATCCTCGTCGACGCCGAAGGTCGTGATGGGGATGCTCGCGAGGTCGCGGAGACGGCGTCCCCACGGCCCGTCGAGGTGGATCACGCCCCGCTCGGCGAGGGCCGGGGTGAACAGCCGCGCCTTGGCCGCGAGGTAGGCCTCCATCGAGCCGTGGAAGTCGAGGTGGTCGTGGGAGAGGTTGGTGAACAGCGCCACCGCGAAGCGGGTGCCGTCGACCCGGTGGAGGTCGAGACCGTGGGAGGAGACCTCCATGGCGACCGTGTCGACGCCGCGGTCGTGCATGGTCCGCAGCAACCGCTGGAGGTCCGGACCCTCCGGTGTCGTGCGCACGCCCGGGACGGCCTGACCGTGGATGCGGGTCGCCACCGTGCCGATGACGCCGGTGCCGGTCCCGGCCGCGGCCGCGGCCCCTTCGAGCAACGCCGTGGTGGTGGTCTTGCCGTTCGTGCCGGTCACGCCGATGACGGTGAGTTCCGCGCTCGGGTGCCCGTGGACGACGGCGGACGCCGGCCCCGCCGCGGCCCGCACGGCCGGGACGCGCACCTGCGGGACCGGGAGGTCGAGCCAGCGCTCCACGAGGAGGGCGACGGCACCGCGCTCGACGGCCGCCGCCGCGTGGTCGTGGCCGTCGGTGGAGGCCCCGACGATGCAGCAGAACAGCGAGTCCGCGCCGGCCTGACGCGAATCGTGCGTCGCGTCCCGCACCACCACGTCGTCGCCGCGGAACTGCGCATCGGGCAGCTCGTCAGCGACGTCGGTGAGGGTGGCGGGCACGACAGCTCCGGGCTCGGGACGGACGGGGGCAGCTGGGGCGAGCACCCGCGGCGGGGGCCGCCGGAGCGTAACGGTCGGGCCCTCGGTCTCCGTGCACCCTGGCGCGCCCGGACAGCCACGTACCCGAGCGGGGCTCAGCGCTCCGCGGGGCTCGGAACGGCCGCGGCCGCGGGTGCCACCTCGGCCTCGGCGCGAGCCGCCGCGGCGGCGGCGATCGCGTCCTCGAGGGAGGTCCCGGGGTCCTGGGGCAGCACCCGGCGGCTGGCGAGCGCGGTCCCCATCACCTCGGAGAAGACCGGGGCGGCCACGAGCCCGCCGTAGTAGACGGGTCCGGGCTCGTCGACCATGACCGCCACCACCAGCTGCGGGTCCTCGGCGGGGGCGAAGCCGACGAAGGTGGCGATGTACTCGCCGGCGTAGCCACGGGAATCGGCGCTCGGCTTCCGGGCGGTCCCGGTCTTCCCGGCGACCCGGTACCCGTCCACGGCCGCGAGCGAGCCGGTACCGGACTCGCCCGACACGACCCGCTCGAGCATGCGCTGGACCTGCTGGGCGGTGTCGGCGGACACCACCCGTCGCTCCGCAGGGTCGGCCGAGGGGGTGAGCCGGCCGTCGTCGCCGACCGTGCCGCGCACGATCCGCGGCGCGACCGCGACACCGTCGTTGCCGAGCGTCGCGTAGCTGTTGGCGAGCTGCAGCAGGCTGACCGCGACGCCCTGACCGATCGCGATGGTCGGCAGCGAGGTCGACCACCACTGGTCCACCGGGCTCAGGAGCCCGGTGGACTCCCCGGGGAACCCGGTGCCGGTCGAGCTGCCCTCGCCGAAGGAGCGCAGGTAGGTGTCGAGCCGCTCCGCGCCGAGCTCCTGCGCGATCGCGATGGTGCCGACGTTCGAGCTGCGTTCCATGATCTCGGAGACCGACCAGTCGGAGGTCGGCTGCGGTGTGGCATCGGTGAAGGTCTTGTCCGCGACCGTGATGCCCGTCGGCACGCGGAGCACCTCGTCCTCGTCGACGAGCCCCTCCTCGATCGCCGCGGCGATGGTGAGGGCCTTCTGGGTCGAGCCGGGCTCGAACACGTCGGTCACGGCGCGGTTGCGCCAGGTCTCGGGGTCGGCGTCCCCCCGCTCGTTGGGGTCGAAGGTCGGTGCGGAAGCCATGGCGAGGATGTCACCGGTACCGACCTCGAGGACGAGCACCGAGGCGCCGGCGGCGCCGTGCGCGGCGGTGACCTCCGCCGCGGCGCGCTCGGCGGCGTGCTGGACCTCGCGGTCGAGGGTGAGCACGAGGTCGGTGCCCGGCTCCGAGGGGATGAGCTCGCGGGTACCGGAGGCGATGTCGAGCCCACCCGGAGCACGTTCCAGCGTCAACATGCCGGGCCGGCCGAGGAGCAGGTCGTCGTAGCGCGCCTCGAGACCCTGCAGACCCTCGCCGTCGATGCCGGTGAAGCCGACGACCTGACCAGCGAGGCCCTCGGCCGGGTAGGTCCGCTCGGGCTCGGCGATGACGCCGATCCCCTCGAGACCGAGCTCCCGGATGGTGACGCCGACCTCGTGGTCGATCTGGCGGGCCAGGTAGGCGAAGTGGTTGTCGCCGGTCAGGAGCTCCTCGAGCTCGGAGGCGTCACGCTCGAGCAGCGGAGCGAGCTGCGCCGCGACGGCAGCCGCGTCCGCAGCGGGCGGGACCGTGCGCCCGTCGGGGGTCTCCCGGGAGCGGAACGCCCGCGGATCGGCGTACACCGTGGCGGCCTGGACGGTGGTGGCGAGCACGTCCCCGTCCCGGTCGTAGATGCGACCACGCTCCCCCGCGAGCTCGATGACGCGAGCACGCTGCGAGGCACTGAGATCGGCGTACCCCGGAGCATCCACCACCTGGACACGGACGAGCTGGGCGACCACGATGGCCGCGATCAACAGGTAGACCCCGAGCAACCAGCGCAGGCGGTGGACCGCGGTGGCCCCCGCCCCACGTCGCACGATGCGTCGGCGCGGGCGTGTGGCGAGGCGGCGCGGCTCGGTCACGTGGTCCCCCAGGGGGTCGGGTCAGCGGTCCGCGGACAGCACGGGCTTGAGCGGATCGGCGCTGTCACCGGGCAGCGTCTCGGTGACCGCACCGTCGGCCGGGAGCGCCCGGGTCAGGGCGAGGTGGCGCGACGGGCCCGCCGGGACGAGGCCGAGCTCCATCGCGGCGTCGCGGATGCGTGCGGGGTCCTCCAGCGCGGCCACATCGGCCAGCCGCTGGGCGTAGACCCGCTCACCTTCGACCACCCGGGCCTCGAGCTCACGCGCCTCGACCGCGTGGGCTGCCGCGAGCGCGTTGAGGGTCACGGTGCCGAAGATGGCGCCGGCGAGGACGACGATGGTCGCCAGGGCGTAGAGCAGCGTGTGGACCGGGCGGGCCGGCTGGACGACCCGGAGCTGCGGACGGTCGGTGTCGCGACGGAGGGGGGTGGCGACGCGGGGCGTGCGCCGTGGAGGAGCGACGGCGCTCATCGGTGCACCTCGGGATGATCGGTGGTGGACAGGGGGGTGTCGAGACGGCGCACCGCCCGCAACCGGGCAGCCGAGGCGCGGGGGTTCGTGGCGACCTCCGCAGCGCTCGGCCGCTCGACCTTGCGGACGACGTGCTCGACGAGGGGGACGCGGCCGCAGGCGCACACCGGGAGACCCGGGGGGCAGGTGCACCCGCGTGCCGCGTCGACGAAGGCCCGCTTGACGCTGCGGTCCTCCAGACTGTGGTAGCTGAGGGCGACGGCGAGGCCGCCGGGAGCGAGCCTCGCGACGGCGGTCGGCAGGGCCGCCTCGAGCGCGTCGAGCTCGCCGTTGACCGCGATACGCAGGGCCTGGAAGGTCCGCGTCGCGGGGTGGCCGCCGGTGCGCCGCCGCGCCGCCGGGATGGCGTCGCGGACGACCTCGGCGAGCGCCGTGGTGGTGGTGAAGGGACGGGCCGCGGCGATGGCCCGCGCGATCCGGTCGGCCATCGGTTCCTCACCGAAGCGCCGGATCAGCCGGGACAGCTCCTGCGGGTCCAGGGTGTTGACGAGGTCGGCGGCGGTCGTCGCGCCGTCCGGGTCCATGCGCATGTCGAGCGGCCCCTCCTGGCGGTAGGAGAAGCCACGGTCGGCCCGGTCGACGTGCATCGAGGAGATGCCGAGGTCGAACAGGACGCCCGCGACCGGCCCGATGCCGAGCTCGTCGAGCGCGTCGCCGAGCCCGTCGAACCGGGTGCGGACGAGGTGCACGTCGATCGCGGGGTCGGCGGTGAGGTCGGCGAGGTGGTCCGCGGCGAGCTCGAGCGCGCTCGGGTCGCGGTCGAGACCGACGAGCGTGGCACGACCGTGACGTTCGAGCCGCGCCGCGAGGACCTCGCGAGCGTGTCCGCCAGCCCCGAGGGTCGCGTCGACGATCGCCCCATCGGGCGCGTCGGTGAGCAGCTCGACGATCCGGTCCAGGAGGACCGGGACGTGCGGGCGGGGGGCGGCGGACACGAGCACCTCGGTGATCAGGCGGACGCGGCGACGGGGGCGTCGTCGAGGTGGTGGACCCGCACCTGCAGGCGGTGAGCCGCGAGGTCCAGCGCGAGCTCGCCGAGCGCGGCCCGGCAGCTGCGAGCGTCGCCCTGGACGGCGAGGTGGACCCGGGCACGAGCCGCAGCGCGGTCGGGCGCGGGCAGGCGGTCGATCGTGGCCAGCAGGTCGCGGACGGTGTGCAGCACGGGGCGCTCCTCGGCCAGGGTGGTGACGGGCGTGGGTCGGGCGGTCACGGGGCGAACGGGGCGGAGAAGTTGGCGAACGCGTCCTCGGCAGCGCTGCGGTAGGTGTCCCACGCCGCGCGGTCCCAGATCTCGACCTTCTCGTCGGCGCCGTTGATCGTCAGGTCCTTGTCGAGCCCCGCGTACTCGCGGAGCCGGGTCGGGATGACGACGCGGCCCTGGGCGTCCGGCGTCTCCTGTTGGGCGCCGGCGAGCAGGACGCGCAGGTAGAGGCGGGCCCGCTCGTCCTCCCGTGGGAGGGCGCGCAGCTCCTCGACGCGCCGCTCGAAGGCGGTCTGGGGGTAGACGTCGATGCAGCGGTCCTGCGACGGGGCGAAGACCAGACCGCTCGAGAGCCGCTCCCGGAAGCGGGCAGGGAGGATGACCCGGCCCTTCGCGTCCAGCGTGTGCTGGTGCTCTCCGAGGAACACGGCATCCGTCTGCAGGTCTCTGGGCTCCCCCGGATGGGAAGTCCCTCCACTTCACTCCACTCTACGTCACCTGAACATCCCGGTCAACGGTACGCCGGAGTTCCCGCAGGTCAGACCCACTTCCAGGGACGCGACGGTCCGAACCGCCCTGGCCGCCACCAGCCGTTGCACCGCCCATCAGAGGCCCGATAGCGGCCCACGACAGGCAGGACCCCCCTCGAAGTGGTGCGAAGTGGTGGGCCAGATGGGTACCGCCGAGCGCCGCGAGGCACCAGCCGAGCGCAGCGGGTGACGGACGCCGTAGCGGGGGCTCGCAGGTCGAGCGGAGCGACGACCTGCGGAGCGAGCGAGCCGGGGGGGCGAGCGCCCCCCGCGGAGGCGTCCGTCACCCGCGGAGCGGTCACCCAGCAGCATCCCCGCGGGAGGCACTCGTCACCGCGGAGCGGTCCCCCAGCAACGCCGAGCGGTCAGCCGAGCAACGTCAGTCGAGCGGCTGCGTCAGCCCGATCAAGCCGCCGAACCACAGGGCGGCGAGCGTGTGGACGCGGGAGGCGCGATCCTCGGCGTCGTCGGCACGGAGCCCCTGGGTGGCGTAGCCCTCCACCATGGCGACCAACGCCGCGGCGGCCACCATCGGCTCGTGGGGCGTGGCAGCCAACGCCGGGTCGAGCTGTTCGGCGACGCGGACGATGTAGCCCTCGCGGACCTCGCGCAGACGCTGGCGGAAGTGCGGTTCGTGCGCCGACGCCTCGAGCCAGGTCCCCATCACGTCGGCGTGGCCCGCGAAGACGTCGACGAACCGCTCGATCACCGACGCGATGGCACGGGCGGCATCCGGACCGTCCCAGGGCTCCTCGACCACGGACTGCAACTCGCGGGCCGTCTCGTCGATGAGTGCGTCGAGCGCACCGGCCTTGTTGGTGAAGTAGGTGTAGAACGTGCCGTGGCTCACCCCGGCTTCGGCGACGACGTCCTCGACCCGGGCGGCCGCGTACCCACGCTCGGCGAACACCTGCCTGGCGGCATCGCGCAGACGCGCGGCGGTGCGTTCACCACGTGACGTACGTGGGGCGGGGACGTCGGACACGCTCGCTCCTGACCGCGATCGGTGGGATGGGCGCCGAGGCACCACGACCGTAGTCGTGAGCGGACCCCCGGGACGCTAGCGGGCGCCCCGATCCCGTAACCGGTCGTTGACGGTGACGTCAACTTCGGGCAACCTCGACGTCGCGGCTCGGATCGACCGGGTGCGCGGCCGAGGAGCCCTACCGTGGCCTACACCTGTGACCGCTGTGAGACGACCGCCACCGGGAGCCGGGTCGTGTTCACGACCGAGGCGACCGACGCGAGCGGGGTGGACGTCACCGTCGAGAAGCGCTGGGTGACCTGCCCCTCGTGCGCCGACGAGGTCTTCTCCCGGCTGTCGATGCCGTCACCGTTCGCCTCGGGCGACGGTCGCACGGTGGCCTTCCCCGACGACGACGGCCTCGTCGCGGCGCACGCCGGTGGGTTCGCGGGCACCTTCGCTCGCTGAGCGGCTCCCACCGAGCGCCACCGATCGGCCCGGCCGGCGAGCAGCACCCGTCGGTCCCGTTACCATCCCCGCGCCCCCACTCGAGGGGCCGCGGACCCCGTCCGCGCAGGGGAGCGCCGGCGTGGTCACGCACGGCTCGACGGGAGCCCGGGCACCGGTGAGCACCACACGAGGACGTACGCGACCACGACCCGACCTCGAGTCGGTCCGCGGGACCCTCGCGCGCATCGAGGCCAACGTCCGCTCGGTCATCGAGGGCAAGCCCGAGGTGGTGCGGCTGGCGGTCATCGCCCTGCTCGCCGAGGGCCACCTGCTGGTCGAGGACGTGCCGGGCGTCGGCAAGACGATGCTCGCCAAGGCGCTCGCGCGCTCGATCGACTGCAGCGTGGCGCGGGTCCAGTTCACCCCCGACCTGCTGCCCTCGGACGTGACCGGTGTGACGGTGTACTCCCCCGACACGGGGCAGTTCGAGTTCCGTCCCGGTCCGGTGTTCGCCAACCTCGTGCTCGGGGACGAGATCAACCGCGCGGGCCCGAAGACCCAGTCGGCTCTCCTCGAGTGCATGGAGGAGCGCACCGTCACGATCGACGGGACGACCTACGAGCTCGCGGCGCCGTTCATGGTCATCGCGACCCAGAACCCCATCGAACTCGAGGGCACCTACCCGCTACCCGAGGCCCAACGCGACCGGTTCCTCATGCGTGTGTCCATCGGGTACCCGGG
Source organism: Nitriliruptor sp. (assembly GCA_040882055.1). Lineage (GTDB taxonomy): Bacteria > Actinomycetota > Nitriliruptoria > Nitriliruptorales > Nitriliruptoraceae > Nitriliruptor. The sequence goes on from JBBECA010000037.1 coordinate 16,875, forward strand.
CGCCGAGGACGAGCTCGCCATCCTGCGCACCCACGGGCACGGGGACCGTCTCGCCGACCTCGTCCCCGTCGCCGACGCCACCGAGGTCGCCGCCGCCATCGAGGCGATCCGCGACGTGCACGTGGCCGAACCGCTCGAGCGCTACCTCGTGGCGCTGTGCCGCGCCACCCGTACCCACCCGGAGGTCGAGCTCGGCGCGTCACCGCGCGCATCGCTCGCGCTCCTGCGAGCGACGCGGGCTGCCGCCGCGGTCGCGGGCCGCGACTACGCGATCCCCGACGACGTCAAGGCACTGGCGCCCCACCTGCTCCCCCACCGCCTCATCCTGCGTCCCGAGGCGCAGCTGGCCGGACACGATCCGGTGGACGTCATCCTCGACGTGGTCGACGGCGTGCCGGCCCCGACCGAGTAGGAGCCCCACGGTGCTGACCGAGCGTGGGTCCGGGTTGGTCGGTGCCGCCGGCCTGCTCTACGTCGCGTCCCGCGCCTTCGGGGTCGCCGAGCTCCAGCTCGCCGCGGTGGCCGTGGTGGGTCTGCTGGTCGCCGCAGCGGTCTTCGTCTGGTCGACCTCGGCCTCGCTGACCGCGACCCGGCTGGTGCGGCCCGGGCGCATCCACTTCGACGCGGAAGCGGACTGCGAGGTGACGGTCCGCAACACCGGCCGCCTGCCCACCGCGACGCTCGAGCTCCGCGACGAGCTCCCGGTGTCGCTCGGCGGCGGTGGGTCGGTGACGGTGCCGCCGCTCGCCCCTGGGGCGCGGACGACGCTGACCACCCGGCTCCGAGGCCACCAGCGCGGACGGTTCGACCTCGGACCGCTCCAGGTGCGCTTCCGCGACCCCTTCGGTCTCGTGTCCCGCTCGCGGAGCCTGCCGGGGACCGCCGAGCTCGTGGTCTACCCCCCGGTCTGGGCGCTCCCGAGCGGCCTCGCGCTCGGCGGTGCGAGCTCCGCCGGCGGCGAGGGCAGCTCCCGTCCGCTCGCCTCGGGCGAGGATCGCTCGACGGTCCGCGAGTACGTCCAGGGGGACGATCTCCGGGCCGTGCACTGGGCCTCGACGGCGCACCGCGGCAAGCTCATGGTGCGACAGGCCGAAGCACCGCAGGACCCCCGGGCCGTGATCCTGCTCGACATCCGCGCCGAGCGTCACCACGGTCACGGCCCCTCCGCCTCGATCGAGACCGCTGTCGCCGCGGCGGCGTCCGCCACCTTCCATCTCGCTGACCGCGGTCGGGGCGTCGTGCTCGTCGACGGTCCCCTCGGCACCGCGACACGGGCCCGTCCGGCCGAGGCGTGGCTCGGGCACCTCGCCGTCATCGAGCCGCGTTCGGTCGATCTGCCGGCGACCCTCCAACAGCTCGGCCAAGGGGCGGTGGGTGACGGCGCGCTCGTGGCGGTGGTCACCGTCCCCGACCCGGACGAGCTCCGCGCGCTGGTCCGCGCCGGCCGGGGGTTCACCTCGCGGGCCGCCCTGCTGGTCGACGCCGATCGGCACAGCGGCCGCGGCGTCCGGCGCGACGTGGACACCGGGGCGACCGCGGATCGCTTGCGCGCCGCGGGGTGGCGGGTCGCGGTGCTCGCACCCGGCGATCGTCTCGACCACCGGTGGCGCGAGCTGGTGGTCGCTCGCCCCGTCGCCACCGCGACATCGGGCTCGGCAGGTGCCCGGTGATCCGCGACACCGTCCTGGCCGTCTCGCTGGCCCTGGTGCTGTTCACCACGACCCCGGCGTTCTCGCGCGTCCTGGCCGACGACGCGTGGCGCGGCCGGTACCTCGCGGCCGGCGCGCTCGCGCTGGTGACCGCGTGGGCGGTGCGCCGGGTCCGCGGCGGACCGTTGGTCGCCTTCGCGTGCTCGGTCCTGGGTTTCGCCCTGTTCACCTACATCAGCGCGCTCCCGGCCGTCGGCCTGCTGCCGGACTGGTCCTCGCTGGCCGAGTTCCGGGCGCTGCTCGAGACCGCGGCGGAGGGGTTGCGCGACGAGGTCGCCCCGGTCGTCTCGACCCCCGCGTTCACGGTCGCGATCGCCAGCGGCGCGTGGATCGCCAGCTACCTCGCCCACGAGCTGACCGTCAGGTTCCGGCGCGCCGGTGCCGGCCTCGTCCCGCTGCTCGTGCTGTGGGCGCTCCCGCTCACGGTGCCCATGGACGACGGGGGCAGCGCCGTGCTCCGCGCCCTGCCCTTCCTCGCCGCTGCCGGTCTGCTCCTGCTGCTCGGTACCGACCACGGCACCGACGACGACGTTCCACGCGCCACCGTGTCCGGGCTGACCGTCGGAGCGGGGGCACTGACCTTGGCGGTCGTCGCTCCGCTGCTGCTGCCCGGCTACGGCGCCGCCGCCTGGGTCGACCTGAGCGGTGGCGAGTCGCCCCGGGGGTACCAACCGATCGTGGACGTCACCGAACGGCTCCAGCTCCCCGACGAGCGGGACGTGCTCCGGATCCGGGCCAGCGAGCGCAGCTACCTGCGGCTGGCGGGGCTCGACAGCTTCGACGGTGGCACCTGGCGTCTCGGCCCCGCGGGGTCGGGCAGCTTCCAGCCGTCCGAGTCGTCGCTCCACCGGGCGAACGGGCCCCTCCCACCCGAGGAACCGGCACGATCGACCTCGACGACCCGGGTGGAGGTCGAGGTGCTCGACCTCGCCAACATCTACGTGCCGGCCCCCTACCAACCGGTGGCGGTCAGCGGCGCGCTCGCCGACGAGATGGTGTGGTCCACCGAGGGCGGGTTCCTGGCGACCTGGAGCGTCGGCGAGGGTGACGGCCTGTCCGGCGAGCCACGGGTCGGGGTCGACGAGGGCGCCAGCTACGCCATCGATGCCGAGCGACCGGTGCCCGCCATCGAGGATCTTCGGTCCGTGGCCGTCGACGAGGCCACCCGCGCGCGCTGGACCGCGCTGCCCCGCGACTACCCGGAGCTCGGTGCCGCGGCCACCACGATCTTCGAGGCGGCAGGTGCGACCACCGACGTCGACCGCGCGCTCGCGCTGCAGGACTGGTTCACGCAGGACGACCGCTTCACCTACGACCTCGACGTCCCGGCCCTGCGGGACGACGGCGCGCTCGAACGCTTCGTCCTCGAGGACCGGGTCGGCTACTGCGAGTACTTCGCCACCGCGATGGCCGTCATGCTGCGCGAGGCCGGCATCCCGGCGCGTGTCGCGGTCGGCTTCCTCCCGGGCAACGTCACCCGGCGCGCCGATCCCGAGGCAGGCCAGCCGCTCACCGAGTACACCGTGTCGACCTCGGACGCCCACGCCTGGGTTGAGGTGCTGTTCCCCGGCTACGGCTGGATCACCTTCGAGCCGACTCCGCGCTCGGACCTCAGCCAGATCGTGCCGACCGCCGAGGACCTCGCCCCGGTCGAGAACCTGCGTGAGCGACGTGCGCGGGAGCGCGAGGCGGAGGAGGTCGACGAGCCCGAGACTCCGTCGGTCACCGATCCCGTCCCCCCGCCCGATGCCGCCGAGCAAGCGCCACCCGAGGCCACCGACGGCGCCGGCACCGACGGGGACGACGAGAGCGGCGCGCTCTGGCCCTGGCTGGTGCTCGCCGGGGTGCTCGTCGGCGTGGGTGCCGTCGTCGCGTCGCGCCGGCGCAACGATCACACGTACGCCCAGCCCGTCGATCGCGTGCTGGCTGCCCAGCGCTCCCTGCTGGCGACGGGCCGCCGGTTCGGTGTCGGGCGCGATCCGCAGGAGACGACCCCCGAGGTGCTGCGACGCTGGGAGGACGAGGGGCGCGTCACCGCCGGCGGCGACCGGTTCGCGGCGCTCGCGCAGGCCGCCGCGTTCGGGGGCGACATCGATGCCGCGCTGGCGACCGAAGCCGAGGCCCTGGTCGACGAGCTGGAGGACGAGCTCCGGGCCTCGGTCTCGACACGCGACCGAGCGCTCTCACCCGTGCGGGTGCCGGTCGAGTCCGCGGTGACCGGCGTGCGACGCGCCGGAGCGGCGATCGTGACGCGGGTGCGCCGATAGCGGACCGGCTAGCTCAGAGCGCGTCGTCCGGGGATGGCGCGCGCGTCGGCGACGGTGTCCGCTGATCGCGGATGGCCGTCCCACCGAGCACGATGGCGGTCAGCACGAGGACCATGCCGACGCCGGCGATGGCCACCGAGCGAACGAGGGCCAAGATGCAGATGAGGCCGACGATGCCGAGGCCGACGGCGAGCCGGAGCCGGAGCGAGCGTGACCAGGCGCGGGGCGAGGACACGGAGCGGCGCGATCGGGCGACGAAGCGCGGGTCATCCTCGGCGAGCTGACGCTCGATCTGGGCGAGGATGCGCTCCTCGTGCTCCGACAGCGGCATCGGCGATCCTCTGGGCGGCGTCGGGCGAGCGTACCGACGCCCCCGAGGCACCGCACGCGGTCGGATGGCGGAGGCCGCTCGTCGAGGTGGCACGAGCGAGGCGCGCATCCCCCGGCTGGGGCTCGGCGACGCGGCGCCGCACGAGGGCCAGCCGGATCCGGCCAGGCCCGGTAGCCGTGCGGGCCTCCTGCGGTCAGGCGCCCGTGAAGCGTGGGTCACGACGCTCGAGCGATGCGGACACCGCCTCGGCGAAATCCGGGCCGGACAGGCAGGCCAGCTGGGTGCGCGCCTCCGCGGCCAGCGCGTCGTCACGCTCCCGGTCGAGGTTCTCGCGGAACAGACGTGGCGCGCGCCGGACCGATCCCGGGCCCGCCGCGAGGGCGGCCGTCCGCTCGTGAGCCTCCCCCACCGGGTCGGCGCCGCGTAGCTGCCACTCCGCGAGCCCGATGGCCAGGGCCTCCTCCGCCCCGACCCGTCGCGCGGTGACCGTCAGCTCGGTCGCGCGTCCGAGCCCGACGAGCCGCGGCAGTCGCCACGACCCACCGAGGTCCGGGACCAGGCCCCACCTGGCCTCGAGGACCGACAGCTGCGCGTCAGAGGCCACAGCTCGCAGGTGGCAGGCCGCGGCGAGCTGGATACCACCACCGAAGCAGTAGCCCTCGATGCAGGCGACCGTCGGCTTGTCGAGGTCCTCGTAGGCGGTGAAGGCGCGCTGGAGCCGAGCGATGAACCCCTCACCGGTCAGCGCCTCGGCGCCGTCACCGGAGGCTTGCGCGGAGAACACGCTGACGTCGAGCCCCGAGCTGAACACGCCGTCACGGCCGCGGACGAGCACCGCACCGACCCCATCGTCGGCAGCGGCTTCGGCAGCACGCTCGGTCAACTGGTCGAACACCTCGAGGCTCATCGCGTTCCTGACCTCGGGACGTTCGATGGTCACGTGCGCGACCTTGTCGACCACCTCGTAGCTCACCACGTCCGTCACGCTGCGCACCTCTCCTCGTCGTCCGCGACGACCGTCGCGGTGTCCGTGGCGCGAGCCTAGGCCCGACCGTGCCGCTTCCCCGGCCCCGTGTCGCCCCAGCTCGCTATCGTCACGTCCGTCAGCGGGTGAGGGGTGTCACCCGCCGGACGGGGCTGACGCCGGGGCACGGCGTCCGACGGGGTCGACCGGGATCGAGGGGCCAACCGTGGCACGGGACGTGACGTTGAGCAGCGAGCCGCACTACCGCGGTCCCGACCGCCGGACGGCGGTCGAGGTACCGCACGCGGCTCGGGTCAGCGCCGTGGGCGTCGGCGCCGTGGCGGTCACCGGCGCGTTGGTGCTCACCGCCCTCGTCCGCAGCGACCGGTCGCTCGCTTTGGGGTCGTTCGCTGCCGTGCCCCCGGAGGTCGCGCACGCCGGCGGGTTCGCCCTCGCGGTCGTGCTGGTGGTCACCAGCGTCGTACACGTCCGCGCCACGGGGCGGGCCGTCGCCCGCGGCATCGGGGTCGCGGCCGCCGCTATCGCCCTGGCCACGCTCGTCGACCTCGCCCATGCCGTCGGAGCGGGGCCCGTGGTCCTGCGCACGGCCGCGCTCGTGGCGGCGGCCGGCATCACGGTGTCCGCGGTACGAGGTCCCGACGTCGAGGGCCCACGCCGGCTCATCCTGCAGACGATCGTGGCGGCGTGCGCGGTGGTGGCTGCGACAACCGCTGCCGCGGTGCTACCGGTGACGGCGGCGCAGCTCCGGATCCCCGCGATGCTCGCGGTCAGCGTGGCCTGGGTCGTCGCTGGCGCCGTGATCGCCACCGTCGGCCGCGCGCGCGACGTCGTGGTCACGTGGTCGGCCGGGATCCCGCTCACGATCGTGGTCGCCGAACTGGTGGCACCGGCCGGGATGCCACCGACGCCGGCGTCGGCCGCCACCGCCGCGTCGCTGCGCGCCGGGGGGCTCTTCGCCGCGGCCGTCGGCGTGTGCGTGGCGATCGCCGTCCACGTCACCGGCCATCGAGGCGAGCTGCTCCAGCACCGGGCCGATACGCGGACGGCCGAGCGGCAGCGTTCCGAACGCCAGCAGGAGGAACGCCACGAGCTCACCAACGTCCTGTTCGTCGTCGATGGTGCCGCGGCGGCGTTGGCACGGGATCTCGGCCGTCTCCCGCCCGAGCAGGCAGCAGCCCTCGCCGACTCGTTGTGGCGCGGCGTCGGTCGCCTGCGGACGTTGCTGCTCGACGAGCACGACGGCACCCGCTCTGGCGGCGTCGCCGTCGAGGACGTCACGCTCGCTGACCTCGTCGACGACCGGGCCGCTGCCGCCCGAGCGCGCGGGTTCCCCGTCACGGTGACCGGCGCCCTCGGCGTGGTGGCCAACACCGACCCGACGGCGTTCAGCCAGGTGCTCGACAACCTGCTGTTGAACGCGGCCCGCCACGCGGGCGCCGATGAGGACGCCCCCGTCACGATCGCGCTCGGCGTCGAAGACCGCCACGTGACGGTGCGGGTCCAGGACCGTGGGCCGGGGATCCCAGCGCACGAGCGCGAGCGCGTCTTCGAGCGCGGTGTGCAGCTCGACGCCTCGGCCAGTCAGGGTCAGGGACTCGGGCTGCACATCTGCCGGCGGATGCTCCGCGCGCTCGACGGCGAGATCGTCGTCGAGGAGACCCCGGCCCGAGGCGCCTGCTTCCTCGTCACGCTGCCGCTCGGTCGCGGGGTTGCGCCGGACCAGATGCCCTCGAGCGAGGCGCGCTCGACGCCCGTCGGGTAGCCACGTTGGCTACGGAGCCGCCGGATGGTCACGTGGGCTCCGGGTCACCGATGGAGAGACGTCGGCGGGTCGCTACCCGACCGCTCCCGCGTTCGGTTGGAGTCCGTGGACCGTGCTGATGACCGCGGCGAGGTCGGGCAGCACGGTGACCTGCGCCCCATCACGGATGACGCCGCCACCGCGGGTCTGCGGGGAGCTGTCGAGCTCGATGACGATGTCAGCCACCAGCTCCGTGTCCGCGGCGACGTCCGCGGTCACGATCGCGACGTCGTAGCGGTCACAGCCGCCGTCTACGATCAGGGTCACGTCGGTGTGCTCATCGGCGAGCAGGACGCGCAGGCTGTCGGCAAGCAGGGGCGGCGCCGCCGAGAGGGCGACGCGGAGTCGGGGCGGGAACGCGGCGTTCACGGGGTCATCGAACCACGCGGACGGCGGGTCACACATCATCTAGATGCGGGAGATTCCGGGGTGCGACGGGTCACCATCGTGGAGGACCACGGGCTGATCGCCCAGACCGTGGCGGCGGCGTTGACCGCTCGGGGGACGGCGGTCGTCGTGGTCGATCCGGTGCGGCCCGACGCCGAACTGTTGACATCCGTGATGGCGACCGAGCCCGACCTGGTGCTCCTCGACCTCGACTTCGGTGAGGGGCGCACCGGCCTGTCGCTGGTCGGACCGCTGAGCGAGGCGGGCTTGCCCGTGGTCATGGTGACCGGTGTCTCCGACCCGGTGCGCAGGGCCGAGTGCGTGGCCGCCGGTGCGGTCGGGGTGCTCAGCAAGTCGACCTCGTTCGACGAGCTCGTGACCGCCATCGAGCGCGCGGTCTCCGACGGGGGGCTGCTCTCCCCCGGCGAGCGGAACGACCACCTCGAGCTGCTCCGCCAGCACCAGACGAGCGAACAGCGACGGTTGGCGCCGTTCGATTCGCTGACCCCACGCGAAGCGGCCGTCCTCGGTGGGCTGATGGAGGGCCGGTCGGTCGACGAGATCGCCAAGGACGCCTTCGTGTCCGTGACGACGGTGCGGACCCAGGTGCGGGCGATCCTCGCCAAGCTCGGCGTCAGCTCCCAGCTCGCGGCGACGGCCCGGGCCAACGAAGCCGGCTGGGCACCCCCGCGGGGAGCCTGAACCGTCAGGTTCGGCCACCCGCCCTGGTCGGGTGCTGCCGTAACCGCGTGGGGCGAGCCGTCACCCGGTGCGTCGCCGGTCTCGTCGAGCCACGCCTCGAGCGGGGACCGTGTCCGGCGCTTTTCGTCAGTCTTGACGATGCGGACAGGGTCCGTTCGACCACATGCTCCCTCCTGTCAGCAACACCAGCGCGGGAGCGAGGGCCGCGAACCACGGATCGAGTCTGGTCGCCGGATCCGTGGGGAGCCCAGTGGCGAAACCACCCCCCGTACACGAACCCACAGGGGTAACCATGAAGAAGTACTTCGCAGCCGCAGGCGCCATCCTCATCGCCGGCACCGTCGCTGCCTCCGCCGCCACCTTCGGTGTCGGCGACTCTGTCCTCGCCGCCGGCACTGGCGATGTCCGCAACTGCGGACCCCTCACCGTGGAGTCGTGGGCAGCTGAGATGGACAACTCGGCCGTCTACTGGGTGAACGTGAGCCTCGAGAGCCAGGCCTGCTACGACGACGGCGTGGCTGTTCTCGCCGACGCGAACGGCATCGGCGGAAGCGGCACAGCGTCTGGCGACGCTGGCGACTCCGTGCGCGTCAACTTCGACACCCCCGTCGACATCGCGAGCCTCGAAGAGATCGACTTCGTGGTCCACACGCAGTAGCGGCGGCCTCGGAGCGGCGCCGCCACCGGCGGCGCCG
>JBBECA010000037.1:25761-30930 GCA_040882055.1 Nitriliruptor sp.
CCCCCCCCCCCCCCCCCCCCCCTCCGCTCACCTGTCCGACGAATCACACCCGATCCACCTGGAGCGGACGCACTTGAGCGTCCGAGGGATGCCATCCGATGCGCCGATACCTCGTCCCACTCATCGTGGTGATCGCCTGGTTCCTCACCTTGGCGCCGACCGCGATTGGGGGACCCGCCGCGTACATCATCGTCGACGGCACGTCGATGGAACCGACCTACCAGGACGGTGACTTCGTGCTGACCCGGCGGACATCCACCTACGAGGCCGGCGACGTCGTCGCCTTCGAGGCTCCCGACTCGATGAACTCCGGATTCCGCGTCATCCACCGCATCGTCGAAGTGACGCCGAAGGGTCTCGTCACCAAGGGTGACAACCGCGGCGAACTCGACCCATGGTCCGTCCAGGACCATGACGTGACCGGCGAAGCGATCTTGCGGGTACCGCACGCCGGGGACGCCCTCCGCTGGGTTCGCGCCCGGCCAGCGATCCTCGGACTCGTCGCCGGGGGGCTTGCGTACATCCTGCTGGTGCCGACCGGTCGCGAGGGCGAGGAAGAGGAAGAGGATATCGACACGCTGAACGCCCAGGATGAGCAGGTCCGCTCATGAAGCGGCCCACTGCGACCACGACAGTCACGCTCGGCGCCGTCCTCCTGGCCTTCACGGTGCAAGCCGCCGCCGCGACGTTCGAGGTTTCACCATCGTTCCTCCAGGCGGAGACGATCAGTGGCGATGACCTTCGGCTCCCGCAGCCGGGTGGCGGGGACGGACCGAGCTCCGAGGTGACCGTCACGGTGACCTGGTACCTGTTCAACCCCGGGGGCCAGGGGCGGACCGAGCTCGCATCCGAGGAGCTGACCACGCTTGCTGGCGAGACCTACGCCGTTGTCTCACAGGCCGGGACGCATGAGGGCTTCTGGTACGAGGAAGTCGATTGCACCGTGTCCAGAGACATTAAGGACGATCCGGGGGCGACCCGAACCGGCAGCGGTACCAACTTCACCGCCACGGCAGGGTCGACACACTCTGTCTGCCTCAAGCAGCAGGGGCCAGCGAATACGACCACCGAGGACGCTGCCGCCACTGTCAGTTCGGGTCCGACCGACGTCTCGTCGTCTGACAACCCCGGGATCGGCTCAGTCGATGAACACGAAGATGGTGACGCTCTGTGAACCTCCTCTCCGCCACCGCTGTGACGCTGCTGGCACTCGTCTTCGTGCCCAGTGCCGCGAGCGCGCAGACGGTCGTCTGCGCTGAGCGGGCCGACGTGTCGTGGAGCACGGACCACGACTTGATGACCGTCACCGGCGCATCGGTGGCCGTGCCGGGCTGTCCGGACGGCACCGAGGTCGGGCTCCAGCTGATCACCGACGATGGCGACCTGCCGGCACAGCCCCTCGTCGCCCAGACCGACGACGAGCGGGCCGAGTTCGACCTCACCCCGCTCGGAATCGGGATCGAGCCGGTCACCGGTGTTCGCGTCCTCATCCACGGCGAGAACAGCGGGAACGGCCCCGGGCCGACGCTCGTCGAGATCGTGGTCGAGCACCGCTACTTCAACGCCGGGGGCAACGAACAGCGCGGCCTGCGCGACACCGAGGAACTGACGCTGCTCATCGGTGCCCAGTACGAGGTGTTCCCCGCCGGCCAGGGCTACGAGACCACCGACTGCGAGGACCTCGGCATCGACACCAGCGGGGACGTCGCTGCTGGCGTCGGGATCTTCGAGGTCACCGGCGGTGGCCGTCACCTGGTCTGCCACCAGCGGACCACGGGCGGACCCGTCACCCCGCCGGTGGACCAGCCCGGCACCGACGTGCTCGACGAGGTGATCGACCGCGACGGACCGACGACCGGCGGAGACAGCTCCGGCGGGGACTCCCCCGGCGGCAGCGACCCCCACGGCGGCGACGCAGCTGGCGGGGGCAGCGCGGGCGGTGGACCTGGCGGTGGAACCGCAGTCCTCGGCGAGTCGGTACGACGCGCGGTCCTCGACGTGCTCCCCCGGACCGGTGGCGAGCTGCTGAACGCCTTCCTCGCTGGCGTAGCGCTCGTCGTGCTCGGTGCACCCGCGGTGCTCACCCGTCGCCGTCGTGGGAGCGACAGCCCCCGCCGGTAGCCTGCGGCCGCTGACGACGACGGCCAGGGGCGCCAGTGCCATCACGCGAGTGGGTCACCATCGACGACCCGACCGACGACCACCGGCGCTACACCTTCGACGTGTCGTTCCTGCTGTCGAACTACACCTGCATCTACGGCGCCGGCTGCGAGGGCATCCACCCCAGCGAGCAGGACCCGGCGATCGGGTGCTGCCTCCACGGCGCCTACCTGAACGACGACGACGAGGCCGCCTTCTACGACCGCGCCGTCCTCGAACACCTCGACCCGACCACGATGCAGTTCCACGCCACCGCGGTCGAGGACGGCATCTGGGAGACCGACGAGGACGGCGACGTCAAGACCCGCGTCATCGACGGCGGGTGCCTGTTCGCCAACCGCAGCGGCTGGCCGTCCGGTGAGGGCTGCGCGCTCCACCACGTCGCCGAACGGCGCGGCGAGCACTACGCCGACTGGAAGCCCACCGTCTGCTGGCAGGTCCCCCTCCACCGGACCATCGAGGAGACCACCGCCAACGACGGCGGCACGCTCGAGACCCACCTGATCGCCGCCTACGAACGCGGCCACTGGGGCGAAGGTGGCTCCGACTTCGGCTGGTGGTGCCTCGACGACGACACCGCCTTCGTCAGCGCCAACCCGCTGTTCCGCACCATGGAGAAGGAGCTCCGGCTCATGGTCGGCGACGTCATCTACGACGAGCTCGCGGCCTACCTCGACGGGCGGCGTCAGCAGCGCGGCACCGTGGCGTTCCTGCCGGTCGTCTGACTCCACCGCTCCGCGGTACGCGCGGAGGCCCCGCACCGCCTCCGCGGAAGCGCCTCCGCGGAGGCGCTTCCGCCGAAGCGGGTCAGCGCTCCCCCGGCGGGTCGCTGCCATCCGCCGTCTCGCGCACCTCTCGCTTCGTCGCGTACGGCTGGTCCTCGTGCACGTCGTCGAGCAGCGCCGCGAAGCTGACCCCGACGTCGCCGTACCGGTCCGCCACCGCATCGGCGACGCGATCGACGTCCTCCCACCGACGATCGCCCCACGGGACGTCCGCCGACGCCTCCGGCGCATCGAGGGTCAGCTGTCGGGACGCGTCCCCGTCCCCGAGGTTCGACACCCCCACCCCGAGCAGCCGCACCCGCACCCGCTCCAGCCGGAGCCCGTCGAGGAGCCCCCGCGCGGCCACCAGCAGGTCGTGGGTGCGGTCGGTCGGCTCGGCCAGCGTGATCGACCGCGTCACGGTCTCGAACGAGGCGAAGCGCACCTTCAGCGTGACCGTCCGCCCCGACACCTCGGCCTGACGGACCCGGCGAGCCACCTTCTCGACCAGGCGCAGCAGGTGGCGGTGCAGGTCGTCGGGATCGTCGACGTCATGCTCGAAGGTCCGCTCCGCGGAGATGGACCGCGCCGGCTCGTGTGGGGTGACGCTCCTAGGGTCGTGCCCAAGGGCCAAGGCGTGCAGGTGGGCGCCGGTCGCCTCGCCGACGACCCGCTGCAGGGTGCGTCGATCGGTGTCGGCGAGCTGGCCGACGGTGCGGAACCCGTAGCTGGTCAGCCGTTCGACCGTCTTCGGGCCCGCGCCCCACAGGTCGCTGATCGGCAGGGGCCGCAGCCGCTCCTGCACCTCGTCGGCTGGCCACCGCAGCAACCCGTCGGGTTTCGCCCGGGCCGACAGCAGCTTGGCGACCGACTTCGTGGGGCCGATGCCGACCGAGATCGGCAGGTCGAGCTCGTCCCGGACCCGCCGGCGGATGCCGTGCCCGATGGTCTCCGGATCGCCGAAGAGCCGGACCGCGCCGCGGACGTCGAGGAACGCCTCGTCGAGGCTGAGCGGCTCGATCGCCGGGGTGACGTCACGGAGGATCGCCATCACCGCCCGCGACGCGTCGCGGTAGGCCTCGAAGCGGTGCGGGGCGATCACCAGATCCGGGCACCGGCGCCGAGCCTGGACCATCGGCATGGCGCTCCGGATCCCGAAGCGGCGTGCCTCGTAGCTGGCGGCCGCCACCACGCCGCGCCCCCCGGCCCCGCCGACCACGACCGGCAGGCCCCGAAGCGATGGATCGTCGCGCTGCTCGACCGACGCGAAGAACGCGTCCATGTCGACGTGGAGGATCGGTTCCGCGACCTCCACCGGCGACCCTCCGAGCTGACGAACGTGCGTTCGCCAGGCTACCCCGGTGGGAGGTCCGAGCACCGCTGGCCGGACGTGGGTTGGACGGCGGATGTGAACGCTCCCTAACGTAGGCTCACACCTCCCCTCCCCCTCCTCCCGGAGCCCGCCGTGCCGCTCGATGCCCGCCCGGACCACGTCGCCGTCGCCGTCCACGACCTGGAAGCGGCGGCCAAGCGCTGGGGGAAGGAGCTCGGCGGTGTCTGGCTGTCACCGCGGTGGAGCGGCGGCGGCTTCGGCACCCGACAGATGCGGTTCTCGAACCTCGGCAAGCTCGAGCTGCTCGAGCCCGACGCGCCGGACGGGTTCGCCGCCGGGTTCCTCGCGCGCTTCGGGCCGCGCATCCACCACGTCACCCTCAAGGTCCCCGATCTGCACGCGGCCGTCGCCGAGGTCGAGGCCGCCGGCTACGACCTGGTGGACGTCTCGTTCGCCCGCGAGGAGTGGCACGAAGCGTTCATGCGCCCATCGCAGGTCGGTGGCCTCATCGTGCAGATCGCCCGTCCGCTGCACGACGACGCCGGGTGGGCGTCGCTCGCCGGGATCGACCTCCCCCCGGTCGACCCGGACTCGCCCGCGCTGCTCGGCCCGACCCTGACCGCGCCCGACCTCGAGGTCTCCGCGCGGGTGTGGGCGACCCTCGGGGCCCGTATCGAGGAGCTCGACGAGGACACCTTCGAGGCGCGTTGGGGTGACGCGCCGCTGACCGTGCGGGTCGAACGGGGGGCGACAGCTGGACCGCGGGGTCTGCGGTTCGACCCGGATCCGGGACTGCCCGCCGACGACGTCGCCGGCCCCGGGACGCTGCCTGCCTGACGAGCCTCGAACTCGAGGTTCGGTGTCACAGCTGAGGTCTACGGTCGGTGGAGCCGACCGAACGGGGATGTCCGT
>JBBECA010000038.1:0-30632 GCA_040882055.1 Nitriliruptor sp.
CGTGTCTCAGTCCCAGTGTGGCTGTTCGAGCTCTCACTCCAGCTACGCGTCGTCGTCTTGGTAGGCCGTTACCCCACCAACTAACTGATACGCCGCGAGGCCGTCCTCTGTCGCCGGAGCTTTCCCACGCTGATCATGCGATCTGCGTGGAACATCCGGTATTAGCCACGGTTTCCCGTGGTTATCCCGGAACAGAGGGTAGGTTCCTCACGTGTTACTCACCCGTTCGCCGGTTTCAGCCTCCCGAAGGAGGTTTCGACCCTCGACTTGCATGTGTTAAACCCGCCGCCAGCGTTCGTCCTGAGCCAGGATCAAACTCTCCGTTGAGAGATCGTTGCTACAAGAGCGTCGATCAATGGACGGAGAGGACGCCGGTCGCGAACGACCAGCTGATCCCTCTTCATCTTAAGGGTACTACTTTTTACTCGACGATCTTTCGGCGCTCTCGCGAGCGCGTCCCGATCGACGGGGATGCACCGATTCGCATCGGTGCGTCACTGGCTTTTGGCACCCTGTGCAGTTCTCAAGGAGCGGGGTCGCGGACCTACGGGTTCCGCCCACCAAGAAGTGGGCCGGCTTCCGAAGGAGACTCCGCCTGCTACGTCGCTCGTGCGATGCGCGGCTCGGTGAGCCTAGCGCGTCGTAGCGGAGCGTCCAACTCGGTGGGCATCGCGGCCCGTCCGAGCGGAGCGGGAACGTTACCCGCTTGCTGCTGTTGCTGTCAACCCGGTGCCTGGTGGCTTCGGTGGTCGCCGTCCCGTTCACCGATCGCTCGGTGTCACGGTCGTGGCGGCCAGCGCGAGGCGCGATCCGCGGTATCGAGTCGAAGGAGCGTGCCCCCGAGGGGGCGCGTGCGGAACGTTGCCGGCGAACCGGCGTTCCGCGTGAGAGGGACGGTAGCCCGCGACCCCGAGGTGAGCAAAACGCGGACCCCTGCGTGCCCCCCGCGCACACGTGCGCCGCCGATGGCCCCGGAGGCGCCCTCCGACGCCACCAGGTGGGTGAGCTCAGCCAGCCACCTGGGCCGCGTCGCAGATGCGGCACGGCGCCAGGCCACGTCCTGACGCGTCGTCCGGGCTCATCGTCTGCAGGTCGTCACGCTCGACCACGAGCCGACAGGTCGGCAGGTGGTAGGTGGTCCGGCCCGCCACGACGGCAGGTCCCGAGCCGGGGACCACCGTGGGGCCGGCCGCCTCGGCGCTCCGGTCGGCGACCTGCTCGAGCTTGGCCAGGATGGCGGTCGTGGACCGGCGCATCTCGTTGACCAGCGCCATCGTGAGGCCCACGAGCACCACACCGAGCCCCGCGATGCCACCCGAGAGCAGGAACGGGAACTGGCGCGGCGTCAGGTCGTAGCTGGCGGCGCCGTTCCACCCGAGCACGATCAGCCCGAAGCCGAGGACGCTCAAACCGACAGCCGCCTGCACCGGCAACCGGCTCGGGTCGAAGAGGTTCTTCACGGTCCCACTCCCAGTTCTGTGGCCACCTCGCGGCGGCGACTGTGCTCGTTCCAACGCGCCGAACGGCGCGGCGTGACGTGTCGTGGTTCAGCCCATCAACAGCTTGGACACCACGCTCCGGTCGGTCAGCTCGGCGCCGGTCAAGGTCTTGACGATCCTGCCCTGCGACATGACGACGCCGAGGTCGGCGACGTCGAGCGCGCCGACGTTCTGCTCGATCAGCAGCACGGTCACGCCATCGGCGTTGATGGCCCGGACGATCTCGAACACGTCCTTGACGATCACCGGGGCGAGGCCCATCGACGCTTCGTCGATGATCAGCAGCTTCGGGTGCGCCATCAACCCCCGGGCGATGGCCAGCATCTGCTGTTCACCGCCGGAGAGCGTCCCGGCGAGCTGGGTCAGGCGTTCGCGCAGCCGCGGGAAGTAGTCGAGGACGCGCTCGCGTTGCGCGGCGACCCACTCCTCGTCCTTGCGCTGGCTCCACGACCCGACCTGCATGTTGCGTTCGACCGTGAGCTCGGGGAAGACGCGCCGCCCCTCGGGCACCATGACGATGCCCGCGTCGACGCAGCGCTTGGTGTTCCACTTCGAGATGTCCTGGCCATCGAACTCGATCGAGCCGTCCCAGGTCGACAGCGCGCCGCAGACGTTCATGGCGGTGGTGGTCTTCCCCGCACCGTTGAGGCCGAACAGGACCGCCGTGCGACCCTCTTCGACCTCGAGGTCGACGCCGTGCAGGACCGGGAGCGGGCCGTAGCCGGAGCGCACCCCACGCAGGCGGAGCAACGGGGTGGTCGGATCACCGGCCGCGCTGGCCGCGAGCGGCGCCGCGTCCTCGGATCGGTCCTCGGCGTGGGCCGGACGTCGTACCGGTGGGATGGCGGTCGTCGCCTCGAGGACCTGCACGTGGCCGTCGCCGGCCGCCCGTGCATCCCCGGATCCCGAACCAGGGCCGGTCGACGCGTCGACCTCATCCACCTCGGCGACCGCGTAGGCGTACCCATCGGCGTCGAGCTCGTAGCGCCACCCGTCGTGGACGAAGAAGTCGGTGCCGGCCTCGTCGGTACGCCAGGCGACGTCGTCGAGGACCAGGGTGTCGTCGGTGGTGGTCACGTCCGCCTCCTCGCTCATCCGAGCGTCACCGCACCTTCACCGAGGTAGGCCTCGGCGACGGCACGGTTCCCACGGATCGTGTCGGGGGTGCCCTCCGCGAGCAGCTGGCCGAAGTTGAGGACGTACACGTAGTCGCACACCCGCAGCATGAACGGCACGTGGTGCTCGATGATGACCACGGTCACGCCGAGGTTCTTGCGCAGATCGAGGAGCCGGTCACCGAAGGCTTCCGCCTCCTCGGGCCCGAGCCCGGCGAGCGGCTCGTCCAGCAACAGGCACTGCGGATCGGTGGCGAGCACCGCTGCCACCTCGACCTGCTTGAGCATCCCGTACGAGAGCCCGCCGAGCGGCTCGTCGGCGAGGTGGGACAGCCCGAGCTCCGCGAGCACGATGTGCGCCCGTTCACGCAGGGCGCGCTCCTCGCGGCGGCTGCCGAACGTGCCGAGCAAGCCCGCGGTCGCGCCGTACCCGACGTTGCGGTGCTGGGCGACGAGCAGGTTCTCGATGACGGTGAAGGAGCGGACGAGACCGACCTGCTGGAAGGTCCGGCCGAGCCCGAGCGCCGTGCGCTGATCGGGCCGGAGGCCGGTGATGTCCTCCCCGCGGACCGTCACGGTGCCGGTGTTGGGCTTGTAGAAGCCCGTGAGGCAGTTGAAGAACGTCGTCTTGCCGGCACCGTTCGGCCCGATCAGGCCGACGATCTCGTCGTCGTGCACGGCCACCGACACGTCCTGGAGCGCCTGGAGGCCGCCGAAACGGATACCGATGCCGGACGCGCCGAGCAGCGGCTCGGCCGCGGCGGGGGCACGGGGGTCGTCCTCGAGGGCCTCTGGGGGCGCATCGACGACGGCCGTGAGGGACTCAGGGGCGGCCACTGTCACCTCCGGTGGGGGTCGGGGCGGAGTCGCGGCCCGCGGCCTTCCACGGGCGGAAGCTGCACCAGCGGACGACACCACCGAGGAGCTGGGCGATGCCGCCCGGGAAGCGGACGAGGACCAGCAGGAGCAGCAGCGCGGTCAGGACCACCGCGGCCGAACCGTCGACCGGGAAGCCCGGGTTGGTCTCCGCGGCACGGTCGAGGACGAAGGGCATCGCCCCGATCAGGGCCGCACCGATGACCACCCCGACCCGTGACCCGACACCACCGATGACCGCCATGAACAGGAACGTCAGCGACAGCGTGAAGCTGAACGTCAGGTTCGAGACGATCTGCTCGATGGAGGCGAACAAGGCGCCTGCCAGGCCCGCGATGCTGCCCGAGAGGACGAACGCGAGCAGCTTGTAGCGCGTGACGTTGATGCCCCAGGAGGCGGCGACCCGCTCCGAGTCACGTAGCGCCCGGATGGCGCGTCCGACCTTCGAGGTCGTCACCCGCCGGTCGAGCAGCCACACGGCGACGAGGGCCGCCAGGCACAGGTAGGCGTACGCGCGATCGCCGGTGGCGAACGCGGGCCGCGGTGCGGGCATCCCCGCTCCCCCGCCGGTGACGGCCGGGATGTTGAACATCACCTGTTCGGCGAAGAGACCGAAGGCCAGCGTGACCAGCGCCAGGTACAGACCCTGGATGCGGAGAGCCACACCACCGAGGAGGGCAGCGACGCCGCCGCCGATGAGGACCGCGACGACCGCGGCCGCCGGCCAGGTCAGACCCATCTCGGTCAGCGCGTACCCCGAGCCGAACGCACCGAACCCGAGGAACGCGGCGTGGCCGAGCGAGACCTGGCCCGTGTAGCCGACGAGGACGTTGAGGCTCAGCGCCACGATCGCGAAGACCGTGACCCGTGAGACGACGTTGACGTCGGTCGCGGGTACGAGCATCGGTAGCAGCAGCACGGCGCCGACGACGGCCAGGAGCACCGCGACGCGGGCCACGATGCCGCGGAGCGAGGGACGCCAGGGCGCCGGTGCCGCCGGGGACGGTCGACGCACCTCTGGGGTCGGCGCGACGGTGGGACGGACGATCGTGCCGGCCACGTCAGGCCTCCTTCCCGAACAGGCCCCGTGGGCGGATGAGCAGGACGAGGAGGAGGACCACGAAACTGGCCAAGGTCGGCGGGCTCGGGATGACGCTGGTGAGCCCGTAGGTCGTCGCGATGCCGTTCGCGAGCGCGGCCACGAGACCGACGAGCACACCACCGACCACCGCTCCCGACATCGAGGTCATGCCCCCGAGGACCGCAGCGGTGAAGGCGGGGATGAGGAACGTGGTGGTCATGAGCCCCGGCGTCAGGCCGGCGAAGTAGCCGGCACCGAGGATCCCGCCGAGCGCGGCGAGCGCTCCGGCCAGGCCCCAGGCGAGCGACGACATGGCGATCGGCGAGACCCCGTGGAGCGCCGCAGCGAACGGGTCCTGCGCCGTCGCGAGCAGCGCGGTGCCGAGCTGCGTGCGGAACAGGAGCGCGAGACCGGCCGCCACGATGACGAGCACGGCGAGGATCACGATGTTGTGCCGGTTGGTCTGCAGCATGCACGCACCCTCGCCGCCTCGGACGAAGCACACCGCACCTCGCAGGACACGCGGGAAGGTGCGGGACTGCAGCTCGAAGATGACGATCTGGCCACCGATGAGCAGGAACGAGACACCTGCGGTGGCCACCAGGCTGGTCACCGGGTTCGCCTCGGCGAGGCGCTGGACCACGAGGCTGTTGATCCCGATCGCGAGGAGCGCGCCCACCAGCACTCCCACGAGCGCGTAGCTGATCAGCTGCAGCAACCCGACCGAGGCCGGGTCGATGGTCGCCGCGCGGTCGAAGCCCGTCAGGAGCATGAGCACCAGGAAGGCCGGGACCGTGCCGAGCTCCCCTTGCGCGAAGTTCAGCACCTTCGTGGAACGGTAGACGAGGGCGATGCCGAGGGCGACCAGCGCGTAGACCGCACCGACCGAGACGCCGTCGACGACGACGCCGCCCACGTCGATCCGGCTCGCACCGAGCAGCGCGATGCCGATCAGCGCGGCGACGGCGATGGCCGCTGCCTTGCGGTGCTCGATCACCGAGCCGCTCAGGCGGTCGGTCAGCGACGCGCGAGGACCATCCCCGGGCAGCTCTTCGCCCGAGCCGCCCTCGGCAGGGGCCGCCGCAGGTCGCCCCTCGTCGGGGGCCGCCGGTTGCCCCCCCTCGGCGGGGAGCTGGGCCGTCTGCTCGGCCGTCGCGGTGGTGTCGTCGTCCTCGGTCAGGACGCGTACGCCACCGGAGCTGGGCTGCTCAGCCACGGCGGGCCCCTTCCTCGGGTGGAGGGCCGCGGGGGGAGGTGCTGGTGCGGGGGCACGTCCCGGCGTTCCGCCGGGACGGTCCCACGTGCGGTCGATCAGAAGCTGGTCTTGAAGGTCCCGCCGTTCTTGTAGGTCTTCGAGCCGCAGTCGGCCTTCAGCACGTGGACGCCGGTGCTGCCGAAGTTGTTGTCCGGTCGGAAGTTCACGTCGGGGAACACGCCGGTGCTGATCTTCCCGGCACTGGACGCCACGTCCCGGTAGTCCTCGCGGGTGAGGTCGTTACCGAACTCCGACTGGTACTTCTTGAACAGCTCGTGCTGCATCTTGGAGGTGCCCCAGATCGCCCACGCGATGTCGTCGATCGGCACGTTGAACTTGGCGGCGGCCTTCCGGAACTCCGGGTCGAGCTGGTTGGCGGTCTCGAGCGCCGGGAACGGCGACAGGAACGTGCCCTTACCGACGTGGGGGCAGCCGGAGTTGAGGACCGCGTTCAGACCCTTGGTGATGCCGACGCCGACGTACTGGAAGTCGTAGCCCTGGTCCTTGGCGGTCTGCGCGAAGCGGATGTAGTCGAGCGGCGAGGTCAGCATGTAGACGACCTTGACGCCGGCCTGCCCGAGCTGGCGGGCGTAGGTGCCGTACCAGGAGGTGTCGCCCTTCGGGTGGCGGAGGGTGCCCTCGTAGTCGATGCCCGACAGCGAGCCCTCCCAGCCGGCGACCGCGTCGTCGAAGTTCCGGGTCTGGGTGACCACCGCAGCCGTCTTCTGGCCCTTGAAGTTCTTCTTGACGTACTGGGCGAGGAGCGGGCCCTGCTGCTTGTACGACATCGAGGCGGCGAAGTACCACGGGTTGCCCGCGAGGCCGGCTTCGGTCACCCCGGCGGAGGAGTACGGCACCCGGGCCTGGCCCGCGAACTGGCCGCAGGCCTGGATCTGGTCGGTGCCACCACCACCGGCCAGCGCGAAGGCGCGGCTGGCGAGCTGCCGGCAGACCTGGCGCGCGTTCGACGGCTCGTACTTGTCGTCGGCGAAGATGACGTTGACCTTGCTGCGACCGAGGATCTTCTGCCCCTTCTCCTCGATCACCCACCGCCAGTAGAGGTCACGGGCCTTCTCGAAGGATGTGGCCGGGAGCGGCGCTGCACCGGTGACCGGGGCGTGGACCGCGAGCGTGATGGCGTCGTCGGTGACCCCGGTGCGGTCGCTACCGCGCGGCTTCCGCTTCCCGCCGTCGTCGTCACCGTCATCGCCACCGGAGCCGTCACCACCCGAGCCGTCGCCACCGGAGCCGTCACCACCCGAGCCGTCACCACCCGAGCCGTCACCACCCGAGCCGTCACCACCCGACCCGTCGCCGCCGCTGGCAGGGTCGGAGGGGTCACCGACCTCAGCGCCATCGCCCTCGAGGTCACCGAACTCGTCGATGTCGCCCTCCTCGCCGAGCTCGAAGTCACCGCCGTCGGCGGCTCCCTCGTCGATCACGAACCCCTCCTCGTCGACCGCGGCGCTGCCGCCGCCGGCGGCCAACGGGCCGCGCTCGACGTGGACGCCGGGCTTCTGCCCACAGGCGACGACGGTCAGGGTCAGCGCGAGGGATGCAGCGAAGGCGCGCAGGGTGCGACGTGACATGGGTCGATCTCCTCCGGTCGTGCTCCGCTCGGCGGAGCACAGGTTCCTCAGATCTGGGCGGGACCGGGCACCGAAGCGGCGTGCCGTTCCAACATCCTCGTGAGCGCACCTCCGCTGCTGCCGGCCACGGCAGGGAGCGGCGCGAGCAGCGCGGATCCGGTCAACCAGGCACCTGCGAGCAGCATCGGGACGATGGTCCAGACCCACCACGGGGTCGACGGGCCGGTGCGCACGGGTGCGGCGGACTCGGCATCGAGCGCCACCTCCGGCTCCCCGCCGCCCTCGTCGATGGCCGGTTCGTCCGCCATCGCGACGTCGTCGAGGCCACCGATGTCGTCGAGTTCGCCGACGCCTCCGGAGCCAGCGTCGAAGCTGTCGCCCACGGCGAGGTCAGGTGCGTCGGCGAAGCCACCGTCCTCGAAGCCGGCCTCGCCAGCCGTAGCGTCGAAGCCAGCGTCGTCCCCGGCGGAGAAGTCGCCCGGATCGAACCCTTCGGCGGTCTCGATGGTCGAGGTCACCCCCTCGAGCGCGAGCGCTACCTGGGCCGTGGTCGAGGTGTCGCCGTCACCGAAGGCGAGGTTCGGCGCACCGGTCGGCCGCAACAGGACACCGTGGTTCTCGATCTCGCCCTCCGCCCACGCCTGGGCGGTGAAGGCCAGGTCGACGCTCCACGTGCCGGCAGCCTCGTCGTAGACGCCGTTGCCGCCGAAGGTGCAGTCGACGGCGGCCACCTCCTCACCGTCGAACTCGCGGGTCGGCAGGGCGGACTCATCGCTGGCCTGCGGGGCGCCAGCGGGTTCGAACTCCTCGAGCAGGGGGCATGCTTCGAAGGCCATCACCGTCGACGTGTCGATCGGGTCCTCCTCGAGCGCCGCGGCGAACCCGTCGGCGAAGACGGCCGGATCGGAGGTCGCGATGGCCTCGAAGGCACCGAGGATGATCCGCCGGAACGATGGCGAGCCCGTGTGGTAGGTCGGCTGTGCCTCCGGGAAGGTGAGCTCGAACCTCAGGACGTCGTGACCGTCGGGGATGGCAGGGGCGTCGAAGAGGATCGCGGTCTGGTACCGCTTCGCCCCGGCGAGGTAGGAGACGGCCGCCGTGTCCGGCGGGACCGGCTGCACCGGGGCGTCGACCGCACCGTCCTGGACCGTCCCGATGCCGCTGACGATGCCCTTGCGGATGTCGTCGGTCGAGTCCGGGCACAGCTCGGGAGCGACGACGCACACCGCTGCCGGCGGCACGCTGTTGGTGAGGGTCGGGGGTAGCGCATCCGTGGCTGGCGCCACGTAGAGGGTCGAACCCTGGATCTCGACGGGCTCTGCCTCGTCGGTCTGCGCGGCCGCGGTGGCTGCACCCCCGATGGCGGTCGCGAGCATCACGAGCCCGATGCCAGCGCCGACGCGCAGCCCCGTGCCTCGAGCTGGACCTGTTCCGAACTTCCGCATGCCGACCCTCCCGGCTCCGTTGGACCGAGACTTCGCCGTGGAGCCGGCATCCACCTCCCCCGGGGTGTGCGCCGGCCGACCACGTGCTCGGCTCCGGACCACGTAACGAGCGAGGGACCCGCAGGTCACGCCTCACGGTGGTGGCGCGACCGCTCGTGGCGACCGGTTGTAGCGGGAGACCTCCGGGACCCCGGGCAGCCAGAAGCGCCACGGCACGTCCGGCGCACGGCTCACGCCGACCCGGGGGCCCGCGTGGACCTGCTCCTCCCCCGGTCGCCACCCGTCGGTGGCCAGCCGGAGTCCGGCCACGCCGGCGATCAGATCACCTCCACCGTGCGTGGCCGCGTCCACACCGAGGCCGCGGCAGAGGTTGCCCGGCCCACGGAGCAGGTCGCGATCACGCCGTGCGGTGGGTCGGCGCGAACGCACCGCGTCGGCGCCGCGGAGCACGATCGCGGCCCGCAGGAGCACGGCTGCGCCGACGCCCTCCGCCTCGGCGCTGACGTTGGCGCACCAGTGGATCCCGTACGAGCGGTAGACGTAGGCGGTCCCCGGTGCGCCGAACATGGGCTCGACCCGGTCGGTGCGGCGCCCGTAGGTGTGACTGGCGGGGTCGTCCTGGCGGTAGGCCTCGGTCTCGACGATCCGGGCCACGACCTCGATCCCGTCGAGCTCCCGGACGAGGAGCGCCCCGATCAGCGCCTGGGCAGCGCGGTCCGAGCGGGCGCGCAACCACCCCCGGTCGAGCGGGCGGAGCCGACCTGCCGTCCGGAGCGGATCGGTCACGGTCGCTTCGCGGCCCGCACGTCGTCGCGCCAGGCCAGGAAGCGGTCGGTCTCCCACGCGTTCGCGCACCGCTCGACGGTCAAGCCACCGCGGCGGGCGTTGCCCACACCGTGGCGCAGCAGATCGAGCTCGCGCACCGTGTGGGCGTCGGTGGAGATCACGAAGGTCACCCCGCGGCGGACGCCCTCGCGGATGGCCTCGGCGCTGGCGTCCTTGCGCCGCAGGTTGCTGTTGACCTCGATGGCCGTGCCGGTCTCCGCCGCGGCATCGAGGACCTGGTCGAGGTCGAGCTCGATCCCCGGTCGCTTGCCCATCATCCGGCCGCTGAGGTGCCCGATCGCGGTCACCGAGGGGTGCCGGATGGCCGCGACGACGCGGGCGGTCTGTTCGGCGACGGGACGGGTGAAGTGGGAGTGGACCGACGCGACCAGCCAGTCGAAGGTCGCCAGGAACTCGGCGTCGTAGTCGAGCGAGCCATCGATGCCGATGTTGAGCTCGGCGCCGTGCAGGAGGGCGATGTCGCCGCGACGCTGCTCGAGCTCCCGCACCTCACGCCGTTGGTCGAGCATCGCGACCTTCGAGATGCCGTTGATGCGCAGATCCTCGGCGTGGTCGGTGATGCCGAGGTACGCGTGCCCGCGGTCGACCGCACCCTGCACCAGCGCCTCGAGCGGGTCCTTGCCGTCACCGGACCGGTCGGTGTGGTCGTGGAGGTCGCCGCGCAGGTCCTCGCGGGTGACGAGGGCGGGGAGCTGCCCGTCCACGGCGAGCTCGATCTCTCCGGCGTCCTCGCGGAGCTCGGGCGGGACCCACGACAGCTCGAGCGCGGCGTAGATCTCCTCCTCGGTGGCGGCCGCGATCACGGCGCCGATCCGATCCGGTGCCGGTGGGTCCTCGCCTCCGCCGCCCGCGTCGGCGTCCTCATCGTCGTCGGGGGGGAGCTCGGCGAGTGCGTACTCGTTCAGCGTCCACCCCCGTTTCAGGGCCCGCTGGCGCAGGCGGATGTTGTGGGCCTTGGAGCCGGTGAAGTAGACGAGCGCCGCGCCGAAGCTCGCGGGCGGGACGATCCGCAGATCGACCTGCAGCCCGTCGTGGGTGGCGATCGAGGTCTTGGTCTCCCCCGAGCCGACGGTCCTGGCCACGTCGGGGAGCCCGACGAAGGCCTCGGTCACCGGACCCGGGTCCTCGCTGGCGATGAGGATGTCGAGGTCACCGACGTCGTCGCGGTACCGGCGTGCGCTGCCGGCGTGCGCCGCGTCGACCACGCCGGGGACCTCGCGGAGCCGCGCCACGATGCGTTCGGCGATCGGGAGGGCGTCCACGAGCGGGACGCGCTGCTCCTTGGAGGACAGCCCGGAACGCTCGATGGCCTGGCGCAGGTTCTCAGCCGTCTTCTCCCCCATCCCGGGCAGCTCGGCGATCCGTCCGTCGTCGAGCGCGGCCCGCAGCCCGTCGAGGTCGGTGACGTCGAGCTCGCTGGCGAGCAGCTCGACGCCCTTCGGACCGAGCCCCGGGACCTTGAGCAGGTCACGCTTCCCGACCGGGTGCTTGGCGCGGAGCTTCTCGAGCTTGGTGATGGCGCCGTCGTCGACGTACTCGCGGATCTTCTGGGCGGTGCTCTTGCCGAGTCCGCGCACCTCCGCGAGCTCGGCGACCGACATCTCGGCGACATCACGCGGCAGGCCCGCGACCGCCCGTGCGGCGTTCTGGTACGCCCGCACCCGGAATGCCTGCGGCGAGCCCTCGTCGATCTCGGTCAGGACGGCCAGCTCGTTCAGCAGCCGGGCCACCTCGTCGTTGGTGCGTGCCAGAACGACCACCCCTCCCGGCCTCCACATCCGCTACCACCGGGTCCACCCGATGGGAGGCGCACCGGTGGGCGTTCGACTGTACGCGGACGAGACGTGGGTGCGGCTGCGCCAGGTGGCCGGTGATGCCACCGTGCTGGCGATCACGTGGTGGGTGATCCGCACCGCGCGGCGTCTCGCCGAGGCGATCGGCGAGTTCGCGGCGGTCGCCGACGGGCTCGATCGGTCCGGGCGGACCGTCTCCGAGGCGGCCGGTCGCGCCAGCGAGGCGGTCGAGGGCATCCCAGCCGTCGGCAACGCGCTCGCGACACCGTTCCGATCGCTCGGCGGCGCGGGCACGGAGCTGGTCGGCGCCGGCGAGCAGGTCGGGCGCACCGTGGCCGCCGTGGCCTTCTGGGTCCCGGCGGTGTTCGTCGCGCTCGTCCTCGGGTGGGTCCTGCTGTGGTACCTGCCCCGGCGGACCCGGTGGGTGCGCGAGGTCCGGGCCGTCGAGGAGCTCCTGCGCTCCCCCGATGCCGACCGGCTGCTGGCGGTCCGCGCCGCGGCGACACGCCCGCTGCGCCAGCTCCGTCGCGAGGTCGACGACCCGGCGGGCGCGCTCGCCGAGGGCCGCCACGCCGAGCTGGCGGCCGTCGAGATGCGCGCCCTCGGCCTGGCGCCCGCCCGGTTGCTCCGCGTCCCCACCTGACCCGCGGCGGCCCGGCTCGTGGGTGTCAGACGGGGGCAGCGTTCCGGGCGGCGGCCTGACGAGCACGCTCGAGCTGTGCGGTGACCGAGCTCGTCGCGGTCCCGTTGCTGCCGTCACGGCGGTCGATGGCTGCTCGCGGGTCGAGCAGGGCGGCGACCGAGGGATCGAGCGTCGGGTGGGCGGCCGCGAGCTCGTCGGGGTCGAGCCCGTCGAGGTCGACGCCCTTCGACTCGGCGAGACGGACGACCTCGCCCACCACCTCGTGGGCCTCGCGGAACGGCACGCCGCGGCGGACGAGCTCCTCGGCCAGGTCGGTGGCCAGGGCGAACCCGCCGACCGCCGCCGCGGCGAGGCGGTCGCGGTCGAAGGTCAGCGAGGCGACCGTGCCGGTGATCGCGGGCAGGACCAGACGCAGCGTGCCGACCGCGTCGAAGACCGGCTCCTTGTCCTCCTGCAGGTCGCGGTCGTAGGTCAGCGGCAGCGCCTTCACCGTCGTCAGCAGCGCCACCAGGTCACCGATCACACGACCTGCCTTACCACGCACCAGCTCGGCGATGTCCGGGTTGCGCTTCTGCGGCATGATCGAGCTGCCGGTGGAGAAGCCGTCACCGACCCGGGCGAACCCGAACTCGGCCGTCGCCCAGAGGACGATCTCCTCGCCGAGTCGCGAGATGGTGACCGCCAGGATGGCGCACGCCGACAGCACCTCGAGGGCGAAGTCACGCGACGCCACCGCATCCATCGAGTTCTCGCTGACCCCGGCGAAGCCGAGCGCGTCGGCGTAGGCCTGCGGGTCGAGCCCGAGCGTCTGTCCGGCGAGGGCCCCGGAGGCCAGCACGGACGCATCGAGCCGCGTCCGAGCATCACGCAGCCGGCCCGCGTCGCGGTCGAGCATCCACACGTACGCCAACAGGTGGTGGCTGAGCAGCACCGGCTGGCCCCGCTGCAGGTGGGTGTAGCCCGGCGCCAGCCAACCGAGGTGCGCTTCGGCCTGGTCGACGAAGGCGGCCTGCAGCTGGCCGACCAGGTCGACGAGTTCGTCGCAGGCGTCGCGGCACCAGAGCCGGAGGTCGCTGGCGATCTGGTCGTTGCGGGACCGGCCGGCGCGCAGCTTGCCGCCGAGCGGGCCGAGGTCCTCGACGAGCCAGCGCTCGATCGCGCCGTGAACGTCCTCGTCGGTCGGCAGGAACGGGAACGCATCGGCGGCGAACAGCTCACCGCACCGGTCGAGCGCCGCGACCGTGGCCGCGTGCTCGTCGTCGTCGAGCACGCCGATGCGGCGGAGCTCGCCGGCGTGCGCGACCGAGCCGGCCAGGTCCTGCCGCCACAGTTGGCGGTCGAACCCGGTCGAGACGCCGAGCTGCCAGGCAGCCTCGTCCGGCCCGGTGGTGAAGCGTCCCCCCCAGAGCCGGCCGGCATCGGTCGCGCGCTCGCCGTCGTGCTGCATCAGAGCGAGTCGCCGTGCTGCTGGGCGCGGGCGGCCCAGGTCTTGAGCGGCAGGCCCCAGAGCTTGACGAAGCCCTCGGCGAGCGTCTGGTCGAACTGGTCCTTCGCGTCGTAGGTGGCCATCTCGTAGTCGTAGAGCGCCGAGTCCTCGCTGCGCCGGCCGACCACGGTCGCGCTGCCCTTGAACAGCTGCACCCGGACCTCACCGTTGACGTAGCGGTTGGCCTCGTCGATGAACGCGTCGATCGCCTTCTTCAGCGGCCCCCACCACAGTCCGTTGTAGATGAGCTGGGCGTAACGACCCTCCTCGACCCGCTTGTGGTCGGCGAGCTCCTGTTCGAGGCAGAGGTCCTCGAGGTCGCGGTGAGCCGCGATGAGGGTGAGCGCCGCCGGGCACTCGTAGATCTCGCGGCTCTTGATGCCGACGAGACGGTCCTCGATCATGTCGATGCGACCGATGCCGTGCGCGCCGGCGCGCTGGTCGAGCTCGGCGACGAGCTCGGCGAGCGGCAGCTCACGCCCGTCGAGGCTGACCGGCAGACCGCTACGGAAAGCGATCACGACCTCCTCGGGGTCATCGGGTGCGTCCTTGACCGACACGGTCCGCCCGTAGACATCCTCCGGCGGCGCCTCCCACGGGTCCTCGAGGATCCCGCACTCGGCGGTCCGGCCCCAGGCGTTCTCGTCGATCGAGTACGGGCTCTTCTTGCTCATCGGCGGGATCGGGATGCCCCGCTCCTCGGCGTAGTCGATCGCCGCGTCGCGGGACAGGCCCCACTCGCGGATCGGCGCGAGCGTCTCGAGGTCCGGGGCGAGGCACATCGTGCCGACCTCGAAGCGGACCTGATCGTTGCCCTTGCCGGTGCAGCCGTGGGCGACGCCCGCAGCGCCGGTCTCGCGAGCGACCCGCACGAGGTGCTTGACGATCAGGGGACGCGACAGCGCGGACACGAGCGGGTACTTGCCCATGTACATCGCGTTGGCCTTGAGCGCCGGCGCGATGAAGTCGTCCGCGAACTCCGCGCGGGCGTCGACGACGACCGACTCCACGGCACCGCAGTCGAGGCCGCGCTGGCGGATCTCATCGAGGTCGTCGACCCCCTGGCCGACGTCGACCGCACAGGCGACCACGTCGACGTTTCTGTGTTCCTTCATCCACTCGATGGCGACGGAGGTGTCGAGCCCGCCGGAGTAGGCGAGGACGATGCGGGGCTTGCTCATCGGGAGTTCCTGTTCGGGTCGGGTGCGGGAGCGGGAGGTCGGTGGTGCGGATGGGCTCGTCAGACGCGGGTGGGGGTCAGCAGGCTCTGGCCGTCGAGGCAGTCACGGAACCGATCGGCGAGCGAGCTACCGCCGAGTCGGTCGGATGCGACCACCAGCACGGTGTCGTCACCGGCGACGGTCGCGAGGACGTCATCGAGCTCGGCGAGGTCGACCGCCGACGCCACCGGGTGCGCGCAGGCGGGCGGGGTACGCAGCACGGCGAGGTTGCCGCTCGAGCGCACCGACACCACGAACTGCCGGACCACCTCGTCGACCCGTTCCCGCGCGGTCGCCGGACCGGGGTCGACCGCCAGACGGTAGACCAGCGCGCCGTCGGCGCCGCGCACACGGACCGCGCCGAGTTCGTCGAGATCGCGCGAGACGGTCGTCTGGTGGGCCTCGATGCCCACCTCGGCCAACGCGGCCCGGACCTCGCTCTGCGAGGCCAGCGCGCGCTCGCCGAGCAGACGCCGTAGTGCCTGCTGCCGGCTGGTCTTGGTGGCGGTCACGAGGTCGGCCCCCCGGGATGGTCGCTGCCGAGCACCGCACGGAGCCGGTCGAGCAGCACCATCGGATCGAAGGGCTTGTCGATGACGCGGTCGGCTCCGAGCAGTTCGCGACAGCGACGGGCCCCTTCGGGCGAACCGGTCAGCACCAGGATGGGGAACGGCAGGCCCCCATCGTGCTCCTCGTGCAGCTGGCGCAGGACCCGGGAGCCGTCGATGTCGGGCATCATCACATCGAGCAGGGCGGCATCGACCCCGGCGTTGCGGATCTTGAACAGGCCCTCGAGCCCATCCGCCGCCGTGGCGACCTCGTAGCCCTCGTGCTCGAGCAGGTCGATCAACAGCGTGGTCACGCTCGGGTCGTCCTCGATCACCAGGATGCGGGTCACGCCGGCACCTCCTCGGCGCCCACGGCGTCCAGCGCGTCGCGGAGCAGCGCCAGGGCCTGGTCGACCTCCTGCCGGGTGACCGTCAGGGGGGGCGCGAGCCGGACGACGTCCGGGGCGACCGCGTTGACCAACAGGTGACGTTCGCGACACGCCTCGACGACCCGGGCTGCCACCGGGGCGTCGAGGGTCAGCCCGAGGAGGAGACCGAGACCGCGGACACCCGCGGCGTGGGCGGTGCCGCCGACCAGCGACTCGAGGCCCTGGCGGAGACGGCTCCCCCGAGCCCGGGCGGTCTGGAGCACGCTCTCGGCCTCGATGGTCTCGATCACGGCGTTGGCCGCCGCACACGACACCGGGTTGCCCCCGAAGGTGGTCGCGTGATCGCCCGGTTCGAACACCTTCGCCGCCTCGCCGCGGGCGATGCAGGCACCGATCGGCAGGCCGTTGGCGAGGGCCTTGGCGACCGTGACGACGTCGGGGACGACGTCGGTGGCCTGGAACGCGAACCACGGTCCGGTCCGACCGATCCCGGTCTGGACCTCGTCGACGAGCAGCAACGCCCCCGCGCGGTCGCACGCCTCGCGGGCGGCGGACAGCACCTCTGGCGACAGGGGCCGGACGCCGCCCTCACCCTGCACCACCTCGAGCAGCACCGCGCAGGTGTCGTCCCCGACCGCGGCCCGCAGGGCGTCCGGATCGTCGTGCGGGACGTGGTCGACGAAGCCAGCGAGCGGCGCGAACGGTGCGTGCTTGCCCGGTTGCCCCGTCGCCTCGAGGGTCGCCAGCGTCCGGCCGTGGAAGGAACCCTCGAGCGCGACGACACGGACCTTGCCCTCGTGCTGGCGCTTGCCGTGCTTGCGGGCGAGCTTGATCGCCGCCTCGTTTGCGGTCGCGCCGCACTGGGCGAAGAAGACGGTGGCGTCCTCCCACCCGGTGACGCGTGCGAGGCGTTCGGCGAGCTCGACGGCCGGCTCGGTCAGGAACAGGTTCGAGGTGTGGACCAGCCGGCCGGCCTGCTCGGTCACCGCGGCCGTCACGGCGGGGTGTGCGTGCCCGAGGCTCGTGACGGCCAGGCCGCACAGGAAGTCGAGCCAGGGCTGGTCGTCCCCGTCGAACAGCACCGTGCCCTGACCACGGACGAACGCGACCGGCGCCTCGGGGTAGGTGCGCATCACGTGTGCCGCGGCGCGGCCCTGGAGCTGACCGAGGTGGCTCACGAGGCGACCTCCGCCGCCGACGCGACGGCGTCCGTGGCGTGCTCCTCGCGGAGGGTGTCGCCCCCGGCGGTGACCATCGTGCCGACCCCCTCGTCGGTGAAGATCTCGATGAGGACGGCGTGCAGGAGGCGGCCGTCGAGGATGTGGGCCTGCGGGACGCCGCCGCGGACGGCCCCGACGATGGAGCGCACCTTCGGCCGCATCCCGGCGTGGAGCTCCTCGTCGTCGAGCATGCGTTGCAGCTCGTCGACCGCCACCTCGCTCATCAGGCTCTGGGTGTCGGTCCCGAAGTCCTGGTAGAGCCCGGGGACGTCGGTGAGGTAGACGAGCTTGCTCGCGCCGAGCGCAGCGGCGATGGCGCCGGCGGCGAGGTCGGCGTTGACGTTGCGCTCGATGCCGTCGGCGTCGCGGCCGACCGTGGCGACGATGGGCAGGACGTCGTCGTCGAGGAGCTCCTCGAGGTAGGTGGTGTCGACGTGCTCGACCTCACCGACCAGGCCGAGGTCCTCACCGTCCGGACCCACCGCCGGACGGACCCGCAGCAGCCCGGCGTCCGTCCCGGCGACACCGACGCTCGGCGCGCCGGCCTCCTGGACGAGCCCGACGAGTTCGGGGTTGACCTGCCCGAGCAGCGCCATCCGCACGACGTCCATCATCGGGGCATCGGTGATGCGCAGCCCACCCACGAAGCTGGAACTGACCCCCAGCCGCCCGGCGAGCTGGCTGATCTGTGGTCCCCCGCCGTGGACGATCACGGGGCGGAGGCCGACGAAGTGCAGCAGCGCCACGTCCGCGGCGAAGGAGCGCTTCAGCTCGTCGTCGATCATGGCGTTGCCGCCGTACTTGATCACGATGGTCTGGCCGTGGAAGCGGGTGATCCACGGCAACGCTTCGCGGAGCACCGCCGCCTTCTCCTGGGCGACGGCGCTGCGCTGGTCCTGCGGTTCGATAGCCATCAGGTCGTGTACTGACTGTTGAAGCGGACGTACTCGGGGGTGAGGTCGCAGGTGAGGACGGTGGCGCTCGACCGGCCGCCGCCGACGTCGATGCCGATCTCGACCTCGGGGCGCGACATCGCGTTGGAGGCCTGGCCGCGGTCGAAGCTGGCAGCGACGCCGAACCGGCAGACGGTGACCCCACCGCAGGTGACGCTGACCCGGCGAGGGTCGAGCGCGACACCGGCGTTGCCGAGGGCCATGAGGATGCGGCCCCAGTTCGGATCGGCACCGTGGATGGCGGCGCGGACGAGCAGCGAGGTGGCGACCGCGCGGGCCAGCTGCGCGGCGTCGTCCTCCGACGCTGCGCCGCGCACGGTGACGGCCGCCACGCGCGTCGCACCCTCACCGTCGGCGACGACCTGGTGGGCGAGGTCCGCGCAGACGGCCTGGATCGCCCGGCCGAGCGTCTCGGGCCCGGGGGGCGTGGGCGCGGCGCCGTTGGCGAGGATGGCGATGGTGTCCGAGGTGGAGCGGTCGCCGTCGACGCTGACCCGGTTGAAGGTGGTGTCGGTCGCGCGGCGCAGCAGGCTCTCGAGCACACGGGGGTGGACGAGCGCGTCGGTGGTGAGGACCACCAGCAGGGTGGCCATCGTCGGTTCGATCATGCCGACGCCCTTGGCCATCCCCGCCAGCGTGCAGCTGCCTTGCTCGTCCTCCACCCGGAACGCGACCTGCTTGGCGTGGCTGTCGGTGGTCAGCATCGCCTCGGCGGCGGCGGGCCCACCGTCCGGGGCCAGGGCGCCGGCCAGGCCGGGGAGCGCGGCCTCGATGTGTTCGATCGGCAGCGGTACCCCGATGATGCCGGTCGACATCACCAGCACGTCCGTGGGGGCCACGCCGGTCGCCGCGGCGGCTCCCTCGGCGATACGTGCGGCGTGCACCTCGCCGTCGGGGGTGCAGACGTTGGCGTTCCCGCTGTTGATGACCACGGCCTGCGCCCGACCGTCGGCCGCGTGCCGTTCGCTGAGGGTGCAGGCGGGCGCCTTGACCTGGTTGGTGGTGGTGAGGATGGCCACACCGGCGGGCTGGTCGGCCACGAGCAGCCCGAGGTCCGGCTTGCCGGAGGCCTTGATCCCGGTGGCCGTCCCCGCGGCACGGAAGCCGGGGACCGCGGTGACCCCGCCGTCGAGCGGGGTCAGGCCGCTGCGGTCGTTCGGGCCCCAGCCCGGGAAGGGGCTCACGGGTAGACCCCCACCGCGGTCAGCCCCGTGGCCTCGTCGAGTCCGAGCAGCAGGTTGATGTTCTGCAGGGCCTGGCCGGCGGCGCCCTTGCCGAGGTTGTCGATCGCGCTGGTCACGGTGACGCGACGCACCCGGGGGTCGAACACGGCCGACAGCTGGCACCCGTTGGAGCCCGCGAGCGCCTTGGTGTGCGGGAAGGTGCCCGGCGGCAGGACGTGCACGAACGGCTCGTCGACGTAGGCCTCGCGGTACGCGTCAGCGATCGTGTCGCCGTCCACCTCGTCGGCGACGGTGACGTAGGTCGTGGTCAGCAGCCCGCGCGACATCGGCACCAGGTGCGGGGTGAAGCTGATGGGCCCGAGCTCACCCGGCGTCCACCGCTCGATCTCGCCGGTGTGGCGGTGCGACGGCGCCGCGTAGGCGGTCATGTCGCCGTGCACGTGGGCGAAGTGGAGGTTGTCCTTGGCGGCGCGGCCGGCCCCCGAGGTCCCCGACTTGCCGTCCACGACCACCGTGCCGGGCGTGACGAGGTCCGCGATCGGCGCCAGACCGAGGAGGGCCGCGGTCGGGTAGCACCCGGGGTTGGCGACCAGCGTCGCCTCGCGGACGGCGTCACGCAGGCCGAGTTCGGGCAGGCCGTAGGCCACCTTCTGATCCGCCGCGTCATCACCGGCGGCCAGATCGGGCCGCGGGTGGTCCTCGCCGTACCAGGTCGCGAACCCGGCGACGCTGAGACGGAACGCGGCGGACAGGTCCACGACCGGGACACCGGCATCGCACAGGGCGGCGCCGACCTCGAGCGCCGGGCCGTGCGGGGTCGCGAGCACGACCACGTCACAACCGGCGAGCGCGTCGAGGTCCACCGCGTCGAACACCCTGGCGCCGGCGAGGTTGGGGAACAGCGACGACACCGGTGCTCCCGCCTGCGAGTGCGCGGCGACGATCGCCACCTCGATGGCGGGGTGGCCGTCGAGGAGGCGCAGCAGCTCCGCGCCGCCGTACCCGGAGGCGCCGACGATGCCGAGGCGGTGCGACACGACTGCTCCTGGGTGGATCGCGGAGCCGGAGGGTGACACACCCCGCAGCCATCTGCAACTCTAAGCAGTTACGCGCATACCCAGGTCACGCGTCGGGGGGCTTGCGCAGCTTCTTGGTCTCGCTGCGCTGCTTCTTGGCTCGGAGCCGGCGCTCCTTGGAACCACGGGTCCGCCGGGTCGCACGGCGCACCTTCGGCGGCGCGATGGCCTCGCTGACGAGGGCCTGCAGGCGGGCGATCGCGGCGTCGCGGTTCTGGTGCTGGCTGCGCTGCTCCGACGACTGCAGGATGAGCACGCCGTCGTTGGTGATGCGGGGGGCGAGACGCTCGAGCAGGCGTTGTCGCTGGGTCTCGTTCAGCGCCGTCGAGGCGCGGACGTCCCAACGCAGTTCGACCTTGGAGTCGGTGGTGTTGACCCCCTGCCCTCCGGGGCCCGAGGACCGCGATGCGGACAGCTCGAGCTCCGCCTCGGGGATCGAGACGCCACGGGAGATCGGGATGCTGGCCACGGCCCAACGGTAACGGCACCGCCCCGTCCCGGAGCGGTGCCGTCACGGTCGTCGGTGTCACTCCCCCCGGGGCAGCAGGCACCGGAACGGATCGAGCTCGGTGGGATCGATCGCCGGGAGGGAGGCCACGCGCGCCTCCAACTCGGCGGGCGTCAGCCACTCGTCGTCACCGGCCGTGGTCGCCTGCTCGGCGCCACCGGTCAGGTCGACCCGGTAGGCATCGAAGCCGCGGCGCTGGTCGTTGCCGTAGATGTGGAAGACCCCATCCCGGTCGACCGAGGGCGCCTTGACCGCCCAGGTGTCCGAATCCTCGAACCGGAAGCTCGCGACCTCGCGCATCCCGACGCCGGCGTCACCGACCGCCACGCCGACGAGTCCCGAGAGATCCACGACGCGGACGCCGCCGTTGTAGAAGGCGATGGTCATGAGCTGCTCGTCCTCGTGGATCTCGAAGACGTGGGCGGTGCAGGTGCCGAGCCCGTCGGTGGTGGGACCGAACAGCGCGACGTTCCAGTAGCCGACCTTGACCGGGTTGTTCTCCAGCTCACCGGTGATGTCGTAGACGTGCACGCCCCCGTTCGGGCACTGCCCCGTGGGCGACGCGCCGGCGACCTCGTCCTCGACGATGAGGAACTCGCGCTCCCCGAGGAGCGGGTCGTCGATGGTGACCGGGTTGGCCTGGTGCTCGACGTTGATCGTCGGGTCCACGAACGAGCTGATCAGCTCCGGCGCGGCGGGGTCGGTGGTGTCGATGATCACCGTCTGGGACAGGGCTGCGGAGTACGCCCGGTCGCCTGCCTCGTCGAAGGTGATGTCGTGCGACTCGGTCCCGAGCCCGGGACGGATCGGTAGCGGAACGAACGCGACCTGCTCCGGAGCCTCCAGATCGCTGATGTCGACCACCTCGATGCCGACCTCGCCGGCCACGGAGGTGATCAGCTCGGAGTTCGAGTTGTAGAGGTAGTCGCCGCTCGGGTGCACCGTCTGGTTGTGCGACCCCTTCTCGAAGGCGACGAAGGAGGCCAGCGTCGGCTCGTACGGGTCCGTGACGTCGGCGATGAACGTCCCCGGCCCGAGCTCGTCGGCATCGCCGAAGCCGAGGGCGTCGGCCTCCTGGAAGCAGGCCGACTCGGCCCGGGTCGCCGCCGCGTACCCCGTGTCCCTGGTGTAGGCCACCAGGAAGCGACCGTCGCGCTCGAAGACCTGGACGTCGCCCTGCGCGACGGCGCAGTCGTAGACGGCGACCTTCTCGGGCGCGTCCGGGTCGGTCACGTCGATGATCTGCAGCCCGTTGGTGTAGGCCCCGACGAACGCGAACGTCCGCTCCTCGGTGATCGTCACGAGCCTCGGCGGCGCGTTGCCACGACCGTTGCCGCGCGGCACCTCGATCTCGGCCTCGACCGGGATGGTGGCGAACTCGAGGTCCGAGCCCTGGTTGGCCCCGGTCCCGTAGCGGTCCTCGTACTGGATGTTGGTCACGTGCTCCATGTTCTGGGGCTCGTCGGCCACGGTCAGCGACGGCACCGACACGGTGCTGACGGGCAGGAAGCCCGTGCTGAGGGACGCGGCGGCGACCAACACCAGGAGACGTGAGCGACGCAGGGATCGGGACGGGCGCACGTGACCTCCACTCGCCGCGGGCCGCTCCCGCGGGCTCGGAGGTCGACTTCCGCGCTCGAGCCCCGCGTCCCTCCCGTCCGCGCGGTCCTCGCGCACCGTCGGATCAGCGCCGCAGCGTGGCGCCCACCCGATCGGCCTCCCGCGCGACCGCCTCGATGACCTGCTTCTCGTCGGCGTCGGTGAGCTGGCGGTCGGGCGACTGCAGCCGGAGGCGGATCGCCACGCTGCGGTTGCCCTCCCCCACCTGCTCGCCGCGGTACTCGTCGAAGCACCACAGCGCGTCCAGCAGGTCGCCTGCTCCAGCGCGCGTCGCACCTTCGAGCGTGGCGTACGGCACGTCGTCGGGCGCGACGAGGGCGACGTCGATCGTGAGCGCCGGGTGTCGGGTCAGGGGGCGTGCGGTCACCGGCGCCGTGCCGGTGCCGACCGCCCGGAGGAAGGGTTCGAGCAGCAGTTCGGCCACGACGACCGGCTCGGGCAGGTCGCGGGCGTCGGCCTCGTCGGGGTGGAGCTGACCGGCGAGCCCGACCTCGTGGTCCCCGAGGAGCAGCGCGACGGTGCGCCCCGGGTGGAACCCGTCGCGTTCGACGGGGACGCGGGTCAGACGGTGCCGTCGACCGCCGGCGGTCGCCCGCGCGACGGCGGCGTCGAGCACCGCGAGCAGGTCCTGGACCGACCAGCGGTCCTCCGGATCGAGCCAGTCGTCGCCGAGCCGCAGGCCCTGCGCCGCCAGCCCGAGCGCACGCGGCTGCACGGGCAGGTCCCGGCCGTCGCGGTCCCGCCAGCGCCACTCGGGACCGCCGAGGACGGCACGAGCACCGTCGAGGACGGTCGCGAGTTCGTCGTCGACCGGACGGAAGGTGCGACCGAGCTCGAACAGTGCGGTCCCCGGCCGGCCCTGGCCGACGTTGCGCCGGACCGCCTGCAGCAGCCCCTCGACCAGCGACGGCCGCATGGCGGCGGCGTCCTTGGCGAGCGGGTTGGCGAGCTCGACGCGGCCCTCGGTGGGCACGACGCCCTCGAGCGCCGCGACCCCGACGAACGGGCGGGTGACCGCCTCGTGCAGGCCGGCGGCACGCACGAGGTCGCGCACCTCACGTTCGGTGCGCTGTGCGGCGGTCAGTCCACCGGCGGTCGGCAGGGCGGGTAGCTCGGCGGGGATGGCGTCGTAGCCGTGGAGGCGGGCCACCTCCTCGGCGAGATCGGCCGGGCGGAGCAGGTCCCCACGCCAGCTCGGTGGCGTGACGCGCAGCCGGTGGTCGTCCACCACCTCGACCTCGGAGCCGGACCGGCCGAGCACGGCGGCTTGGCGGTCGGTGTCGAGGGCATCGACCGCGACCAGCCGACGGATGCGCGCGGTGTCGACCTCGATGGTCGGGGTCACCGCGTAGTCGGGGGCAGGGGCGGTGGTCACCACGGTGGTGCCGACGGGGCGGGCGCCCGCGAGCTCGGTGAGCAGCTGCACGGCCCGCGCGGCCGCACGGCCGGCCCCGTTCGGATCGACCCGGCGTTCGAAGCGCTGCGACGCTTCGCTCACCAGGTTCAGCCGCCGCGAGGTGGCGCGGATCGCGGCGGGTTCCCACACGGCGGCCTCGATGAGCACCTGCGTGGTCGTTGCGCTCACCTCGGTGTCGCGGCCGCCCATCACCCCCGCGAGGCTGACGGTCCGTTCCGCGTCGTCGATGACCATGTCGCCGGCCCGCAGGGTGCGCTCCTGATCGTCGAGGGTGACCAGCTGCTCGTCCCCCGCCGAACGCCGCACCGTCAACGCCGGCCCCCGGAGCTGACCGAGGTCGAAGGCGTGCAGGGGCTGGCCGAGCTCCAGCATGACGTAGTTGGTCACGTCGACCACGACGTCGATGGACCGCACCCCACACTGCGCGAGACGCTGCTGCAACCACGGGGGCGACGGCTGGACGGTGACGTTCTCGAGCGACCAGGCCACGAACGCGGCGCACCCGTCGGTGCGCAGCTCGACCGGGACGCCCGGGTCGGCGTGCGGCACCGGGACCTGCGGCGCGGACCAGGTGGTGTCGAGGATGGCGGCGAGGTCGCGGGCGACACCGAGGACCGAGAGGTGGTCACCCCGGTCGGCCTGGACGGCGATCTCGATGACCGGCTCACCGAGCGGGATGAGGTCGGTGAGCGGGACGCCGAGCGGCGTGTCCGGGGGCAGGATGAGGATGCCGTCGTGGTCGTCGCCGAGCTCGAGCTCGCGGCTCGACGCCAGCATCCCGTTCGACAGCACCCCGCGGATCTCGCGCGCCTCCATCATCATCCCGGGTATCGCGGTTCCGGGGAAGGCGTGCGCGACCACGTCCCCGGTGTCGAAGTTCGCGGCGCCGCAGACCAGCTCGATCGATCCCTCGCCACCCTCACCGGTGACGTGAGCGACGCGGAGCTTGTCGGCGTCCGGGTGCGGTGCCCAGTCGAGGACCCGCGCGGTGCGGACGCCCTGGGTCCCGGCGCCGGGCGTGGTGACCTCCTCGACCTCGAGTCCGTTGCGGCTCATCACGTCGACGAGCGCGTCCACGTCGACGGATCCGTCCGGCCGCGCGACGGCGGTGGTCGACAGGTCGACGTGGGTGGCGAGCCAGGACAGGGGAAGCTTCACGTGCGGGCTCCGAGGTGGGACGGGGACGCGTGGGTGGTGGACCGGACGGGCTCAGAACGTGGTCAAGAACCGCACGTCGCTGTCGTAGAGGTCCCGGATGTCGGTGACGCCGTGGCGCAGCATCGCGACCCGCTCGACGCCGATCCCGAAGGCGAACCCGGAGTAGCGGTCGGCATCGATGCCACAGGCGGTCAGCACGTTCGGGTCCACCATCCCGGCGCCGAGGATCTCGAGCCACCCGGACGGGTGGCCCTCGAAGGTCACGTCGATCTCGGCGGACGGTTCGGTGAACGGGAAGAACGACGGTCGCATGCGGATCTGGCGGTCCTCGCCGAACAGCCGGCGCGCGAAGGTGAGCAACGTGCCGCGCAGGTGCGCCATCGTGATGCCCTCGGCCACCACCAGCCCCTCGACCTGGGTGAACACCGGCGAGTGGGTCGCATCGACCGCGTCCGCCCGGTAGACCCGGCCGGGACAGACCACCGCGATCGGCGGTTCCTCGGAGGTCATGACCCGCGCCTGGACCGGCGAGGTGTGGGTCCGCAGGACAACGTCGTCGTCCCGCGAGACGTAGATGGTGTCCATCTCCTGGCGGGCGGGGTGGTCGGGCTCGATGTTCAGCAGGTCGAAGTTGTAGGCCCCGGCCTCGACCTCCGGACCCTCGGCGACCCGGTAGCCCATCCCCGTGAACACCTCGAGCATCTCGTGCTCGACCTGCGTCAGCAGGTGGGGGCGGCCGACCGGCACCCGCCTGGCGGGCAGGGTCAGGTCGAGCCGTTCGGACTCGAGCCGGGATCGGAGCGCCGCTGCCGCCAGCTCCTCGCGGCGGGCGTCGTAGGCGGCCGCGAACGCGGCCTTGAAGGCGTTGAGCTCCTGCCCGCGTGCCTTGCGCTGGTCAGGGGTGAGGTCGCGCATGCCTTGCTGCAGCTCGGCGAGCGGCGACCGCTTGCCGGTGAAGCGGACCCGGACCTCGTCGAGGGCCTCGAGGTCGGCGGCCTCGGCGACCGCCGCGGTGGCGTCGGCCTGGAGCTCGGAGAGGTCGGTCACGGTGGTCTCGTCGGGTCGGTGCGCTGGGCCGGGGCGGGTCGCCACAAGGGTAGACGTGTGAGCCCGCCGTCCCCGACGACGCGACGGGTCCGCGCGCACGGCTGCAGGCCCGCTGCCGGTACCTCTCAGCGCGTCAGACGACGCGTTCCGCCGGGAGGTGGACGTGGAAGCGCGCACCGACCTCGGCGTCGGGATCGAGCCCGACCCGACCCCCGTGCGCCTCGACCAGGCCGCGGGTGATGTAGAGCCCGAGCCCGGTTCCCGCGCGGCGGACACCGCGGCCGCGGCCGAACTTCTGGAAGATGAGCCGGTGCTGGTCGTCGGGCACGCCGGGTCCCTCGTCGGCGACGAGGACGTGCAGCTGCTCGCCGTCGTGCTCGATCCGGATCTCCACGCGGCCCTCGGAGTACCCGAGGGCGTTCTCCACCAGGTTGACGAGCACCTGTTCGAGCTTGTCAGCGTCGACCAGCAGCGGCGGCATGTCCGGCGGGGCGGTGACCTCGACGCACCGGCCCTCGCCAGCCTCGTGGTGTCGCGCCTTGGCCACGACCGCGGCCGCTAGCTCGACCACGTCGACGCGGCTGCGGTGGAGCTGGACCCGACCGGCGTCGATGCGCGAGACGTCGAGCAGCTCCTTGAGCAGCCGGGTCACGCGGTCGGCGTCGGCATCGATGGTCTCGAGCATCGCCCGCTTCTGCTCGTCCGAGAACCGGTCCCACCGGGCCAGCAACGTCCGGGTGAACCCTTTGACGCTGGTCAGCGGCGAGCGGATCTCGTGGCTGACCGTCGCGACGACGTCGCCGCGGACGGCATCCAGCCGTTCCCGCCGGCCAGCGCTGCGCGCGGTGAGGACCAGTCGGCCACCCTGCCAGCGTCCAGCGAGCGCGACGGAACGCTCGCCGCCAGCGTGGACGACCCGCAGGACCCGCTCGGCGAGGCGGTCACCGACCGTCGGTGGGGCGGCGCCGAGCCGGCACGGGGTGCCGGTGTCGTCGCGGAGCTCGAGGACGTCCTCGAGCTGGCGCCCGATCGCCTCGGGGCCGAGGCCGAGCAGCACTCCCGCGCGGTCGTTGACGTGGGTGACCACGCCGTCATCACCGACTACTACCACCGCCTCCGGGAGCGCGTCGAGGATCGACGCCTCGTCCGCCACGTCGCACCTCCCGCCCCGCAACGTGCGTGACCCTACAGGTCCGGGCCGCTACGGAGCGTGCGCGCCAACGCGAAGCACGCGACCGCCGCGGCCGCCGCGACGTTGAGCGACTCGGCGCGACCGGCGATGGGGATCGCGAGCGTGCCGTCGAGCGCGCCGGGTTCGCTGAGCCCGTGCGCCTCGCTGCCGAGCATCAGCAGCACCGGCCCCTCGTCGGCGGGGAGGTCGAACACCGACCGCGACGCGCCGGCGTCCAGACCGAGCGCCGTCCACCCCTCGTCACGAGCGCGGTCGAGCAGGTCGGCCAGGTCGACCTCGGCGACGACCGGGAGGTGGTAGTTCGAGCCGACGGCGCTGCGCACCGCCTTCGGACCGAACGGGTCGGCGGATCCTGCGGTGATCACCACCCCGCTGGCTCCCGCAGCATCCGCCGTGCGCACGATGGTGCCGACGTTGCCAGGATCGGCCACGTGGTCGAGCACCACCACGAACCGGCCCGTGAGGGCATCGGCCAGCTCGGCCCGAGGGGTCCGCGCCACGGCGATCAGGCCCTGCGGTGAGGCGGCGTCGGCGATGGAGGCGAGGACGTGCTCGCTGACGACCGTGAGGATGACACCAGGGGGTAGGGCCACCTCGGTGGCGCGATCCGGGACGGCGAAGACCTCGGTCACGAGCCCGGCGGCGAGGGCCTCGCCGATGGCGCGTGGACCTTCGACGAGGTGGGCGCCGGTCGCGGTCCGCTCCCGTTTGCGGCGGAGGGCAGCAGCGGAGCGCACCCGCGGGTTGCGGGTTGAGGTCAGCGCGGGGCCCTCGGTCACATCACCTCGGAGATCGGGCACGACGAGGGCGAGCGCCGACCCGAGGGCCGGCGCTCGTCCGCATCAGGGGGCGTGGCTCAGGCAGCGTCCGACTCGAGCGCCTTCTTGGCGCTGGCGACGATCGCGCCGAAGGCGGCCTGGTCGCGGACCGCGAGGTCGGCGAGGACCTTGCGGTCGAGGGTGATCTCGGCCAGCTTCAGCCCGTGCATCAGCCGGCTGTAGGACAGCCCCTCGACGCGCGCCTGCGCGTTGATGCGGGTGATCCACAGCTGACGGAAGTCACCCTTGCGGGCACGCCGGTCGCGGTAGGCGTACCGCTCGGCGTGGTAGACGGCCTCCTTGGCCACCTTGAACCGGCGGCTGCGGGCTCCGCGGAACCCCTTCGCACGGTCGAGGACGGCCCTGTGGCTCTTCTTGGCGTGGACGCCACGCTTCACGCGCGCCATCGTGGTGCTCCTTCGTCGGCTGCTCGGGGGCAGCTGCGGTGGTCCGGTCGGTCCCGGTGGCCGGGACCGGGCGTCACTTGTTCAGCAGGCGCTTGACCTTGGCGGCGTCGCCGGGGGCGAGCACGGTGTCGCCGCTCAGGCGACGCTTCCGCGAGGCCGACTTCTTCTCGAGGATGTGGGCGCGGTTCTTCTGGCGCACCAGCACCTTGCCGTTGCGGGTGACGCGGAAGCGCTTCTTGGCCCCGCTGTGGGTCTTCTGCTTGGGCATGTCGTGTTCCTGGCTATCGGGTGGTCAGTCGGTGGACCCGGCGGCCGCGTCGTCGGCGGTCGCGGCCTCGGCACTCGTCGCGTCGTCGCTGGCTGGTGCCGGCTCGTCGGCACCCGCCTCGGCGGCCGTCGCGGCATCGCTCTCGGCCTTCAGCGCGGCCTTGTTCTTGTGGGGGGCGAGCACCATCACCATGTTGCGGCCGTCGACCTTCGGCTCGAGTTCGACCGAGGCGATGTCGCCCATGTCGTCGGCGAGACGATCGAGCAGCACCTTGCCGAGCTCGGTGTGGGTCATCTCACGACCACGGAACATGATCGACGCGCGGACCTTCGACCCAGCCTCGAGGAAACGGCGCACGTGGCCGGACTTCGTGCCGTAGTCGTTGGAGGAGATCTTGGGGCGCATCTTGATCTCCTTGACCACGATCTGGTTCTGCCGCTTGCGCGCCTCCTTGTCCTTCTGCGTCTGCTGGTACTTCTGCTTGCCGTAATCCATGATCCGGCAGACGGGTGGATCGGCCTGGGCGGCGACCTCGACGAGGTCGAGCTCCTGCTCGCGCGCACGGCGCAGGGCCTGGGCGAGCGGGACGATGCCCACCTGCGTCCCGTCGGCGTCCACGAGGCGGACGCGCGGGACCTTGATGTCGGCGTTGAGACGCTGCTGCTGGTCGTTGATGCTGGTGCCTCCTCGGCGTGGGGGGTGCTGGCGGGGTGCGCCGACCGGGACGGGAGGGGCCCGAACGGGAGGACGGCGACCCTGGGGGTCGCCGTCGAGGTCGCCGGTCCACGCGTGCCGCCCCGCGGAGGCGGGGCGGTGGGGACGTCGGGACCCGAGCAGGCGGCCTGTCGGGTGGGTGGCTACGGAGCGCGGACGTCACGTCGCGCGATCCAGCACCGCTTGTGTCTGCAGTTCGACGCGCACCGTGCAGGCGCGCGTCCGGTCAGGCTACCACGGGCACCCGCGGGACGCCGCGGCGCTCAGCGGCCGGGCACCCACAGCCGTGAGCCCGCCGACGGCGGGTCCTCCCGCGGCGGCGAGCTCGGCGTCGACGGGTCGGGGTTGTCACCTGCGGCAGCCGCGGCCGGGGCTCCACCCTGGCCGCCACCGGAACCGAGGTCGTTCGGCTCGGCGTGCCCCTGCTCGGCAGCCTGGGCGACCTCGCGTTCGGCGTCGACCTGCGCCACCCGGAGCTGGGCGAGCACGTCGTCGACCTGCTGGAGCAGTTCGGTCGGCAGGTGTTGGCGCGCCCCGTCGACGATCCCGGCCGACAGGTCGAGCAGCATCCGGCCGTCACGGCGGCCGAGCTTGACCTGCGCCGCGTTGAGCAGCGCCGAGATCACCTCGGCCACCACCTGCTCGGCGGGAGCGCCGCGCAGCTGGCTGAGGTAGGCGCGGACCTCCTCCTCGGACGGTTCCTCGCCGGTACCGGTGCCGGGGACGTCGGACACGGGCGCTCCTGAGTCTCGGTGCGGATCGGTGTCCGGCGGTCGGATCCGGACACGGCGTGTGAGCCTAGCGGGGTCGTCGGAGGGCTCGACCGGCCACCACGGCCGCTGGCCTACGCTCTCGCCGCGGCAGGCGCCGCGTCCGCCTCGTCAGGAGCCCTCCGGTGAAGACCTTCGACGGCCTGTTCGCGGAGCTGCGGGACAAGGCCGCGGCCCGACCCGAGGGCTCCGGCACCGTCGCGGCGCTCGATGCCGGCGTCCACGCGATCGGCAAGAAGATCGTCGAGGAGGCCGCCGAGGTGTGGATGGCGGCCGAACACGAGGGTCCCGACCGCACCGCCGAGGAGATCAGCCAGCTGCTCTACCACCTCCAGGTGATGATGCTGGCCGCCGGCGTCGACCTCGACGACGTCTACGCTCACCTCTGATCCCGTCCCGCGGTCGGCGCAGGGGCGAACCCACCTCGTCTCCCTCCTCCCCCGAGGTCCCGCTGATGCTGCGCGTCGCCGTCCCCAACAAGGGCACCCTGTCCGA
>JBBECA010000039.1:0-30056 GCA_040882055.1 Nitriliruptor sp.
TGATCGTGATCGGCGCCGGCATGGCCGGCGTCAACGCGGCCAACAAGTGCGGCGCCGCGGGATGGCGCGTGGCCATCGTCGATGAGTTGCCCTACGGCGGCACCTGCGCGCTGCGGGGTTGCGACCCCAAGAA
Organism: Nitriliruptor sp.; assembly: GCA_040882055.1. Classification (GTDB taxonomy): domain Bacteria; phylum Actinomycetota; class Nitriliruptoria; order Nitriliruptorales; family Nitriliruptoraceae; genus Nitriliruptor. The sequence goes on from JBBECA010000039.1 coordinate 134, forward strand.
GATCCTGCGCCGTGGCGCGGAGATCATCGACGCCGCTCGTCTGCTGGAGGGCAAGGGCATCGACGCCGGCAGCCTGACGATCAACTGGGCCGACCTCATGGACCACAAGCGTGGGTTCACCGATCCGGTCCCCGACAACATGGAACGCGGCCTGGAGCGCAACGGCGTCGAGACGTTGCACGGCACCGCGACCTTCACCGGACCCCGCCAGCTCGAGATCGACGGCCGACCGGTGACCGCCGAGCGGTTCCTCATCGCCACCGGCGCCCGACCCCGGCCGCTGGACCTTCCCGGTGCCGAGCACCTGATCGACAGCACCGACTTCCTCCACCTGGACGCCCTGCCCGAACGGGTCGTGTTCGTCGGCGGTGGGTTCGTCAGCATGGAGTTCGCCCACATCGCCGCCCGGGCCGGCGCCATGGTCACCGTCATCGACCGTGGTGAGCGGCCGCTGACACCCTTCGACCCCGACCTGGTCGACCTCCTCGTCGGGCGCTCCACTGAGATCGGCGTCGACATCAGGACGCAGACGTCGGTCCGCAGTATCGAACGGACCCCGGGTGGCTACCGGGTCACCGTCGAGTCCGACGGCAGCCAGGCCAGCATCGAGGTCGACCTGGTCGTCCATGGCGCCGGCCGTGTGCCCCAGCTGTCCGGGCTCGGACTGAAGGCCGCCGAGGTCGACGTCGGCCCGCGGGGCGTCACGGTGGCCCCGCACCTGCAGAGCACCACCAACCCCGCGGTGTGGGCCGCGGGCGACTCGGCCGACACACCCGGCATGCCGCTGACCCCGGTCGCGGTGTTCGAGGGCAAGGTCGCCGTCGCCAACATGCTCGACGACCAGACGACCCAGCCCGACTACGACGGCGTGGCCACCGTGGTCTACACCATCCCCGAGCTCGCCCGCGTCGGCATGCTCGAAGCCGACGCGCGACAGGCCGGCATCGACCTCGACGTGCGCTACCAGGACACCGGCAGCTGGTTCTCCAACTACCGCATCGGCGAACGAACGGCCGCCACCAAGATCCTCGTCGACCGCGACACCGACACCATCGTCGGCGCCCACATGCTCGGACCCGAGTACGGCGAGCTCATCAACTTCTGCGCCCTCGCCATCAAGCTCGACCTCACCACTCGACAGCTGAAGTCCATGACCGCCAGCTACCCCAGCGTCGGCTCCGACCTCGGCTCCATGCTGTGACCGCATCCACGATCCTCGATCGTCCCACGCTTGGCGGGACCCGCCCAGAGGGGCGAATACCGCGCGTGAGGCTTCCCTACAACGGGTGACGACGGTCAGCCATGTGCGGTCCGGGGCTTCGACGAAAGCACTCCGACCCGCACAGAGCGGAGGGACTGCGGAGCGGCAAGGGCGGGATGCGCGCTTGGCCAACACTCGGCTGTCCGGAGGGTGTCGTGCACTCTCACGTCGCTGTCGCGGGCCTCTCGGGCCGGCGACCGACCCTCCACTCCACGGAGGCTCGGCGCGTGACCGCCAGCTCTCGGTGGTCATTTGGTGGTCAAGAAATGCAGAAACCCCCGAATTCGGGGGTTCTGCTAGTAGCGGGGGCAGGATTTGAACCTGCGACCTCCGGGTTATGAGCCCGGCGAGCTGACCGAACTGCTCCACCCCGCGCCGATGGGGGCACCGTACCCACCCTCGCGCGGAGACGCGAAACGGGCGAGGCTGCCCCGCGCGGTCACCGGACGGGACCGGTCCGGCGCCCGGACACCCGGTGTCCGTTCGTCCCTGGACCTCGCCGGCCTTGACGACAGACTCGGCACGACATCCGACGATGGAGGATCCCGTGAAGCGCACCACCCGCCAGCTGCTCGCCACCACCTCGCTGCTCGGCTTCCTGGCCACCGGGGCTGTCGCGTGCGACGCCTCGATCGACGAGGACGGTGCCGAGCTCAACGTCGACGAGGTCGACGAGTGAGCGAGCACCAACCGTGACAGGCCCCCGCCGCGGCGGGGGCCTGTCACGTCGGACGGAGGATCAGGCGCCGTCCTCGGTCGCGGCGGCGTCGGCCTCGCTGGCGTCGCCGGTCTCGCTGGCGGCGCCGGACCCGCCGCCGTCGGTGTCGTCGTTCGCCCCCTCAGCGAGGTCCTCCACCGAGTCGACACCCTCAGCCTCAGCCGCCTGCTCGAGCAGGTCCCGAGCCGTCGCGACCTCGTCCTGGTAGGTGCCGAGATCGCCGTCCCGGAGCGCCACCTCGGCGCGTGCGAAGGCCGCGAGCGCCTGCTCGAGCAGCTCGCGTGAAGTCTGCCCGCCCGGCGAGGCCGGCTCGTCGGCCGGCTCGTCCGGATCGACCGGCGTGTCGTCCTCGGCGACCGGGTCCTCGACCGAGATCGGGCCCTCCTCGCCCTCGGCGATCACCTCGGGGACCTCGATGCCGAGCAGCTGGCCGAGCGCCCCCGCGAAGGTGCGGTCGAACGCGGTCTGCCCGCCGAGCACCAGCGCGACGCGCGTGAGCTCGGGGATCTCGGCGTCACCGGCCTGCAGGAACAGCGGCTCGACGTAGAGGATGGAGTCCGCGATCGGCAGCACCTGCAGGTTGCCGCGGATCACCCGGGTGCCCTCGTTGGTGCGCAGGGTGATGTACTCGGAGATGTCCTCCTCCTGCTCGATGCGCGTCTGCGCCTGCGCCGGACCGAGCACCTGCTGGTTGGAGGGGAACTGCACGGCGAACAGCTCACCGAGGTGCTCCTCGTCGCTGCGCCCGGCCAGCCACGCGACCATGTTGTCGCGGCCTCGTGCCAGGTAGGGCTGGATCAGCACGAACTCCTCGTCGGCCTCACCGGGCAGGCGCATGAGCAGGTAGTACGGCTCGAGCGGACGCTGCGTGGCCTGCGCGAGGTCGGCGCCGCCGACCTGGTTCGCAGCAGCCGCCGGGTCCGCCGGTACCGACCACGCGTCGGCGCGGTTGTAGAACGCGTCCGCACCGGGGATGTGGTAGGTCGTGTAGAGGTCGGCCTGCAGCCGGAAGAGATCCTGCGGGTAGCGGAAGTTGTCGACGATCCCGTCCGGTGCCTCGTCCACCGGGACGAACAGGCCGGGGAAGGCCTGCTCCCAGGCGTCGAGGACCGGGTCGTCGTCCTGCACCCGGTAGAAGGTCATCTCGCCGTCGTAGGCGTCGACGACGACCTTGACGCTGTTGCGGACGTAGTTGACCGGCACGGTCCGGCCGCCGAGCTGCAGGTTGCGTCGCTCGGAGTACGGGTAGGCGTTCGAGGTCGTGTAGGCGTCGACCACCCACTGGATCCCGCCCTCGTCCCCGACCACCGGGTAGGGGGTCGCATCGAGCTCGAGGAACGGCGCGACCTGTGCCACCCGGTCCCGGACGTTGCGGTGGAACAGGATGCGGGAGTCGTCCTCGATGAGGTTGGTCAGCACGAGGTTGTAGTCGGCGAAGCGCAACGCGAACGCGACCTGGCGGGCGAGGCCGCCGATGCCGACGCCCCCCTCCCCCTCGTACTCGGTGTAGACCTGTTCCTGGCCCTCGGGATCCTCGAAGTCGAGCTCGCTCGCCCCGGTGCGCACGAGGGAGTACAGCGGCTCGGTGAGCTCGCCGTAGTAGACGCCCGGCTCCTGCTCGGGGACGACCTCGTCATCACCCGACGGCGGGATGTTGGAGGACAGGAAGACCGGCTGCCCCTGCTCGTCGGCGGTGTTGACCTGCGAGGTCACCACGCCGTAGCCGTGGGTGTAGGTGATGTGCCGGTTCTGCCAGGTGTTGGCCTCCTCGGGGAGCTGGGACAGCTCGCGGGTGGCGATCATGACCTGACGGAGGTCACCGTCGATCTGGTAGCGGTCGATCGCGACGGTGTTGAACTCGTAGTACGGCCGCAGCGCCTGCAGCTCCTGGTAGGTGGTCTCGAGCACACCCGGGTCCCACAGTCGGACGTTGCGCAGCGTGACGTCGTTGTCGAGGACGTCGGCCTCGTCGAGGTCGTTGCTGATCGAGAACGGCTGGAAGGCGACCTCGTCGAGCCCGAACGCGTCACGGGTCGCGGCGAGGTTCTCCTCGATGAACGGCTCCTCGCGCGAGAGCTCCTGCGGGTCGACCTGGAGCCGCTGGATGGCCGCGGGGTACGCCCCCTGGAGGACGATCGACGCCACCACCAACAGCGCGATGGCCGCGCCCGGCAGCAGGAAGCCGCGACGGCGGATGGCGAGCAGGACGAGGACGATCGCGATGACCGACGTGAACAGCAGCAGGTAGAGGGCGGGGAGCTCGGCGTTGATGTCGGTGTACGAGGCACCGGTGACCGTGCCGCGCGAGGAGTAGTTGAGGGCGTACCGGTCGAGCCAGTACCCCCAACCACGGACAGCGAGCAGCAGGACCACGAGGATCGCGAGGTGGGTCCGCGCCGCCGGCATCACCTTGTCCTCGGCCTCGGGACGGATGGCACCGAGCAGGTAGTGCGCACCGGCGGTCAACATCGTGGCCAGCACGAGCGAGGTGAACAACCAGGTCTGCACGAAGGTCCAGAACGGCAACTGGAAGAGGTAGAAGCCGATGTCCACGTCGAAGGTGGGGTCGGCCCGGCCGACCTCGACCGCGTTCTGGAACAGCAGGAAGGTCTCCCAGTTCGCGCTCACCGCCAACCCGGAGGTGAGCCCGAACAGGACCGCGACCGCCCCGATGAGCCAGGGCAGGTAGGGGTCGGCCATCTCGCGGTACCGCTGGATCTGGGCCTGCTGCGGCGAGGAGGGCACGAAGAACGGCCGCACGCGACGGGCGATCGACAGGTTCACCGCGATCAACGCCGCGAGCGCGGCGCCGAAGAGCACACCGATCAGGAAGCGGGTCGCGAGGATGTCGGTGAAGATCTGCGGGTAGTCGCGCTCCCGGAACCACCAGTAATCGGTCAGCAGGACCGCGACGCGGTTGGCGGAGAACAGCACGAGCACGACGGCGAGCACCACGACGGTGCCGAGACGGCGGCGGACCAGATCGCCCACGGGTGGGAGCCTTCCAGGTGGTCTTCGGGTCCCCCGGTCGGCACCCGTCGGGCACGGAGGCGCGGCGAGCGCAACGTGGTGGATGCGTCGGCGGGGTCGGAACGGGAGGCTACCCCGGGTCCGGACACCGGCTGGCACGTGTGCGCCGGCCCGACCGTCCCGTGTGGCCGTCCGGCGACGAGATCAGTCGCCGCCGAGCAGACCGCCGGGCGGCGGCGTGAGCAGCTCGTCCACGCCACCCACCACGTCGCCGAGCGAGTCGGTGACGTCCTCGACGGTGTCCCCGAGATCGCGGACCGCGTCCTCGACGGGCTCGAGCGGGCCGCTCGGCTCGCTCGGCGGCGGAGCCGGTTCCGGATCGGTGGTCCCGTCACCATCACCGCCGCCACCACCCCCACCGCCGTCACCACCGTCACCGCCGCCACCACCGCCACCGTCACCGCCACCGCCACCGCCGGGGGTACCGCCCCCGGGAGGCGGCGTGGTCACGGCCGGTGCCGGCGCCCCGGTCGTCGGATCATCCGGACCTGGCGGCGGGGCGAGGACCTCCGGCGGTGCGTCGGCGACCTCGACGAGCGCGCGGTCGGCCGCTGCCTCCAGCTCGGCCGGCCCGGCACCGGCGATGTGCAGGATCAGCCCCCAGGTGGCGCCGGCATCCCGGGCTCGAGCGACATCCGCGACGACGTCGGCCACCGGCCGGCTCTCGGCACCGGCGACCGCATCGCTGACCACCACGCCGAGCAGGATCTGCGCGGGTGGGCCGAGGCGACCATCCTCGATCCGCGACGCGAACGCCTCGAGCTGCTCGCCGACCCCGCTGTCGACGCCGATGAAGGCGCCGTAGAAGTCCAGGCTGCGCGGCGCGGTCCCGTAGCTGCCGGTCAACGAACGACCGAGCGTGGCCGCGAGCTCGTCGGCGCGGATCGCAGCGGCGAGCTGGGAGCGGTCGAGCGGATCGGTCGCGAGGTAGCGCAGTGGCAGGATCGGCGCGTTGCGGACGCTGCGGTCGCGGCCGGCGACCTGACGGTAGGCGGGGAGCGACACCTCGGCGCTGCCGTCCGAGACCTCGACCTGTGCGTCGTACGTGGCCACCCGAGGTCGGGCGCCCGCATCCACCCGCCAGGTTCCCTCGCCCGAAGCACGCAGACCATCGACGAGGACGGTGCGCTCCGAGGCGGGGTCCGCCACGAGCAGGCTGCCGCGGTCGAGCACGACCGCCGTCTCCTGGAACTCGGCGCGTGCCCCGGCCGCCAGCATCACCTCACCGTCTCCGAGCGCGACCGTCGCCACCTCGCCGAGGCTGCGCAGCACGGCCCCGACCTCGACAGGATCGCCCACGGCCAACGCCCGCCACCCGGACCCGGCCCGGGCCTCGATCGGACCCGACACCACCTCGCCGACCCGGCCCGTCGGCAGGGTCCCGCCGAGCGGCCAGGTGAGCGCGGCCACGATCAGGGCGAGCAACGCGGCCAACGCGGCGCCACGCGCCCCGGGACGCGGAGCGATCGGCTCGTCCGCGACGGCACGTTCGGGCTCGTGGTCACCGCGGGTGGTGAGGGGCTCGAGCGTGGGGGCGCTCACCGGCGGTCCTCCCCCACGGCCGGCAGGACCAGGATCGCGTCGGTCCCCCCGCCGGGCGCATCGACGAGCTCGAGACGGCCACCGAGGAGCGTCGCGACACGGGCCGCGATCGGGAGGCCGATACCGAGCCCACCGACGCTGCGGGTGCTCGACCCGTCGGCCTGGACGAACAGCTCGAAGACCTCCTCGCGACGGGCCCGTGGCAACCCCGGTCCCCGGTCCCGGACGCGGAGGTGGACCTCGTCCCCGACGGGCTCGGCGGAGATGCGGACCGGCCCGTCCGAGAACTTGAGCGCGTTGTCCACGAGCGCGTCGAGGACGCGGGCCACGAGCACCTCGTCGGCCACCACTGGCGGCGTCCCCCGACGCACGTTCCGGGTGAGGGTGCGCGAGGGGACCCGCTCGCGCCAGCGACCGAGCAGATCGGCGACCACCCGGTTCGGTGCCACCGGTTCGAGGTGGACCTGCGTGCGCCCACCCTCGAGCTCGGCGAGGTCGACGAGCGCGGCGATCGTGGCCTCGAGACGCGCCCGTCCCTCCCGGGCGAGCTCGAGCATCGGCGTCAGTCGCTCCTCCACGCCGCCGCGGTTGGCCAGGACCTCGAGGAACGCCTTGATGGGGGTGAGCGGCGTGTTGAGCTCGTGCGAGAGGTTGGCGATCAGCTCGGTCCGCACCCGGTCGGCGAGCACGCGCGCCGTGATGTCACGCACGACGTAGACGCGGCCACCCGGTTCCGCGGGCGATCCGTCGTCCGTGGCCGTCAGTGGCGCGGACGACGCCTCGATGACCCGTCCGGACCGCGCCAGCTCCCCGCGGATGGCGGGTGTGGCGTCGGTCTCGGTGCGCAGAGCCGTGACCAGGTCGACACCGCTCTCCGCGCGGCCCTCGAGGACCTCGGCCAACGGCCGGCCGAGCAGCTCCTCGGGGTGCGCGGCACCGAGGAGCTCAGCCGCAGCGGGGTTCACGGTCATCAGGGTGCCCGCAGCGTCGGTCGCGAGGAGCGCTTCACCCATCGACGCCGTGACCGTCTCGAGCCGGTCACGTAGCGACTCCTGCACGGCCAGGCTGGCCCGGAGATCGCGGTCCCGCCCCTCGAGCGAGGTGGTCATCCCGTCGAACGCGGCCGCCAGTCGGCCCACCTCATCCACGCGGCCGACGTCGACGCGGGTCCCGAGGTCACCGGCGGCGACACGTTCGGCCGCCACGGTGAGGCGGGAGACCGGCTCCGCGGCGCGTCGCGACAGCACCGTGATGACCGCACCGGCGAGGACGAGCCCGATGACGGCGAGGAGGAACGCCGTCCGGGTCGCGGTCTCCGAGGCGTCGGTCGCACGGTCGGCAGGGAGGGCGAGCAGGAGGCGGCCGCGGGCGGGGTCACCGAGCTCCGCCGACGCGACGACGCGTTCGACACCGTCGACCGTCACGGTGCCGTCCGCCGCGTCGGCCGCGAGCGCCGACGCACCGGCCGCCGGCAGGGTGCTCGCGGCGACCTCGTCACCGACCACGATCACCGCGTCCGAGGCCGTGTCCTCGGCCACGCGCTCGATGACCGGGACCGACGTCAGTTCCCGACCGAGGGTGAGGGTGCCCACCTGGCGGCCGAGCTGCGGGACCCCGTCCTCGGAGGGTGCGACCGGGACCGACCCCACGACCAGGAGCGTCCCGTCCCCGAGGTCCACCACGCCGCGGCCGAGCTGCCCGTCGAGCGCCGCAGCGGCTGGGGCGGCTCCCGCCACGAGACGTCCCGCGGCCGGGGCCAGGGACGCGTCACCTTCCCGGGCCACCACGACCTCGCCGGTCGCGTCGGTCAGCACCACGACCTCGACGTCCGGGAGGGCGGTGATGGCGGCGAGACGCCGATCGGCCACCTCGTCGTCGTCGCTGTCCAGCGCCTCGACGAGCGTGGCCCCGGCGAGCGCCGCAGCCGTGGCCTCGAGCGACGCACCCGAGCGGTCGACGAGGTCACCTGCCTGGGCGGCGGCGACCGCTGCGAGCCGCCCGCGCTGCTCGGCCTGGACGTCGCTGGCCAGCACCAGCCCCGATCCGGCCCCGAGCCCCACGACGAGCGCCAGCAAGGTGGTGACCGCGACGCCGGTGAAGCGGCCCGCCAGCGACCGCCGGGCCGCGCGGCGCAGCACCCACGTCCCTGCGGCCGCGGAACCCGCCAACGACGCGGCGGCGGCGAGCACCTCCTGGTCGCCGGCGAACAGGTCACCGGCGGCCCACAGCGCGAGACCGACGGCCAGCAGCGCCACCTGCCGGCCACGGCCGAGGACCCCGCGCGCCGTGGCGACGCACGCCGCGCCGCCGGCGAACGCAGCGGCGACCGTCAGCGGAGGCACCGCGACGGCGGCCAGGACCAGCGGCGCGACCGCACGCAGGTCCCCACCGCTGTCACGGATCCGGCCGGGGAGGGCACCACCTGCCGCGCCGGTGGCGAGCGCGGCGTAACCAGCGACGCGGAGCAGCAGCGGCCACCCCTCGGCGTCGGCCACCAACGACCCCACCGCGAGGTGCGAGATGAGCAACAGCCCCGCGCCCGCCGCGATCGTCATCCGCGTCCGGCCCGGTAGGGACCTCGGGTCCGAGCGGATCGGCGGACCGGCCACCGGCGGCAGGAGCACGAGCAGCACGAGCCCCGCGGCGACGGTCACGCCGGCGAGGTGGACGGCGAGGTGCAGGGGGATCGACACACCTGCCTCCTCGCTCGAGCCGGCCGTCGGTCACGGTCAGGCTAGGTGCCGCACGGAGCGCTCCGGGAGGTCCCGCGGCGCCGGGCCGCGTTGGCGGCTCCGCCGCCACCAACGCGCGACGGCGCGGGGAGGGGCGGGTGTCGCGCCCAGATGACCCAGGAACCACCCGAAGTGACTAGTCCCCCACCTCCATCGCGTAGGCCTCGGCGGGCTCACGACCGGCGCGCAGATCGCCGAGCGCGGCCAGGGCACCCTCCAGATCGTCGACCGGTACGAGCAGCACGTCGCTGGCCACCGGCGTGCGACGCGCCTCGGCGAGGTTCGCGCGGGGGACGAGGAAGACCGTGGCCGGTGCTGCGGCCCCATCACGTGCGGTCGCCCCGAGCAGCTTCTGCCGGACGCCGCCGACCGGTCCGACCTGCCCGTCGGTGTCGATCGTGCCGGTCCCCGCCACGATCGCACCGCCGGTGAGATCGCCGTCCTCCAGCAGTTCGAGCACACCGAGGGCGAACATCAGGCCCGCCGAGGGGCCACCGATCACCCCGGCGTCGATCGAGACCTCGACCGGGAGGTCGAGCTCGGTCCGCAGCAGCACCCCGATGTAGGCGCTGTCCGCATCGGCAGGGTGCTCCCCGAAGGTCACGCGCACGGTCCGCGTCCCCTCGTCGGGCCCGCGCACCTCGAGCACGGCCGAACCGCCGGGAGCGGAACCGCGGACGAGGTCGACGAGGTCCTGCGCCTCACGGATGGTGGCCCCGTCCGCACCGGTGATGACGTCCCCGACGGCAAGTTCGTCGGTGACCGCGTCGGGTTCCACGGCCGCGACCACGGCTCCCGAGGCGGCAGCGTCGACGTCGTACCCGGCTTCGGCCAGGGCGGCCAGCGCCGCCGTCATCTGGCTGTCCTCCATGAGCAGGGCGTTCTGCTCCGCGGTCTCGTCGCGGTCGAGGTCGTCGGGGTAGACGGTCTCGCGGGGCACGGTGTCGACCTGGTCGGAGCGGCGTGCCTGCCACCAGGTCGTGAGGTCGAGGTCGTCGCGGACGGCGACGGTCGTCAGCAACAGCTCACCGGTCGAGGGGAAGGTGGTCGCGCCCTCGATGACCACGAGGCCGATCGTGTCCTCGGTGGGACCGGGGACGAGCGCCACCTCGCAGGCGGGTTGGGTCGACACGATCGCGCACGGCACCTCGCCCGAGGCGACGGCCACACCCGTGAGCGCGGTCACGCCGACGAGGACGGCCAGCAGCGCCAGCAGGAGCGACCACGAACGCTGCACCGTGAGCTCCGCGCGAGAGAGGGGATCGGGGGCAACCGTACCGCCGGCTACCGATCAGCTGAGCCGACGCGCCGCCGCCGACCACACCGACATCGTCGCGACCACGAGCAGCGCGGCGAGCAGCTGCAGGGTCAGCGGGGCGGTGCCGGTGGCACCGGTCGCGGTCGGCACGCCGAGCGCGACGGGGTCGGCGTCCGGCACGGTGACCTCGGGGTTCCGCTCGACCGTGTCGTCTGGCGACCCTTCACGGTCGGCCGCCGGATCGGGATCCGGCTCCGGGGGGCTGTCCGCCTCCACCGGTGGTGCCGGTTCGTCCGGCTCCGGCGGCGCGACGGGATCGTCCGCCACGTCCACCTCGGCGCGGTCGGCGGGTGGCGAGGGCTCCGGCGCCGGCGCCGCTGGAGCGGGCGCTGGCTCGGAGCTCGGGTCGGGCGCTGGCTGCCGGTCTGCCTGGGTCGTCGAGGCCGTGCGCGGCGGAGCGCCGGCGAGGCTCGCGGCCGCATCGAGCCGTCCCGCACCGTGCTCGCTGTCGGGTCCGGACGGGCCGGTATCGACCGCGCCGTCGAGCAACCGCTCACGCACCTCGACGGCGTCGAAGCCTTCGGAGGCGAGCAGCGCGGCCACGCCGCTGACGTGCGGCGCGGCGAAGGAGGTGCCCTCGGCGACCCCGTACTGCGCGCTCGAGGTGTCGCATCCGCCGGCCACCCGGCGACACCAGGTGCTGGTGATCTCGACCCCGGGTGCCACGAGACCATCGAGGCGACCGACGTTCGAGAACGAGGCCGACCGGTCACGACGGTCGGAGGCTCCCACCAGGACGATCGGTGAGTCGGCGGGGTACCCGGCGGCGCTCCCAGGCTGGTTGCCCGCCGCCGCGACCACCACGGCGCCACGTTCCGCGGCGTACCGCACCGCGGAGGTCGGAACGCCGGGGCCGCCAGCTCCGCCGTCCCTCGGGGCCACCGCCTCGAGGGAGACGTTGATGACGTCCGCTCCCTGGTCCGCGGCCCACCGCACCCCACGGCCGACCGTCTCGCTGTCGCCCGAGCCGTCCGCGCCGAGGACGCGAACCGGGAGGATCCGTGCGTCAGGGGCGACGCCGGCGATCCCGATGCCGTCGTCGGCCGCGGCCGCGACGATGCCCGCGACCAGGGTGCCGTGCCCGTGCTCGTCGCTCGGATCGTCGTCGTCATCGACGAGGTCGATGCCGATGACGGAGCCGTCGGGCCGCTTGGTGATGCGGTCGAACAGGTCGGGATGGTCGAGCGCCACCCCCGTGTCGACGACGGCCACGACCGCGCCGCTGCCCCGTGTCGTGCCCCAGGCCTCGTCGATCCGGATGCGATCGAGCCCCCACTGCTCGGCGCGGTAGGGATCGTCGACGGATGCCCACGCGGCGCTCCCTCCGAGCGTCGCGAGCAACACGAGCACGGCCGCCACCACCGGCGGTCGACGCCGCGCGCGACCCGGTCGTCCGCCCAAGGAACCGCTCCCCGTCCTCGGCGGGCGCCATGGCCCACCTGAGGAGAGGAACGAGCCCCGCGGCCGGTCGGTACGGCGCGCGCGGGGGGACGCGCACATCCGCGCGCCGACCGGACGGCGGGCGGGGCGGGATGGCGCTAGGCGCCCTCGGCCGCGACCCGTCGGCGTCGGCCCCAGAACCGGCGGTGCGCGACCGTCGCCAGCGTGGTCGCGGCGGCCAGCCCGGTGACGGCGGCCACGGCCCGCACCCGGCTGCGGCGCAGGTGGAGCGGACCGAGGACGAGCTCGTCGGCGTGCTCGGCCGCCATCTCGGCCAACGCGTCGCGGTTGGACCGGGCGGGGCGCCAACCCGTCGCGACGAGGGCGTCGACGCCGACCACCCACGGGTGCATCAGGTAGGGGACCTGGCCCGCCGGGGCTTCGCCGAGACCGAGCTTCCAGAGCCGGGCAGCGAGAGTGAACGCCAGCTCCTCGGGCACCTCGAGCACCTTGCGGCCAGCGATGGCCGTCACCTCGTCGAACGACAGCCACCCGACCGACGAGACGTTGTACGGCCCGGGCAGGTCGTGGTGGACGGTGTGCACCAGCGCGGACGCCACGTCGTCGACGTGCACGAACTGGATGGGCGGCTTGTGGCCACGGATCGCGTTGAAGCGGGGTGCGTCGAGCTGCCGCGAGATGAAGTTCGACACGCCCGGACCGGCGACGATGGAGGGGCGCAGGACGGTCACGACCATGTCGTCCTGCTGCGCGGCCCAGGGCCACAGCCAGCGTTCGATCTCGGCCTTGTGTTCGGCGTAGTTGAACGGGGTGTTGGGCCGGAGCGGCTGGTCCTCGGTGATCGGCAACGGGTTGTCGGGGTGGGCGCCGTACACCACCGCCGACGAGACGTAGACGACCTTGCGGACCCCGGCGTCGCGTGCCGCCTGCAGGACCGTGCGGGTCCCGCCGACGTTCACCGCGTGCATGGTGGCCTCGTCGCGCGACGGGTCGAGCACGAACGCGAGGTGGACGACCACGTCGGCGCCCACGAAGCTCGCCCCGATCGCAGGGTCGCGGACGTCCCCCCGACGACGTTCGAGCCGGGCTGCTACCGGCTCGCCGTCCGGGTCGGTCACGTCGATCGCCACCACGCGAGCGACGTCCGGGTCGTCCAGCAGCAGCTCGACCAGCCGGCGGCCGATCAACCCCGCCGCTCCGGTCACGGCCACGGTGAGACCGGCGTCCGGCCCCCGCTCGATCGTCACGTCCGCACCTCCCGAGGTGGTCCGTCGCGACCCTACCGGCGGCTGCCGTGACCTCAGCCCGCCGGCCGCAGGGCCACAGCGGGTCCGCGGCCCGTGTGGGACCCTCGGAGCACCGCTCCCACCGCGCCCCGACCCGCTGGAGACCGCCCCCGTGTCCGACCTCCCCGACCTGCCCGGCGACGACGAGGACGGTCCACAGCTGCCGCCCGAACTGGCCGCCATGTTCGAGCAGCTCGGCCTCGGCGGCGAGGGCGGCCAGCTGCCGCCCGAACTGGCCGCCATGTTCGAGCAGCTCGGCCTCGGCGGCGAAGGCGGGATCCAGCTGCCGCCCGAGCTCGGGGCGATGTTCGAGCAGCTCTCGGAGCCGGGCGGGATCGAGGCGCTCGGCGAGCGGGCCGCAGCGATGTTCGGCGGAGGTGCCGCCGGCGGCTTCGGGTTCGTCGGCGCTGGCGCGGCCACCGACGGTCCGGTGGACTGGTCGCTGGCCACGCGTGTCGCGCTGCAGGTCGCCGCCGAGGGCGACCGTCAGCCGACGGCGGACGAGACCGCGCGGGCCGAGGACGCCATGCGGCTCGCCGAGCACTGGCTCGACGCGTCGCCGCTGCCCGCCCCACCGGACGCTGGCACGCTCGTGACCGGGTCGCGGCAGGAGTGGGTCAACGCGGCGATCACCGCGTTCCGGCCCCTCGTGGATCCCGTCGCCCGCGCGTCCACCGACGCGATGGTCGGGCTCGCCCGGGACCAGTTCGACCAGCTCGGCGCGGGCGACGGGCTACAGCTGCCACCCGAGCTCGCGGGTCTCCAGGACGTCATCGGCCAGCTCTCCGGCGGCGACGCGGGTGAACTGGTGCGACCGCTCGGTGCCACGCTGGCGGGCCTGCAGGCGGGCCAGGTGCTCGGCCAGCTCTCGCGCACCCTGCTCGGCCAGTACGACCTCGGCATCCCGACCGCTCCCAGATCCGGGGCGCACGTGCTCGCCGTCAACGTCGCCGAGGCCTTCGAGGGTTGGGATCTCGACCCGACCGAGGTGGCCATCGTCCTGGCGCTCCACGAGGCGGCCATGCGTCGCCTCTACCACGCCGTGCCCTGGCTCGAGGCGCACGTCCAATCGCTCGTCGCGCGGTTCGCGTCGGGCACCGTGGTCGACGCCGCTCGTCTCGAGGAGGTGACCCGCGAGCTGATGTCGGGCGTGGACCCGGAGGACCCCGACGCCCTCGAGGAGGCGATGCGACGCGCCAGCGGGTTCCGGCTGGAGCCGACGCCGGACCAGCAGCGCATCCTCGAACGGCTCCAGGGCGTGGTCTGCCTCGTCGGCGCCTGGGCCCGGCACGAGGTCGCCCGCGTCGCCGACGAACGCGTCCCCTCGCTCGGGCGCATCGCCGAGGTCCAACGGCGCCGACGGGCCACCCGGGGCGATGGGGAGGACCTGCTGGCCGCGCTCCTCGGGCTCGACCTGAAGCCCGAGGACGAGACGGTGGGCGAACGCTTCGTCGTCGCCATCGAGGACGCGCTCGGGCCGGAGGGCCTCCGCAAGGCGCTCGAGCACCCGGAGAACCTACCGGACACCTCCGAGCTGACCGATCCCGCGGCGTGGTTGCTGCGGATGTCGGACGCCGACCTGCCGGACGACCCCGCCAGCCTCTTCGCCGGGCTCGGTGACGCGCCCCGCGAGGGGTCGGCGGCCGAGCGCATCGCCGAGCGCGAGGCCGACGACGCGGGCTCCACGGGGGACGACGAGGGCACCCGGGGTCCGGACGACGGGCCGGACGAGGGCGGGCCGGTCAGCTGAGGACGCCGTCGTCCACCACGTCGTCGTCCACCAGGTCGTCACCCGCCGCGTCGGGTTCGGTGCCCGCGGCGAGCCGCCCGGCGGCGTAGCCCTCGAGCCACCCGCTGGCCCGTCGCGCGTCCGGGTGGCGGTCGAGCAGCTCGTGGAAGTCGGCGCCGTGGCCCGGCACCCGCAGGTGGACCAGCTCGTGGAGCAGGACGTGGTCGAGCACGTAGTCCGGCGCCGAGGCGAGCTCGCGTGAGATCCGGATCGTCCCCTCTGCGGGCGTGCAGGAGCCGTACCGGCGCCGCATCCGTGACGACCACGACACCGAGCTGGCCCGGATCCCGTCGAGGTAGCGGTCGGCCAGGCGCGCTGCTCGCCGTTCGAGGTCCGCGTCCGATCGACGCGACGCGGCCCGCGAGGCACCGGTGACCTTGTGCACCAGACCGGCGATCAGCCGCTCCTCCTCGGCCCGAGAGATCCCGAGCGGCAGGCGGACCACCACGACCTGGTCGCGGGCCGCGGCGGACGCCGACCGCCGTCGGCGCGGGCTGCGGTGGATCTCGAGCGCCGGGAGCGTGGGGGTCGCCGGTCGGTGCTCGACGGGGGGGCTCGCGGGGGGCACGGCGGCCTCCGGGTGGGGTCGGATGGTGATGAACGGACGTTCCTCAGCGCTCGGGTAGCACGTCGGTCGCGGTGTCGGCACGACCGGGCCCAGCCCGTGCGGTTCTCGCGCGGAGCCGAGCGCGACACCGGGATCGCACCCCTCCACAGGGTGTGGACACCGTGTGGATGTCCACGGCCCGGGACGGCGCTCCCGACCTGCGGGGATGCTGCGCACCGACCCCGCCGAGGTCCGGGTCCGAAGACACATCCCCACCTCGTCCACACCTCGTCCACAAGCGGGCCGCCGGTCATCCACAGGGGTTGGGGAGGGTCGGTTCGACGCGGTCCCCGGTCCTCCGTAGCGTGGCTGGCACGAGGTCCCCAGCGGCGGACCGGTCGTGGCGCCCCACGGGGAAGGGGGCGCCCAGGCTGGCACCGACGCTGGGGACTTCCGCATCCTGCGGCCCCTCCCGCCGCGCCGGCCGGCCCCTCGGCACGCGCTACTACCCTCGCGCCGACCCCCGACGGGAGCCCTGATGGCCGACCACGCTGCCGAGACCGCGCCGTCCGCTGCGGCGTTCTTCGATCTCGACCGGACGCTGATCAGCGGTTCCTCCGCGTTCGCGTTCGGGATCGCCGCCTGGCGCAACAAGCTCATCCCGACCGGTGAGCTCGTCTCCGACGGCATCAACGCCCTGACCTTCAAGATGGTCGGCGCCACCGACGAGCGCTCCGAGGCCGTCCGTGACCGCATCCTCCACGCGGTCGAAGGGGCCATGCAGGACGAGCTGCTCGCGCTCAACGAGGAGGTCATCCCGCGCATCCTCGAGAAGGTGCGCCCCGAGTCGCGCGGCCTGATCGAGATGCACCACGAGGCCGGACGCGAGACCTGGATCGTGTCGGCCTCACCGATCGAGCTCGTCGACCCCCTCGCCCGGGCGCTCGGGATGACCGGCGGGATCGCGACGCGGTCCGAGGTCGTCGCGGGGTGCTACACGGGCCGGCTCGACGGGCCGTTCGTCTACGGCGAGGGCAAGCGCGAAGCGATCCAGACCGTCGCGGACGAGCGCGGGTACGACCTCCGGCTGTCGTACTCCTACTCGGACTCGGCCTCCGACCTGCCCATGATGGAGATGGTCGGCCACCCGGTCGCGGTCAACCCGGACCGGCCCCTCGAGACCGTGGCACACCAGCGTGGGTGGCCGATGGTCATCTTCTCGCGCCGCACCAAGCAGGTGGTGCGGATCTCGACCGCCTCAGCCGGTTCCGCCGGGCTCGCCGCGGGCGCCTACCTGCTCGGCCGCCGCCACGGCCGCATCGGCGTCGAGGCCGCGCGCGGCCGCCTCATGCGCCCGTGGCGCTGATACCCGCCGTCGGCGTCGACGCCTCGCCCCACCTGCGCCACCTCGTCGACGACATCGACCGGTCGGCGCGAGCGTGCGCGGCTGCGCCGGACGAGGCTCGCCGGCAGCTGGCACGCTCCCGGCGCGAGCGCGCCGCCCTCGCCTCGCTCCGGCTCGACGGCTCCCCCATCGGTGCCGCCCCCACGCAGGAGGCGATCGCCGACGCTCGTGGCACGGTCGAAGCGGTCGAGGCGGCGGAGCCGACCCGGGTGGGCACCTGGTTCGACGCGATGCGAGCCTTCGACGGCCCGGACCCGGACGACCCCGAGGCGGCCGCGCACGACGCTTCCCTCCAGGCCCTCGAGTTCGACGGGGTCACCCGAGCGATGGCCGCCGACGAGCTCGGCGCCGAGCTGGCGCGCGACCCGCTCCCCGCGCTCGTCGAACTGCACCGGATCCTGACCCATCGCCTCGTGGCCCTCGAGCGCAGCGGACAGCTGCGCCGCATCGACCAGGCCGTCCACGACGCCTCCGTCGGCCGGATCCTGTACTTCACCGTCGAGCCCGACCGCATCGCCACCGAGCTCACCGCCCTGACCGAACGGGCGGCGGCCACGGCACCGGACGAACACGGCGTGGTGACCTCGGGCCTCGTGCACCTCGAGCTGCTCCGGATCCACCCGTTCGATGCCGCCAACGGTCGGCTCGCACGCGTGGCGGCCGATCTGCTCCTGCGCGCCACCGGGGTCGACCCCGACGGGCTCGCGGCGCCCGCCGCGGTGCTCGACGCGGACCGGCTCGGTTACCACGACGAGGTGGCTCGCACCCTGCGGCGCCGTGATCCGACGGTGTGGCTCGAACGGTGGGCCGAGGCCGTCTCCGAGGGGCTCCGGGACGCGGCGCGCGAGCTCGGGCAGCTCGGGGGCGAGGTCCCGGGACGGGCCGAGGACTTCCTGGCCGCGCGGCCAGCGGGTGCCTTCACCGTCGCCGAGCACCGCGACGAGACCGGACTCGACCGCGACGCGCTCGAAGCCGATCGTCGCGCTCTGCTCGACGCCGGCCGCATCGTGCGCGTCCCGGGCAGCCGCGGTCTGCGGTTCACGACCGAGCGCTGAGGCCGGGTCAGCCGGTCCCGTCACCGCTCGGGCCGGGATCGGTGCCCCGCACGTGAGCCACGATCAGCTCCGCGATGCGCGGTCCGACGTCCTCCTGCAGGAAGTGGCCGGCGCCCGGGAGCACGTGGAGCCCGACGCACCCGGGAACGTCCCGTGCCCACCGTTCGGCGACCTTCGGCGGCAGGATGCGGTCGTCGCCGCCCCAGACCAGCAACGTCGGGTGACGCCACTCCCGTAGGGCCTGGAGGGTGTCCCACATCGCCGCAGCCGCGGGGTCGCTGTCGTCGGTCGGGACCAGCAGCGGCAGGGCCTTGGCTCCCGCCTGCGAGGCGGCGTCGGGGAACGGCGCGTCGTAGGCGGCGCGGACCTCGGGGGACAGCTCCTGGACGCTCCCTCCGGCCACCAACCAACCGATCGGAAGTTCGTCGGCGGACTCGACCATCCGGCGGAACGCCGACCACGCCTCGGACGGGATCCCGCCCGGGGCGTAGAGCGCGGTGTCCAGCACCACCAGGCGCGCCACACGGCGGGGGTTGGCGACCGCCCACCGCAGCCCGATCGGTCCACCCCAGTCGTGGACCACGAGGGTGATCGGCTCGTCGCCCACGATCGCATCGAGGTGGGCACCGAACGCCTCGGTGAGCCGGTCGTAGGTGAACCAGTCCTGGTCGAGCGGCACGTCCGAGCGCCCGAAGCCGACGGTGTCGGGGGCGATCGTCCGCACACCCGCGTCGGCGAGGACCGGCAGCAGGTGACGGTAGAGGTAGCCCCACGTCGGCTCACCGTGGACCAGCACCACCGGGTGGCCGCCCGACGGACCGACCTCGACGTGGGCCAACCCGAGCGCGGTGCCGTCGACGTCGACCTCGGTCCGCACGCTCTCGAACGGCCAGTCCGGCAGCTGCTCGAACCGCTCCGGGCCACGCCTGCCGATCGCCACCACCATCTCGCTCCTCCTATCGGGTGGCGCATCCTGCCGGAACGCCAGCCGTGTGTGACGTAGGGTCCACGCGGGAGAGGGAGCGCACGTGACCAGGGTCGATGCGAGGACGGTGCGCAGCTTGCACGTCGTGGACGACCCCCTCGAGGAGGTCCGGTCCTCCCTCCTCCGTCTCGCCGAGCGCTTCGATCCGGCCGCTGCGGGGGGTCTGACCGCCACGTTCGTCATCGACGTCGCCGGCCGCGGACCCACCACGATCACGGTGCAGGACGCCCGCTGCTTCGTCTCCCCCGGCGCCGCACCCGCCCCGGATGCGCGGTTCGCCACCGAACCAGCCACCTGGCTCGACCTGGTCGCCGGGCGGGTCGACGGCATCGCCGCCTTCCTCGCCGGGCGGCTGCGCATCGAGGGTGATCTCAACCTCGCCGCCCGCTTCGAGACCCTCTTCCGACCAGCACCCGGCGCCACGCGGGTGCTGCGCACCCGCCACACCACGGTCCGGGGCCTCGAGATCGAGTCGATCGTCGCCGGCTCCGGCATCCCGGTGCTGCTCCTGCACGGGCTCGGCGCGTCCAAGGTCAGCTTCCTGCCGACCCTCGACGGGCTCGGCGGGGATCGTTTCGAGGTCCACGCCCTCGACCTGCCCGGCTTCGGCCGCTCCAGCAAGCCGATCCCCGGCGGCCGGCGGTACACGATGGCCTGGATGGCGGACACCGTGCACGGCTACCTCATCCGCAACGGGATCCGATCGGCGCACATCGTCGGCAACTCGATGGGTGGCCGCATCGCGACCGAGCTCGGCCTGCGTCACCCCGGGTCGGTGCGCAGCGTCATCGGGCTCGGCTCAGCCGTGGCGTTCGACGAGTACCGCCGCATCGCGCCGCTCCTGCGCGTCACGCGGCCGCAGTACCTCGCCGTGGCGCCGCTCCGTGCCCGCCGCTCGTGGATCGAAGCGGGACTGCGCCAGCTGTTCCACGACCCCACTCGCCTACCGGCGGCGAACATCACCGCCGCCGCGAACGACGTGCTGCTCTCGCTCCGTGATCCCGGCTACCGGCTGGCGTTCGCGACGTGCGCCCGTAACCTCGGGCTCGAGAAGGGGCACGGCCGCAACTCCTACTGGGAGCGGCTGGCCGCGTGCGGGGTCCCGACCTACTGGATCTTCGGCCAGCACGACCGGTTGGTGCAGCACCGCTACGCCGAACGCGTGCGCACGAGCCTGCCAGCCGCCAAGGTCGAGCTCTGGGACGACTGCGGCCACGTACCGCAGTTCGAGCACCCCGAGCGGGTCAACGATCGCATCACGTCCTGGCTCGAACGCATCGAAGCCGGCCGCTGACGAGCGGTCAGGCGTCCGCTGCCTCGGCCACCGTGTCGATCCCCGCCGCGTCATCGCCCGCACGTAGCCAGCGCGTGACGACCTCGACGTAGCCGTCGGGCGCCTCGAGCTGCGGCACGTGGCCGACGCCGTCGAACACGTGCAGGTCCCAGTCGGGCCGCCGGTCGACGAGACCGTCGATCACCGCCCGCCCCACGAGCCGGTCGGCGTCGCCCCACAGCAGCAGGGTGGGCGCCGCGACCCGGTCGATCGCTGCGCGCGTCCTGCGCTGGCCGATGGTCACCGCCGACACGATCGAGGCCGCAGCGTCGGTGAAGCCATCGAGCCGCCAGGGCCGTCCGCGGCCCCACTCGAGGTTCTCCACCCCGAGCGCGGCGATCTCCGGGGCGATCCGCTCGGGGTCCCCGTGGACGAAGTCGACGGTCTCCTGCCACAGCGACGCACCGGTCCCCCGCCGCCACGCGGCGCCGAGCACCGCACGACCGAGCGGCGGCACCACGAACGGCGCGAACCGGGTGAGGGTCTGCCTCGAGATGGCGCGTGCGGCCCGGAGCGGTGCCGGCAGCGCCGGGTCGACCAGCACGAGCCGTTCCACGCGGTCAGGTTCGAGGCCGGCGAACAGCACCCCGATCAGACCACCCATCGAGTTGCCGTGCACGACCAGCCGGTCGAGCCCGAGCGTGCGGGTGAACGTGCGCAGGAACCGGGCGTTGTTCGAGATCCGGGACGCTCGCGGCCGCGGTGGCTCGGTGCGTCCGGAGCCGGGTAGGTCGGGGGCGACCACCGGTCCGAGCTCGCTCAACGCCGTCGTGACCTCGAGCCAGTTGGTGGACGACCCGCCGAGCCCGTGCACCAGCAGCTGGGTCGGCGCGCCGGCAGGCGCCGACGGAGCGGCGTCGCGGCGTAGCACGTGGACATCGGTGTCGAGGACCCGGACGGTCTCGCTGCGCGTCCCGCTCCAGCGCTCGGCGCGCACGCCCCAGTCGTCGTGCTGCACGTCGGTGTCCTCCGTGGGTCGGTCCGAGGCCTGGCCGGCCCGGGCCGGATCAGTCGAGCAGGCTGGCCAGCTCCGCGGGCGTCGTCACGGGACGTTCGCAGGCCAGGTCACGGCAGACGTACGCGGCGGGCCGGTCCTCGACCTCGCCCCGGCGGGCGAGCACCGGCACCCGGTCGCCGTGATCGACGTCCGACACGATCGCCACCACGCCGGGGCGTGGCCGGCGGGCGACCTCGCGGGCCAGGACGTGCCGCGCCGGCCCGCTGCGGCCGAGGATCGCGACCTCGCGAGGCCCCGCCGCGAGCGCCTCGAGCTGGCGCAGCAGCCACCCGTACCCGGTGGGCATGCGCGCGGCGGCCCCGACCATGCTGCGGATCCCACGTTCGGCGTGATCGCGCCAGGCGAGGTCGCCGGACAACCCGGCGAGCTGGAGGCACACCTCGACCATCACCGACGTCCCGGCGGGGGTCGCGTTGTCCCAGGTGTCCTTCGGACGGGTGTAGAGATCGTCGGCGTCCTCGGGTGTCTGGAACCAGCCACCCTCCTCGCGGTCCTCGAACCGTGCGTTGGCGTGCTCGGCCAGCTCCAGCGCCCGGTCGTACCACCGGGGTTCGCCGGTGGCACCGAAGATCTCGAGGTCGGCCAGCGCCAACCCGGCGACGTCCTCGAGGAACGCCGGGATGCGGGCCGTCCGCGCCCCGTCGACCAGCGAGGAGGTGTGCTGGAGCGCGCCCTCGACGTGGTGGACGTCGTGGAGGCGGTCGAGGCAGCGGGCAGCCGCGGTCACCCAGCGGGGTTCGTCGAGCAACCGTCCGGCCCGGGCCAGGCCGAGCGCCGCGAGGGCGTTCCAGCTGGTCAGCACCTTGTCGTCGACGCCGGGCGGGACCCGTCCGGCGCGGTGGGCGAGCAGGTCACGGCGCACCACGTCCCACGCCCCGGCGAAGACGTCGGGATCGAGGTCACGCCCGGCGGCGAAGGTCACCCGGTCGACGGGCTCGTGCAGGATGTTGGTGCCCTCCCAGTTCCCGTCGGGGACGACACCGAGGAAGGCGGTCCAGAGGTCGGCGTCGTGCCCGTGGTCCTCGAGCACCGCGACGAGCTCGGCGTACGACCACACGAAGTAGCGGCCCTCGACACCTTCGGAGTCGGCGTCGGTCGCCGCGACGAACACCCCGTCCTCGGTGCCGAGGTCGGTGAGCAGGTAGTGGGCGGTCGACCTCGCGACGCGGGCGAGCTCGCTGTGGACTTCCCCGGTGGTGAGCGCGGCGGCCTCGGCGTAGGCCGGCAGCAGCAGGGCGTTGTCGTAAAGCATCTTCTCGAAGTGCGGCACGAGCCACGCCGCGTCGGTGGCGTACCGCGCGAACCCGCCCGCGAGCTGGTCGTGGATGCCACCACGCGCCATCGCCGTCAGCGCCTGGACGGCGGCCTCGAGCGCCGGCCCGTCGCCCGTGCGGGCGTGACGGTGCAGCAGCCAGCTGATGGTCATGGCCTGGGGGAACTTCGGCGCGCGACCGAACCCGCCGAGGCGCCGGTCCCAGGCGGCGCTGAGGACCGCGTCGGCAGCCTCGTCGGTGACGGCGAGGTCGATCGCGTCCGCCACCTCGACGTCGCGGTGCTCAGCGAGCCGAGCGGTGATCGTCGCGGCCGAGCCGACCACCTTCTCGCGCTGGTCCCGCCAGGCATCGGCGACGGCATCGATGACCTCGGGGAACGATGGGCTCCCGTGGCGCGGTTCGCGCGGGAAGTAGGTGCCGGCGTGGAAGGGGTGGCCGTCCGGGGTGAGCCACACGCTCATCGGCCACCCGCCGTGACCGGTCATCGCCTGGGTCACGGCCATGTGGACCGCGTCGACGTCGGGACGTTCCTCGCGGTCGACCTTGACGTTGACGAACGCCTCGTTGAGCTGCGCCGCGACCTGGTCGTCCTCGAAGGATTCGTGGGCCATCACGTGGCACCAATGGCAGGCCGAGTACCCGACCGAGAGGAAGATCGGCACGTCGCGACGCTTCGCTTCCGCGAACGCCTCGTCCCCCCAGGGGAACCAGTCGACGGGGTTGTCGGCGTGTTGACGCAGGTAGGGCGAGGTCTCCCGCGCGAGCCGGTTGCGGCCCTCGGGAGCAGCGGGTTCGGTCACGGGTGGCACCGTCGGTCGCGGGCCGACGACGGTAGCCACCCCCTGCCGAGCTGCGGTGCCGACGGCCGGTCGGGTCTACGCCTCGGCGGAGTCTCCGCCATCCTCGGACCCATCGCCTCCACGTTCCCGCGCCGCGCGGGCGCGGCGTCGTGCCGCTTCGGCGCGCTGTTCGGCTGCACGGGCGCGGGCCTCGGCGGCCAACATGCGTCGCCCCACCGATTCGAGGTCCGGTGGGACACCGCGTCGGCTCCGGTCCTCGTCGATGTCGTCCTGCTGCCCATCGAGCAGGTGTTGGAGTCCATCGCGCGAGTCCTGGGTGTCGTCCATGACCTGCTGGTGGTTGTCGCGCCGGGCCTGGGCAGCGTCGATGGCCGATCGCTCGTCACGACGTTCGTCCACGGACGGCGCCCCGTCGGCGGCGAGGTCGCGGCGTTGCTGATCGGTGAGATCCTGATCGAGGTCCGTCCCGTGCTGTTCGCGGTCGGTGACGGCCTGGGTGAGATCGGCGATGGATTGGTCGCGGTCGAGGTCCTGCTGGCGTCCGCGCACCGGATCGCGTCCGTGCTGGTCGGTCATCGTGGTCGCTCCCCTGCTGCTCGCGCCCACATCGCTACCGGTCCGGGCCTACCCAGGTGGTACCCCTGCGCGAGGTCGACGCCGAGGGTACGCAGCAGCGCGAGCGTCGCCTCGTCCTCGATGCCCTCGGCGATCGTCCGCCGAGGTGAACCACGCGAGCGGTAGCCGCTCAGGTGTCCCGACGGGCACGCGTCAGCGCTTCGTCCACGAACAGCGGCAGGGGCGGGACCGACTGCAGGTCCATCACCAACCAGGTCCCGACGCCGGCGCCGTCGGGCAGCGCATCGGCCTCGACCTGCACGGCCGTGCTGCCCGGGCCGACGAACAGGACGGCGGTGTCGCCCTCGATGCGGTTGACGACGGCGCGGTCGAGACCGATGCCGGAGGGGCCGGTGTCCACGGCGGGGCTCCTACGGGTGCGGCGGTGCAGGGCGGACGGTAGCCGTGAGGCTACGCCGCGACGCGTCCGATCACCTCCGCGACCGGGGATCGACAGGTCGGCCTCGCTCGTCCGGCACGCGTGGACCGGTGGTGTCGCCGGGATGCGGCACCATCGCCCTCGACGAGGAGCTCCCCGTGCCGGACACCGCCATCGGCGCCGACGGCGCCGTACCCACACGCGACGTCGCACAGGCCCAGCTGCACCGCCTGGCTGGACCGGACGCGATCCTCCGCGAGGATCAGGCCACCGCGATCGCGGCGCTCGTCGAGGAACGGCGCCGGGTCCTGGTGGTGCAACGCACCGGGTGGGGCAAGTCCGCGGTGTACTTCATCGCCACGCGGTTGCTGCGGGACCGTGGCGAGGGACCGACGCTCATCGTGTCGCCGCTGCTCGCGCTGATGCGCGACCAGCTCGCGGCCGCACGCAGCATGGGTCTGACCGCCGAGACCCTGAACTCGACCAACGTCGACGACTGGCAGGAGGTCGAGGCGCGCGTCATCGCCGGGGAGGTCGACCTGCTGCTGGTCTCCCCCGAACGGCTCAACCACCCCCGCTTCCGCCGGGAGATCCTCGACCGGTTGCTGACCCGCATCGGGATGCTGGTCGTGGACGAGGCCCACTGCATCTCCGACCACGGCCACGACTTCCGGCCGGACTACCGCCGGATCCGCGACGTGCTCGGCCAGCTCGACGAACCCCGCGAGACCCCCGTGCCGGTGCTGGCCTGCACCGCGACCGCGACCGACCGCGTCGTCGACGACGTGGCCATCCAGCTGGCGACACCGTCGGCCGGTGACGCCCCGCCGCAGGTCGCCGTCCTCCGAGGCCCGCTCGCCCGCGACACCCTGCAGCTCTCGGCCGTGCACCGCGCCCGCCACGAGGAACGGCTGGCGTGGCTGGCGGCGTTCGTCACCGAGCAGCGGCCGGTCGGCCGGGCCGGGATCGTCTACACCCTGACCGTGGCCGAGGCCGACGCGACGGCCCGATGGCTGACCAGCGAGGGGCTCGTGGCCGAGCCCTACACCTCCGCGCTCGACCCCGACGCGCGCACACAGGTCGAGGACCGGCTGCGCGCCAACGACCTCGACGTCGTGGTCGCGACCACCGCGCTGTCCATGGGCTACGACAAACCGGATCTCGGCTTCGTGGTGCACCTCGGCGCGCCATCGTCACCGGTCGCGTACTACCAGGCGGTCGGGCGCGCGGGCCGCGGCGGCCACGACGCCCCGATCGTGTGCCTCCCGACGGGTCTCGACGAGCGGTTGTGGGCCCACTTCGACGTTGCCGGGGTCCCCACGCCGGGTGAGGTCGAACAGCTGCTGGCGGCGCTCGGCACGGAGCAGCCCCGCTCGGTCCCCTCGCTCGAGACCGCGGTCAACGTCCGCCGGACCCGGCTCGAGCTGCTGTTGAAGATCCTGGACGTCGACGGCTACGTCGAACGCACCGACGGGGGGTACCGCTCGACGGGTCGCGCCTACGCCCACGACCGCGTCCGCTACGAACGGCTGTTGGCGGGCCGCCGCGCCGAACACGCCGTCATGCGCGACTACCTCGACCCGCACGGGACGGGCTGCCGCATGCGCCTGCTGGTGACCGCGCTCGACGACCCGGACGCCGAGGACTGCGGCCGCTGCGACCGTTGCACCGGTCGCGGACCGGAGGTCCCGGTCGACGACGCCGTCATCGACCGGGCACGCCAGCACCTGCGCGGCCGCGACGTGCCGTTGATCCCGCGACGTCGTTGGCCCACCGGCCTCGGGCAGCTCGGCCACGATCGACGCGGCAACGTCCCGCGCGACCTGCAGCTCGGCGAGGGACGCGCGCTCGCCGACGGGGACCGTTCCGGCTGGGGCGACGTGGTCGCACCCCTGCTGGCCGCGTCCGAGACCGGCCACCTCCGCGGCGTCGCTGGTGGCGACTCACCGCTGGCTCCCGAGCTGTCGGCGCAGCTCGACGAGGTGATCGACGGGCTGGTCGGCGTGCTCGCCAGGTGGGGGTGGCGCACGCGGCCGGTCGCGATCGTTCCCGTCCCGTCCGCCACCCACCACGACCTGGTGCAGCTCGTGGCCGAGCGTCTCGGATCGGTGGGTCGGCTGCCGGTGGTCACGGCCCTCGCCCGTCGCGACAGCGGCCGACGGCAGCGCGACATGGGCAACTCCGCACACCAGGCCGCCAACGCGCTCGACACCCTGACGTTGTCCGAGCACCCGCCTCCCGCCGGCCCGGTGCTGCTCGTCGACGCCGTGCGCGCCAGCGGGTGGACCGCGACGGTCGCGGGGGTCCTGCTCGCCGAAACCGGTGCCGGGCCGGTGCTGCCCCTGGCGCTGGCGACCTCACACGGCTGAGGCCCGGCGGACGGGCCATCCACACCACCCAGCCCGCCAGGCCCCGGTCAGCGACGCTCGAGGTGGGCGATCGCGCGGCGGACCGCATCCGGCACGGGGACCGACCGGGTCCGTTCGTCACGGTCGACGTAGACGTGCACGAACCGGCCGACCGACGCGGGACGCTCCTCGCCCTCGCGGAACACCGCGAGCTCGTAGGTCACCGACGAGCGACCGATGGCGGTCACGGCGACGCCGACCTCGAGGCGGTCGGGGAAGCCGAGCGGGGCGAGGTAGCGACAGCCGGTCTCGACCACCAGCCCGATCGCCGGCAGGTCGCGGGTGTCGTGGCCGAGCCGCTCGATGAGCTCGCCGTTGACGGCCGTGTCGAACCACGCGTAGTGGACGACGTTGTTGACGTGGCCGTAGCGGTCGTCGTCCGCCCAGCGGGTCCCTTGGGGACGCAGCACCGGGAAGTCCTCCCGGCCGGGCACCGTCCGGTCTCGTTCGCTCACAGCGCTCCCTCCGTTCCGCCCGCGGTCAGGGTTGGAGCCGTTCGAGGCGCCAGCCAGCCACGGTACGCGTCCACCGCAGCCGGTCGTGGAGCCGGGCCCGGCGGCCCTGCCACAGCTCGACCGCGTCCGGGCGCAGCAGCTGACCGCCCCAACCGGGCGGCCGCGGGATCGACCCCTCGTCCCCGAACCGCTCCTCCGCGGCCCGGGCGGCACCCTCGAGCGCGCCCCGGTCGGCGACGGTCTCGGACTGTCGCGAGCTCCACGCCGCGACCTGCGAGGCTCGCGGACGCGAGGCGAAGTACGTGTCCGACTCCTCGGCGGACAGATCCTCCACGCGACCCCGCAACCGCACCTGACGCTCGAGCTGCGGCCAGAACAGCACGAACGCCGCGACCGGCCGATCCGCGAGCTGCCGGCCCTTGGCCGAGGCCAGGTTCGTGAACCACAGGACACCGCGGGTGTCGATGCCCCGCAGCAGCAGGATCCGTGCGTCGGGCACCCCCGCCGTATCGACGGTCGCCAACGTGCCCGCCGTCGGCTCCGGGATCCCGGCAGCGACGGCCTCGTCGACCCACACGCGCACGGCGGCGAGCGGATCGGTCGGGTCCACGTCACGTTCGTCGAGGCTGCCCGTGCCGTACTCCCGACGTGGGTGTGGCAGCGGTCCCGTGGCCACGCCTCCACCTCCCTGGGCATCGATGCCGAGCGCATGGTCGCGGTTCGTGGTGCCCCGCTGCGGGAGGCGGTGACGGTCGACCGGACGGGGCGACGTCCCCGCCGGCCCGTAGCGTCGGGGTTCGACGCCCGCCGCCACCTGGATGGAGCACCGAACGTGAGGACCGTCACCACCCCCCGCCTGACCGCACCGGCCATCGGGTTCGGGACCTGGGAGCTCGAGGACGTCCACGACAACGTCCGGCACGCCCTCGACGTCGGGTACCGGCACGTCGACACCGCCCAGATCTACCGCAACGAGGACGAGGTCGGTCGCGCCATCGAGGACAGCGGTCTGCGCGACGAGGTGTTCCTGACCACCAAGGTGTGGTACCAGAAGGCCGCCGCGCAGGACGTGGTGCGGTCCACCGAGGAGAGCCTCGAGCGGCTACGCACCGACCACGTCGACCTGCTCCTGCTGCACTGGCCCGCCGACGACGTCGCCCCCCTCGACGAGACGCTCGAGGCGATGACCGGGCTGCAGGAACGCGGTCTGACCCGCCACGTCGGGGTCTCGAACTTCCCGAGCGACGAGCTGCGACGCGCGCTCGAGATCGCCCCCATCGCGACCGACCAGGTCGAGCACCACCCCTACCTCGCCATCGACGCCATCCGTGACGTCGCACACGCGCACGAGCTGGCGATCACCGCCTACTCCCCCATCGCCCGAGGCGAGGTCCTGAGCGATCCGACCATCACCGAGATCGCGCAGGAGCACGACGCGACCCCCGCCCAGGTCGCCCTGGCGTTCCTGCTCGCGCAGACCGACACCCTCGTCCTGCCGAAGTCGAGCACCCCGTCGCGCATCACCGAGAACCTCGGCGCGCTCGACCTCGAGCTCAGCGCCGACGAGCTCGAGCGCATCGGTGGGCTCGCCCGCGGCTCGCGGCAGGTCGACCCGCCGTTCGCTCCCGAGTGGGACGCCGCGTAGGACACCCCCACCGGCAGGAGGCCCGCGCGTAGGCTCGTGCCGGTCGGTGGTGCACCGGCGGACCCGCACCGGATCGGGAGCGCGACATGGGCCGCGACATCGATGAGGTCCGCTTCACCCGCGAGGACCGTCAGCGCTACCGCGAGAAGGTGAAGCTCGACATCGAGGTGCTGCGCCGCATGCTCGAGGCCGGGGCGTTCGAGCAGGGCCGCAAGCTCATCGGCATCGAGGTGGAGTTCCACGTCGTCGACGCCGACGGCGAGCCGGCGATGATCAACGCCGAGCTGCTGCGCCGTATCGAGAACCCGGACTTCCAGACCGAGCTCGCGCAGTTCAACATCGAGTTCAACGTCGCCCCCCACAAGCTGTCGGGCACGGTGTTCCGCGAGATCGAGGAGGAGCTCGACACCTCGCAGCGCTACGCCCAAGCGCAGGCCCGCGAGCTCGACGCGCAGGTCGCCACCATCGGCATCCTGCCCACGCTCTCGGACCTGCACACCACGATCCAGAACCTGTCGGCCAACCCGCGCTACCACCTGCTGAACGAGCAGATCCTCGAAGCACGTGGCGAGGACCTCGTGGTCGACATCGAGGGGACCGAGAAGCTCGAGCTGTCGACCTCCTCGATCGTGATGGAGGCTGCGGCCACCTCGGTCCAGCTGCACCTGCAGGTCTCGCCCTCGGGTTTCGCCCGGACGTGGAACGCCGCGCAGGCGATCAGCGCCGCCCAGGTCGCGGTGGGCGCCAACTCACCGTTCCTGTTCGGCAAGGAGCTGTGGCGCGAGACCCGGATCGCGCTGTTCCAACAGACCATCGACACCCGCACGGAGGAGCTCACCGCGCAGGGAGTGCGGCCGCGGGTGTGGTTCGGCGAGCGCTGGATCGACGACGTGATGGACCTGTTCGACGAGAACGTGCGCTACTTCA
>JBBECA010000040.1:0-29983 GCA_040882055.1 Nitriliruptor sp.
TGCATGGCCGACGTGCAGGAGTGGTTCATCGAGCACGAGGTCCGCAACTTCTACTCGGTCTCGGTGAGCGGGTACCACATCGCCGAAGCGGGGGCGAACCCCATCTCGCAGCTCGCGTTCACCCTCGCGAACGGTTTCACCTACGCCGAGGCCTACCGCGCCCGTGGGCTCGACGTCGACGACTTCGCCCCGAACTTCTCGTTCTTCTTCTCCAACGGCATGGACGCCGAGTACACGGTGATGGGCCGGGTGGCGCGCCGCATCTGGGCCATCGCGATGCGGGACCGGTACGGCGCGAACGAGCGCAGCCAGAAGCTCAAGTACCACGTGCAGACCTCGGGCCGCTCCCTGCACGCCCAGGAGATGGACTTCAACGACATCCGCACCACGCTGCAGGCCGTGTGCGCCATCTACGACAACACCAACTCGCTGCACACCAACGCCTACGACGAGGCGGTCACCACCCCGACCGAATCGTCGGTGCGCCGGGCCCTGGCGATCCAGATGATCATCGACCAGGAGTGGGGCCTGGCCAAGAACGAGAACCCCCTCCAGGGTGCGGCGATCGTCGACGAGCTCACCGACCTCGTCGAGGAGGCCGTGCTCGCCGAGTTCGACCGCATCTCGGACCGTGGCGGCGTCCTCGGCGCCATGGAGACCGGCTACCAGCGTGGCCGGATCCAGGACGAATCGATGCGGTACGAGCACCGCAAGCACGACGGATCCCTGCCCATCATCGGGGTCAACACCTTCCTCCGCGAGGATGCCGACGGCGAGCCGGACGTCGAGGTCGAGCTCATGCGAGCCACCGAGGACGAGAAGCGCAGCCAGCTCGAACGGGTCCAGAAGTTCCGCGTCGACCACGCCGACGAGGGCGCGCGTCAGCTCGCGCGGTTGCAGGAGGCGGCGACCTCCGGTGGCAACGTGTTCGACGTGCTCATGGATGCCGTCCGGTACTGCTCGCTCGGGCAGATCACCGACGCCCTGTTCGAGGTCGGCGGTCAGTACCGACGCAACGTCTGACCCGTCTCAGGAGGCGAGCTCGGCTTCGAGCGAGTCGCGGACCGGCGGTGGGATCGGCGTGGGACCGTCCGCACCGACGGTGACCATCACCCCGCGTGCGGTCGCGATGCAGCGCTGCCCGGCGAAGACGCCGGTCCCCACGGTCAGCGAGGTGCGACCGATCGCGACCAGGCGCGACCCCACCCGGATCGCCGCCGGGTAGTGCGCCTCGGCGCGCATGTCGATCTCGAGCCGGGCGAGCACCAGCCCGGACACCGCGTCGTCGGCCGCTCGCGCGCCGGCGCGTTCGAGCAGTTCGAGGGTGTAGGCCACGCGACCCGACTCGACCAGGGCGGCAACGGCGACGTTGTTGACGTGGCCGAGCGCGTCGGTGTCGCAGAAGCGCACCCGCTCGTCGACCCAGTGGTCGTAGCTGTCGGGATCGGTCGGATCGTGGTCCACCGGGAGCCTCCGCACCGGTCGTCGGCGTGCAGCCTAACCTCGAGGCACCCGACGTCCCGTTCGCCTCGTCGGCGCGTCCAGGAGGCTGGTCCCGTGCGGGTGCTCATCGTCGAGGACGACCCCTCGGTCGGAGCGTCCCTCGTCGACGGACTCGACCTCAACGGCTTCGACGCCAGCTGGGTGCAGACCGGCCGCGAGGCGCTCGAGGCCGCGACGGACGCGGATGTCGTGCTCCTCGATCTCGGTCTGCCCGACCTCGATGGGCTCGAGGTCTGCCGGCGTCTGCGTGCGGTGTCGGACGTCCCGATCGTCGTCCTCTCGGCGCGCACCGAGGAGCTCGACCGGATCCTGTCGCTCGAGCGTGGCGCGGACGATCACCTCGACAAGCCGGTGTCGCTTCGCGAGCTCGTGGCTCGTCTGCACGCGCTCCAGCGCCGCATGGGCCGGCTGGCTGGCGAGCCGCCCGACGGGCCTGATCGCGGCGTCGTGGAGCTCGGCGACCTCCGGCTCGACCCCCGGACCCGGACCGTCACGGTCGCGGGCGAACGCGTCGACCTGACCCCCAAGGAGCACGACCTCCTCGCGGCGCTGCTCGACGACCCGGGTGCCGTGCGCACCCGCGAGGAGCTCATGGACGAGGTCTGGGACGAGCACTGGTTCGGGTCGACGAAGACGCTCAACGTCCACGTCGCTGCCCTCCGCACCAAGCTCGGTGACCCCCGTCGGATCGAGACCGTTCGCGGCGTCGGGTTCCGGTTGACCGATCCACACGCACGTCCCGACCGTGGGTCGGACGCGTGAGCGACACGGCGGTCGAGGGCGAGGTCCCTCCGAGCGGTCCGCCACCGCCCCCGATCGCGGCCGTGGACCCCGACCTCGCACCGCTGTCCCGTCAACTGGTACGCCGGGTCGTGGTGCCGTTGGTGATCGGCGCGTTGGTCTTCCTCGTCCCGCTCGTGACCCTGACGGTGCGCGATGCGCGAGCCGGTCTCGAGCAGCAGGCCGAGCTCCGTGCTGCGTCGCTCGCGCTCATCGCTCGCGACGTCATCGGCACCGGAGCGCCGATCGTCACGATCGACGAGCTGCCCCGCCTGCCGGGGGAGCAGCTCGCACTCATCCTCCCCTCGGGTGGTCAGCTCCAAGCGACGAGTGCGCTCCCACCGCAGGTCCGTGCCAGCGGTGTGATCGTGACGGCGCTGCAGGGCGGCATCGCGGTCGAACGGATGCCGAGCATCGGAGCGGTCGCGGCCGCTGCTCCCGTCCTGCAGGGAGCACAGGTCGGCGGCGCCGTCGTGACGGTCCTGCCCTCGGGGGAGGTCGACGACCGCATCCGCACCACCTTGTCCATCGTGGGGATCGTCGCGGTGGGGGTCGTCGCCGCGGCCGTGCTGACGGGTCGGTCGCTGGCGCGGACGATCGTCCGGCCCCTGGCGATCCTCGATCAGGTCGCTGCTCGGTTGGCGGCCGGCGAGCTCGAGGCCCGCGCGCCGACCGACGTCGGGCCACCCGAGCTCCGACGGCTGGCGGTGACCCTGAACCGCAGCGCCGAGCGCACCCGCGTCGCCCTCGACCAGCAGCGACGGTTCGTCGCCGACGCGTCGCACCAGCTCCGCACCCCGTTGACCGGACTGCGGCTCCGACTCGAGACCGCGGCCCAGGCCGGTGGGGACCCCGGGGGACGCCTGGGGGCGGCGGTCGAGGAGGTGGACCGCCTGACCCGGTTGGTGGGCGATCTGCTCCTGCTCGCCCGCAGCGAGACGACGGATCGTGGTCGGAGCGGTACGTCGGCCGATGCCGTCGACGTCACCGCGGTCGTGCAGGATCGTGTGGCGACCTGGAGGTTGGTGGGCGCGGAGCAGGACGTGATCGTGCACGCCGACGTACAGCTCGGACGGTCGTCGTTCGCCGCGGCGGGGCCGGGCACGCTCGAACAGGTGCTGGACAACCTGCTCGCCAACGCCATCGCCGTCGCTCCGGCTGGCTCGGAGGTCACCATCACGGCGCGACCCGACGGAGAGCGCGTCCGCGTCGAGGTCGCTGACCGTGGGCCCGGCCTGACCGCCGAGCAACGCGAGCGCGCGTTCGATCGCTTCTGGCGGGCTCCAAACGCGGGCGCAGGTGGGTCGGGGTTGGGCCTGGCCATCGTCGCCGAGCTGGTGAGCCGGGCGGGAGGCGACGTCCGGCTCGAGGCGCGGGACGGGGGCGGGCTCGTCGCGGTGGTGGAGCTACCCGCTCCACCGGACGGTGGGGTCACCGGGCCGGGGAGCTCGGCCGTTCGGTGAGCGTGGTCTCGAGCTCGAGCCGGTCACCGTCTCGGACCACCTCGATCGGCACGGAGGCGCCGACCTCGCTGCGCCGGATGCGACCCGCCAGCTCCTCCATCGATGCGACGCGCTCGCCGTCCACGGCCACGATCGTGTCGCCCTCGCGGAGCCCGGCCGCCTCAGCGGGGCTCGCCGACTCGACGTCGACGAGGACCACGCCCTCGCGCACGTCCTCCGCGAGGTCGTAGCGCCGTGTCACGGTGGGATCCACCGTGACCCCCTGGACGCCGAGGTAGGCGTGCTCGACGGTGCCGGTCGTGATCAGCTGCTCGGCGACCGAGTGGACCGTGGCGACCGGGATGGCGAACCCGATGCCGTTGTTGGCGCCGCTCGGGGACAGGATCGCCGTGTTGATACCGATGATGCGACCGGCGGCGTCCACGAGCGCACCGCCGGAGTTCCCAGGGTTGATGGCGGCGTCGGTCTGGATCATGTCGACCAGCGGGACGCCGGGGGTCGACACCGATCGCCCGAGCGCGCTGACGATCCCGGTGGTCACCGATCCGTCCAGGCCGAACGGCGATCCGATGGCGACGGAGGTGTCGCCGACCTTCGGTGCCGCCTCGGCGTAGGTCGGGACCGGGAGCGAGTCCGCGTCGACGTGCAGCACGGCGAGGTCGCTGGTCTCATCGGCGCCGACGACCTCCGCTGGCATCGACGTGCCATCCGGCAACGTGATGCTCACGTCGCCGCCCGACGCCACGACGTGCGCGTTGGTCACGAGGTAGCCGTCCGCGCGGTAGATGACGGCAGAGCCCGCCCCCTGACCGCGTGGGCCCGAGACCCGGACGGCCGCCACGGAGGGGCTGACGTCGGCCGCGATGTCTCCCACGGGGAGCGGCGCCTCGCCGGCGACCGTCCTCGCGACCGGTTGCGAGCCCGCGGCGGCGCCCCCCCGTTCGGACAACGACAGCGTGACCGGTACCGCGACCCCCGCGCCGACCGTGGCCGCGACGGCGGTGGCCAGGAGCGTGGTGACCGCGCGTCGCGGCCGAGCCGAGGCGACCGCAGCCGGTGGCGGCGGTGGTGGTGGCGGTGGGAGGGTGTTCGACACGTCAGGCTCCTGCGCTCGTCGTCTCGGTGACGTCGATGACGCTACGGAGCGGTCGGGAAGCGGACGCCGAAGCCGCGGCCAAGGGACGGCCAAGGTTCGGCCAAGGATCCGAGAGGCGGTCGATCAGGTCTCGAGCAGCCGCCGCTTGCGAGTCTCGAACTCCTCGTCGCTCAGGTGGCCGCGCTCGCGGAGATCGGCGAGACGCTCGAGCTGGGAGACCACGTCGCCGGCAGGTCCCTCGCCGGGTCCGGTGCTCCGCATGGACAGCGAACGAGCTTCACGCACGCGGTAGACCTGGGACTGGAAGTGTTCGGGGTCGGGGATGTCGCTCAGCCGGCTCTGGCCCTGGCTACCGGCCGACTCGAGCAGGACGTCGCCGTAGCCGAGCAGCCGTTCGATGACCGACTGCGAGAACAGCACGTTGTTGATGTTCTCGAGGGGGATCTCGGTGCCGCTGCGGGCGACCATCCCCGAGCGCACGATGATCCGTTCGGTGGTCAGCACGTAGTTGGTGAACCAGTACGAGAGGACCGACCGCGCGCAGATCACGAGCCAGAGCACGGTGGCGGCCGCGAGCGCGATCCACTCGAAGGGCGGATCGAGCGCGAGGAAGGCAACCGTCACGGCGGCGGTGAGGATCATCGCCCACACGAGGGCCGGGAGCAGCACACGCCAGTGGGGCCGGAACTGGCGGACGATCTCCTCGTCGTCCGTCAGCAACCGTTCCGGGTAGCGCACGTGCCCTCCTCGAGCTCGGCGGGTGGACCCGCGACAGCCTAGGTCCCGGGCGACGCCACGGTCGGGGGTCCCGGTGGTTGAGGCCAGCCGGCCCACGGGGACCCACGACCGGCGGGTTGGCCACCTGGCCAGCATCCCACCCCGTTCGGCTAGCCTCCGGGGCCGCCCAGGTTGTGGTGCGTGAGCGTGCACCGACCCGGGGCCGTGGCACCGGGTGCCACCGACGCCTGAGGAGGCACTCGTGGGACGTTCCGCTCTGCTCGCGCTCGCTCGCGGGACCGGTGTCCACCTCGGGGCGCTGACCGCCGTGCTCGCTGAGCGGTACGGGGATCGACCGGCGGTGATCGATCCCACACCGACCCCGGGCTTCGACCACCACGGTGAGTCCCGGTCGTTCGTCGAGGTCGAGGACGCCGTCGGACGCCTGGCCACGCTGCAGCGTGAGCACGGCATCGGCCCGGACGATCGGGTGATGATCGTCTGCGACAACCGCATCGACGTCGGCCTGCACGCCTTCGCGGCCGCGCGGCTCGGGGCGATCTCCGTCCCGGTCAACCACCGCCTGACCGCACACGAGATCGATGCGATCGCCGAGGCCACCGACGCGGTCGCGGCCATCGTCGACGACGAGGTGCTCGACCGCATCCCGGACCGTCTGCGTGTGCTGAAGGTGTCGGAGGTCGCGGAGCGTGCGGCATCGGCCGAGCACCTGGT
The DNA here is from genome assembly GCA_040882055.1 of Nitriliruptor sp. Classification (GTDB taxonomy): domain Bacteria; phylum Actinomycetota; class Nitriliruptoria; order Nitriliruptorales; family Nitriliruptoraceae; genus Nitriliruptor. The sequence continues at coordinate 6,295 of JBBECA010000040.1, forward strand.
GGCGCCGGACGATCTCGATCCCCGAGCGACCGCGATCCTGCTCACGACCTCCGGGACCACCGGGGTACCGAAGGCGGCGTCGCTCACCTCCAAGGGGTTGCTGTCGACGCTCGGTCGGCTCACCGTCGTCCCGCTCGGTGCGGACCTCGGACCGCTGCGCCGCGACCGTGACGCGATCCTGGCGTGCCTGCCGCTCACCCACGTCATGGGGTTCTCGGTGCTCCTGGCGTCGCTCTCGGCGGGGATCCCGTTGATCCGCCGCGTACGGTTCGACGCCGCCGAGGCGCTCGACCTGATCGAGCGCCACCAGCCCAACATCGTGGTGGCGGTCCCGACCATGTACGCCGACCTCGAACGGGCCGGCGCCGCCGACCGTGACCTGTCCTCGATCCAGATCTTCGTCTCGTCGGCGGACGTGCTGCCGAGCGACCGTGCGCGCCGGCTGCAGCGCGCCGGCGCGTTCGGACGCGTCGCCGGCCGCAGCTTCGGGACGGCGGTGGTGGTGGACATCTTCGGCATGGTCGAGCTGTCCGGACCCGCGGCCGTCCGCCTCTACCCGCCCTCGCCGGTGGGTTCGATCCCGGCGCCGTCGTTCGCCGTCACGTTGCCGGGCGTGGAGGTCCGGGTCGTCGGCGAGGACGGTCGTCCCCTGCCGCGCGGCGAGATCGGTGAGCTGCAGTGGCACGGCCCGAACGTCCTCGAGGGCTACGAAGGGCACCACGAGGAGGGCCCGGACGCCGAGGGCTGGTTCGGCTCCGGCGACAACGGCCGGCTGCTGCGCGCCGGGATGTTCCAGTTCGCGGGGCGGTCCAAGGATCGGCTCAAGGTCGGCGGCTTCTCGGTGTTCCCCGCCGAGGTCGAGGATGCGCTCGACGGTGCCGACGGCGTCGCGGAACTGGCGATCGTCGGGATCGAGGACGAACGGCTCGGTGAGCGGCTCGTGGCCGTGGTGGCGGCGAAGGACGGTTTCGACCAGGACCGGTTCCTCGCGTGGGCCCGCGGGCAGGTCGCGGGGTACCGGCGTCCGTCGGAGGTCGTCATCGTCGACGGGATCCCCCGCGGCAACAACGGCAAGGTCGACCGCTCGGCCGCGACCGAGCTCGCATCACGTGCCCTCGACGGCGCCGAGGTCACGTGAGCCGCGCCACCGAGCTCGAGCTCACCGAGGCGCCGGTCGCGGCGGTATCGGCGGCGGTGCACCGTCCGGACGACCCCAGTGGGTTGGCGGTGCTGCTGACCCCCGGCGCCGGTGGCAGCTTCGAGGGGGCGCCGCTCACCGGTCTCGCCGACGTGTTGGCATCGCTCGGCTGCACCGTGGTTCGCGCCAACCTGCCTCACCACCAGCTCGGTCGTCGCGCGCCGCGCGCCGAGACGGCGGTGGCGGGGTACCGCGCGGTGCTCGCCGCGGCGCGCGCTCAGGTGGATCCCGGCGCGACGTGGGTCGCGGGGGGCAAGTCCTACGGCGGTCGCGTGGCGACGCTCGCGGCGGTCGACGGCGACCTCGACGTCGCGGGCCTCATCCTGCACGGCTACCCGCTGCACCCCCCGGGCAAGCCCGAGCAGCTGCGGGTCGACCACTGGCACCGCGTCCCGGTCCCGGTCCTCTTCCTGCAGGGCTCGCGTGACACCTTCGGCTCCGGCGCCGAGCTCGACGAGCACCTGACCAAGCTGCCCCGCCGCGCGACGCTGATCACCGTCGAAGGTGGGGACCACTCCCTCGACGTCGCCGGTGTCCACGCACCCGATGGGGTCCGTCGACCGGCCGCCGAGGTCATCGCCCGGCTCTCGGACCGCATCGAGGTCTGGCTCCGCGCGCTCCGGACCGCGTGAGGCCAGGCGGTGTCGGCGGGAGGCCTCCGGCTGCCGTGGGCGCGTGGTGGCCAGCGTCCGCGCCCGTGTCCTGAGCCTCGGGCGGGTGGGCGACCTGGCGTGCCGCGGGTCTGGCGTCAGCCGCCGGCGGGCTCGTCACCGGCGAAGCGCTGGGCGACGGCGCGCTGGACCGCACGGCGTGCTGCCTCGTGCATGGCGGCCTCGGACTCGGACTCCCGCGACCCGTACGAACCTGGTCGGACGTGGCCCTGCTGCCGGGCGGTCGCGCTGACCGCCTCGGCGACGACCGGCACGACCCGGCGGTCGAACGGCGAGGGGATGATGTAGTCCGCAGCGAGGTCGTCCCCGACCATGGAGGCGATCGCCTCGGCCGCGGCGATCTTCATCTCGTCGGTGACGGTGGTGGCCGCCGCGTCGAGCAGGCCGCGGAACAGGCCCGGGAAGGCCAGGACGTTGTTGATCTGGTTGGGGAAGTCCGAACGCCCCGTGGCCATGACCTGGACGTGACCGTGCGCGACGTCCGGGTGGATCTCCGGGGTCGGGTTGGCCAAGGCGAACACGATGCGGTCCTCGGCCATGGTCCGCACGAGCTCGAGCGGCAGGGTGTTCGGCCCGGACACGCCGATGAACACGTCGGCCCCGGCGAGCGCGACGTCCTTCTGTCCGGACAGTTCGCGCGGGTTGACCTGCTTGGCCAGTCGTCGCCGGATCGGGTCCATGCCCTTGCGCCTGGCCTCGAGGATGCCCTCGATGTCGACCGGGACGATGTCCTCGATACCGGCGGCGCGCAGGAGGTTGACGATCGCCACCCCGGCGGACCCGATGCCCTGGACGACCACGCGGAGCGATGCGAGGTCGCGGTCGATGACCTTCGCGGCGTTGGTGAGGGCCGCGAGCACGACGATCGCGGTGCCGTGCTGGTCGTCGTGGAAGACCGGGATGTCGAGCCGTTGCCGCAGCTTGCCCTCGATCTCGAAGCAGCGTGGGGCGGCGATGTCCTCGAGGTTGATCCCGCCGAACCCCGATGCGATGCGCGCGACCGTGTCGACGAAGGTGTCGGGGTCCTGCTCGTCGACCAGCAGCGGGTAGGCGTCCACCCCACCGAAGGACTTGAGGAGCATCGCCTTGCCCTCCATGACCGGGAGCGAGGCGAGCGGACCGATGTCCCCGAGCCCGAGCACGGCCGAACCGTCGGTGATGACCGCGACCGAGTTCGAGCGGATCGTGAAGCGGTAGGCCGCGACCGGGTCGTCGGCGATGAGGCGGCAGACCTTGGCGACCCCGGGGGTGTAGACGAGCGCGAGATCCTCGTTGTCGTGGACCTCGCGGGTCACCTCGACCCGGATCTTGCCGCCCTCGTGGGCCTCGAGGATGTCGTCGAGGATCGCGAGCAGCTCGACGCCCTCGAGGTCGACGAGCATCGCGGCCACCTCGTCCCCGTGCTGCTCGTCGCGCACGTCGACGGACACGTCACGGAAGATCACGTGGCGCTGTTCGTCGGTGCGTTCGGTGTCGACCACCTCGCCGCCGCACGCGTCGATCGCCGCGGTGACGCGGCCGAGCATGCCGGGCGCGTTCTCGAGGGCGAGCCGGTAGGTGAGCCTCTGGGTGAGCGGCGGCACGGTGCTCGTAACCTCTCCGGTCGGGATGTGGCGCACCGCCCCTCGCGGCTCGCGCCGGCAGCGTAGGCCCCCCGGCTGGTGTGGCATCATCCGCGCGTCGCCCGTCGCCGAGCGGGCCGCTCCCTCCGCCGCGCCAGCACGCGTGTGCCGCCCCGAAGACGCGAAGGTTCCCACGTGGCAACCGACCTCGAACAGCGCTCCATCGACACCTACCGCACGCTCGCCATGGACGCGGTGCAGCAGGCCAACTCGGGGCACCCGGGGATGCCGATGGGCTGCGCCCCGCTCGCCTACGTGCTGTTCCGCGAGGTGCTGCGGCACGACCCGAACGACCCCCACTGGGCTGGCCGCGACCGGTTCGTGCTGTCCGCCGGGCACGGATCGATGTTCCTGTACGCCGCGCTGCACCTGTCGGGGTACGCGCGGCCGACCCTCGACGACATCAGGCACTTCCGCCAGATCGACTCGATCACCGCCGGCCACCCGGAGAACTTCCTGCTCGAGGGGGTCGAGACCACCACCGGGCCGCTCGGGCAGGGCGTCGCCAACGGGATCGGCATGGCGCTGGCCGCCGAGCGTCTCGCGGCCGAGTTCGATCGTGACGGCTCCGACCTCGTCCAGAGCCGCGTCTACGGCATCGTCTCGGACGGCGACCTGATGGAGGGCGTGGCCAGCGAGGCCGCCTCCCTCGCCGGCCAGCTGCAGCTCGGTCGGGTGACCTACCTCTGGGACGACAACTCCATCACCATCGACGGGTCGACCGACCTCGCCTTCTCCGAGGACGTGCTCGCTCGCTTCGACGCCTACGGCTGGCACACCTCGCGGGTCGAGGACGTCACCGACCTGGACGCGGTGCGTGCTGCCATCGCCGAGGCCGACGCCGACCCTCGGCCGTCCCTGATCGCGGTCCGGACCGTCATCGGTCACGGGTCGCCGAACAAGGCGGGCACGTCGAAGGCGCACGGCGCGCCGCTCGGTCCGGACGAGATCGCCGCCACCAAGCAGGCCCTCGGGTGGCCGCACACCGAGCCCTTCACCGTGCCCGACGACGTCCGTGCACACCTCGACGCGCGTGAGCGTGGTGCGCAGCTGCGCACCGACTGGGACCAGCGGCTGGCCGCCTACCGCGACGCTGACGCCAGCCTCGCCGACGAGTTCGAGCGCCGCGTCGTACGTGGCGACCTGCCCACCGGCTGGCTCGACGCGCTACCGACCCTGACCGAGAAGGCCGCCACCCGGGTGCACTCAGGGGCCGTGATCAACGCCCTGGCGCCGGTGCTGCCCGAGCTGTTGGGTGGCTCGGCCGACCTCGCCGCCTCGAACAACACCGACGTCGAGGGCGGTGGGGACTTCTCCGCCGAGGACCGACTCGGGCGCAACCTGCGCTTCGGGATCCGCGAGCACGCCATGGCCTCCATGGCCAACGGGATGGCGCTGTTCGGCGGGGTGCTGCCCTACGTCGCCTCGTTCCTGGTCTTCACCGACTACTGCCGGCCGGCGATCCGGCTCTCGTCGCTGATGGGATCGAAGGTCATCTACGTGATGACCCACGACTCCATCGGGCTCGGCGAGGACGGCCCGACCCACCAGCCCATCGAGCACCTCGCCTCGCTGCGTGCCATCCCGGGGCTGCAGGTGTTCCGCCCCGCGGACGGCGAGGAGGTCGTCGGTGCGTGGCGCTGCGCGATCGAGCACGACGGTCCGTCGGTCATCGCGCTGTCCCGGCAGGGCCTGCCCCCGCTCGGTGATCGGCCGGCCGACGCGGTCGCCTCCGGCGCCTACGTCCTGGGCGAGCACGGGGTCGCGGACGGCGCCGACCCCGACCTGATCCTGCTCGGCACCGGCTCCGAGGTGCAGCTGTGCGTCGAGGCCGCCGAGCGGCTGGTGGCCGAGGGCACCAGCGTGCGCGTGGTCTCGGTCCCGAGCTGGGAGCGGTTCGCGGCGCTCGACCGCGATGCGAGGGACGCGATCCTGCCGCCAGCCGTCCGCGCCCGCGTCGCGGTCGAGGCCGGGGTGCCCATGGGGTGGGAGCGCTTCGTCGGCGACCTCGGGGAGGTCGTCGGCATGACGCGCTTCGGCGCGTCGGCGCCCGCGCCGGAGCTCTTCGAGAAGTTCGGCTTCACCGCCGACCACGTCGCCTCGGTGGCGCGTCAGGTCGTCGGCCGCGCGCGGGCCTGACCCGCGCCGGCCGGCTACCGGCCGCCAGACCCCCGCTCGAGCTGGACGCGCTGGCGCTTGGACACCAGTTCGAGGTTGGCGGTCTCGGCCGAGCGTGCGCGGAGCCACCAGTAGCGGGCCAGCAGCCCCATGGTGAGCGTCGAGATGACCACGGCGACCACGGCAGCCTGCCACCCCGCGCCGAGCTGGGTGACACCGATCGCGGGGCCGGCGAGCCACACCCAGCGCCAGAGCCGTTGCTGCCGCCGCGCGATCAGCACGGCGTGGACGGCGAGCTTGCGGTCCTCGACGGTGCGACCCCGGCTCACCGCGCGGGCGATGGCGCGACGCGATGCCAGCGGCAGGCCGGCGAACTCGCGGCGGTAGCGGGTGGCGGGGTCCTCGGACCCGGGGGAGTCGGACGTGCGGACCACGGCGTGCGCTCCTGATCGGGTCGGCGCGGAGGGTAGGCGCGGCGCCGCCGGCCGGGCTCGAGGTGCGGTGGCGCGGCGGTGCGGCGGTCGGAGCAGGCTCCGTAGGCTGCGCGTCCCGTCCCGACCCGAGGAGCTCGCCGTGTCCGTGGTCCGCATCAACGTCCTGCAGGTGCCCGAAGGGCGTGGCGAGGTGCTCGAGGAGCGCTTCGCGTCGCGCGCTGGCGAGGTCGAGAAGGTCGACGGGTTCGAATCGTTCGAGCTGCTGCGGCCGACCGAGGGGACCGACCGGTACCTGGTCGTCACCCGGTGGCGTGACGAGGAGGCGTTCCAGGCCTGGTTGTCGAGCGCGGCCTTCTCGCAGGGGCACGCGCGCTCCAGCGCCGACGCCGAGTCCGCGGAGTCGTCCGGCGGGGGCCAGCCCGGCGGCGGCCACCCCGGCGGCGGCCACCCCGGCGGCGCGCCAGCGGGAGGTGGCCCCGCGGCGGTCGGCTCGGAGCTGTGGAGCTTCGAGATCGTCACGTCGGCGACCAAGGCCTGACCGGCCCGTCCCTCAGAGGCCTGGCCCCATCGCCCAGGCGTCGATCCGGGCGAGGAGGTCGGCCTTGAGCGTGGCGGGGGCGAACGCCGCCCGCGCCGCGCGTCGCTGCAGCTCGGCGTGTTCGCCTCGCTCGAGCGCGCACAGGCGCTCGGCGTGTGCGAGCTCCGCCGTCAACGTCGTGCCGAAGAACGGCGGATCGTCGGAGCTGATCGTGACGTTGGCGCCCGCCTCCCAGAGCGCGACGAGCGGGTGGTGGTCGAGCGAGGACACGAGCGAGAGCGCGATGTTGGAGGAGGGACACACCTCGAGCGGTACCCGGTCGCGGACCACCCGCGCCAGCAGCTCGGGGTCCTCGACGGTGGCGATGCCGTGGCCGATGCGGTCGGCGCCGAGGTCGTCGAGCGCCGCGCGGACCTCCTCGGGTCCGCCGCTCTCACCCGCGTGGACCGTCAAGCCGAGGTCGAGCCGGGTCGCCGCTGCGCGCAGGTGAGCGAAGTCCCGGGCGGGCCGCACCCCCTCGTGCCCGGTCAGCCCGAGACCGACGATCGGTGCCTCGTCGCCGTGCTCCTCGACCAGCCGCACCGTCTCTCGCGACGCCTCGATCCCGAGGTCCCGGATGCTGTCGATGATGAGGCCGATGCGCGCGTCGGGGACCTCGGCGAAGCCGTCCGCCACGGCGCGGAAGGCCTCCCGCGGGTCGAACCCCTGCCGCACGAGCGTCAGGATGGTGAAGGTCGCCTCGGTCCAGCGCACGTGCTGCGCCGCCTGGCCCCGGGCGAACGCGGCCGCGACCGTCGCGAGATCGTCCGGTGTCCGGATCAGGCCGCTGGTCGCCAGGAACGTCGCGACGAAGTGGTCGAAGTCGCGGAAGCGGGCCGGGTAGGCGTCGCCCTCGAGCGCGAGCACCCGTCCGGGGTCCTCGCCGTGCGCCGTGGCCAGGGCGACAGCGGTCTCTGCCGCGACCGAGCCTTCGAGGTGCACGTGCAGCTCGACCTTCGGCAGCGTGGCGAGGTCGCGGGACACGGGCAGGCTCCTCGTGGGGCGGGTGGTGGCACGGCCGCGGCTGGCGGGATGGGCCGGAGGGCGGCGGACGCTAGCCGTGCGTGACGACCGACAACGCCACCACGGTGAGCGCGATGCGCGCGGACGAGGCGCGCTGCCCACGTGCAGGCAGGGAGGGGGGTGGGCCCCAGCGAAGAGGTCCGCAGGTCGCCCGATCCGGTCCGGTGCGGCCACAGCGGGGCGGGTGTGTTCGGAGGGGAACGCACCCGCCCCGCGCTGCACGGCTCGGTGTCGGCGCGGGACGGTCCGGCGGCGCTCGCGGGTAGCATCGTCGGTCGTCCCCGACCCGTGAGGCAGCGCCCCGATGGCTGACAGCCACGCCGACGAGCTCGCGGTCGCGCGCCGCCGCGTGGCCCAGCTCGTGCACGACCTCGATCTCGAGGGCAAGCAGCTGCGCCTCGAGGAGCTCCAGGACCTCGCTGGCCGCCCCGACCTGTGGGACGACCCGAACCGGGCGCGTGAGGTGACCACCGAGCTGTCGGCGATCGAACAGGAGGTCGCCCGGCTCGCGGGTCTCGGCGAGCGCGTCGACGACCTCGAGGTCCTCGAGCAGCTGGCGCAGGAGGAGGACGACGCGTCCTCGTCCGCCGAGGTCGCGGCCGGGTTGGACGCCATCGCGACCGATCTCGACCGTCTCGAGCTCGCGACCCTGCTGTCGGGTGAGCACGACCGCAACGACGCCATCGTCTCGGTCCACGCGGGGGAGGGCGGCGTGGACGCGATGGACTGGACCCAGATGTTGCTGCGGATGTACACACGTTGGGCCGAGGACAACGGGTACGCCGTCGACGTCTACGACACCTCCTACGGCGAGGAGGCCGGGCTCAAGTCGGCGACCTTCGAGGTCAAGGGACCCGACGCGTACGGCTACCTCAACGCCGAGCACGGCGTCCACCGCCTGGTCCGGATCAGCCCGTTCGACTCGCAGGCCCGGCGGCAGACCTCCTTCGCGCTCGTGGACGTGGTCCCGGTCCTGCCGGAGCTCGACGAGGAGATGGACGTCCCGGACGAGGACCTGCGCGTCGACGTGTTCCGGTCCTCGGGTCCGGGCGGTCAGAGCGTCAACACCACCGACTCCGCGGTCCGGCTGACCCACATCCCGACCGGGGTGGTCGTCAGCTGCCAGAACGAGAAGTCCCAGCACCAGAACAAGGCGGCCGCCCTCCGCGTCCTGAAGGCCAAGCTGGCCGAGTTCGACCGCCAGAAGCGGGCCGAGGAACTCGACGACATCCGCGGCGGCAAGCAGAACGTCGGCTTCGGGTCCCAGATCCGCTCCTACGTCCTGCACCCCTACCAGATGGTCAAGGACCTGCGGTCCGAGTTCGAGACCGGCAACGTCTCGGCGGTGCTCGACGGCGACGTCGGGCCGTTGATCGAATCCGAGCTCCGTCGGCGCGTCCGCGTCGCCGCCGAGGGCGAGGACCAGTAACCGTGCCCACCGGCGGTCCGGTGTCGCCGCTGTTCGTGGCTCCGGGGGCCGCTCGCTACCCTCGACGCTCGTCCCGGCCGGACCCCGCTCCGGCCGTTCCCCTGCTCGACTCCACCGTCCTCTGCGTCCGCCTGCGCGCGGACGCCGACGTCAAGGACACCCGGTGATCAGGCTCCAGAACGTCACCAAGACCTACAAGCGCGGCGAGGAGGGCGAGGTCGTCGCCCTGGATGACCTGACGCTCGAGGTCGGCAAGGGCGAGTTCGTCTTCATCGTCGGGCCGTCGGGGTCGGGGAAGTCGACCTTCATGAAGCTGCTCACCCGCGAGCAGTTGCCGGACAGCGGCGAGCTGTGGGTAGCAGGCAAGAACCTCGCGACCTTGCGCTCGTGGAAGGTCCCGATGCTCCGCCGCGAGATCGGGTACGTCTTCCAGGACTTCAAGCTCCTGCCGAGCAAGACGGTGTACGAGAACGTCGCGTTCGCGCTCGAGGTGATCGGCAAGGCCCGCCGCGAGATCGACAGCCGCGTCCCCGAGGTGCTCGAGCTGGTGGGTCTCGAGGGGAAGGCGCAGGCGCAGCCCCACGAGCTGTCCGGTGGGCAGCAGCAGCGTGTCTCGGTCGCGCGCGCGTTCGTGAACAACCCGCGCATCCTGCTGTGCGACGAGCCCACCGGGAACCTCGACCCCCAGACCTCGGTCGGGATCATGAAGCTGCTCGACCGCATCAACCGCACCGGTGCCACCGTCGTCATGGCCACCCACGACCAGCACATCGTCGACTCCATGCGCCGTCGCGTGGTCGAGCTCGAGAACGGCGTCGTGGTCCGCGACCAGTCCCGCGGCGTCTACGGCTACGCCGGCTGACAGGAGCCCTCGTTGTCCGCACGCTGGCGTTACATCCTCGGCGAGGCCCTCGTGGGCCTGCGCCGCAACCTGCTGATGACCTTCGCGGTCATCCTGTCGGTCACGGTCTCGCTCACCCTGCTCGGGGCGTCGCTGCTGCTCTCCGAGCAGGTCAACCTCGCCACCGACGACTGGATCGACAAGGTCGAGGTGTCGATCTTCCTGTGCAACGAGCGCTCCTGTGGGGTGGACATCACCCCCGACCAGCGCGAACAGCTGCTGAGCGATCTCGAGAGCCAGCCGATCGTCGAGCAGGTGTTCTACGAGTCGCAGGAGGACGCCTTCGCGCGCTTCCAGGAGATGTTCAAGGACGACCCCGACGTCGCCGGGGTCGTCGAGCCGGACTCGCTGCCGGCCTCGTTCCGGGTCAAGCTGGTCGACCCGAACGACTTCGACGTCATCGCCCAGCAGTTCGAGGCGTACCCGGGCGTCGAGGAGGTCGTCGATCAGCAGGAGCTGCTCAACGACCTGCTGCGCTTCATCGACGTGGTCCGGCGCGCGGCGTTGATCGTCGCGGCGATCCAGCTCGTCGCTGCTGGCGTCCTGATCGCCAACACGATCCGGGTGGCGGCCTTCGCCCGCCGCGAGCAAACCTCGATCATGAAGCTGGTCGGTGCGTCCAACTGGTACGTCCGGCTGCCGTTCCTGTTCGAGGGGATGTTCGCCGGCGCGCTCGGTGCGCTGCTGGCGTGGGGTCTGCTGCTGGCCTCGGTGCCGCGTGTCGCCGAGAACCTGCGTGACCAGATCCAGCTGGTGCCGTTCATCGGGGCCGAGGAGGTCCTCGCGGTCGGTCCGCTCATGCTCGGGGCTGGCGTGGGGATCGCGGCGATCGCGTCCCTGATCGCGCTACGACGCTTCCTCGACGTCTGATCCTCACGTCGGGGGGCACCGCGGTCGGCCGCCTCTCGGCGTGTCGGCGAACGACGGCGTGGGTGTCGCGCGCGTGTGGCGCCCGACCGGTGGAGGCCGTCGGCGGCGGTGTCGATGTCTCGAGGGTCGCCCTGCGTGGCTCGTGTGGTTGTTGTCCACCCTTGTGGATGAACGTGTGGACGATGTACGGTCACCCGTCGCACTGCGCCCCCCGCTCCGGCGGCGCCCGTGCCGCGCCCCGCCTCGAGAGGTCTTTCCCGTGCAGCGTCGTTGGTCCCGGTCGGTCGTCGCGCTCGTCGCGCTCGGTCTGCTGAGCTCGACCGCTCACGCCCAGACCCCCGGTCAGCTCGAGGAGCAGCTCGGGCAGCGCCAGGAGGAGCGGTCGGCCACCGAGGAGCGGCTCCAGGAGACCCGGACCGCCGAGGGTGACGCTCGCGACCGTCTCGCCGAGGCGGATCGTCAGCTCGACGCCGCGCTCGCGGAGCTCGCGCGGGTCGAGCAGGCGCTCCAGGCCGCCGAGCAGGCACGCGACCACGCGCTCGCCGAGGCCGACCGGCTGCGCGCCGAGCTCGCGATCCTCGAGGACGAGCTCGCCGCCACCGAGGACGAGCTCGCGGTGGTCCGGGATCGTTTCGAGGCGCGGATGGCTGGCGCCTTCAAGCGGGGTGCGAGCGCCACCGAGACCGCCATCGTCGGCCAGCTCCTGGCCGCGGAGGACATCACCGAAGCGTTGTCGACCGCGCCGTTCCTGACCGCGGTCATGGATGCCGATCGTCAGCTGGTCGATGCCGTCCAGGACCTCGTCACCGAGGCACAGGCCCAGCGGGCCGAGGCGGCTGCCGTGCGTGTCGGCGCCGAACGCGAGGCACGCGCGGCCGTCGATCAGGCCGAACAGGTCGCAGCGCGCGCCGCCGAGCAGCGCGAGCAGTCCCGGGCGGTCGCGAGCAAGCGCGCGGAGCGCGAGGCGGCGCTCGAGGCCCTCGGCGAGGATCGCCAGGCCATCGAGAGCCACCTGGCCGGTCTCGACGCCGAATCGTCCCGGATCAGCGACCAGCTCGCCGCCATCGCCCGCGAACAGGCTGCCCAGGCCGAACGCGAGGCCCGCGAGTCCGCCGAACGCGAGGCCGCTCGTCGCGCCGCCGAGGAGCAGGCCGCCCGGGACCGTCAACGTGACCGGGAGCGTGACCGTGACGACGGCGCTCCCTCCCCGGGTGACGACCGCGCCGAGGACAGCGCCCCTCCGCCGCCCCCGCCGCCGGCATCGACCGCCGGGTGGCGACGCCCGGTCGGTGGGGCGCTCACCTCGCCGTTCGGACCACGGTGGGGTCGCAACCACAACGGCGTCGATCTGGCCGGATCGGTCGGTACCGACGTCGTGGCTTCGCAGCCCGGGGTCGTGGTCAGCGTGACCTCCGCCTGCCACCCGACCTCGTCCTTCGGATGTGGCGGCGGGTTCGGTAACCACGTCGTGGTCAGCCACGCCGCCGGGATGGCGACCGTCTACGCCCACCTGTCGACGGTCGCGGTCGGTGCCGGCCAGTCCGTCGGCACGGGTCACCTCGTCGGCGAGGTCGGCAACTCGGGCAACAGCTACGGCGCGCACCTGCACTTCGAGGTGCGCGAGAGCGGTGTCCCGCGCGACCCCTGCGGCTACATCGCCTGCTGAGTGGGACCGCGTGAGCGGTAGGCTCGGGCGCTATGGCTGCTCAGGGGACGAAGAGGTCGGACGGCGAGGGCACCAAGCTCGCCGTCCAGAACCGCCGTGCCTCGTTCGACTACTTCCTCGACGACCGGTTCGAGGCCGGGCTCGCGCTCCAGGGCACCGAGGTCAAGACCCTCCGCGGCGGCAAGGGATCCCTCGCCGAGGCGTGGGTGAAGGTCGATGGCGCCGGTGAGGCCTGGTTGATGCAGGCGCACATCCCCGAGTACGAGTTCGGGAACCGCAACAACCACGATCCGGTCCGGCCGCGCAAGCTGCTGCTGCACCGCTCGGAGATCGACAAGCTGCGCCACCAGGTCGGGGCTCAGGGCGTCACGCTCGTCCCGACCCGCATCTACTTCAAGCACGGGCGTGCGAAGCTCGAGTTCGCGGTGGGGCGGGGCAAGAACGTCGCCGACAAGCGCCAGACGGCGGCGAAGCGCGACGCCAAGCGCGATATCGAGCGGGCTCTCAAGGAGCGCCGCCACGCGTGACGCGCTCGCCGTCCTGCGGTGTGCGCAGGCGAGGACGGTCTCCGGACGGGCAGGCTCCACTGGCGGGGGTTGACATCGTGGCGTAGGATGTCCGGCCCGGCGCAGCCACACCGCGTCGGGATCCTTGAGAACCGCAGAGCGTCGATGTACCGCCTCACACGGGGCTGACACGGTCTCGACCGTGGTCAGGCCGTCGTGGTGGGAGCGTGCCGAGGGTGCCTGACGCGACCTCGTGAATCCCACGTCAGGACCATTAACTGCCACTAACACTGCGCAGCGAGGTGCTTCAGACCTCGTCCTCGCGGCCTAAACACCCGCGACGATCCCCCTCCGATGCTCGGTAAGGGGAGCGGATCGACATCAACCGAGCTCCACCCGCTGACTTGGACCGTCGAGCGCAGCGGGGACACCTGAGACGGTGTGGACCGCGGAAGCTGCCTGGTCGGGGAGCACCGCGTCCGAGATGATCCCCGACCTACGCACGTAGAGCCCACAGCTTCGGGACCGCGGGACCCGGGTTCGACTCCCGGCAGCTCCACCCATCACAGACCAGTCCCACAGACCTCACAGCTCGTGCGATGGATGCGCCTCCGGGACGGCCACAAGGGCCGCGCCGGAGGGGACAGGCGACCGACCGCCGCTCCGCCAAGGGAGCGCGGGACCGGGTCCTGTCCACGCCTTCATCTCACGGATCCAAGGCGCATCGACGCCTGCGGAAGACGCAGACCCCGCCTCGTGTAGAGGCGGGGTCTCGTCGTGTCGTTGGCCGTCACCGCGTGGGCCGGGGTGTGGCGATCACGCCGAGCCCGCACCCGACGGCAGGGTCAGCACGAACGCGTGCCCCTCATCGCCGCCCTGGTAGTGCAGGTCCCCGTCGTTGACACGTGCCAGACCTCTGGCGATGGACAAGCCGAGGCCGCTACCGACGCTGCCCGCCCCCCGTACGAAGCGGTCGAACAGCTGCGGCACGAGCGTGTCGGGCACCCCGGGCCCCGCATCCCCGACGGCGACGGTGACCGCCCCGTCCGACGCGCCGGTGGTCACCGTGATCGGGGGCCGTCCGTGAGCGCGCGCGTTGCTGAGCAGGTTCCAGAGCATCTGGGTGAGGTGGTCGCGATCGGCCAGGACGATGTGGGTCGCCCCGTCTCCGCGCTCGACGCGGACCTCGCTCACGGCGGCGTCCGCGGCGACCCGCTGCACGGCGTCGCCGACGTCGATGGGTTCCGGGGACGAGCGCAGCGACCCCGCATCGATCCGCTGGGCGGTGAGCAGGCTGTCGACCATGCGCCGCAGCCGGGCGAGCTCGCGGTCGAGCAGCTCGAGCATCTCGCGGCTGTGCTCGGTCCCGGTCTCGGCGAGCTCGGAGGCCAGCAGGTCGGCCGCGGCGTGCGTGGTGACCAGCGGACCGCGCAGCTCGTGGCTCACGATCGCGACGATGGCTTCGCGTTGCTCGGCCGCGGTCCGCAGCTCGCGCAGCGCGTGCTCCCGTTCGAACACCCGGCCGAGCTGGGTACCGACGATCTCGAGGACGCCCAACAGGCGTCGATCGGGTGGGAGCGCCGCCTCGGAGAAGAGCTCGACGACCGCGACGATCTCGTTGCCGGCCGGGATCGGGAAGGCGAACGTGCTGCGCAGACCCGACCGAGCCGCTGCGTCGGCCCGTGGGTAGTTGGGGTCCTGCGTCAGGTCGCTGATCCACTCCGCGTGGCCGGATGCGGCGACGCGGCCCGGCAGGCCACGCCCGAGGACGAACCGGGTGTTCGCGGTCTCGGACGCGAGGGGTTGTCGTGGACCGGGCACCCACCAGCCCGTGGGCGCGAGCGTCCCGCCGTCGGTGTGGTCGACGAGGTAGACGTGGCCGAGCTGTTGGCCGGCCGCGTCGCGCAGGGCGTCCAACGTCTCCCGCATCGCTTGTTCGACGTCACGCGCCTCGTTGGCTGCGACCGCCGCTCGCTGCAGCAGGGTCAGGTAGGCCTGTTGGCGGAGCTCGATGCTCACGTCGTGCATGAAGGAGTGGAAGGTCCACGCACCGTCACGGTCGCGGGACGGCCAGATCGTGAACTCGACCTCGAACAGGTGGCCGGATCGGTGCGCAGCCGGGAGCTGCAGCCGCTGGAAGACCGCCTCGCCGTGTCCGGTGCGCACGAACCGTTCGATACCGAGCAGGTGGGCTGCGCGGTACGCCTCCGGCACGATCAGGTCGGCCAGCAGCACCCCGAGCGCCTCCTGGCGCGTCCAACCGAACAGGACCTCGGCCTGGCGGTTCCACTCGGTCACGCGCCCGGCCGCGTCGATGCTCACGTACGCATCGCGGGCTGAATCGATCAACCCCCGCCACCGGTCGTGCTCGTCGGTCACGGGTGGCGCCTCCGATCGGTCCACGGGCGTCACCATCCTTGCCGTCTGGAGCGCCCCAACCTACAAGGCCGGCCCCGGCCGCAGGGGAGCCCGAACACGGCCGTGCGCGACCATGCACGAGGAGCCAGCAGGGGGAGGGATGGCGGGCCTGGAGGGCGAAGAGCCCGGCCCCCCGGCCGCGCGAGGTGTGCGCTCTAGGTGGCAACACCCGTCGCCGGGCCGCGACGGTGTGCCACCATCCTCGGCAGCGAGCGGGAGAACGGGTCCGCGAGGGGAGTGGGGTGCAGGTGAGCGAGACCATCGCCGGTGGGACGGGCTACCTCGGGTACACGGGAGGTTGGGCGCCGGTCTGCGCCCTGATCGACCCGCTCGAGCAGGACGAACCCGGTGCCGTCCAGCGGTTGCTCCGCGAGGCGCACCGGTCGGGTCTGGTGACCAGCTTCGACTGGCCGACGTGGATGACGGGCCGGGGCCGTGAGCTCAGCGGGCACCCGGACGCCATCGGGGGCGCGACACTCGAGGAGTGTCGCCGCCTGCTGGTCGCCCACCTGCGACGCGACCGGTTCGTGGCTGGCCACCTACGCGCCGTGATCGACGGCGGCGAGGTGACGACGATCCTGCGGCGCGCAGCCGAGCTCACCGGGAACGCCTGATGGGTCCCGGCTCCGCGGGGGTCGGGTCCGCCTCGGTGGGCGCCGCGCGGCGGAGCGTCAACACGGTCGCCGTCACCGCGCCGAGGACGGCGATCGCGGTGCCGCCGAAGGCGAGGACCCGCGTCAGCGGGGACAGGGCCAGCGTGCACGCGGACCCGGGGACACAGCCACTGGTGAGGTCGACCCGGGCGACGAGGTAGGCGGCCACGAGCACCGCGATCCCGCCCAGCAGCGCCAGCGCCCAACCGATCCAGATGGCGACGCCCGTCCGACGCACCTCGCCTCCGTTCGCGTCCGGTGTCAGGTGGGGGGTAGCAGGCCCGCCGTGAGGTCCAGCACGTAGTCGTGATCCGGCCCGGCGGCGGTCACCGCCGCGCGGGTGGCGTAGTCGACGCCGGGGCGCAGCGGCAGCAACGGTTCCCCGTGGAGCGTCGTCACGTCGCCCCCGGCCTCGGTCACCAGCAACGATCCGGCGGCGATGTCCCAGACCTTGGGGATCAGCGCGACAGATGCGGCTGCGGTGCCGTCGGCGACCGCGGCGAGGTCGAGGGCGGTCGCGCCCATCACCCGCGGGTTGAGCCGGAGACCGGCCGAACGTGCTCGGCGGACCGTGCCCGTGGTCAGCATCACCGGCACGTGGCGGTTGCGGCCGTCCTGCCAGTCGACGGGGCCGCGCACCCGCATCGAGCGGCCGTCCCGGGTCGTCCCACCTCCGCGAAGGGCGACCGTCCGCTGGTGGAAGGGAGGCGCGTCGATGACGCCGAGCTGCACCTCGCCTTCGAGGGCGAGAGCCACCGACACGCACCAGTAGGGCAGACCGGCGGTGAAGTTCGACGTCCCGTCGATCGGGTCGATGATCCAGCACCAGTCGGTCCCGGGCGCGACCGTCTCCTGCTCCTCGGAGACGATGCCGTGGGTCGGGAACGCGCGCTCGATCGCGGCGGTGAGCGAGCGGTCCGCCTCGTGATCGGCGTCGGTGACGGGGGTCCCGTCGCCCTTCGCGGTCGGCGCGATGCGCCCGCTCTGAGCACGGAGGGAGGGGCCGAGCCCGTCCAGCACCTCGTCGAGCACCATCAGCGCACGTGCGAGCGTGTCGGTGCTCGGGTCTCGTCCGCTCACGCGAGGCTCCAGCTGCCGGGCGGCGGGGGACAGGCCCAGCTCGGGTGTCGGTGACGCTAGTCCGCCGCCGGTGCGCGCTCTCCGTGCGGACGGCCGACGGACGGTGGTGCGGCCACCGCGTGATTACCTACGGTCGCGTAACTTGCTGCACCGGGTCCGCTCGGAGTCCTGCTCCGGCCGCCGCTCCCGAGACCACTGACGACCGCACGGGTCCTGCCCACCCGTGCCGCACCCCGCGAGGCGCCCGTGTCCCTGACCGCCCCCCCCACCGTCCGAGACGAGACGCCGACGCTGCGCGGTATCGCCGTCGCCCCGCCCCGCGTCCTCAAGTTCCAGCGCATCGCCATGGTGTTCATCACCACGTTGCCGCTGCTCGGGCTCGCTGCCGGGATCTGGTACTGGTGGGGACGTGGCGTCAGCGCGGTCGATGTCGGCCTCCTCGTCGGCTTCTACATCGCGACGGGTCTCGGCATCACGGTGGGCTACCACCGGATGCTGACCCACCAGAGCTTCAAGGCACCGGTGCCGGTCCGGGTCACCTGGGCGGTGCTCGGTTCGCTCGCCATCCAGGGTGCGGCGATCGACTGGGTCGCCACCCACCGCCGCCATCACGCCTACACCGACGTGCCGGGCGACCCGCACTCCCCGCACGTCGACGCTGGCGACGGGTTCGTCGGGATCCTCAAGGGCCTCTGGTACGCGCACGTCGGGTGGATGTTCGCGCCGGATCAGACCGTCGCCGAGGTGTGGGCGCCCGACCTGCTCAAGGACCGGCACATCGCGCGCGTCTCGAAGCTGTTCCCGTGGATCATCCTGGCCTCGTTCCTGCTGCCCGGCATCCTCGGTGGCCTACTCACGATGTCGTTCACCGGCGCGATCACCGGGATGCTGTGGGGCGGGCTCATCCGGATGATGCTCCTGCACCACGTCACCTGGTCGATCAACTCGATCTGCCACGTCTTCGGCACCAAGCCCTTCAACGCCCACGACGAGAGCCGCAACAACCCGATCATGGCGCTGCTCGCGTTCGGCGAGGGCTGGCACAACGCCCACCACGCGTTCCCTGCTTCAGCCCGCCACGGGCTGCGTTGGTGGGAGTTCGACGCGTCGTGGCTGGTCATCCGGGGCATGTCGCTGGTCAACCTGGCACGCGACGTCAAGCTCCCGACGCCGGCGCAGATGCAGCGGCGCCGGAACGCCGGTGCAGCGGGCGGCTGACCCCCTCGCGGTGACGTTAGGGTCGGCCACCGCGATGCGACCGAGGACGGTGCTGTGGCCAAGCGTGTGCGTATGACCGCCCAGGAGCGGCGTGAGCAGCTCGTGGGTGTGGCTCGTTCGGTCTTCGCTGAACGGGGCTACGAGGCGACCTCGGTCGAGGAGATCGCCGAGCGCGCGGGCGTCAGCAAGCCCGTCGTCTACCAGCACTTCGGTGGCAAGGAGGGCATCTACGCGGTCGTGGTGGACCGCGAGGTGCGCCAGCTCACCGAGTCGATCAAGCGCTGCTTCGACGCGGCCCGGCCACGGCTCGTCGCCGTCGGCGCGGCGGACGCCTTCCTGACCTACATCGAGGACCACGAGGAGGGCTTCCGCGTCCTCGTGCGCGATGCCCCCACCCCGATCAGCCAGGGCTCGTTCGCCACCGTCATCGCCGACGTCGCCGCCAGGTGTGAGCAGTTCCTGGTCGCCGAGTTCGGCGACCGCGGGTTCGATGCCGCCACGGCCCCCATGTACGCCCGGATGCTGGTCGGCGCCGTGGCGCTGGTCGGGGAGTGGTGGCTCGACGAGCGCGAGCCCCCACGCGAGGTGGTCGCGGCGCACCTGGTGAACCTGATGTGGAACGGCCTGTCACACCTCGAGCCGGTCGACGCCAAGGCGATCCGTCGATCCGCCAGGAAGCGCGAGGCGTTGCTCGCCGACCCAGCGGAGGTGAGCTCGTGACCATCCTCAGGGTCGCGGCCGTGCAACACGAGCCGCAGTGGCAGGACCGTGATGCCACCCTCGCGGCGTTGACGCCGACCGTCGCCGTCGCGGCCTCGACCGGTGCGCGGCTCGTCGTCCTCCCCGAGCTGTTCGCCACCGGTTTCTCCATGGCGACGGAGGCGATCGGGGAACCCGAGGACGGAACGACGGCGTCGTGGATGCGCGATCGCGCGGCGGAGCACGACGTGTGGGTGGCCGGGTCGGTGCCCGAGGTCCGTCCTGGGGACGACCGGCCGGGCAACGTCTGCTGCATCGTGGCACCCGATGGGACGACCACGCGGTACGCCAAGCGACACCCGTTCGGCATGGCGGACGAACCCGACCACTACCGGCCGGGTGACGACCACGTGACCGTCACCATCGATGGGGTCCGGATCACACCGACCATCTGTTACGACCTGCGCTTCCCCGAGCAGTACCGCGCCACGGTCGACGACACCGACGCCTACCTCGTGGTCGCCTCGTGGCCGGCCGCGCGCCGCCAGCACTGGTCGAGCTTGCTGGTGGCCCGGGCGATCGAGAGCCAGGCCTACGTGGTCGGCGTCAACCGCGTGGGGACGGACGGCAACGGCATCGATCACGTCGGCGGCAGCGTCGTGGTCGACCCGCTCGGACACGAACTCGTCCGTGCCGGCGACGCGGCGACGGTGCTGTCCGCGGACCTCGACACCGAGGTCGTGGCACGGGTCCGACGGGACCTGCCGTTCCTCCCCGACCGCCGTGCCGACGAGCTCCCCGCCCGCTGAGCCGCGGCTGGGACCGGGCACGGAGTTCAGCCGTCGACCTGGGCCTCGCGGTAGGCCGGTGGGTCGAGCAGCGGGTCGCGCAGCGCACCACGGAGGTGGTGGTCGAGCCACGCCGCGGTCCACTCGGTGGTCAGCGCGTGCGTCCGTTCGCCCGGCGTGACCCCGGCGAGCCCCAACCGGTGGGACAGCGGCGACAGGAAGGGCAGGAGGGTCACGTCGCGGTGTGTGGTCCCCGCGACCGCCACGAGCCCGGAAGGTCCGTTCGAAGACGCGCGGAGGCGACGCAGGCGGGCGTCGTTGTCGTTGCCGACCCACTCCTCGCTGCGCAACGCGAGGAAGGGTACGTCGAGCCCATGACCGAGGATGTCGTCCGGTACCGGTTCCACCCACGGGTCGAAGCCGACCACGGCGCCGCACCGACGGTCCTCCGCGCAGAACCGGACGGCCGCGCCGCCACCCGTCGAGTGCCCGACGATGCCGACCGCGTCGAGGTCGAGGCGGCCGGCCAGCATCGGCACCGCGCCGGCATCGAGCTCGTCGAGCGCGAACGCGACGTCGGCGGCGAACGTGGCCACCAGCCGCTCGGCCGCGGCGTCGTAGATCTCGGGGCCCGTCTCGGACGGCAGCGCGGCCGGATCGATCGGCACGACCTGCCCGTCGGGGAAGGCGGTCGCGACCGCGCCGTGGGTGTGGTCGAGCGCCGCCACGACGTACCCCCGTGAGGCGAGGTCCTCGGCCAGACCGGACTGGATGGTGCGGAAGCCACCCCACCCGTGGGAGTAGACCACCACCGGCAGTGGCCCCGGTTCCGGTGACGCGGCGACGTCGTCGGTGGCGTGGCCGCGGACGAGGCCGACGTGGTCGAGCACGAAGCTCGGCATCCCGAGCCACGCGGCGGCCTGGCGGCCGAAGCGAGCCCCGGCCGGGACCCACGCGCCGGGAGCGACCGGCTCCTGCGGGTCGGCGGGGTACCAGACCTGCAGGGCGAGCTCACGCGCGCCGCCGGGCTCAGCGCCGTACCCGGCCCGTCGCTCGGGGTCGGTCAGGCTGACGACCGTGGTCCCGACGGGCTGGGGTCCGGTGGGCGCCGGCAGAGCCGGGACCGGCAACGCCCACCCGAGCACGCCCCCGGTGGCCGCCAGGGCGCCGAGCAGGAGCCACCCGACCCGGCCGGAGGCGGCGTTCGGAGGCCGTACCGCGTCAGCGAGGCTGATCAGCAGCACGACCGCGGCAGCGAGGTAGAGCGGCGTGAGCTGCCACCGGGCACCCTCGACGGTGAGATGGGCCACCGCGGCGATCGTCGCCGCGGCGGCGACCGGCCACGCGATCGAGCGCCGGACCACCAGCGAGGTCGCGGGACGGACCACGCCGACCACCGTGACGACGAGCAGCACGAACTCCGCCGGTCGCACGACACCTCGTCGGTCGGGCCAGCCGCTACACGGGACGAGGAGCGGGCGGCTCGCACGCTAGACGAACCGATCGGTCACCGGGCCTCGTCGACCTCGCCGTACCCTGCGCCGCACGCCACCGCCGAACCGGTGGCGCGGACCCGCACGGGGAGGAACGGGACGTGGAGGTCGCGCTGGTCACCGGCGAGGCGCCGGACTTCGCTGCCACCATCGACGCGCCGTTGGTGGACGCGCTCCGCTCCCGCGGGGTCGATGTCCACGCGCCGAGGTGGGACGATCCGACCACCGACTGGTCGCGGTTCACGGTCGCGGTGGTGCGGACCGCCTGGGACTACACCACGCGACGCGACGAGTTCCTCGCGTGGGCGGCGCGTGCCGGTGAGGTCACGGCGTTGTGGAACCCGTCGGACGTGCTGCGGTGGAACACCCACAAGTCCTACCTGATCGAACTCGAGGACCGCGGCGCGCCCGTCGTGCCGACGGCGTGGCTGGCGCAGGGCGACCGGGCGTCGCTCGCCGAACTGGTCGCCGCGCGTGGCTGGCGCCGGGTGGTGGTCAAGCCTGCGGTCGCATCCGGCTCCGATGGGCTCCTCCGGACCGACGGCGACCACGGGCCGGCCAGCGTCGCACAGGCGCACCTCGACGACCTGCTCGGGACGGGTGACGTCATGGTCCAGCCCTACCTGTCGGCCGTCGAGGAGACGGGCGAGGTGTCGGTGGTGCTGGTCGACGGAGCCGTGACGCACGTCGTGCGGAAACGTCCACCGGCGGGCGAGTTCCGCATCCAGGAGCAGTTCGGTGGCCTCTACGAGCGGCTCGAGCTCGAAGGTGATGGGGCGGATCCCGCCGCGCTCGGCCGGTGGGTCTACGAGGCGGTCGGCCACGACCTGCTGTACGCCCGCGTCGACCTCCTCCTCGACGACAACCGAGCGTGGCAGGTCGCCGAGGTGGAGCTCACCGAACCGGACCTCTACCTCGGTGTCGCACCCGACGTCGGTGCGGTGCTGGCCGAGGCGACGGTCGCGCGGGCGTGACCGGCCACGGGCTGGGACCATCCGCCGCGGGAGCGAGGACGAACGCGAGGAGGACGGCCGCGGGACGCGGCCGCGGGACGGCAGTCGGAGCTGAGATGGACACGATGCGGGTGGCGGTGACCGGTTCGAGCGGGTTGATCGGTGAGGCGCTGGTCGCCTCGCTGGAGGCGGACGGGCACCGCGTACATCGGGTGACCCGCTCCACCCGCTCCGCGGGACCCGACGACGTGGTCTGGGATCCGATGGGAGGCCGCGTCGACACCTCCCGGCTCGAGGGGACCGACGCCGTGGTGCACCTCGCTGGCGAACCGATCGGTGACCGCCGCTGGAGCGACGAGGTCAAGCGCGCCATCCACGATTCGCGCTCGGTCGGGACCCGGACGCTGGCCGAAGCGCTCGCCGGACTCCGCCAGCCCCCGCGGGTCCTCGTCTCCGGCTCGGCCGTCGGGTACTACGGCGACCGCGGCGACGAGGTGCTGACCGAGACATCGTCGCCGGGGCACGATTTCATGGCCAGGGTCACCGTCGACTGGGAGGTGGCCGCCACCCCAGCCGCGGACGCTGGCATCCGGGTCGTCCATCCGCGCACCGGCGTCGTCATGGCCGAGCACGGGCCGCTGATCGAGAAGGTCCGCCTGCCGTTCAAGCTCGGCGTCGGCGGCAAGGTCGGCAACGGGCGGCAGTACGTGTCCTGGATCGCGCTCGAGGACGAGGTCCGCGCGCTGCGCTTCCTGATCGACCGCGAGATCAGCGGGCCGGTGAACCTGACCGCGCCCGAACCGGTGACCAACGCCGAGTTCACCTCCGCCCTCGGTGACGTCATGCACCGGCCGACCGTGATGCCCATCCCCGTCCTCGCGATCAAGGCGCTGTACGGCGAGATGGGCACCAGCCTGGCGACGGTCAGCCAGCGCGTGATCCCGCAGGTCCTCGAGGACGCGGGCTTCGAGTTCCGCCACCGCACGATCCGGTCCGCGCTCGAGGTCGCGCTCGGCGACGCGGCCGCGTGAGCTCCGGCGGTCAGCGCTCCGCCACCACGAGCAGTTCGGCCGCCAGGCGACGCAGGGTCGGGACGTCGGTGCCGACCGGCTCGGGAGGAACCTGACCGGCGTGCTGGTTCCTCGTCGAAAAGTTCGCCGATGACGACGTCCCGGAGCGCGATCACCTCCGAGAGATCGCGCGGGAGGTAGCCGCCGGGGTCCGCGAGTTCGTCGAGCCGGATCGGGTCGATCGCTCCACGATCGGGCTCCCGGTGGTCGTGGCGTGGCCGACGGCCGGGGTGGCAGAGGACGTCCAGGGAATGTACGTACATTCTCGGTCGTTGTCCTGGACGACCGTCGCCGCGGCAGCC
>JBBECA010000041.1:0-29952 GCA_040882055.1 Nitriliruptor sp.
CAGACCAGCGGCCAGCAGCACCGAGGTGGCGACCGCGAGCGCGCCGAGGACGGCGACGACCGGCATGGTCTCGATGCTCGGGGTGGGGCGAGGAGCAGCGGCCACGATGTGATGGCGACGTCCACGCGACCGCCGTGATGCTCTGGAAGATCCGATCGACAGGTCGGACGTCGACGCTCCGACACGCCGGTGTTGACGTCCCTCCGATCGCTGGTCAGCATCCCGCGATCTCACCGGTCGTGCCCCGCGATCGGCTGCCGTCCGGAGGGCCCGTGGCCGCCCACGATCACGTGTCCGATCCGCCGCACGGTGCGCGCCCCTCCCCCGCGCCGGGCGGGGGCCCGACGCGACCCGGGCTCGGCCCGGGGTACCGCTGGTTGCTAGGGGCGGCTGGCAGCGCCAACCTGGCCGACGGCATCGTGAAGGCCGCCCTGCCGTTGCTCGCGGTCCGGCTGACCGACTCACCCGCCCTGGTGGCGGGTGTGGCGTTCGCCGCCGGCCTGCCGTGGCTGCTCGCGAGCCTGCACGCCGGCGCCCTGGCCGACCGGCTCGATCGCCGCCGCACGATGCTGCTGGCCAACCTCGCCCGGGCGGCCGTGCTCGCCGCGTTCACCGGGACCATCGCCGCGGGGCTCGACCGCATCTGGCTGCTCTACGCGGTCGCGCTCGGTCTCGGGATCGCCGAGACCCTGCACGACACCTCGGCGCAGTCCTTCCTGCCCCAGCTGGTCGGCCGCGACCGGCTCGCTGCCGCCAACGGGCGCCTGTACGGCGTGGAGATCACGGCCAACCAGTTCGTCGGTCCACCGCTCGGCGCGTTCGTCCTCGCTGCATCCGCGGTCGTGGCGATCGCCGTCCCGAGCAGCCTGTTCGCGGTGGCGGCGCTCGCGCTCGCCCGCATCCACGGCGCCTTCCGGCCCGAGCGCACCCATCCCCCGACCAGCCTCGGCGCCGACGTGCGGGAGGGCCTGCAGGTCCTGTGGCGCCACCGGCTGCTGCGGACCTTCGCCTGGATGGTCGGGGTCATGAACCTGGCGGGCACCGCGACCTTCGCCGTGCTCGTGCTCTACGCGCGTGGCCCGATGGGCCTGAGCGAGGGCGAGTACGGGATCCTGCTGACGGCCTCGGCCGTGGGCTCGCTGCTCGCGAGCCTCGTCACCGAGCGCATCGAGGCGGCGGTCGGTCGGGTTCGGACGCTGCGGATCGCGATCCTCACCGGCGTGCTGGCGGGCATCGTCCCCGCCGTGACCGCGGACCGCTGGCTCGTCGGCGCCTCCATGGTGGTGTTCGGCGTCGGGGTCATCCTGTGGAACGTCGTGGTGGTCTCGTTCCGGCAGCGCGTCACACCCGATCACCTGCTGGGGCGCATCAACGCCGGCTTCCGCCTGCTCGCGTGGGGGACCATGCCCCTCGGCGCCGCGCTCGCGGCGGTGCTCGGCGAACTCGCCGGCGTGCGTGCGGTGTTCTGGGCCTCGGCCACGATCGTGGCGCTCCTGCTGCTGGTCCGGATCACCGACGCCGATCTCGACGCGGCCGACGTCGTCGGACCCGCGACCTGACTCAGCCGGCCAGGAGGTCGGCGAACATGACGGTGTGCAGGGCCACCGCCACGATCACCAGCAGGTGGAACAGCTCGTGGTAGCCGAAGCGGCCCGGGACGGGGTCGGGCCGCTGCAGGCCGACGACGATCGCACCCACGGTGTAGGCCACGCCGCCGCCCAGCAGGAGGGCGACGGTCCCCCACCCGGAGGAGCGCACCAGCCACGGCAGCAGGACCACCGGCACCCACCCGAGGGTCAGGTAGACCGTGTTGCTGAACCCGCGGGGCGGTGCGAAGGGCAGCCACTCGGCGATGATGCCGAGCGCCGCACCGGCGACCGCGACGACGAGCAGCACCCGCCCGGTGTCGCCGTCGAAGCCGAGCAGGGCGAGCGCCACCCCGGTCCCGGCGATCGCCAGGTAGATACCGGTGTGGTCGACCCGGACGAGCCGTTCGGTGACCACCACGGACCAGCGGCGCAGGTGCAGCAGCGCGCTCCCGGTGAACATCGCCGCGATGCCCCAGGCGAACGCCGCGACGGCCAGCCGGGGGCGGCCGGGTGGCGCGAGGGCGGTCCACACCGCGGCGCCGGGGACGGCCACGACCGCCGCCGCGAGGTGCAACCACCCCCGGGTCGTCGGGTGCGGTCGGTCGACGAACCGGTGCGTGGAAGCCGAGCGCGCGAGCAGGGCCCGCTGCACCACGGGCCCGCCGGGGTCGGTCGGGGACATCACACCCGTGGACGCTACCGGGACACTGGTGCGTCCGACCGCGTCGCCCCCGTCCGACCGCGTCGCCCCCGTCCGACCGCGTCGCCCCCGTCCGCCCGCGGCCGCCGCACGCCTCGGGCGCGCGGCGGCCGGAGCGGTCCGCACCGACGCTAGGCCGGTGGGCCATCCCCGCTCGGTCCGACGATCTCGTCATCGCGGGCGGGTGCACCCGGGTAGCGGATCGACTCGATCAGCTCCTGCATCCGCGCCGACGGCGGTGGCGCCGACAGGGCTACCGGGATCGCCACGGCGAGGTTCAGCAGCGCACCGACGAACCCGATGCCCTCGGCGCTGATCCCGAACCAGGTGCCCATCCCGGCGTACTGGGTGGCGATGATGTAGAAGGCGGTGAAGGTGATCCCGACGCTGAGGCCCGCGACCGCGCCCCTGGCGTTGAACCGTTTCCAGAAGATCCCGAGCACGATGGCGGGGAAGAAACTGGACGCGGCCAGACCGAACGCCCACGCCACCACCTGCGCCACGAACCCCGGCGGCGAGATCCCGAAGTACCCCGCGATGAGGATGGCACCGGCCATCGCCCAACGTCCGACCTTGAGCTGCTGCTTCTCGGTCGCGTCCGGTCGGAAGCGCTTGTAGTAGACGTCGTGCGCGACCGACGAGGAGATGACGATCAGGAGCCCTGCGGCGGTCGAGAGGGCCGCAGCCAGACCACCGGCCGCGACCAGCCCCACGACCCAGGCCGGGAGACCAGCGATCTCGGGGTTGGCCAGCACGATGATGTCGTTGCTGACCGTGAGCTCGTTCGTCGCCTCGTCCGGGGTGTAGTCGACGACGCCGTCGCCGTCGACGTCATCGATCGTGATCAGGCCGATGTCCTGCCAGTTCTGGACCCACTGCTCCTGCTCCTCGACCGCCGTCTGCGACACGTCGTTGATCAGGTTGGTCTTGGCGAACACGCCGATGGCGGGAGCCGTGGTGTACAGCAGGGCGATGAACAGCAGGGCCCAGAACGCCGAGTACCGGGCCGCGCGCACGCTCTTCGCGGTGTAGAAGCGGACGATCACGTGCGGCAGGCCAGCCGTGCCGATCATAAGCGACGCGGTCGCGAGCATGATGTCGAGGCGGCTGCGGCCGACGAACGGCTCGGAGTACGCGGCGAAGCCGAGCTCCTCCTGCAGGCCGTCGAGCTCCTGGAGCACCGCACCGAACGACAGGTGCGGGACCGGGTTCCCACCGAGCTGCGACGCGATCGCGAACGCGGGGATCAGGTAGGCGATGATCAGCACCGTGTACTGGGCGACCTGCACCCAGGTGATCCCCTTCATGCCGCCGAGGACCGCGTAGAAGAGCACGACGGCCATCCCGATGATGACGCCGACGTTGACGGGGACCTGCAGGAAGCGTCCGAAGACGATCCCGACACCCTGCATCTGCCCGACGACGTAGGTGAAGGACACGAAGATCGCCGCGATCGCGGCGACGAGCCTGGCCGTCTGCGAGTAGCGGTCACCGAAGAAGTCGGGGACGGTGTACTTGCCGAACTTGCGCAGGTAGGGCGCGAGGAGGACGGCGAGCAGCACGTACCCGCCCGTCCATCCCATCAGGTAGAACGACGCGTCGTAGCCACCGAACGCCACGATGCCCGCCATCGAGATGAACGAGGCTGCCGACATCCAGTCGGCCGCGATGGCCGCACCGTTGGCTGGTGCCGGGATGCCCTTCCCGGCGACGTAGAAGCCCTCCGTGGTGTTGACGCGGCTGCGCCAGGCGATGGCGAAGTAGAGACCGAAGGTGCCGACGACCCAGAAGATGGTCCAACCGAGGATCCCCATCGTCAGTGCCTCCGACCGTGCTCATCGCGTTCCGCCACGCCGAACTCGTCGTCGAGCTTGTCCATCCGCAGCACGTAGATGCCGATCAGGATCACGAAGGTCACGATCGATCCCTGCTGGGCGAACCAGAACCCGAGGGGGACGTCGAAGATCGAGCCGGCCGCGTTGAGTTGCTCGACGAACAGGATCCCCGCGCCGAAGGACACCGAGAACCAGACGACGAGCAACGAACCGATCAAGCGGACGTTCTTGCGCCAGTACGCCTTGCGTTGGACGTCGTCCACGTCACCTCTCCTCTCCCGAAGGTGGTCCGTGCCGGACCGACACCGCACGCTCCCGACGGCGGTGCCCCGATCACGCTCGTCGCCCCTCGGCTCCGCAGCAACGTCGGTCCCCCGAACGGCCGGGCGCCCGCCCCGGACGGCGTCCCCGACCACCGGAGCACGCTCGACGGGCCGTCCCGGCCGTTCGCCCGGTGCGTACGACCGGTGGAACCCCCGGAACGTGCCGCTCGGCGGACGCCGGGCCGACCAGCGCCGCACCCGCCGTAGGGTCGTGGACGTGAGTGCCTCCCCCTCGTCCCATGCGCGGACCGCTGAACCCGTCCCGACGCCGTCGCGATCGGCTCCACCGCGACGCGCCGACAAGGCCGTGGTCATCGCCGCGTCGTTCGTCCTCCTCGGGGCGGCCACGCCGTGGATCGACACCGTCGGCGGCAACGTGCTCGGGGTGCAGGGTGGCGGGCTCTACACCCTGGCTGCGGGAGGCATCGGCCTGGCCGGGGCGTTCCTGCGCCACCGCGGTCTCGCCCTCGCGCACACGCTCGTCCTCGCCGCGACCCCGCTGCTGATCGGACTGTGGCAGGTCGCCCGGCTGGTGCGGATCGGATGTGACTTCCGGGTGTGCGCCCCCTCCTTCGGACTCGTGCTCACGCTGATGGGTGGTGGCCTGGCCGCGGTCGCCCTCCGCCGGATGATCAGGAGCCCCGCTCCGACCTCTTGAGCCCTCCCCGCGACCGCTACGGTCGCAGCGTGCAGGATCGAGCGGGAGACCACCCACCGGACGGGTTCACCTCGGAGGTCGACACCCCCGCCGAGGTGCACGCCGCCGCGCAGACGCAACGCCGCACGGCCCTCGGCTACGCGGCCGTCTTCCTGCTGGTCACCGGCGCCGTGCCGGTCCTGACGCTCGTGCTGCCATGGTGGAGCGAGTCACGGCTCGCGGGCGGCCTGTCCCCCAACTTCGTGGTGGCCGCGGGGGGCCTCTACATCTTCTTCCTGGTCCTGGCGATCGCCGCCGCGACGCTGGCGAGCTCGATCGAGGACCGCATGCTCGGCGGGACGGATCCGGACGACGCCGCGTGAGGGCCCTCGACCTGGCCACGCTGCTGGTGTTCGCGCTGGTGGTGCTGGTGACGTCCGCGGTGGCGTGGCGACGGACCCGCTCGACGACCGTCGACTACTTCCTCGCGGGCCGTCGCACGGGCACCGCCACCAACGCGTGCGCCATCTGTGGCGACTACCTCTCGGCCGCCTCGTTCCTCGGGGTGGCAGCCGCCGTCTACGCCTCGGGTCTGGACGGGGTCTGGTACGCCACCGGCTTCGCGGCGGGCTTCGTGCCCGTGCTGCTGTTCGTCGCCGCGCCCCTGCGACGGCTCGGGGCGGTGTCGCTGCCCGATTTCCTCGCCGTGCGGTTCACCCCCAGCACCGGTGCGACGACGCGGCACGTCGCCTCGTCGGAAGCGCCGACCGATCGTCTACGGCTGGTCGCGGTGATCGCCGTCGAGCTGGTGATCCTGTCCTACCTCGTCCCCCAATCGGTCGGTAGCGGCCTCACCTGGGAGCTGCTGGTCGGCACAGGCTTGTTCAACCTCAGCCCGTACGCGACCGGGGTGGTGGTCTCGGCGGTGGCCGTCAGTGCGGTGGTCGTGGTCGGAGGGATGCGCGGCACCACCTGGAACCAGGCGGTGCAGTTCGGGTTCCTGTTGGCCGTGCTGGTCTGGCTGGTGGCGATCGTGACGGCCGGGGGGTTCCGCTACGCCGCGGCCGTCGAGGAGGCGAGCGCTGCTCCGCTGACGGTGGTGGTCGACGACCGGATCGCCCCCGTCCCCGATCGCATCCACGGCGGCGAGGCCAGCTTCGCACGGCCGGGCGCTCGCTACGGGGCGATGGGGCAGGCGGCGCTGCTCGTGACCCTGGTGCTCGGCACGGCCGGCCTCCCCCACGTCATGAACCGCTACTTCACCTCCCCGACGGGGCGGGCGGCGCGGACCACCACGGTGTGGGTCCTCGGACTCGCCGGGCTGTTCTACGCGCTCGCGGTCCTCCTCGGGACGGCCGCGAGGGTGATGATCCCTCGGGCCGCTGAGCAACCGTGGCTCGACGCGTTGACCGTCGACGGCGTGCTCCGGGTCCCCGAGCATGCCCTGCTCGTCCTCGGCCGCATCGTGGCCGGTACGAGCGGCATCGGGCTCGTGGCGACCGCGGCGTTCGCGGCCATGGTCTCCACGATGGGTGGTCTGCTGCTGGCCGCCGCCGCCTCGTGGGGACACGACGTCGTCGCCCGGGTCCTGCGACCCGATGCCGGCCCGGGCGAAGCCGTCGCAGCCGGCCGCGTCGCGATCGTGGTCGTCTCCGCGGTCTCGGCGCTGGTGGCGCTGGCCGTCGAGCCGTCGCGGGTGCTGAGCACCTTCCCGTCGGTCATCGCGACCATGGTCACCTGGGCGTTCGCGCTCGCCGGCAGCGCCATCACGCCGACGTTGCTGTTGAGCATCTGGTGGCGCGGCACCACCGTCCGCGGGGCGATCGCCGGGATCAGCGTCGGCGGGGGCGCCGCGGTGACCGCGTTGGCGGTCGGGCTCGCGAGCGGGGCGGATCCGGCCGACGGCGTCGGTGCGTTGCTGTTGGCGCCGACCCTCGTCGCGGCGCCGCTGTCGGCCCTCACCGTCGCGCTGGTCTCCCGGGCCGATCCGACCCCGTTCGACGCCACCGCCGCGTGGGTCCGCATGCACGGCACCGCGGCCGACCGCCAGGTGGAACGCATGACCGCCCTCACGGTGCGCGGAGGACGCCGGTGACCGTCGCGCCGCTCGTCGTCGTCATCACGGTGGTCTGGGTGCTCGTCGCGGTGGTCAGCCAACAACTCGCCGATCCACCCCTCTCCCCCGGCCTCACCATCGCTGCCGGCGTGGTGCTGACCGACGTCCTGGTGCTCGGCTACGCCTCGACCTTGCGCGGACCGCGCGTGCGACGCCGTCGCGTGACCGCGCCATCCATCGGCGCCGTGGACGACGGCCTCAGCAGCGACGCCGCACGCCGCACGGTCGAACTGCTGCGTCCGCTGCTCGGCGGTGATGCCGTCGCGATCACCGATCGCGACCGGATGTTGGCGTTCGCCGGCCCCGGCCAGGATCACCACCACGAAGGCTCCACCCTGTGGACGCCGGCCCGCGAGCGGACCTTCACCACCGGGGAGACGGTCACCGTCACGGGTGAGCTGGGCTGTCCCGAACCGGGGTGCCCGCTCACCAGCGCCACGATCGCGCCGCTGGTGATCCGCGAGGTGATCGTCGGATCGGTGACGGTCTACCGGACGTCGGGCTCGCCGCCCGATCCCGAGCTCGTCGACGCCGTCGCCGGGATCCTGTCGTTGACCCTCGACCTCGCCGACCTCCAGGCCGAGGCGCGACGCACCTCCGACGCGCGCCTCGAGGCCCTGCGCGCACAGATCAACCCCCACTTCCTGTTCAACACCCTCAACACCATCGCTGCACGTGTCCGCACCGACCCCGAGGAGGCGCGACAGCTGTTGGTCCGCCTGGCCGACTTCTTCCGCTACGCCGTCCGCCAACACGGCCAGTTCGCCGAGTTCGCCCAGGAGTACGCCTTCGTGCGCACCTACGTGACACTGGAGCAGGCGCGCTTCGGCGACGAGCTCCAGGTCGATCTCGATGTCGATCCGCAGGTCCTCGGTGTCTCGGTCCCCGTGCTCGTGATCCAGCCGCTCCTCGAGAACGCGATCAAGCACGGCGTGGGTGGCAAGGTCGGTCGTGGCCGCGTCACCCTCCGTGCCCGCGTCGACCCGCTCGCGCGCGTCGTGGAGGTGGTGGTCCGCGACGACGGGGTGGGGATGGATGCCGCGCGGCTGGACAGCGTGGTGCGCGGGGCGCCCTCCGGCGACGGCCAGGGCGTCGGTCTGGCGAACATCTCCGAACGCCTCCGCCTGCTCTACGGCGACCGACACGAGGTGGACGTGCGCTCGGCCCCGGGAGAGGGCACGAGCGTCCGTCTGCGCCTGCCGATGTGAGCGTCGCGGCGACCGCCGACCTGGCCTGCCACCCGGCAGGCGACCATCCGAGGAACGGATCGAACGGTGCGAGCGCGATGCCTGATCGTCGACGACGAAGCTCCGGCGCGTGACGAACTCCGCCACCTGCTCGAACGCTTCGACGACGTCGAGGTGGTCGGCGAGGCGACGACCGCGGAGGAAGCTCGGGTCCTCGTCGACGCCGTCGAC
Source organism: Nitriliruptor sp. (assembly GCA_040882055.1). Classification (GTDB taxonomy): domain Bacteria; phylum Actinomycetota; class Nitriliruptoria; order Nitriliruptorales; family Nitriliruptoraceae; genus Nitriliruptor. The sequence continues at coordinate 8,619 of JBBECA010000041.1, forward strand.
TACGACATCCTGCTGCTCGACGTCCGGATGCCGGGTACCGGCGGGTTGGCCCTCGCCCGACAGCTCCGGGAACGGGGCGCGGCCGACGGCCGCGACCGTGGCCCCGCGGTCGTGTTCACGACGGCCTACGCGGAGCACGCGGTGGAGGCGTTCGACCTGGCCGCCGCCGACTACCTGATCAAGCCGTTCGACGACGATCGGCTGCGGCGAGCGATCGACCGAGCGCTCCTCCGGCGTGGCGGTCGTACGCCCCCGGATGACCCCGCCGGCGGCCCGACCGCCGCGGGTGGGGGCGCGGATCTCGCACGCGGATCGAGCGGTGGTGCTCCCCGGTTCGGGGTCCGGCTTCCGGTGCACCGCGGAGACCGCATCATCCTGATCGAGGAGGTGCGCGTCGCCTTCGCCGAAGCGGCGCGTGGCTACGCCGAACTCAAGTTGGTCGCCCCTGGTGGCGCGCCGACCCCGCTCATCGACGACAAGCTGCTGACCAGCTACACGCTCGCGGACCTCGAGGAGCGCTTCTCCGACGGCTTCGTGCGCACGCACCGCTCCTACCTGGTCAACCTCCGCCACGTCCGCGAGGTCGTTCCGCAGGTCGGCGGCACCCTGTACCTGGTGATGGCCGATCACGACCGTTCGAACGTGCCGGTGGCGCGGCGTCAGGCGGCAGCGGTGCGCACCCGGCTGGGGGTGTGAGGTGGCACCGCGCCTGAGCGAACGGCTCCACCACGCCCTGATCGACGACGACCGGACCGACCGCGACGAGCTGCCCCCCGGGGTGACCGCAGCCATCCCCGCCAACAGCACGCGTCAGATCAGCGCACTCACCCTGCAGAAGGTCGGCGATCTGATCGTCGACACCAAGACGGTACTGACGTGGGTCCTCGCCGCGACCGGCGCCCCCACGGCGTTCGTCGGCCTGCTGGTACCGATCCGCGACGCCGGGGCGATGGTGCCCCAGATCCTCCTCGCCCCCTACGTCCGCCGCCTCGCGCAGCGGCGATGGGTGTGGGTCGTCGGTGCGCTCGTCCAGGCGGTGGCCGTGGTGCTCATGGCCGCGGTAGCCGCCACGCTCACCGGCGGCGCGGCGGGGCTCGGCATCCTCGCCACCCTCACGCTGTTCGCGCTCGCCCGTTCCGCATCATCGTTCGCGGCGAAGGACGTGCTCGGACGCACCCTGCCGAAGGGGGTGCGGGGCCAGGTGAGCGGGCTGGCGACGGTCGGTGCGGGGATCGCGGCCATCACCGTCGGCCTCGCGATGCGGGCGCTCGGCGGTCAGGACACGCCACCCTCGACCTTCGCGTGGCTGCTCGCCGGTGGCGCCCTCACGTGGATCGCGGCCGCGATCGTGTACGCCGGGCTCCGTGAGGCACCCGGCGAACGCGGCCTGGACGGTGATGTCCGTGACGCCCTCCGCGGCGCCCTGTCCCTGTTCCGCGACGACCGTCCGTTCCGGCGCTTCGTGCTCGCGCGATCGTTGTTGTTGGTCTCCGCGCTCGGTCCTCCGTTCGTCGTGAGCCTGGCCACGACCCAGGGGGGTGCCGGCCTGGATGGCCTCGCGACGTTCGTCATCGCGAGCGGGGTCGCCTCGCTGGTGGGTGGCCGGTTCTGGGGGCGTCGCTCGGACCGGTCGAGCCGGCGGACGATGCAGTGGGCCGCGGGCCTCTCCTCGACGATCATCGTCGCGTTCGTGATCGCCACCCGGTCGCCACAGCTCGCGCAGCTCACCCCGCTCTACCCGGCCACCTACCTGCTGCTCGCCATCGCCCACACCGGGTCACGACTCGGTCGCTCGACCTACGTGGTGGACCTCGCCGAGGGGAACCAGCGCACCGACTACGTCGCGGTGTCCAACACCGCCATGGGTCTGATCCTGCTGTTGGCGGGGGGGTTGAGCGCAGCCATCGCGGCTCTCGGCGCCGAGGCCGCCCTGCTCTTCCTCGCCGCCCTCGGAGCGCTCGGTGTGCTCGTGGCCGCGTCGTTGCCCGAGGTCAGCGCCCCCGCTTGACGAGCACTCCTGGACCGGCCACGTCACACCCTGCGACGTGTCACCTCGCTCGCGGGCGCCGGCGACCTGCTGCGCGACGACGCCCGCCTCCACCAGGTCCACGACCAGGTCGAGGTGGTCGAGCACCGGTACGCGAACAGCCAGGCCCGCTGAGCCCCGGGTGGGGCGTCCGGCACCTCACGCGACCAGCTGCGCCACCTCACCCATCAGGTCGATCACCTCGACGTCGTCGTGGAGCTGGTTCTGGAGGAAGACCCGCGACAACCCCGCGTCGGCGTACTCGCCGAGCCGTTCGGCCGCCTGCGCCGGGGTCCCGACGATCCACTCGCCACGCAGCCCGTCGAGCCAGGTGTCGACGTCACCGTCGCGCCCCGAGTGCTCCATCAGCCGCCGGCCCCGCGACCGGACCTCGTCGTCGCTGGCGCCGAGGATGCAGCCGGTCATCATCGAGAACACCAACGGATCGCGGCCGGCCTGCTCGCAGGTCCGGTCGATGTTGGCCTTGCGCTCCCGCACGGCCTCGGGCGTGGGGAAGGTCGTGTTGTACTCGTCGGCCCAGCGGGCGGCCAGGCGGGCCGCACGTGGTCCGGCGCGGCCGCCGATGATGATCGGCACGTGCGGGGACTGGACGGGCTTCGGGCGGGCTTCGCAGCCCTCCAGCGTGAAGTGCTCACCGCGGAAGTCGAACCGCTCCTCGGTCATCTGCCGCACGATGATCTCGAGCTGCTCCTCGAACACGTCGTACCGGGTGCCGAGCTCGTGGAACGGGAAGCCGTAGGTGGTGTGTTCGAGCTCGTGCCAGCCGGCCCCGATCCCGAGCTCGACCCGTCCACCGGAGACGTGGTCCGCGGTGACCACGTCCTTGCACAGCACGGACGGGTGCCGGAACGAGGTCGGCGAGACCATCGTGCCGAGCCGGATGGTGGTCGTGGCCTGGCCGAGCGCGGCGAGCGTGGTCCAGGCGTCCAGCGATGACCGCTCGGTCCGGGCCTGGACCGACTGGTAGTGGTCGGAGCGGAACAGCCCCTCGAGTCCCGCGTCCTCGGCGGCCCCGGCGATGTCCAGCCACTGCTGCCAGGTGACCGACTCCTGGCCCTCGATCATCACGTTCACCCGCACGTCGCACGCTCCTGGTCGGTGGTCACGGTCCTGCCTGTAGCCTGTCACCTCGACCCCGGTCCTGTGGCCGGGGTCCTCCGCTCCCCACGTACCGCCGGGTGAGCCCTCCTCTCGACACGCATCGGACCACCCGTGGCTGCTCCCACCAACGCACGTATCGACCGCGGCGACGCCCTGCGCGACGACCTGCGCAACGTCGCCATCATCGCCCACGTCGACCACGGCAAGACCACCCTGGTCGACGCGATGCTGTGGCAGTCGGGCGCCTTCCGCGCCAACCAGGACGTCGACGAACGCGTCATGGACTCGAACGATCTCGAGCGCGAGCGTGGCATCACGATCCTCGCCAAGAACACCGCCGTCGAGGTCCCGCTCCCGGAGGGTGAGAAGACCGAGACCGGCCGGACCTCGGTCACCGTCAACGTCGTCGACACCCCCGGCCACGCCGACTTCGGTGGCGAGGTCGAACGGGCGCTGACGATGGTCGACGCCGCGCTGCTGCTGGTCGACGCGTCCGAGGGCCCCCTGCCCCAGACCCGGTTCGTGCTCCGCAAGGCGCTCGAGCTGAAGATGCCGGTCCTGGTCGTGGTCAACAAGATCGACCGGCCGGACGCCCGCATCGCGGAGGTGGTCGACGAGGTCTACGACCTGCTCATCGACCTCGGAGCCGGCGACGACCAGATCGACCTACCGGTGCTCTACACCATCGCGGTCGACGGGAAGGCCTCGCTCGACCCGGACGTCCCGGGCACCGACCTGCGTCCGCTGTTCGAGACCCTGCTCACCCACGTCCCACCGCCCCGGCACGACCCCGAGCACCCCTTCCAGGCCCTGGTGACCAACCTCGACGCCTCGCCCTACCTCGGCCGGCTCGCCCTCTGCCGTATCCAGCAGGGGACGGTCCGCCGCGGGCAGACCGTGTCGTGGTGCAAGGCCGACGGGACCATCGAGAAGGTCAAGCTCGGCGAGCTCTACCTGACCGAGGCGCTCGATCGGGTCCCGGCCGACGAGGCTGGCCCCGGTGACCTCATCGCCGTCGCCGGCATCGCCGATGTCACGATCGGCGAGACCCTCGCCGATGCGAACGACCCCCGACCGTTGCCGATCATCACCGTCGACGAGCCGTCGCTCGGGATGACCCTCGGCGTCAACACCTCGCCGCTCGCCGGTCGCGACGGCGACAAGCTGACCGCGCGGCAGATCGAAGCGCGGCTCCAGGCCGAGCTGGTCGGCAACGTCTCGCTCAAGGTCCTGCCGACCGAGCGACCCGACACCTGGGAGGTCCAGGGCCGCGGGGAGCTCCAGCTCGCCATCCTCGTCGAGACGATGCGCCGTGAGGGGTTCGAGCTCACCGTCGGCAAGCCGCGCGTGGTCACCCGCGAGATCGACGGCGTCATCCACGAGCCGTTCGAGCGCATGTCGATCGACGTCCCCGAGGACTACGTCGGCGTGGTCACCCAGCTCCTCGGCCTGCGCAAGGGCCGGATGGAGCAGATGATCAACCACGGCACCGGGTGGGTCCGCCTCGACTACCGCGTCCCGGCCCGTGGCCTGATCGGGTTCCGCACCGAGTTCCTCACCGAGACGCGCGGGACCGGGATCATCCACCACGTCTTCGACGGTTTCGAACCGTGGGTCGGCGAGCTGCGCACCCGGGCGAACGGCTCGCTCGTGGCCGACCGCCAGGGTGCGACCACCCAGTTCGCGCTCATGAACCTCCAGGAGCGTGGGGCGCTGTTCGTCGCCCCGGGTGTGGACGTCTACGAGGGCATGATCGTCGGCGAGAACGCTCGCGCCGAGGACATGGACATCAACCCGGCCAAGGAGAAGAAGCTCTCCAACGTGCGCTCGTCCACCGGTGACGAGCTGGTGCGGCTCGCGCCGCCGCGCGCGATGAGCCTCGACCAGGCGCTCGAGTTCATCCGCGAGGACGAGGCCGTCGAGGTCACCCCGAACGCCGTCCGGCTCCGCAAGGTCGAGCTCGAGGCCACGCTGCGCGGCCGCCAGGCCAAGCGCGCCAAGCAGGGCGCCGCACCCGCCTGACCCGCCGCCGACACCTCGATCGGAGCTCCGCGTGGCCACCTGCCGCCCCGAGACACCCGCCTTCACCGCCACGGCCCCGCTGCGGGTCACCGCGACGCGCGAGATCGCCGCCGAACCTGCGGTGATCTTCGACACGCTGGCCGACACCTCGTCCTGGCCGGCCTGGTTCCCGGGCCTGCAGGACGCTCGGTGGATCTCCACGGCGCCGTACGGGGTGGGGTCCACGCGACAGGTGAGCGTCGGTCCGCTCCGCGTCGAGGAGGAGTTCATCGCCTGGGAGCCCGGGGTGCGTTTCGGGTTCACGTTCCTGTCGATGAACCTCCCGGGCACGCGCGCCGGCGTCGAGATGGTCGAGCTCCTGCCGGTGGATGACGGGCGGACCCGCGTGTCGTACACCATGGCGCTCGAACCGGTCGGCGTCCCCTCGTGGCTGGGTCCCGCCCTCGCCCCGGTGGTCCGCGGGGCGATCGCCCGTGGGCTCGGCGGGCTCGACCGGCACGTGACCGGGGCCCGCTGACGCCCGACGGTGCCACTGGTGCTCCTGGCGCTCGGCCGGCTCGTCAGCTCAGCTCGGTGAGCCGCTGCTCGAGCCAGGGATCCCCGACGTCGTGGTACCCGCGTTCCTCCCAGTAGCCGGGCACGTCACGTTCGGTGAGCCGGAGCTCGGTGAGCCACTTCACGCTCTTCCACCCGTACCGGGCGGGCACGACCAACCGCAGCGGCCCACCGTGCGCGACGTCGAGCGGTGCCCCGTCGTGGGCCCACGCGACCAGCACGTCCGGACCGCTGACGACGTCGAGGTCGAGGTTCGCGCTGTAGGCGGGATGACCCGAGGCGACGAGGTGCGTCGCCTCGTCACGCGGGCGCGCCAAGGCCAGCACGTCGGCGACCCGGACGCCCTCCCAGTCGTTGTCGAGCCGCGACCAGGTCGTCACGCAGTGCAGGTCGCTGGTCGAGGTGACCACCGGGAGCCGCTCCCGGAGCTCAGGCAGGGTGAGCACGCACCGTTCGTGCACGCGGCCGGTGACCGTGAGCGTCCACCGGTCCGCGTCCGGGTCCGCCGGCGCCGACCCGACGTGCAGCACGGGCCAGCCGGGGGTCAGGTGCTGTCCCGGAGGGACCCGAGCCGGGTCGATCCCTCCGTCCCCGGCCGCCGTCGAGACCCGGGTCGGCGCGTGCCGAACCCCTGGGGTGGGTTCGAGGGCATCACCGATGGCGGCGAGGTCGAGATCGGCGTGCCGCCGCGCGATACGCGTGGCGAGGGTCGCCCGGACCGCCGGATCGTCGACGTCGGGCAGGTGCTCGCGCGCGTCGTCGAGCAGCGCAGCGATCCGTTCGTGGGCGACCTCCGGCTCGGGCAGGTTCGGTGCCGCCTTCCACGCATCGTCCGCACGCCGGAGGAGGGCGAGGATGCGGGTCGCGGTCGTCGATCGTCCCTCGGTCACGGCGCCGCGACGTCACCGAACGGTGCGGTCACGGCGGTCAGGGTGCCGTCGGCCGTCAGCTCGCTGGTGCTTCCCTCCACGAAGACGGCGATGTGGAACTCCTCGCTCGAGCCCGCGGGGATCGGCACGCTCCAACTGACGGGCAGGGTGACGGCCCCATCGGCAGCGGTGCCGAACACCCCCAGCGACGAGGCGCCCTGCTCGTCATCGCTGAGCCGGTAGACGAACGCTTCGACGTCGCAGGGGCACCCGGCGTCAGCCGTAGCACCACGCACGGTCACCGTGCCTTCGAGCGTGACACGCTGCGTCCCATCGGTCCCCGGCGCGTCGACCTCGACGGTCACCGGGACGCCACTCGCCGCGCCGTCGGCCAGCGCCAGCGACGTCGTGCTGCTGTCCGCAGTGATGGTCGTGCCGGCCCGCGTGAGGAAGCTCGCCATCTGACCGCGGTTCACGTCGTCACCCGGGCAGTACTCCCCCGCGGCGCATCCCGCGGTCACGCCCGACTCGTCGAGCGCGGCGATCGCACCGTGGTGGACGTAGTCAGCCGGGACGTCGGAGAACACGTGGTTCGCCGACGCGGGCACGGCGACGGCCAGCAGGACGATCGCAGCAGCGAACGTGACCTTGCGGCGCGAGATGTGTCCCATGGTGGCTGCTCCTGCGTTCGTCGGGGGCGGTGCTGTACCGCGCGAGCGTGGTGTCCTGCCTCAGGGGGCGAGATCGTCGGGCGTGCGTCGCCCGGTGCGGGCGTCGCCCCCCTGCGGTGTCGTCGTGGCGAGATCGTCGGGCGTCCGCCCACGACGATGCTCGAGGACCTCGACACTGCCGTCACGGCTGATCACGATGGCGCCGTGCTCGAAGGATGCCCGTCGTTGTCCGGTACGCACGGTGGTCGATGAACTGGTGGGCAGCCCGAGCCGGCCCTCGGGACCGCCCTCGTCCTCGTAGGCGTCGAGGATCGGTCCGGTCAGCAGACGCGTCCCCGTCGCACCGGCGACGAGCAGTGCATCCTCGAGTCGGAGCGCTCGGGCGCGGCCACCGTCGACCGAGGTCGCGCGCCGCAACGGTCGACCGTACGCACCATCGGTCTCGAGGTAGGCGTCGCCGAGCTCACCGGCGATCCCGAACGCCGTGCCTCCGCTCGTCACGGTCACGATGCCCCCCTCGAAGCGTTGCACCGGCGCTCCCCCGACGCTGATACGCGGAGCGACCGGCCAACCCACGTTGTCGACGTCTCCGTCCGCGAAGCGGTTCGCCCCATCGAGGAACGCCGAGGTCACCTCGACCGCCGGGGCACCGGCGACCTGGGCGATGGCCCCGTTCTCGAACCGCACGAGCTGCGAGCCGTCGGGCCGCGTCTCGCGCAGGGTGGGGTAGCCGAGCGCGCCGCTGGGACCGTCGTGGTCGCGGTAGAGCACGTCGACCGCACCGAGCACCGCGATGGGCTGCGCCGAGCTCGACGATCGGTAGATCGATCCACCGTCGAACCGCACCACCAACCCCGAACCGACCCCGGTGCCGCGAGGTTCGGTGAGCGGGTAGCCGAGCGGTCCGTGGACGCCGTCCAGCTCGGTGCGGAAGTGCTCGTCCATGACGCCGTGGATGGCCAGCGCACCGGTCGACGCGCGGTAGTAGATGGTGCCGTTCTCGTAGCGCCGGTAGCGCCCGGGTCCAGAGGCACGTTCAGCAGCGACGGGTGCGCCGAGGATCGAACCGACCAACCCCATGTCCTGGTACTTGATGTCGATGCGGGTCGCGTCCCGACCCGGCAGGCACGAGGCGTTGTGGGACCGTGTCCGGTTGTCGACGCGGACGGTGGTGCTGCAGGCGCTGTCCCACACCCACGGTGCGGTGCAGGTCACGACGCGGCAGACCACCTCGGTGACCCCGCGGATCTGAGTGTTGCACTGCCCGTAGCGGAAGTTGTTGCAGCACACGCGACGCTTGTCGCACTGCCCGTCGGCACACCGGCACGAGCACGTGGCGTTCGGGGAACGGTTGCAGTCGATGACGTACCGGGCAGCGCCGAAGCAGAAGGGTGAGTCGTCGATGCGCCACCACCCGGCCACGTACGAGCCGGGCGGGCAGGTGTTCGCCCCGGCGTTCACCGTGCAGCAGAAGGCCGTCCAACCGCTGGTGCACGAGGCACCCTCGCCGCAGACCTGGGCGTAGGCGGATCCCGGCTTGACGGCGTACCGGATCGGATCGACCGCGACGGCGGCACCGACCACGGCGACGCGCGACAGGAACCGTCGCCGCGACACCCCGGAGCCGGCGAGCGCCCGACCGATGCGGTCGACGAGCTTGACCGTCATCGGGGCGTCGCCCTCGGACGGTGCGCTGGGTCGTGGGTTGGTGGCGGCGGTCACGTGGCTGGCTCGATGACGATGGAGGCGAGCATCTGCTCGACCCGACGGACCTGGACGAGCTTGTCCTCCTCGGCGCCGAGGACGACGTAGAGGCAGAACGCGCGTCCCGCCTCGGTGAAGAAGGCCTGGTAGCCGGCCTGGCCGGGGATCACCCGCTGCAGCGAACGTCCGGAGAAGCGTCGCGGGTCGAGCCGTCGCGGGATCCCCTGCGCCTCGAACAACGGCGTATCGGCCTCCTGCGGGCCGTACTCGAGCAGGGCGACGAAGGTGTCGCCCTCCTGCATGGTCTCGACCGCACCGGAGCCGAAGTCGCCGCGGTCGACCGGCAGCGGGAAGGTCCCGGCGTGGAGGACCGGGTGGGTCTGGACCGACAGCGTGCCGGCCTCACCTGGCGCTGCCGGTTCCGGCGTCGCCGTGCGCATCGCGGCCTCCCACCCCCGTGGGAGATCGGCCCGGATCCCGAAACCTCGTACCTGCATGGGTGGTGTCCTCCCCGTGGCGTCAGCCGGCGACGGCAGCGGTGGTCAGCGCGGCCGCAGCGAGCGCGACGACGGTGGTGGTGACGCGGTCGGCGACCGGCGCGACCGCATCCATCCGCTGGTGGAACGCGTTCAGCCGGGCGGGGTCGCGGTGCCGCCCCGCGAGCAGCAGCGGCAGCGAGCGAACGGTGCCGAAGCCGACGCCGATGAGCGCACCCGCACGGACCGAGCCGGTCGCGAGAGCCGCCAGCACCACGAGGTGGAACGACGCGGACGGGATGCGCGTCAGCACCCCGGCTCCGAGCTGCAGACCGAACCCCGCGCCGTACACCCAACCGCGGTAGCTGGTCAGCCACCGTTCGTCGACCTGCCGGTGCCAGCTCGGCAACCGGAGTCCGAGCACCCCACGGTCGATGAGGATCGCCACGAGGGAGGCGGCCACGAGCAGCGCGACGAGCGCCCACGCCGGCGGCCGGCCGACCAGTGCGAACAGCCCCCAGCCGAGCGCCCCCGCCAAGGCGCCGGTGAACGCGCCGCCGACGGCGGACGCGACGAGGTAGGCCGTGGCCGTCACCGACCACCGCTGCCCTCGTGCGGCCTCCCCGACCGGGGAGATGCTGGCGAGCATCGACACCCCTCAGGGGCTCCAGCTGCTGCGGAGCGCGGCCGCGACAGCGATGGTCAGACCGAAGACGAGGATCACGACGCGGCCTCGTCGATCGGGACGGTGGTGCCGTCCGCACGCTGGTACAGCGAGGGATCCCCGGGGCTGATACCGGCGGCCAGGAGGTGGCGGTCGGCGTCGCGTTCGCGCCGGGTGTCCGCCGCGGCCTTGGCGCGTGTCGACCCCTCCGACGCGCTCCCGCGCAGCAGGAGGTTGCGCACGGCGGGCCACGAGGCTGCGGTGCCCTCGCCGCGCACGCGGCCGGAGCGGCCCTCGACGTGCACCACGTAGGGACTGCCGGGGATCTCGAGATCCGCGTACGCGCTCGAGCTCATCACGACCGCCAGGCCGGCGGGCGCGAGATCGGCGATGGCCGCGGCGTCCTCATCCGGTTCCTCCCGGGTGACGACGACCACGCGCGTCCCGTCGGGGACACCGAGGTCGGTCTCGAGCTCCCGCCAGTACGGCGCGCACCCGGCGCAGGTCGACGACAGGAACACCAGCACGGTGTCGTGGTCGACGTCGACGGTCCGCAGGCCGAGGACCTCGCCGACGGGGCTGGTCCCGGTGATGTCCACCGCGCGGCGTCCCTCCGCCGGCGCGAGCGGACCGAGCTGGGTGGCGATGGGCGTCGGGGTCGGCATCCCGGCTGGTGAGGCCACCGGCCCGCTGGACCCTGCAGGGTCGACGCCGGCGCCGAAGGCGTGCAGCTGCTTGAGGATCTCGGCGTGGCTCCGTAGCAACCCGACCAGCAGCAGCAGTTGGGCGGCGACGACCACGGTGAGGACGATGACGAGCGCGGTCACAGGGCACCTCCAGCGGTGCGGCGGGCGGCAGCGAGCTCGGGGAGCACGGTGATGGTGAGCTGGACGCTGGCGACGGCGAGCACGCCAGCGACCAGGGTCGGTACACCGGCCAGCGGGCCGCTGGCGACGAGCTCGAGCGCCGACGGGACCGCGACGACGGTCCCGACGAGGGCCGCCGCGGCCGCGGAGGCGTCGAGGACGACGTGGTGCCAACCGGTCGGGGTCTCGCTGGCGCCGAAGCACCCGCAGCTCGCACCCCGGGCCCGCTGGCGAAGCGCGACGACCGTGAACCCGCCGTACGCGGCGGCGAGCATCGCGACCACGGGGCGGGCGCCGGTCGCCAGCACCGCGGCCGCGAGCAGCAGCTCACCGACGCCCAGCGCCTGGACCCACCGGTCGGCGGCGGCCGGCAGCCCGAGCGCCTGCCGGGCGACCGACGGCGCACGCAGCTTGGCGATCCCCGCCGGGATCAGCAGGCCGGCAGCCACGGCGACGAGCACGGCCGCTGTGAGCACGGCAGCGCTCCCCCCAACATGCGTCACGTCGTTCCCTCGGCGCCGTGTGATCGGTGCTCGCGGCGCGTCGCGTCGAAGCTACGTCGCGAGCCCGCACGCGCCAACGACGGGGGCCGAACGGGCCGTGGGCGCACGCCGCGACCCGCGGTGGCCGCGCGTCGCGCTCCCTCAGCGCACATCGACCGCCCGTCCGCCCACCTCGGGAACCCGAGACGGGGCGGTGGGCGCGGCGGGGCTCGAACCCGCGACCGACGGATTATGAGTCCGCTGCTCTGACCAGCTGAGCTACGCGCCCGCGCGCGCAGCCTACGCAGCCTCGGTCGGACGACCTGCGCAGGCGCTCAGCGGGCGGGAGCGTCGACGGCGGACGCGGCGTCGATGCCCTCGGCGGGGCCCTGACGCTCCTCCCACGCCCGGAACCGGCCGATGACGTCCGGCAGCGAGCGGAGCACGAAGCCGAGCACGGCCACGTCGTCGAGCAACCCCACCCCGGCGACCACATCGGGGATGAGGTCGAGCGGCGAGACGAAGTAGACGAACCCCGCCAGGATCAGCAGCAGGTCCTCGATGGCGACGTCGCGGTAGCGCCCGGCGGCGTAGGCGCGCAGCAACCGCACCAGCGCGCGGGCATCGGCGAGGGCATCGCCGACGATCGGCGCGGCCTCGATGCGCGCGCTCACCCGCCGGAGCAGCGCCCCGAGGTCACGACCACCGTCGAGGTACTCCTGCGCCCGTCCCGTCGCCCACTTCCACGGACGGGAGCGCAGCACCTGGTCCGCCAGACCACGCCGTGTCGGTTCCGCCACCATCGGACCCCCAGCTCGTCCTGGCTGCCGAGGCTAGGGCAGCCACCACCGTCACTGCGTCTCGACGGCGAAAGGACCCGCGCCGGCGGCCGTAGGCTGGTCGCTCCGATCCGGCCCGGCGTGCCCGTGGCCTCCCGCTCCCGTCCGAGGTCCAGCCGTGGCTGTCCTGCTCGCCCTGGCCTCCGCCGTGTCCTTCGGGATCTCCGACGTCTCCGGGGGCCTGGCGGCCAAGCGCGCGTCGGCGATCACGGTGACGCTGGTCGCGCAGCTCGCCGGCCTCGTGGTCCTGCTCCCCGCGCTCGTGATCCTCCCCGGTGACCCGAGCGTGCGCGCCCTGGCGCTCGGCGCCCTCGCGGGCGTGGGCGGCTCCGCCGGCCTCATCCTCTACCTGCGGGGCATGGCGATCGGGCCCATGGGGGTGGTCTCGCCCCTCGCGGCGCTGGTCGGTGCCGCCGTACCGGTCGGATGGGGGGTGGCGTTGGCCGGCGAGGTACTCGCCCCGCTCGACGTGGTCGGGATCGTCGCTGGGCTCGCGGCGGTCGTGCTCGTCGCCGTCCGTCCTCGTGAGCTCCGGGAGGTGCACACGGCCAGCACGCTGCTCTCGCTGCTGTCCGGCGCGGCCTTCGGTGGGTTCTTCGTCGCGCTCGACGCGACCCCGGTGACCTCCGGCCTGTGGCCTCTGCTCGGTGCCCGCATCGCCGGCGCGGTGCTCCTGACCGCGGTCCTCGTGGTCGCACGACGGCGGATGCCGGACCGACGCGCAGCGCGCCTGGTGGTGCTCTCTGGTATCACCGATATGTCGGCGAACGTGCTGTTCCTGCTGGCCACCCGCACCGGCGCCCTGTCGCTGACGGCGCTGTTGACCTCGCTCTACCCGGTCGCGGTGGTGCTGCTCGCACGCCGGCTGCTCGACGAACGGCTGACGCGGTTGCAGGCGGGCGGCGTCGTGCTCGCGCTGGCGGCGTCAGCGCTCATCGCCCTGTGACCCGACCTGCCGAACGCGCGCTCGGCGGGGGCGTCAGTCGCGGTAGCGCTTCAACTCGCGCCGCGCGAGGGCCATCTCGTGGACCTCATCCGGCCCGTCAGCCATCCGCAGCGTGCGGGCGTGGGCCCACATCATCGCGAGCGGGAAGTCATCGGAGAACCCCCCACCGCCGTGGGTCTGGATCGCCTTGTCGAGCACCCACTCCGCCATCGACGGCGCGACGATCTTGATCGCCGAGATCTCCAGCCGGGCACCCTTGTTGCCCACGGTGTCCATCAACCGGGCCGCCTTGAGGGTCAGCAGCCGGGCCTGCTCGATGCGCACGCGGGCCTGCGCGATCCACTGCTGGAAGACGCCCTGGTCGGCGATCGGCCGGCCGAACGGCTCGCGGACCAGCGCCCGCTCGCACATCAGGTCGAACGCGCGCTCAGCCATGCCGATCAGCCGCATGCAGTGGTGGATGCGGCCCGGCCCGAGGCGTGCCTGCGCGATGGCGAAGCCATCGCCCTCGTTGCCGATGAGGTTCGTGGCCGGGACGCGGACGTCGACGAACTCGACCTCGGGGTGGCCCCCGTGGCCGTCGAAGCGGCCGAAGACGGGGAGCTCACGGACCACCCGGACGCCGGGGGTGTCCATCGGTACGAGGATCTGGGACTGCTGGCGGTAGGGCGACTCGTCGGGGTCGGTGACGCCCATGAAGATGCCGACCCTGCAGCGCTCGCTCGCGGCGCCCGAGGACCACCACTTGCGCCCGTTGATGACGTACTCGTCCCCGTCACGTTCGATCCGCGAGCCGATGTTGCGCGCGTCCGAGGACGCGACGTCCGGCTCGGTCATGAAGAAGGCGGAGCGGATCTCGCCCTCGAGCAGCGGCACGAGCCACTCCTCCTGCTGCGCCGGGGTCCCGAACATGTGCAGGACCTCCATGTTGCCCGTGTCGGGGGCCGCGCAGTTCAGCGCCTCGGGCGCGATCAGCACCGACCGCCCCGTCAGCTCCGCCAGGTAGGCGTAGTCGAGGTTGGTCAGGCCCGCGCCGTGCGTGGCGTCCGGCAGGAAGAGGTTCCAGAGCCCACGTTCCCGCGCCTCGGCCTTGAGCTCCTCGAGGATCGCCGGGTGGTGCTGGTGGTCTCCGGAGGCCCGGATCTGTTCGGCGAAGACGCTCTCGTTCGGCAGCACGCGCGAGTCGAGGAAGTCCTGCAGCTCGTCGCGGAGCTCGGCGCCGCGCGGGCTGAGGGAGAGGTCGAGGTCGGTCACAGGGGGGCTCCCGGGTCGGTCTGGGCGCGCAACGCTAGGCCGGCCGACGGCGACCCGCCGAGGTCGGCTGGCCCTACCTGCGAGCGCCGCGCCCGGTCGGCACGCTCGCGCCGCGGGCGTCGACGTAGCCAGCGACCGCCGCCGTCGCCACCTCCTCGGCCCGCTGGGCCGCTCGCACCACGGCACGGACGACGCCGCGCCGCACCTCGCGGAGGGCGGTGCGTCGCGCCTCGCGGCGACGGGCGGGGCCGTGCTCGGGGTCGAGCAGGTACATCGTGCCCGCACCGAGCGCGGCCCCGGTCCCCAGCGTGACGATCGAGCGGACGCGCACGGTGGCTCCCGGGGTGGTCGGGTACGGAGGGATCGGGCCGGGGGTGGACCCCGACCCGGCGGTCAGCCTACGACAGCAGCGAGGGAGCCCGCTGGGCGGGCTCCCTCGCGATGTCGTCGAGCGACGGGTCAGATGAGCCCGAGCTGGCGGGCGCAGGAGGGCCACGCGTTCCAGCCCTGGATCTCACGCAGGCGTTCGCCCATCTCGATCTGGGTCGCCTTCGAGGCCTCGTGCGGGTAGCCGGTACCGCCGACGGCTTCCCAGCTCTGCAGCGAGAACTGGATGCCGCCGTAGTAGCCGTTCCCGGTGTTGATGGACCAGTTGCCGCCCGACTCGCACTCCGCGAGACGGTCCCAGACACCAGCATCGGTGGTGGCGGGGGCGGCGGGAGCCGGTTCGGGCTCCGGCTCCGCGGCCGGCTCCGGCTCGGGCTCGGGCTCCGGCTCGGGCGGTGGCGGCGGTGCCTGGGCGTCGAGCTCGGCGCGGGCCTCGATCGCCGCGAACATGGCGGTCGTGAGCTCATCGGTCTCCGCGGCGACCGGCTCGATGCGATCGGCAGGGGTGACCGTGAGGGTCCGCTCGATCGGCGCATCAGCCTCCGGGGCTTCCGAGGCGGTGGCGCCGACCGCGGTCGCCGTACCGAGGGCCACGAGCGCGCTCGCGGTCAACAGACGGGTCGCGGTGCGGGGACGGTTCGGGCGCGTGGCCGTGGGAGCACGACGGGACACACGGTCTCCTGGTTCGGGGGAAGAGGATGACCGGGCGCGACCCGGCGCCTCAGCGGCGCAGATCGGGAGCGTGGACGGGCCCGGAAGTTCCTGTCGAGAGGCGGACTGTGGAGGGCCCCGCACCCATCGGCCAGCCCCGGCGACTGGCCGTCCGGACAGGGGCCGCCCCGGGAACCTGGAACATCTGCCTCCGTAGGCAGGGTGGAACGGCCATCCATCGCACGGAGGCTCCGAATGCTTGCTCTCGCTAGCGACCGCTAGCGGCGCGCACAACGCGCGGAAACGCGCCCGAGCCGCCACGCCCCGGTCGGGCGCCCCGGGCGCCGTGGACCTCGCGACGGTCCTGTACGCTGGACGGTCCGTCCGGTCTGTCGGACGTCACCGGAGACCGCCCCCTGTCCGACCACCCCGCTCCCACGCCGGCCACCGCCGGAGCCCGCGACGCCCCCGCAACGCCGGGGCGTTCGCGGCTGCTGGCGACCGGTGACGGGTCCTCGCTCGAGGCGTTCGGTGGTCCCGAGTGGGGGCTGCTCGCCGCGGTCGCGATCATCTGGGGTTCCTCGTTCCTCCTCATCGACATCGGCCTGCGGGCCTTCAGCCCCGGCCTCGTCGCACTCTTCCGCGTCGGCTTCGGCGCGCTCGCCCTGGCGGTCGTGCCCCGCGCCCGGCGGCCGGTGCAGCGCGAGGACCTGCCCCGCATCGCCCTGCTCGGGGTGACCTGGATGGGGATCCCGCTCATCCTGTTCCCGGTCGCGCAGCAGTGGATCGACTCGTCGGTCGCCGGGATGCTGAACGCCGCCCTGCCGCTGACGAGCGCGGTGTGGGCCGCCGCCCTGCTGCGCCGGTGGCCCGAACGCCGCCAGGTCGTGGGGTTGACGCTCGGCTTCAGCGGCATCGTGCTGATCTCGCTGCCCGAGCTACCGACCGACGCCATCGCGTCGGAGGGCTCGGCCGCCACCCTGCTCGGGGTCAGCCTCGTGATCCTCGCCGTGGTGCTCTACGGCTTGTCCACCAACCTCGCCGTCCCGCTCCAACAGCGCTACGGCGCGCTCCCGGTGCTCCTGCGCGCCCAGCTCGCGGCGATGATCGTCATCGTCCCCTTCGGGTTGGCCACCCTCGAGGGGTCCACGTGGTCCTGGACCTCGTTCGCAGCGATGGTGCCGCTCGGCACGCTCGGGACCGGTCTCGCGTTCGTGTTGATGACCACCCTCGTCGGACGTGTCGGCGGCCCGCGAGGCACGATCGCGACCTACTTCACCCCCATCGTGGCCATCGCGCTCGGGGTCGGGCTGAACGGCGAACCGTTGCACCTGCTGGCCGCCATCGGTTCGGTGCTCGTGGTCGGTGGAGCGTGGATCGCATCGCGCCGCCAGCTCGCCCCGGCCGCCAGCCGGCGGTGACGGCCGCTCATCCCCGGTCGGGTCAGCCGTCAGCGTCCAGCACCGCCTCGACGCGAGCGACCTTGGAACGCAGCGCACCCTCGTGTCCCGGTCGGTGGTCGAGCTTCAGGGTCAGCGACACGCGCGGCGCCACCTCGGCGCAGCGTGCGATGCACCGGCGGACCAGCGCCATCACCTCGTCGTAGGGTCCCTCGACGTTGGTGAACATCGCGTTGGTCTCGTTGGCCAGGCCGCTGCGCCTGACCTCGCCGACGCAGGCCGCGACGGCGTCGCCGACCGAGTCGGAACCGCCCATGGGGCTCACCGAGAACGCCACCAGCACGTGCAGGTCGTCAGCCATCTCGATCTCCGGGTCGGGGCCGTCCCGCACGCTAGCCTCGGGGTCCGTGGCGAGCTCGGGGAAGGACGGCGGCAGACGTGGCCGTGTTCGGTGACCTGCGCACGACGGCGCGTGCCGGGGGGCCCGTCGACCGCCGACTCCGGCGCACACGACGCCGCCTGGTGGTCCTGCTCGCGACGCTGCTCGCGGGGCTCACCGCCTCCCTCGGGGCCGCGCTCGCCGCCGACCCCCTGACCGCCGAGGGACCCCTCACCGTCGGCATCACCGAGGTGACGGGCACCATCACCCCCGTGACCGCCGACCACCTCGCCGAGACCATCGAGCGCGCCCACGCCGCGGACCACCGGGCCCTCGTCGTGCAGCTCGACACCCCCGGCGGCCTGGTCGACTCGACGCGGACCATCGTGCGAACCTTCCTCGACGCGCCGTTGCCGATCGTCGTGCACGTCGCGCCCTCGGGGGCCGATGCCGGCTCGGCGGGCACCTTCATCACCTACGCCGCCAACGTCGCCGCCATGGCGCCCGCCACCACGATCGGCGCGGCCACCCCGGTGGGTGGCCAGGGCGAGGACCTCGACGCGAAGATCATCGAGAACACCGCGGCGTTCGCCGAGGCGATCGCGGGCGCCCGCGACCGCGACGTCGACCTCGCCGTGGACGCCGTCCGTGAGGGGCGATCGGTCACGGCCGAGGTCGCGCTCGAGGAGGGCGGCATCGACCTCATCGTCGCCTCGACCGCGGAGCTGCTCGAGGAGATCGACGGCACCGAGGTGACCGTCCGCGACCGTCCGGTGACGCTCGAGA
This sequence comes from Nitriliruptor sp., assembly GCA_040882055.1. Lineage (GTDB taxonomy): Bacteria > Actinomycetota > Nitriliruptoria > Nitriliruptorales > Nitriliruptoraceae > Nitriliruptor. The sequence goes on from JBBECA010000041.1 coordinate 26,718, forward strand.
CCGCCGGCGCCGAGCTCACCGAGCTCGAGATCGGTGCCGCGCGCCGCATCCTCGGGTTCCTCGCCGACCCGAACCTGGCCTTCGTCTTCCTCTCCCTCGGCACGCTCGCGATCGTCTACGAGATCGCGAACCCCGGCGTCGGTCTCGGCGGGGTGGTCGGTGTCACCTCGATCATCCTGGCGATGTTCGCGTTCGCGGTGCTCCCGGTGAACGTCGCCGGGGTCGCGCTGCTCGTGCTCGCTGCGGCCATGTTCGTGGTCGAGCTGTTCGCGCCCGGGATCGGTGCCGGCGCGGGGGGCGGGACCGCGGCGCTCCTGCTCGGCGGCCTGTTCCTGTTCCCCTCCGACAGCGGGCTCGGGGTCGACCTGGCGGTGCTGCTGCCGACGGTCGCGATCGTCGCGGCTCTGACCGTCTGGCTCGGACGGGTGGCGACCCGCACCCGGCACGTACCGACGATCAACTACGCCGACCACCTCGACGGCCGCAACGTGACGGTCACCGGTGCGGCCGAGGGCCGTCCGCGAGCCCAGCTGGACGGCACCTGGTGGCGGTTGCGTCCGGACGACGGTGCCACCCTGCGCGACGGCGAGCAGGTGCGCGTCGTCGGTCGCGACGGCCTCGATCTGCTCGTCGCCGCGCCAGAGCAGCACGACGGCACCACCCCCGACCACCCCACCCGCACCTAGGAGCCCCCGTGGACCCCCTGCTCATCGGCATCGGCCTGGCGTTCGTCGTCCTCCTCGCCATCGTCATCTCCTCGGTCCGGATCGTGGACGAGTACGAGCGCGGGGTGATCTTCCGTCTCGGTCGGGTCGTGGGCGCCAAGGGGCCGGGGTTGTTCTTCCTGGTCCCGATCATCGACAAGATGGTGAAGGTCAACCTCCAGACCGTCACGATGGACATCCCGCCGCAGGACGTCATCACCCGGGACAACATCACCATCCGGGTGAACGCGGTGACCTACTTCAACGTGGTCGAACCGGTGGACGCGATCGTCAACATCCAGAACTACCTGTTCGCCACCTCGCAGGTCGCCCAGACCACGTTGCGGTCCATCCTCGGTCAGGTCGAGCTCGATGAGCTGCTCGTCAACCGCGACGAGATCAACGACCGTCTGGCCTCGATCATCGACGACCTCACCAACCCGTGGGGGGTCAAGGTGACCCTCGTCGAGGTCAAGGACGTCGAGCTCCCCGAGACGATGCGTCGCGCGATGGCGCGCCAGGCCGAGGCCGAACGCGATCGCCGCGCCAAGGTGATCCACGCCGAAGGTGAGTTCGAGGCCGCCAAGCGCCTCTCGGAGGCAGCCGCCGTCATGGCGACCGAACCCGGGGCGATGCAGCTGCGGTTGCTGTCGACCCTGGCGGACGTCACCGAGGAGAAGAGCTCCACGCTGGTCTTCCCCGTCCCGATCGAGCTGCTCCGCTTCGTCGACCGCGCCGCGGGTGGCCGAGCCGAGGGCGACGACATCACCCCCCAGACGTGGCGCGGCGACGCCGCGCGCGCGGCGGATGCGGCCGGCGACGGGGTCTGACCTGACGTCGATCACCCTCCGCGTCGCCGCCCTCGACCTGCGAGCGCCCCCGTCGTGACCACCTTCCACCGCGTGCTCGGCACGGTCATCGTCGTGTCGTTCGTCGTGATCGTGCTCGCCGGGGTCCTGCTCCGCCTCACGGGGCGGCGTGAGACCCCGACCACGCTGTGGGCCATCCAGCACTGGACCGAGAACCTGCTGGTGGTCCAGACGGTGGTCGGGCTGATCCTGCTGCTGCTCGGGCGCCGGGTGACCGGCGGCAGCGTCCCGTGGTTCCACTACCTCTACGGCTCGCTGTTCCCGCTGATCGCGATCGTCATCGGCAGGCTGGCCGGCCTGCGCCGCGGTGAGCGCGAGTACGTCGGCCTCGCGCTCGGCGCGTTCGTGGCCTTCGGGCTCACGCTGCGTGCCGTGCAGACCGGGTGTGGGCAGACCGTGCCGATCCTGCGTTGCTTCGGGCTCTGAGCACCTCCTGCACGCCGGGAAGCTCTGCCCGCCGCGGCGCGTTCGACACCTGACCGCCCTCCCACTCCCCTGGAGCACCCGTGACCCGCACCCTCGCCCTGACCTTCGACTACCTCTGCCCGTTCGCCCGCAACGCCAACGAGCACGTCGTGGCGGCCCTCGAGGCCGGCGCTGACTGGGACGTGACCTTCACCCCCTACAGCCTCGCACAGGGCCACGTCCCCGAGGGAGAGTCCGACGTCTGGGAGCGCGACGAGCCGCTCCGGGAGTCCGGGATCCTCGCGCTGACCGTCGGACTCGTCGTCCGTGACCGTCACCCGGACGCGTTCCTCGCCGTCCACCGGGCACTGTTCGCCGCGCGCCACGACGAGGGTGAGGACGTGAAGGACCCCGACGTCCTCGGTCGCGTGCTGAGCGGCGCTGGTCTCGACGCGGCAGCGGTGCTCGAGGAGGCGAGCAGCGCGGCCGGGCTCGAGCTGCTCGAGAAGGAGCACGACGCCGGTGTCCGCGACCACGAGGTCTGGGGCGTCCCGACGTTCATCGCGGGTGACCGCGCGGTCTTCGTCCGGTTGATGGACCGTCCGGACGGCGACGCCGCCCACGCGACGCGCAGCATCGAGCGGGTGCTCGACCTGGTCGAGGGCTTCCCGACCCTCCACGAGTTCAAGCAGACCGACCTGCCGAGGTGAGGTGGCGGGGACCGGGCGGCAGCGCTGCCCGGCGTCCCCGGCGCTCCCTAGTCCTCGATCCCGAGCAGTTCCTTGGCGCGGTCCACCTCGTCGCAGACGATGACCAGGTTGCTCCCCGCCGCGATGTACGCCTGCTCGATGTTGATGCCGGCATCGGCGAGCGTCCTCGTGGCGCGGCCGAGGTGGCCCGGCTCGTCCGGGAGCGGAGCGACCACGACCCGTCGTGCGGCACGCACGTCGACACCCGCGTCGCGGAGCACCTGGACGGCCTCGTCGGCGCGGTCCACCAGCAGGTGGACGATGCCCTTGCCCTGCCCCGTGAAGGCGCTGATGGCCTCGATGTTGATGCCGGCCTCACCGAGCCGCTCACCGAGCTCGGCGACGACGCCCGGTCGGTCGTCGGGGATGATCACCAGGTCCTTGCGCACGTCGCTGCCTCCTCGTGGGGTGGACGAGCCTAGCCCCGATGTTTCACACGCCCTTGGGCGTGAAGGGCCGGTTACGTAGGAGAACCCTCCTGGTTGTGCATGATTCGGGTGTCGAGCCA
>JBBECA010000042.1:0-29866 GCA_040882055.1 Nitriliruptor sp.
CGAGACAAGCCATCGAAGTACTCTCACCTCCCTAACTGAACGGTATTGGGGCTAGGCTCGGCCGGTCCGTCACGGTCCGAGGAGCACCGCGTGGAACCGACCACCGAGCGCACCACCGGCGGCTTCGCCACGCGCGCCGTCCACGGGGCGACCGTCCCATCCGTCGAGCAGCACCCGCTCAGCGTCCCGATCCACCTCGCTGCGACGTGGGGGACCGACACCTCCGCCGAGATCGGTGACCTGCTCACCGACACCACCGCCGGGTACGTCTACGGCCGCTACGACGGTCCCACGGCGACCGCGCTGCACGCGGTGATCGCCTCGCTCCACGACGCCGAGGCGGCGTGGTCGGCCGCATCGGGTACCGCCGCCATCCACGCGACGCTCGACGCTCTGCGCGGCCGCGGCCGGGTCCTGGTCACCTCGCGACTCTACGGCGGGACCTACGCCCTGCTGCAGCGGCTCGCCCGCGACGGCGGGTGGGGCGTCGACACCGCGGAGCTGTTGACCGGCGACGACGTCCGAGCCGCGCTGACCGACCAGCACACCGTCGTGCACGTCGAGACCATCGCGAACCCCACCACGGCGGTCACCGACCTCCCCGGCATCGCCGCGGTGTGCCGAGAGGCCGGCGTGGCGCTCGTGGTCGACAACACCTTCGCCTCGCCGGTGCTGTGCCGGCCGCTCGTGCACGGCGCCACGGCGGTGGTCGAGTCCGCCACCAAGTTCCTCGGGGGGCACGGCGACGTGGTCGCGGGGGTGGTGGCCGGTGACGCGGACCTGATCCGACGGATCCGCCACCACATCTACGAGCTCGGCGGATCGCTCGGCGCGTTCGAGGCGTGGCTGGTGACCCGCGGCATCCAGACCCTCCCGTTGCGCGTCCGCGAGGGTTGCCGCAACGCCACGGCGATCGCAGCCGTGCTCGCCGAGGACCCCACCGTGGTGGCGGTGCACCACCCATCGCAGCCCGACCACCCCCAGCACCACCTCGTCGATCCCGTCCTGTCGGGACGGCCCGGCTCGGTCCTCGCGCTCGACCTGCCGTCCCGTGCCGCGGCCGAGGCGTTCGCCGACGCGTGCGAGGTGTTCGTCCGCGCGGTCTCCCTCGGCGGGACCCACTCGTTGGTCGTCCACCCCGGTTCGACCACCCACCGCCAGCTCGACGAGGCCGCGCTGGCCGCAGCGGGCCTCGGCCCCGGGACCGTCCGGCTGTCGGTGGGCATCGAGGACGAGGTCGACCTGATCGCCGACGTCCGCCGTGGGCTCGAGGCTGCCCGGAAGGTCCCGCTCGGCTGACGGGCCGGTTCGCTAGCGTCGCGCGGCACCCCCCACCCCCCTCGGAGCACCCCGTGAAGCGCGTCCTGCTGCTGTTCGGAGGCCGGTCGAGCGAGCACGACGTGTCGTGCCTGTCCGCTCGTTCGGTCCTCGCCGCGATCGATCGCGATCGCTACGAGGTGCTCGCCGTCGGCATCACCCGTGACGGCCGGTGGACGTTGACCGAGGGTGAGATCGTCACGCCACCGGGTCGCCCCCTCCCCGAGGTCGACGACACCGGGCCGACCGTCGCCCTCGTCGGTGGCCGGGGTGGCCCGACCTTGGTCCAGCTCGACGAGGAGGCCGGGACCTCCGAGGTCGTGTCGAGCGTCGACGTCGCGTTCCCGGTGCTCCACGGTCCGTACGGCGAGGACGGCACGGTGCAGGGCCTGCTCGCCACGGTCGGCGTGCCGTTCGTCGGCGCCGACGTCACCGGTTCCTCGATCGGCGTCGACAAGGCGGCGATGAAGGCCGCGTTCGCGGCAGCTGGCCTCCCGCAGGGGGACTACGGCACCGTCCACCGGGCGCGGTGGGCCGCCGATCCCGACGTGGTCGCCGGCGAGCTCGAGGCGGAGCTCGACTACCCCTGGTTCGTCAAGCCCGCCCGTCAGGGCAGCAGCATCGGGATCTCCAAGGTCTCGGCCCGCGCCGAGCTCGCGGAGGCGCTCGAGGAGGCGTTCGGTTACGACATCGTCGCCGTGGTCGAGCGCGGGTTCGACGCCCCCCGCGAGATCGAGGTCGGCGTGCTCGGGGTCGGCGAGCTCGAGGTGACGGCGCCGGGTGAGATCCGGCCCTCGCACGAGTTCTACGACTTCGAGGCCAAGTACCTCGACGATTCCGAGCTGGTCATCCCCGCCGAGGTCGGCGCCGAGATGGCCGATCGCATCGACGACATGGCCCGCCGCGCGTACCGGGCGATCGGCTGCCGGGGGATGGCTCGCGTCGACTTCTTCCTGGTCGACGACGGTGACGGCGAGCGGCTCCTGGTCAACGAGATCAACACGATCCCCGGGTTCACGCCGAACTCGATGTTCCCGCGCCTGTGGGACGCCGAGGGCCTGAGCTACTCCGCGCTGGTCGACCGCCTGCTGGACCTCGCGCTCGAGACCGAGTGACCGGGGAACCTCAGAGGTCGACGACGGTGCAGGTCAGGGTGCGGATGATGCCCTCGATGCCCTGCAGACGCGAGACGACGAGCCGGCCGAGCTCGTTCACGTCGGTGGCCTCGACCTTGACGATGACGTCGTAGGGTCCGGTCACGTCGTGGGCGGCGACCACCCCGGGAAGCTCGCCGGTGGCGGCGGCGACGGCCGCGGCGGCACCGAGCTCGGTCTGGATCAGGATGTAGGCCTCGACCACGCGGCGCCTCCCAGGCTCCCTCGGCTCGACCCTAGACGCACGAGAACGACGCCGCCCGGCGAGTGAGCGGCGTCGTGGGTGGAGCGAGCGTTCAGGCCTGCGTGGTCCGCTTGGCCCTGACCATCGGCCGGGTCACCTTGCCGGCCTTGAGGCAGGAGGTGCACACGTTGAGCCGGACGGTGCGGCCGTCGACGTCGGCCTTGACCCGCTGGATGTTCGGGTCCCAGCGACGCGAGGAGCGCCGGTGCGAGTGGGAGACCTGCTTGCCGAACCAGGGCTTCTTGTCGCAGAGGTCGCAGGTGGACGGCATCGCGGTCCTCCGGGGGTGCGGTCCCCGCGGGTGCGAGCGCACACGGCGCATCGGGCACGGCGAGGAGGGGGTCGGAACGAGGGGATCGGCCACGAGCGGGCCGTGACGGTGCGAGGCTACCAGCAGCAGCCGGGGGTGGCGACCGGGGACGCGCGGCTCGCTCGTGTCGGCCGTGTCGGACCCCGGCGTCCCGCGACGGGGCGTGGCTAACCTCGGCCGGACCGCCCACGATGCCGCGTGGCGCGGGCAGGAGCGGCGAGTGAGCGAGCCCACCCCGGACGGGATCGAGGGGTCCCGGGCACGTGAGCCGCGCGACGATCGGCCGGGGGGCTCGCCGCTCGGCGCTGCGGAGCTGCCCGCCCTGCTCGAACGCGTGCACGTCGCCCTCTCGCGCCAGCGCGAGCGGATCGACGAGCTGAACGTCTTCCCGGTGCCGGACGGGGACACGGGCACCAACATGACCCTCACGGTCCGCGCCGGGCTCGAGGCGTTGCAGGACGGGCCGTACCCCGACGCGGCGGCGGCTGGCCACGCCGTCACCCGTGGCGCCCTCCGGGGCGCACGCGGCAACTCCGGGGTGATCCTGTCGCAGATCCTGCGCGCCGTGATCGACGTCATCGCTGGCCACCGGGAGGTCGATGCCGCCCTGTACGCCCAGGCGTTGGAACGCGCTCGAGAGCTGGCCTACGAGGCGGTCGGGAGACCGGTGGAGGGCACGATCCTCACCGTCGTCGCCGTGGCTGCCGCAGAGGCTGGGGCTGCCGCGGCTGATGGCGACGACCTGGTCGCCACCTCGGCCCGGACCTGCGCCGCGGCCCACGACGCGGTCGCCGCGACCCGCGAACAGCTCGATGTCCTGCGGGATGCGGGTGTGGTCGACGCTGGCGCCCGCGGGTTCGAGGTGCTCCTCGCCGCCGTCCACGCCCACCTGACCGGCGAGGAGCCGGAGGCGGCCCAGGATCACGCGGACGTCGCGACCGGCCCGTTCCACGACGCGTGCGAGCACGGCTCCCTCGAGTACCGCTTCGAGGTGCAGTACCTGCTCGACGCCGCCGACGACGTGGCGGCTGGCCTCCGCGACCGGCTCGAGCTGCTCGGCGATTCCGTCGTGGTGGTGGCGGGAGGGGATCTGCTGAACGTCCACGTCCACACCGATGACGTCGGCGCGGCGATCGAGGAGGGGCTCGCGCTCGGCCACCCCTCGGAGATCACGGTCACCCACTTCGGGGACCAGATCGCCGCGCGACGGGCCGGTGCACCGCTCGCCAAGGTCGGGGTGGTGGCGGTGGTCTCCGGCGGTGGCGTGCACGCCATGGCCGCATCGCTCGGTGCGACGACCATCGAGGGCGCTGCGGGCCGCCTGCCGTCCGTGGCGGACGTGTTGAACGCCTGCGGCGACGTGCGCGCCGAGACCCTCATCGTGCTGCCCGGCCACCCGAACGCCGTGCCGACGGCGCGCCAGGCCGCCGCGGTCGCCGTCGCCGAGGGCGGGCGGCCGTTCGAGGTGATCGATGCCGCCTCGACGCTGCCGGCGGTGCTCGCCGCCCTCGCGGTGTTCGATCCACAGGCAGCGGCCGAGACGGCGGTCGCGGAGCTCGGTGCCACGGCAGCCACCGTGCGGTGCGGTGAGGTCGTCCCGGCGGTCCGGGACGCCGACACCCCGATCGGGCACGTCAGCGAGGGCCAACCGCTGTCGGTCGTCGACGGTGAGGTCGTCACCGCCGCGCACGACGCGCTCGAGGCGCTGGCCGTCACCTGCGAACACCTCGACACCGCGGGCGCCGAGCTCGTCACCCTGCTGCTCGGGCGCGAGGTCTCCGGCGATGAAGCTCGGCGCGCCGAACAGGTCGTCCGCGACCGTCTCGGCGATGCGACCGAGCTCACCGTGATCGACGCCGGCCACCACCCTGCGCGGTACACGGTGGGGGTGGAGTGAGCTCGCCCGACCAGCAGCCGGTACCGGTCGCGCTCCAGCTCGACGATCCGGTCACCGAGGTCCCGGGGGTCACCACGACGGTCGCGTCCCGGCTCAAGAAGCACTTCGGCATCCGCACCGTCCACGACCTCATCGAGCACCACCCCCGCAAGCACCACGACGCCGGCGAGGTGCTCGATCTGTCGGAGGTCGCCGTCGGCGAGCCGGCGACGCTCATCGGGACCATCACCGACTGGACGGTCAAGCGCATCCCGAAGGGCCGCCGGCGGCTGACGGTCACCAGCGCTCGCGTCGTCCAGGCCTCGGGCGCCGCGTTCGAGGCGACCTGGTTCAACCAGGAGTGGCGCAAGCGCACCCTGCCTGAGGGCACCGTCGCGGCGTTCTCCGGCAAGGTCGAACGCTTCCGGTCCTCGCTGAAGGTCTCGAACCCCGAGACGCAGGTGCTCGGCCACCTCCGCGAGGGCGGCGTCGCCGGGGTGCCCGACGACCTGTCCGCGCTCGATCACCAGCGGCTCCTGCCGGTCTACCCCGCGGTCAAGGAGCTGCCCTCCTTCAAGCTGGTCGCGCTGGTGGAACACGCGCTCGCCGGCCTGGCGCCGCTGCCCGACTGGCTCCCCGAGGGCTGGCTCGACGAGCTCGATCTGGTGGCCCTCGACGACGCGCTGCGCTCGCACCACTTCCCGCCGGACCACGCGACCGCACGTGCGGCTCGGCAGCGGCTGGTGTTCGACGAGCTGTTCGCGCTGCAGCTCGGTCTGCAGTGGCGCCGGGCCCACCTCGAGGCCGGCACCGTCGGGCGGGACAACTCGCCGGTCGACCTCGGGCGGGCGGACGAGTTCCTGCGCGCCCTGCCGTTCGAGCCGACCGGTGCGCAGCAGCGCAGCTTCGGCACGATCGCCGAGGACCTCGGCTCACCCCGGCCGATGCACCGGCTGTTGCAGGGAGACGTCGGATCGGGCAAGACCGTGGTCGCGGTGTGGACGTTGCTGAACGCGGTCGACCACGGGCGGCAGGCCGCGTTGATGGTGCCGACCGAGGTGCTGGCCGAACAGCACCACCGCACGCTGACGGAGCTGCTCGCGCCGCTCGGTGTCAACGTGCTCGACGGGGTCCGGGTCGAGCTGCTGACCGGGTCGTCGACCACGTCGCACCGGCGGCGCGTGCTCGGTGAGCTGCTCACGGGCGATGTCGACATCGTGGTCGGCACCCACGCCCTGCTCGAGGAGGGCGTCCGGTTCGCGGACCTCGGGGTCGTCGTGATCGACGAGCAGCACCGGTTCGGGGTGTCCCAGCGTGTGCAGCTCAAGGACAAGGGCACCAGCGCGGACGGCCGGGACGTGCTGCCCGACGTGCTGGTCATGACGGCGACACCGATCCCGCGCTCGCTCGCGCTCACGCTGTACGGCGACCTCGACGTGACCGTGCTCGACGAGCTGCCGCCCGGCCGCGAGCCGATCAGGACCGCGCTGATCACCCCGGCCCAGGCCGCCCGCCGGGAGAGCCTCTACGCCTTCGTCCGCGCCGAGGTGGCCGCGGGGCGCCGCGCGTACGTGGTCTGTCCGCTGGTCGAGGAGGGCGAGGTGGCGGCGACCAACGTCACCGACCACCACCGCCACCTCGCCGACGACGTCTTCCCGGATCTGGACGTCGAGCTCGTCCACGGTCGGATGCGACCGGACGACAAGGAGGCGGCCATGGCCCGCTTCCGCTCCGGCGAGGCCCAGATCCTGGTCTCCACCACCGTCATCGAGGTGGGCGTCGACGTGCCGCAAGCCACGGTGATGATCATCGAGGACGCCGAGCGGTTCGGGATCAGCCAGCTGCACCAGCTGCGCGGCCGTGTCGGACGCGGAGGCGGCACCTCCTACTGCGTGCTGTTCGCGGGCTGGCAGAGCGAGCTGACCGACGACGCGACCTCGCGGCTGGAAGCGGTCGCGGCCACCACCGACGGGTTCGTGCTCGCCGAGACCGACCTCGACCTGCGCGGTGCGGGCCAGCTGTTCGGCAAGGCCCAGAGCGGTCTGCCCGACCTGAAGCTCGCTGACCTGCGACGCGACGAGGCGACCATCGCCTTGGCGCGGGAGCGGGCCCGGGGTGTCATCGCCGTCGATCCGGATCTCAGCCACCACGACCAGCTGCGGGCCGAGGTGCTGCGCCGCTACGAGGGCGGCCTCGAGGCGTTCGCCGCGCTCCAGACCGGCTGATCGTCAGCGCTCGGGCTCGATAAGGGTGACGAGGTTGACCAGCGCCGGCCGCGTCGGGAGGTCGGACAGCCCGACCCCGAGGCCGCGGCGGTGAACGCCGCCACATCCCGACCGCCACATGCTCACCGTCCGCGAACGCGGCGACAGCGATCATGCCGGTGAAGCGGTCGAGCGGGCGCTGGCTCACAGGTTCTCCTCGCCGCCGGGCGGTCGGCCGTGATGGGTGCACACGTCGCGTTCGAGACGGTGCTGGCACCCGGACGGGACGTCACGCTGAGGGCTAGCGTCGCGACGAGACGAGAGGCGAGGCTGTCGTGGCACACTGGTCGACGACGACGTTGCCGTACGGCGTGGTCCGTCGTGCGGGGCAGCCGCCGCGACCTGCGACCACGGTCGGTGACGACGCGGTCGACCTCGCGGGTCTCGCCCGCGACGGGCTGCTCGACGGCGCACTCGCGGATCCGCTCGGCACGCTCGACCACCCGACGCTGGACCGCTTCCTCGCGGCTGGGCCCGACGTGTGGCGAGGCCTGCGCGACCGCCTGCTCGAGTTGGTCCACGACGGGTCGGCGGACGGACCGACGGCCGCCCGCCTCGCGGCACACCGTGTGCCGCTGGCCGAGGTCAGCCCGGTGCTCGCGTGGAGCGTCGCCGACTACGTCGACTTCTACAGCTCGCGCGAACACGCGACGAACGTCAGCCGCATCTTCCGTCCCGACGAGCCGAGCCTCCCGGACGCGTGGGACCACCTCCCCATCGGCTACCACGGCCGCGCGGGGACGGTCGTGGTCTCCGGGACGCCGATCGTGCGACCCACCGGCTTGCGGCGAGATCCCGTCCGCAGCGACATCGTCAGCGGACCGAGCCGCCACCTCGACGTCGAGGTCGAGCTCGGCTGGGTCGTCGGCGTCGGCAGCCAGCTCGGTTCGACGGTGCCGACCACCGCGTTCGCCGATCACGTGCTCGGCGCCGTCGTGGTCAACGACTGGAGCGCGCGCGACCTGCAGGCCTTCGAGTACCGGCCGCTCGGCCCGTTCCTCGGCAAGTCGTTCGCGACGTCGGTGTCGCCGTGGATCGTCCCCCTCGATGCGCTGGCGACCGCCCGGGTGGCGCCACCACCGCCTCCACACCCGCCGGCGCACCACCTGGCGCCCGCGGGGGACGGGTACGCGATCGGGTTCGAGCTGGAGCTGACGGCCGCCGGAGGAGCTCCCACCGTGCTGGCGCGCTCCGACGCGGCAGGTCTGCGGTGGACCCCCGCGCAGCAGCTGGCGCACATGACCAGCAACGGGGCATCCCTGCGCACGGGCGACCTCTACGCGTCGGGCACGATCTCGGGCGCATCCTCCGACCAGCGAGGCAGCCTGCTGGAGCTCACCTGGGGGTGGTCCGATGCGCTCACCCTCGTCGATGGGGTCACGCGCCGCGACGGCCTGGCCGACGGGGACGTCGTCACGATCCGTGCCTCGGCGCCGGGTCCGGACGGTGGGCCGGTGACGCTCGGCGAGGTGACCGGTCGGATCGAGCCGGCCCGGCGGTAGCGTCCCGAGGCACGCGACGGGAGACGTGGGTGTGGGAGAGGTCGAAGCTGGGCAGCTGCTGTGGAGCCCGCCGGAGGATGCGCGGGCCACCACACGTGTCGGCCGGTTCCTGGACCGGGTCGAACAGCGACGTGGCCTCAGCCTGCCGACCTACGCCGAGGCGCACGCCTGGTCGGTCGGCGACCTGCCGGCGTTCTGGTCTGAGGTGGTCGATCAGCTCGACGTGCGGTTCGTCGCTGCGCCGTCGGAGGTGCTGGCGGACGCGTCGATGCCGGGCGCCGTGTGGTTCCCCGGGGCGACGCTGAACTACGCCGAGCACGCGCTCCGACGTCGCGGTGACGCGCCAGCGATCATCGGTCGCAGCCAGTCACGGGACGAGGTGATCCTGAGCGCCGACGATCTGGCCGATCAGGTCGCGCGCGCCGCAGCCGGGCTCCGCCGGCTCGGTGTCGAGCGTGGTGACCGCGTCGTCGGCTACCTGCCGAACGTGCCCGAGACCACCGTGGCGTTCCTGGCCTGCGCGTCGATCGGTGCGGTGTGGTCCTCGTGCGCGCCCGAGTTCGGCGTCAGCGCCGTGGTCGATCGTGTCCGCCAGATCGAACCGACGGTCCTGCTCGCCGTCGACGGCTACCGCTACGGCGTCAAGGCCGTCGACCGTGCCGACGAGGTCGCCGCCATCCGTGCCGCGCTGCCGACGCTGCGCGCGACCGTCCTGTTGCCCTACCTCGACGGTGCCGGGGTCGATGCGGAGCGGTTCCCGGACGTCACCAGCTGGGACGAGCTCACCGCCGAGTCAGGCCCGTTGACCTTCGAGGCGGTGCCGTTCGACCACCCGCTGTACGTGCTGTACAGCTCGGGGACGACCGGGCTGCCGAAGGCGATCGTGCACGGGCACGGGGGGATCCTGCTCGAACACCTCAAGATCCACGCCCTACACCACGACCTCGGCGACGGCGACGTGTTCTGCTGGTTCACCACCACCGGGTGGATGATGTGGAACTACCTGGTCTCCGGCCTGCTGGTGGGTGCGACGATCGTGACCTTCGACGGTGATCCGGGTCATCCCGACCTGATGACGCTGTGGCGGCTGGCGGCGGACACCGACTGCACCCTGTTCGGCGTCGGCGCACCGTTCCTGATGAACAGCCGGCGGGAAGGGCTGTCGCCAGGTGCCGAGCTCGACCTGTCGGCGCTGCGCAGCGTCGGATCGACCGGCGCCCCGCTGCCGCCGGAGGGGTTCGGCTGGGTCTACGAGCAGGTCAAGGACGACGTGCTGCTGACCTCCGCCTCGGGCGGGACCGACGTGTGCAGCGCGTTCGTGGCCGGCTCGCCGCTCCTGCCGGTCCACGCCGGCGAGATCCCCGGGCCGTGCCTCGGGGCCGACGTCCAGGCCTACGACCCGGACGGCAACCCGGTGATCGGCAAGCGCGGCGAGCTCGTCATCGTCCAGCCCATGCCGTCCATGCCCGTCGGGTTCTGGAACGACCCCGACGGGACGCGCTACCGCGACGCCTACTTCGGCGACTACCCCGGGGTCTGGCGCCACGGCGACTGGCTCGAGGTGACGGCCGAGCGCGGGACCATGGTCATCACCGGCCGCTCCGACGCGACGCTCAATCGCGGCGGGGTGCGGATGGGGACCAGCGAGTTCTACGCCGTGGTCGAGGACGTCCCCGGCGTACGCGATTCGTTGGTCGTGCACCGGGAGCTACCTGCCGACGAGGACCGCGCGGGCGCCGGTGAGCTGCTGTTGTTCGTCGTCCTCGACGACGGCGCGGAGCTCGACGACGACCTCACCGGTGCGATCGCGGCCGCGATCCGTGCGTCGCTCTCCCCCCGGCACGTTCCGGACGCCGTGCACCGGATCGAGGTGGTCCCGCGGACCATCTCCGGCAAGAAGATGGAGGTCCCGGCCAAGCGCATCCTCGAGGGCGAACCTGCCGACCAGGTCGCCAACCCCGGCGCCATGCAGGACCCCACCGCCCTCGACGCGTTCGTCGCACTCGCCTCCGGGTGACGACCGGCGGCACGTACGCTCCGCGCTCCTGAGGATCCGCTGCCCTGCCGAGGACCGCACGTGACCGAGCCCACCCCCGACGCCGTCCCGCCGTTCGCCGAACGGCGGCCCCACACCCTCGAACGGCCCGGTGGCGCGATCGACGACCCGTACTTCTGGCTGCGCGACCGCGAGGACCCGGCCGTCACCGCCTACCTCGAGGCCGAGAACGCCCACGCTGAAGCGTGGCTCGGTCCGCTGGAGGGGCTGATCGGCACGGTCTTCGACGAGATCAAGGCACGCATCGAGGAGGACGACACCTCGGCGCCGAACTTCCGCGACGGCTGGGCCTACTACCGACGGACGGTGGCGGGGCAGCAGTACCCGGTGCACTGCCGCCGACCGGTGCCGGCCGAACACGTCGGCGCCGACCTCGTCGACCTGCCGATCGAGCTGCGACGGCCGGTCGACCCGTCGTCGCCGCCGGGTGATGAGGTGGTCCTGCTCGACGAGAACGTCGAGGCAGGTCGCCTCGCGCTCGGGGCGCAATCGGACGGTCACGACCAGTTCACCCTCGGTGGGCTGCACGTCAGCCCGTCCGGGCGGTACGCCGCGTGGCTCGTCGACACCACGGGCGCGGAGGTGTTCGAGGTCCGCATCCGTGACCTCGAGACCGGCGAGGACACCGGCGAGATCGTGCCCCGCGCCGGCTACGGCCTCGCCTGGTACGAGGATGATGCCGCCTTCCTCTACACCGTCACCGACGACGCGTGGCGCCCACACCAGGTGTGGCGCCACACCCTCGGCACCGATGCCAGCGCCGACGTACTGGTCCACGACGAACCGGACGAACGCTTCTGGCTCGGGGTCGGACGCACCCGCTCACGCGAGCACCTGATCATCGGGCTCGGCAGCAAGGTCACCTCCGAGACCTGGCTGCTCGATGCGCACGACCCCGAGGCACCGCCGCTGCTGGTCGCCGAACGCGAGACCGGGGTCGAGTACGACGTCGACCACGACCCGGCACGCGACCGGCTCGTGATCACCACCAACGCGGGCGGCGCCGAGGACTTCCAGGTCGTCACCGCTGGCGTGCCGACCTCCGATGCGCCCGATCGCGCGGCACGGGATCGCTGGCAGCCCTTGATCGCACACCGGTCGGGCGTGCGCGTCGAGGGGGTCGCGTGCTTCGCCGATCACCTCGTCGTCGCCGAACGCACCGAGGCCCGCACCCAGGTCCGGCTCTGCGATCCGGTCACCGGTGAGGGCGAACCGCTGCTGGTCGAGGAGGAGGTGTCGTCGGTCGGGATGGGCCCGAACCCGGAGTACCGCTCCCGGACCCTCCGCTACGTCTACGGCTCGATGACGACGCCGGCCCAGCTGGTCGACGTGGCCCTCGATGGCTCGGATCCGAAGCCCGGCACCAAGCAGCTGGTCAAGCAGCAGGGCGTCCGCGGCGGGTACGACCGCGAGCGGTACGTCGGCTGGCGGGACTGGGCCACCGCACCGGACGGCACCCGCGTGCCGATCTCGTTGGTCCGGCACGTGGACACCCCCATCGACGGGTCGGCGCCGTGCCTGCTGTACGGCTACGGCGCGTACGAGATGTCGCTCGATCCCGGGTTCTCGGCGGCGCGGTTGTCGCTGCTCGACCGCGGCGCGGTCTTCGCGATCGCCCACGTGCGGGGCGGTGGTGAGATGGGCCGGCGCTGGTACGAGGACGGCAAGTTCGCCGCCAAGCCCAACACGTTCGCCGACTTCGTGGCCTGCGCCGACCACCTCGTCGACGCGGGGGTGACCGCGCGGGACCGCCTCGCGATCCGCGGTGGGTCGGCCGGTGGGTTGCTCATCGGCGCCGCCCTGAACCTCAAGCCCGACGTCGCGGCCGTCGCCGTCGCCGAGGTCCCGTTCGTGGACGTCGTCTCGACGATGTCGGACCCGACGATCCCGCTCACGGTCATCGAGTACGACGAGTGGGGGGATCCGACCCTGCCGGAGTTCGCCGAGGTCATGGCCTCCTACTCGCCGTACGACAACGTCCGCCCCGAGCCCTACCCGGCGATGCTGGTGACGGCGGGACTCAACGATCCGCGGGTGCAGTACTGGGAGCCGGCCAAGTGGGTCGCCATGCTGCGCGCGACCACCACCGGCGGGGGTCCGTTCCTGCTCAAGACCCAGATGGGGGCCGGCCACGCGGGTCGCTCCGGCCGCTACGACGCCTGGCGGGACGAGGCGGAGGTGCTGGCCTTCGTGCTGACGCGCACGGGCGCGGTCCCGACCCCGTCCGGCACCTGAGGTGCGCGTGATCGCGGGGGCCGCCAAGGGGCGCCGCCTCACCGCTCCGAAGGGGGACCGCACCCGTCCGACCGCGGACCGGGTCAAGGAGTCGTGGTTCTCGTCGCTGCAGGACCTCCTGCCCGGCGCCCGCGTGCTGGACCTGTACGCCGGCAGCGGCGGGCTCGGACTGGAGGCGCTGTCCCGGGGCGCTGACCGTGTGACGTTCGTCGAGAACGACCGCCGGGCCCTGGCGGCGCTCCGGACGAACATCGAGGCGGTGGGGATGCCGGGCACGACCGTCCTCGCCCGGGACGTCCACGCGGTGCTCGTCGAGGAGCTGACCGACGCGCCCTTCGACCTCGTCGTCGCCGACCCGCCGTACGCCACCCCCGAGGACGAGCTCGAGCGCCTGCTGGCCGCCCTGGTGGCGCAGCTGGCGCCCGACGCGATCGTGACGATCGAGCGTGGACGGCGGGAGCCGTCGCCGCCCTGGCCGCTGCAGCTCGGGGACCGAGACGAGCGTCGCTACGGTGACACCACCTTGCACCGCGCCCGGATCGTCGGAGCGCGACCCCTCGCCGAGGAGCAGCAGTGACCGTCTCCGCCGTCATCCCCGGCAGCTTCGACCCGGTGACGCTCGGTCACCTCGACATCATCGGTCGCGTCGCGTCGCAGTTCGACCGGGTCGTGGTCGCGGTCCTCGAGAACCCACGCAAGGACGGGCTCTTCACCGTCGAGGAGCGGCTCGAGCTCCTGCGTACCGAGACCGCATCGCACGGCAACGTCGAGGTCGACCGCTTCCAGGGCCTGCTGGTCGATTTCTGTGCGGCCCACGATGTCGACGTGATCGTCAAGGGGCTGCGAGCCGTCAGCGACTTCGAGTACGAGCTGCAGATGGCGCAGATGAACCAGCGGATGGGCGAGGTCGAGACGCTGTTCCTGTCGACCAACCCCGAACACTCCTACCTGTCGAGCTCGCTGATCAAGGAGATCGCCCGCTGGGGCGGGCCGCTGACCGGCACGGTGACCCCGGCGGTCGAGGCTGCCCTCCGCAGCAAGTACGGGTCGACGGACGAGGCCGACGGCGGCTGACCGGTAGGCTCCGGCGCCAGTCGGCTCCGCCGCGTCCGCGGCGTGGAGCGTCCCCCGAAGCCCTCCGGAAGTGCCTCCGATGTCCGAAACACGCGGCGTGCCCCTCGACGTCGAGGCCCAGCTGCACCAGCTCGAACGGCTGGTCGGCGAGGCCAAGGCCGTCCCGCTGTCGGCGTCCATCATGGTCAACCGCGCCGAGGTGGAGGGCCTGGTCGCCGACATCCGGGACGCGCTGCCCGAGGAGCTGACCCAGGCGCGTTGGGTGGTCAAGGAACGCGACGAGATCCTCGAACGTGCCGAGGTCGATGGCGCCCGCATGCTCGAGGAGACCCGGGTCGAGCAGGCACGCCTGGTCTCGCGCGAGGAGGTCGTGCGTGCCGCCGACCGCGAGGCAGCCCGCATCGTCGACGAGGCCAGCGAGCACGCGCGTCAGATCCGCCTCGAGGCCGAGGACTACGTCGACGCCAAGCTCGCCAACTTCGAGATCGTGCTCACCAAGACCCTGACGGCGGTCGAGAAGGGGCGGCAGAAGCTGCGCGGCCGGCTCGACACCGATCAGCTGGCCGAGGACGAGCTCGCCGATCTCGACGACGGCTACTGAGCCTGCCGGACCGTCCGACCGCGGAACCGCACCTGACGCGCACCCCCCGCGCGACAGCGCACCCTCGCCTGGTACCGTCGTCCGCCGCCGCGCGCGTCGTGCGGCCCTTCGTCGTCCCCGCCGCGTCCCTCGCGCCGCCGTGTCCGCACGCGCGCCTCCGCGGCCTGAGGAGGTGTCCTCCCCTTGCGCGTCCCCGTCACCGACCTCGTCGGTCACCCGGGAGAGACCCGGCCGCTCGCGGTCGAGGTCGAACGCGACGCGTTCGGGAACGACCCGTGGGGTCCGGCCGACGAGGCGATCATCGACCCGATCGTCCTCGACCTGCACCTCGATTCGGTCGTCGAGGGCATCCTCGTGCGCGGCACCGTCGACATCCGGCTCGAGCTGCCGTGCGCTCGCTGCCTGGCGCCGCAGCGGGCGGACCGCACGCTCGAGGTCGCCGAGTTGTTCCTCGACCCGACCAAGCGCGAGGATGATGCCGACGAGGACCCCGGCTACGAGCTCCTCGACGACCGCACCGCCATCGACCTGACCACGATGGTCCGCGATGCGGTGGTGATCGACCTCCCGACGCGCGTGTTGTGCCGGGAGGACTGCCAAGGCCTGTGCCCGGTCTGCGGGATCGACCGCAACGAGGGCGACTGCGGCCACGGCGAGGAACACGAGCCTGATCCACGCTGGGCCAAGCTCGCCGACCTGGAACTACCCGGCGAGACCGGCTGAGCCAGCCGACCGACCTGAACACCCCGGCACGTCCGGGCGCACCCGACCCGGCCGCTCCCGGCCCACACGTAGGAGGAACCGATGGCCGTCCCGAAGAGGAAGCTGTCTCGCTCGCGGACCCGTCACCGCAAGGCGCAGTGGCTGAAGACCGCCGCGCCGACCGTCACCAACTGCTCGCGCTGCAAGGCCCCGACCCGCCCCCACACCGTGTGTGGCACCTGCGGGACCTACGGCGGCCGCGTCGTGACCGAGCCGAAGTGACTCCGCGCCGGCCGCTGCTGCGGCTGGTGCCAGCACGCGGCGAGCTCGTCGGAGGACCGGCCCCCCAGAGCGGGGGTCGGTCCTCGCGTGCGTCCGAGGCGCCGCCGCGCTCGCACGCGCCCATCGGTGGGAGATCGGCGTGACGGGCGCGACCGGCACCGCCGATGAGCTCGCCGCCCTCCTCGAGGTCCACCTCGACACCCCGGGGTTGCTCGACCAGGCGCTGACCCACCGCTCGTGGGCGTTCGAGAACGGAGGCGTCGACCCCAACGAACGGCTCGAGTTCCTCGGCGACGCCGTGCTCGCCCTGGTGGTCACCGACGAGATCTTCCACGCGCACCCCGCCGAGCAGGAGGGACGGCTCGCCAAGGTCCGCTCGGCGGCGGTCAAGACCGGCTCGTTGGCCGGCATCGCCCGCGACCTCGGGCTCGGCCGGTTCGTCAAGCTCGGTCGAGGTGAAGCGCAGTCCGGCGGGGCCGACAAGGACTCGATCCTCGCTGACACCCTCGAGGCCGTGCTCGGCGCGGTCTACCTCGATCAGGGCTTCGCGAGCGCCTACGACCTCGTGCAGCGCCTGTTCGAGCGACGGCTCGAGGAGCTCGCCGGCCGCGGTGCCGCCCTCGACTTCAAGACCGCCCTGCAGGAGCTGTCGGCAGCGCAGTTCGAGAGCGTGCCCCGCTACGAGCTGACCGACACCGGCCCGGACCACGACAAGACCTTCACCGCGACCGTCTCGGTCGGTGGACGGATCGTCGGCCGTGGCGAGGGGCGCAGCAAGAAGCGGGCCGAGCAGGAGGCCGCCCGCCAGGCCTACCAGCTGCTCGAGACCGATCCGGTGGCTGCCACCGGGGCAGCCCCGGCAGCGTCGGACCCGGCTCAGGACCTGGCCGCGGACCCGGGCGCGGAGTTCGACACCGAGGTGGTCGGCTAGCTTCGTCACCCGCGAGGGCGGTGCCGCACGACGCCCGGTCCGCTCGCCCCACACGATGTTCCACACGATGTTCCACACGATGTTCGTCAGGAGTCCCGGTGCTCGAGCTGCCCGACGTCGAGGTGCTGCGCAAGGATCTCGAGAAGGAGATCGTGGGCAAGCGCATCAAGGACGTCGCGATCCAGTCCACGGGCCTGGTCAAGCCGTTCCACCGCAACCGGCCCGAGCTGGTCAAGGCCCTCGAGGGACGCAAGCTCGAGGCGGTCCGCCGGCGTGGCCACACCCTCTTCCTCGACCTCGACGACGAGCACACCTGGGTGATCGACCCGGGCGACGACGGGCAGCTGTTCCGCGAGACGGCCACCGCCGAGGCGGGTGCCTCGACCCACATGACGGTGTCGTTCACCACCGGCGGCGCGATCCACCTCGCCGAGGAGGGTGACGAACCGACCGCGAGCACGGGTGTGGTCGCCACCGAGGGCGCGTACGAGGCGGCGGGCGTCAACCCCGACGCGCTCGACCCCCTCGACGACAACCCGACCTGGATGGAGTTCGGCCGCTTCCTCGCCGCCGCACACCAGCCGCTCAAGCTGCTGCTGACCGACCCGCAGCACGTGGTGGGGATCGGGCCGATGTACTCCGACGAGATCCTCTGGGAGGCGGGCCTGCGGCACGACCGCGGTTCGCAGACGCTCTCGACCCAGGAGGTCCGGCGTCTGTACCGGGCGATGGGCGAGGTCATCATGGCCGCCATGAAGCAGGTCGGCGCCAGCCTCGAGGAGAACGAGCCCTCCGATGACGACGACGAGGTGGCCGAGCACCTACGCGTCCACGGCCGCGATGGGTTGCCGTGCCCCCGCTGCCGCCGCCCGATCGTGCGCACGCGCATCAAGAAGGGCGTCTTCACCTACCGTTGTGAGCGGTGCATGATCTGAGGCGACCGGCGGCCCGGGAGGTGGATCGGTGCGAGCAGAGCCACGTCCCGGCGAAGAGGTGGTCGCCCGAGCGGTGTCGGTGACCGGCCGCGTGCAGGGGGTCTCCTTCCGGTGGTCGCTGCGCCGCGTCGCGGGTCGCCACGGTGTGAAGGGGTGGGTGCGCAACCGCGATGACGGCGGTCTCGACGCCCACCTGGAGGGTGACGCCGACGCGGTCGAGACGGTCGAGGCGTGGATCCACGCGGGCGGTCCGCCGTCCGCGGAGATCGCCGAGGTGGAGGTCGAGAGCGTCGACCCCATCGGTGCCGAGGGGTTCACCATCCTGCGCTGACGCGGTCCTGCGGCCCCGTGGACGGTGGACGACCGTGTGAGCGCTCGGGTACCCTCACCGCACCACACCCTCCACACGCCTGCGCCGCTGTGCGCTCCGGACGCCGAGGTCCCGCACGATGGGTAAGGCCCTCCTGGGTACCCACGCCACGCCGTCGAGCCTCCGTCTGCTCGACGAGGTCCGCGCGCTGCGTCAGCGCGTCGCCGACCTCGAACGCGCCCTCGAAGCGGCCGAGGCGGCACGGGACGCCCGCGTCGACGCCGACGCCCTCGCGGCCGCCCCGGACCGCGAGCACGCGGCGACCTGACGCACGCCCGGCCGCCGCGCGCCCCCGCGCGCGGTCCCGGGTCGGGTGAGGGGGCAACGCTAGGCTCCGCCGGTCGCGGCCCGTCCCGTCCGGGACGCGCAACGCCGGGGGCCGGCGAGCGCGCCGCCCTCCGTCCCGTCCGTCTGAGGTGCCCGTGTTCCTCCGCTCGCTGTCGATGCGCGGCTTCAAGTCCTTCGCCGACAAGACGACGCTCGAGGTCGAGCCGGGGATCACCGTCATCGTCGGCCCGAACGGCTCGGGCAAGTCGAACGTCGTCGACGCGCTGTCGTGGGTGCTCGGCACCACCTCGGCCAAGAAGGTCCGTGGCGGCGCGATGAGCGACGTCATCTTCGCCGGCTCACCGACGCGCGCGAAGGCGAACCAAGCGCGGGTCGAGATCGTCATCGACAACGCCGACGGGCGACTGTCGGCCGGCAACCTCGGCACCGCCGGGTCGGCCGGAGAGTTCAGCGAGATCCGCGTGGCCCGCACCATCCACGCCGACGGTGAGACCGGCTACGAGATCAACGGCACCGACGTCCGCGCGCTCGACGTCCAGGAGCTGCTCTCCGACACCGGGCTCGGCCGCGAGCTGCACACCATCGTCGGCCAGGGTCAGCTCGACGAGATCCTCAACGCCAAGCCCGAGGAGCGGCGGCGGTACATCGAGGAGGCGGCAGGAATCCTCAAGCACCGTCGCCGACGGGAACGGGCGCTGCGCAAGCTCGAACAGGTCGACGGGCACATCGAGAAGCTGCGCACGGTCCTCCGCGAGCTGCGTCGCCAGCTCCGTCCCCTCGAGCGACAGGCCG
This sequence comes from Nitriliruptor sp., assembly GCA_040882055.1. Taxonomy (GTDB): domain Bacteria; phylum Actinomycetota; class Nitriliruptoria; order Nitriliruptorales; family Nitriliruptoraceae; genus Nitriliruptor. The sequence goes on from JBBECA010000042.1 coordinate 18,934, forward strand.
AGGCCGCCGATCGTTACCAGACCCTCCAGGCCGAGCTCCGCGACGTCCGGCTGCGTCTCGCCGCCGACGAGCTGCTCCGTCTGCGTGCGGCTGCGGCCGACGAGGGCAGCTCGGAGCGTTCGACCGCGTCCGCCCAGGCCGGGATCGAACAGCGGCTCCGGGCGGCACGGCAGCGCCAGCAGCAGCTCGAGGAGGAGCTCGGTCGCCTCGGCCCGGCGGCCGAGGCGGCGCAGTCGACCTACTACAAGCTGACCTCGCTCGCCGAGCGGCTGAAGGGCACCGCTGACCTCGTCGAGGCCAAGCGTCGCCACCTCGTCGAGTACGTGGACGAGCCGCTCGCGGGACGGCCACCGGCGGACCTGCGCGTCCAGGCCGACCGGGTCGAGAACGAGGCTCGGGAGCGGCAGGCCGACCGGGAAGCCGCTCGTCAGGCCCTCGAGACCGCCACCGCGGCACGCCGCGAGGCCGAGACCGCACGGCGCGCTCACGAGCAGGTGCGTCAGGCCGAGCGCCGCCGCCGGGCCGAGGCCCGGGAACGGTTGCTGCGCTTCGAGGGTGAGGTGTCGGCGCTGCGTTCCGCGCTGGCCTCGACCGAGGGCGAGCTCGGCCGGGTGAGCCAGGCGCTGGCCGGGGTCGACGCGCGCGTCGCCGAGGCCGAGGCCGAGGTCGCCGGGGTCCAGAACGAGATCACCTCGCTCGACGCGGCCGAGATCGAGCTGACCGGCAACCTCGAACGCGCCGAGGCCGAGGTGGCCACGGCCGACGCCCGGGTCGAACAGCTGGCGGCGGACGCGCGCGAGCTCGAGGCCGCCCGCGCCTCGTCGCTCGCCCGCGCCGAGGCGCTCCGGGCGGCGCTCGAGGAGACCGCCGGTGGCGCGTCGGCCTTGCTCGAGGGCGGCCTCGACGGCGTGCTCGGGCCGCTGGCGGCGCACGTGCGCTCCGACGCGGCCCACGACGCCACGTTGGCCGCGGCGCTCGGCCCGCTCGGCGAAGCGGTCGTGGTCACCACACCGAACGAGGCCCGGCGCGCCATCGCCTGGCTGCGCGAGAGCCGCGCCGGATCGGCGGTCGTCCTCTCAGCGCGCCCCGACGCACGGGCCCCGTCCGACGTGGATGACGAGGTCCGGGGGGTGCTCACGGCAGCGGGCGCGGCGCCGGTCGCGGACCTGCTCGCCCCAGCGGCCGGCGACCCGAACGCGGCCGACGTCGTCACCGCGCTCCGACGGGTGCTGGCGCGGACCTGGCGGGTCCCGGACTGGGCGACCGCCGTCCTGCTCCACGGCCGCGAACCCGACCTGACCTTCGTCACGCCCGACGGGGACGTCGCCGGCCCGAACGGCTTCCGCGGAGGCGAGGCGCCGGCGCGTTCCGCGGTCATCACCGCGACGGCGGCCGAGGAGGCCGAGCGCCGCGCGAGCGCGCTCGACGAGGAGCTCGCCGCCGTCAGCGAGGCCCGCGAGGCGGCGGATGCGGCTCTCGCCGAGGCCAAGGGCCGGCTCGCCTCGGCGACCGAACGCATCAACGAATCCGACGCCCGCATCACCGGTGCGGCCGAGCGGCTCGCGCGGCTCAGCAAGGAGCTGCACTCGCTGGCCAACCAGCGCGACATCACCGCCGCCAGCGAACGCGAGCTCTCCGAGGTGCTGGCCCGGGACCGGGTGGCGCTCCAGGAGCTGCTCGGACGCGGACCGCAGGTGGACGACGAGCTCGACGACGAGGATGACGGCCCCGACGAGGTCGCGATCGAGCTCGACGACGCGGTCGAGCTGGCCCGGGAACGTGAGCTCGACGGGCGGGTCAAGCTTGAGCGCACCACCGAGCAGGTCCGCCACCTCGAGCTCCAGGCCGCCTCGCTCCGGCACGAGGCCGAGGAGGTCGAGCGTTCGTTGGCCGAGGCCGCTCGACGCCGCGAGGCGCGGCGGCGAGGTATCGCCCGCTGCGGCGAGCTGGCGCTGGTCGCCCGGACCGCGATCGACGCGCTCGAGCGGGCGACGGCCGCCGCCGCTGCCGAGCGTGACGATCTCCAGACCACGCTCGCCGATCGCCGCGGGGTGCTCGACGAGGTCCGCGCCAGCGTCGCGTCGATCGCCGCCGAGCTGCAGGACCTTCGCGAGCAGCGCCACCAGGCCGACCTCCGCCGGGCGGACGTCGAACGTCGCCTCGAGCAGCTCGCCGTGTCCCTGCGCGAGCGGTTCTCGATCAGCCCCGACGAGCTCGCTGCCGAACACCCCGACGCCAGGACCTACGACCGCGACGCGTTGACCGAGCAGGAGGACGTGCTGGTCCGCAAGGTCGGGCTGCTCGGCCGGGTCAACCCGCTCGCGCTCGAGGAGTTCAAGTCGCTCGAGGAGCGGCACGCCTTCCTGTCGGACCAGATCGACGATCTGCGCCGCTCGAAGCGCGACCTCGAGGAGGTCGTGGTCCAGGTCGACGACCGGATCAGAACGGTCTTCGAGGAGGCCTACCGCGACGTCGCCCGCGAGTTCCAGCTCACCTTCTCCACGGTGTTCCCGGGTGGTTCGGGTCGGCTCGTGCTGACCGACCCCGAGGATCTGCTCGCGACCGGCATCGAGGTCGAGGCGCGGCCCCCGGGCAAGAAGGTCACCCGGCTGTCGCTGTTGTCTGGCGGCGAGCGCTCGCTGACGGTCCTCGCGTTCGTCTTCGCCATCTTCCGGGCCCGACCGAGCCCGTTCTACGTGCTCGACGAGGTCGACGCGGCGCTCGACGACGTGAACCTGCAACGGCTGCTGAAGGTCGTGCGCAGCTTCCGCGGGCACGCGCAGATCATCGTGGTGACCCACCAGAAGCGGTCGATGGAGATCGCTGACGTGATGTACGGCATCACCATGGGCCCCGACGCGGTCACGAAGGTCGTCAGCGAACGCCTGCGTGAGGGCCGCGCCGAGACCGAGCGGGCGCTCGAGGAGCGCGCCTCGGATGCCCCGACCGAGGCGGTGGCGCCCGGACCGGGTCCAGGTACCGATCCCGCCCTCGGCTCCGGCCCGGCCTCCGACCCAGCCGCGGACCCGGCGGTCGACCCGGTCGGCTCACGCACCTCCTGACGGACACCGCCCGTCCGAGCGTCACCGACCCGGGGCCTGCGCGTTGGGTGGACGTGGTGGTGGCCGGACGAGGGGGACCAGGTGGAACGCACGCGGGAGGTACCGCGCGTACCCGTGTGGTTCGTCCTGCTCGCTGCATCCCTGGTCGCCACCGCGGGCTCGGTGCTCGCGGTCGAACGGGGGCAGACACCGCCAGCCCGGGCGTCGGTGACGGTCGCCGCACCCGACGACATCCCGGGCGTCGCCAGGTTCGTCGCCGCCCCGGCAGCTCCCCCTGCGCTGCCTCCACGGCGTGAGGCCAGCGCACCGGAACCGGAACCGACGCCCGTGCCCGCCCCCGAGGCCGAACAGCTGCCCGCCGCTGCGGAGCTGCCGCGCGACCGGCGACCCGGAGACGTCGAAGGGCGCACGCTCGAGAGCCCGATGCCCCTGCTCGACCGCGACGAGCTCGCCGCCACCGCGGATCGCACCGGCATCCCGACCCGCGCCCTCGCGGCGTACGCGAGCGCAGCGCTGCTGGTGCGGGACGAACGCCCGTCGTGCGGTCTCACCTGGATCACGCTCGCGGGTGTCGGCTACGTCGAGTCGCATCACGGGACCATCGGCGGCCGGAAGCTCCGGGCCGACGGCACCTCGTCCTCACCGATCGTGGGGGTCCCCCTCGATGGCGGCCCGGAGGTGCGTGCCATCCGCGACACCGACGGTGGGCGCTACGACGGGGACCGGACCTGGGACCGGGCGGTGGGGCCGATGCAGTTCATCCCCTCGACCTGGGCCCGGTGGGGTGCGGACGGCAGCGGTGACGGCGTGGCCGATCCGCAGCACGTCGACGACGCGGCCCTGGCCGCCGCGCGTTACCTCTGCGCCACCGGGGTGGACCTCACCGACAGCTCCTCCTGGGGGCGGGCGATGTTCACCTACAACCGCTCCGAGGCCTACGTGCGTCACGTGCTGTCGATCGCCAACACCTACGCCGACCGTGCCAACGCCGGCTGACGGACGCCCCGGACGGCCCATTGGCCCGGTCGAGGGTCCGAGCGGCGGGAGGTAGCGTCCGAGCTCCACGCCGTCGACCTCGGAGCGTGCGCTCGTGGATATCGATCCGATCGTCCTCATCTCGCTACCGGTGCTGTTGGTGGCGCTCCTCGGTGGGCTCGTCGCCCGAGGTCGGTCCGGCCAGAAGCCCGGCGGTCGACAGGTCGGCCAGGGCCGCGGTACGGACGTCCTCGAGCGGCCGGCGGACGGGCGGACCCCGGTCGCTCCCGACGAGGAGCTCGCGGCACCGCACGCCGACGTCGAACCGGACACCCTGCCCGACGTCGTCGTCCCCGACACCCCCGCCGAGCTGCTCGAACCCGAGGTCCTACCGCTCGGTGAGCGCTTCAAGCGCCGCCTGTCGCGGACCCGGAACGTGCTCGGCTCGTCCGTCGCGGATCTGTTCGGCCGCGGCATCACCGACGAGGCGTGGGACGGGCTCGAGGAGGCGCTGATCACCGCCGACGTCGGCGTGACGGCCACGCTCGAGATCGTCGAGGAGCTCAAGCGCCGCAGCCGCGAGGAGGGCGTGACCACCGCGGACGGGGTGCTCGAGCTGCTCAAGCAGGAGCTGCGTGCCGCGCTCGGCACCGCCGACCGGAGCCTCGCGCGCGCCACCGACGCCGGACCGACGGTGTGGCTCGTGACCGGCGTCAACGGCACCGGCAAGACCACCACGATCGGCAAGCTCGCCGCCGTCGAGCAGCGGGAGGGTCGGTCGGTCGTGCTCGGTGCCGCGGACACCTGGCGCGCCGCCGCGGCCGAGCAGCTCGGGGTGTGGGCGGACCGCACCGACGCCCGGCTCGTGCGCAAGGACGAGGGCGCCGACCCGGCCTCGGTCGCCTTCGAGTCCTACACGGCAGCGACGGAGGACGACGCGGACCTGCTGATCGTCGACACCGCCGGTCGGCTGCACAACAAGCGTGAGCTGATGGACGAGCTCGGCAAGGTCAAGCGCGTGCTCGAGAAGCAGGCGGGCCCGCTCGAGGAGACCCTGCTGGTCCTCGACGCGACGACGGGACAGAACGGCATCGCGCAAGCCCGAGCGTTCCTCGAGGCGGTCGAGGTGACGGGGATCGCGTTGACCAAGCTCGATGGTTCGTCGAAGGGCGGCATCGTCGTCGCCGTCCAGCGCGAGCTCGACCTGCCGGTCAAGCTCGTCGGCCTGGGCGAGGAGATCGACGACCTCGCCCCGTTCGACCCGGACCTGTTCGTCGAGGGGCTGTTCGCCGGCGTCACCGGGTGACCTGACGGCCCGGCCCGCCGGTCGCCAAGTCAGCGGTGACCGGCCGCGCGGAGCCCGTCGCGGCACGCACGGTGCAGCGCCCGCTCGGCTCGCAGCCGCTCGCGCAGGCCGGGAGGGCGCCGGGCGAGCGGGACCTCGTCGCGCTCGGCCGCGCGGAACCGGCCGGCGGTCACCGTCCCCCGCCAACGCCGGTGCCAGGGGGTCTCGAGGTCGGGAACGTCGGCCCCGTGCTGGAGCAGGACCGCCGGCCCGTCGTCGACCGGCAGGCGGGCGGCCCCCTCGGCGACCGACACCTGGTGCGCGGCCGCGACCCACGGTCCGCCGTCGGCCGCGATGCTGACCCCGAGCGCCTCGCCGGCGCCGAGCTCGAAGCTCGGTCCGAGCTCGGTGGTGCGGACCAGGAGCCGCGGGACGTACCACCCGTGTTCACGCCGGAGCAGCGCGCTGTCGAGCCGGCGCCGGGCCGGCGGGTGCTTGGCCAGCACCTGGTCGAGCAGCGAGGTCGCGGTGAACCGTTCGCCGGCCGGGTCCTCGACCACCTCGACGCGGGCGGCGGCCGCGACGGGAACCGCGCCACCGGTGACGGCCGGGACGGCGAGGGTCCAGGTCACCCGGCCGGCGGCGGCGATCGACCGCGCCGTCTCGAGCCGGGCGTAGGGCAGCGCCAGGGCGGGGAGGCGGTCGTCGAGCAGCGGGACGACGACCTCCGCTCGCGGCGCTCCCGCCGCGTCGACCCAGGCGACCTCGCCGAGCTGCGCGGTCCGCCACGCGGTGGTCAAGTCGGCCGTCACGCGAGCCTCCGTCCCCGAGAGGCACGTTCGAGGCCGACCGCAGGCGGAGAAGATCCTGGCCACACGGCCCACCACGGGTCTAGGCTCGCTCGTAGCGCCGGGAGGGGAGATCCGGCGCCCGGACAGGGAGCGTCAGCATGCCTGCCATCATCGTGCTCGTGGTCGTCCTCGGCCTGTTCGCGCTGGGGTACCGCTTCTACGCCAGCTACCTCGCCGAACGGGTCTACGCCCTCGACGACGCGCTGCCGACCCCGGCGGTCACCATGGAGGACGGGATCGACTTCGTCCCGACCAACAAGCACGTCCTGTTCGGTCACCACTTCACCTCGGTCGCCGGTGCCGCACCCATCGTCGGGCCGGCCATCGCCGTCTTCTGGGGCTGGGTCCCCGCGTTGCTGTGGGTGGTCTTCGGCACCATCTTCGCGGCGGGCGTCCACGACTTCGGCTCGATCGTCGTCTCGGTCCGCAACCGCGCGCAGAACATCGGCACGCTGACCAGCGCCGTCATCAACCGGCGGTCGCGCACCCTGTTCCTCATCATCATCTTCTTCCTGCTGACGCTGGTGAACGCGGTGTTCGCGGTGGTCATCGGCAACCTGTTCGTCGCCAACCCCGGTGCGGTCATCCCGATCGTGCTCGAGATCCCGCTGGCGATCGCCATCGGGCAGTACATCTACCGCACCAAGACCAGCGCGCTCGTGCCCTCGCTCGTCGGCGTCGCGGTGCTGTACGCGCTGATCCTGGTCGGCAACGCCTACCCGATCGAACTCGACGGCGTGGGCGAGATGCTCGGTGTCGGGCCCCGGACGGTGTGGATCGTGGCGCTGTTCATCTACGCGTTCATCGCCTCGCGCATCCCGGTGTGGGTGCTGCTCCAGCCGCGCGACTACATCAACAGCCACCAGCTGTTCATCGCCCTCGGGGTCATCTTCCTCGGCCTGCTCGTCGGTATGGACCGCATCGTGGCGCCGGCGATCAACACCGGCCTCCCCGAGGGGACGCCGTCGTTCTTCCCGTTCCTGTTCGTCACCGTCGCGTGCGGGGCCATCTCCGGCTTCCACTCGCTGGTCGCCTCCGGGACGACCTCCAAGCAGCTGGCCAAGGACACCGACGCCAAGTACGTCGGGTACATGGGGGCGCTCGGTGAGGGGTCGCTGGCGCTCGGTGCGATCCTGGCCACGACCGCCGGCATCGCCGCCGTCGGGCTCGACTGGGGCGAGCTCTACCCGGACTTCGGCACCGCCGGCGGTGGCGCCGTCGGCAACTTCGTGTCCGGCATCGCGGGCTTCGCGGGCCACATCGGCGTCCCCGAGGACCTCGGTCGGATCTTCGCGGCGGTCGTCGTCATCTCCTTCGCGGCGACGACCATGGACACCGGCGTCCGGTTGCAGCGCTACATCATCCAGGAGATGGGGCAGCTGGTCCCCGAGGGTCGCGGAGGGGCGCTCGGCGGGTTCCGCAAGGCCACGGGCAACCTCACCACCGTCACCGCGATCGCGGCCGGCGTGCCGCTGGCGCTGGCGTTGGCGCCGAGCTCGGGTGACACCGCCGATGCCGGTTTCGCGTTCGGTCGGCTGTGGACCCTGTTCGGTACCACCAACCAGCTGACCGCCGGGCTCGCCCTCGCGGTGATCGCGGTGTGGGTGACGCGCAGCGGCCGCAGTGCCGTCGCCCAGCTGGTCCCGTTGACGTTCCTGCTGGCGATGACGGTGTGGGCGTTGATCCTCAACCTCCGCGACTTCATCGCTGATCGTGACTGGCTGCTGGCGCCGCTCGACGCCATCATCCTGGTGCTGGCCGGCTGGTTGGTGGTCGAGGCGTTCATCGGGATCCGCAAGGCCCGGGCCGGCGGTTTCGACCCCGCCGACGACGAGGCAGCCGGTGTCGTGCGTTCGGATCGGGCCGCGCGACGGTGACCGCTGACGACGAGCAGAGCGGCGGCAGGGCTGCGGAGCGCGGTCCGGTCGCCTCCCTGCGGGCGGGCCTGCGCGCCGCCGCGGCGTTCCACGAGGCCGTGTTCGTCTCCCGGTGGCGCGGGAGCCTGCGCCGCGTCGCTCGCGAGGAGGAGGATCGCTTCCTCGCGGTGCTCCTGCTCGCCTCGTCCGGGATCGACGACCCGGCGGCGTACGAGACCCTCGAGCTGACCCCGCACCTCATCCAGGCGTTCCACGACCTCCACCAGCGCGAGGGGATCGACCGCTTCCCCGTGCACGGGGTGTGTTGCTAGGTGGCGACACCGACGCGTCCCATCACGCTGGTCGGTGGCAAGGGCGGCGTGGGCAAGACCACGACGGCCGCTGCCATCGCGACCGCGTCGGCGCTCGCTGGTCACCGCACGCTGTTGGTGTCGACCGACCCGGCGCACTCGACCGGCGACCTGCTGCGAGCCCGCCTCGGTGATGCGCCGACGCTGGTCGCACCGGGCCTCGATGCCATCGAGATCGATGCCGAGGCCACCGCTGCCGCCCACGTCGAACGGGTCCGCGCCGATGCCCACCGGTTGGTCGGTCCCGAGGTGCGCGACACCGTCGACCGGCACCTCGACCTGGCGAAGCAGGGGGCGGGGACGCTCGAGTCGGCCGTGCTGGACCGGTTGGCGGAGCTGCTGGTGGACGGCGCTGACCGCTACGAGCGGGTCGTGGTCGACACCGCGCCGACCGGGCACACGCTGCGGCTGCTGGCGATGCCCGAGCTGCTGCGGGGCTGGGTCGGGGGGCTGGTCAGGCAGCGGGAGAAGGTGCGGGGCCTCGACCGGGCCGTGGCGAACATGGCGGGGGAGCCGACGCCGGACGATCCGGTCATCGGCCGGCTGCGGGCACGGGCGGACCGGCTGACGGGGCTGCGCCGCCGGCTCACCGAGGACGCGGTGATCCACCTCGTCACGCTCGCCGAGCGGTTGCCGGTCGAGGAGACGGTCCGCGCCGAGGCGACGCTGCGGGACGCGGGGCTGACCATCGGTGCGGTCGTGGTGAACCAGGTGCTACCGGACGACGCCGAGGGGGCCTTCCTCGAAGCGCGGCGCGCGCAGCAGCGTGAGCACCTCGCCGACGTGGACCGGCGGCTCGGTCACCGCGTGATCGTGCGCGTCCCCCAGCTCCCGCACGACCTGCGCGGCCCCAACGACCTGGCGTCGATCCGTGCGGTGCTCGTCGCCGGCGGCCTCGTGGACCCGCCCCGTCCAGCCGGAGGCTGAGCGCACGCCGCTACCCTCGCGGACCGCGCCCGCCCCCCTTCACGTCCGCCACCGACGAGGCTCCAACCGTGTTCGACACCCTCTCCACCAAGCTCGAGGCCGCCCTCGACAAGGTCCGCGGTCGCGGCCGCCTCGACGAGAAGACCGTCGATGCGACCCTCAAGGAGATCCGGCTCGCCCTGCTCGAGGCGGACGTCAACTTCAAGGTCGTCAAGGGCATCGTCGAACGCCTGCGCGAGACCCTCGTCGGGGACGAGGTCAGCAAGGCGCTCAACCCCTCCCAGCACGTCATCAAGGCCGTCGACGCCGAACTGACCCGCACGCTCGGTGGCGAGGCGGTCCCGCTCGACCTGTCCGGCCCCTCGCCCCACGTCGTCGTCCTCGCCGGCCTCCAGGGGTCCGGGAAGACGACCGCTGCCGGCAAGCTCGCCTCGCTGCTCAAGCGCAAGGGCCACCAGGTCATGGTCGTGGCCTGCGACCTGCAGCGTCCGGCCGCGGTCCGCCAGCTCCAGGTCAACGCCGAGAAGGTCGGGGTCAAGGCGTTCGCGCCCGCCACTGAGGGTGACCCCGTCCCCGTCGCCCGCGACGGCATCAGGGCCGCCAAGGCCGAGGGCTGCGACGTCGTCATCATCGACACCGCCGGCCGTCTGCACGTCGACGAGGATCTGCTCGCCCAGGCCTCCGCGATCAAGGACGCGGCAGGCTCGACCGGCGGCACCGTGAAGACGATGTTCGTCATCGACGCGATGATCGGTCAGGAGGCCGTCAACGTCGCGCGCGCCTTCCAGACCGAGGTCGGCTTCGACGGCGTCATCCTGTCCAAGCTCGACGGTGACGCCCGGGGTGGTGCGGCGCTGTCGGTCCGCGAGGTCACCGGCACCCCGATCCTCTTCGCCTCCATCGGCGAGAAGATGGAGGACTTCGAGGCCTTCCACCCCGACCGCATGGCGGGGCGGATCCTCGGCATGGGCGACGTGATGACGCTCATCGAGAAGGCCGAGCAGACCTACACCGAGGAGGAAGCCGCTTCCGCGGAAGCGGCGCTGATGTCGGGGGAGTTCACCCTCGAGGACTTCCTCGCCCAGATGCAGATGCTCAAGAAGATGGGGCCGCTGCAGGGCCTGCTCGGGATGCTGCCCGGCATGGGCAAGCAGCTCAAGGACGTCGAGATCGAGGACAGCCAGGTCGCCCGCATCGAGGCGATCATCCGGTCGATGACCCCGAAGGAGCGTCAGGACCCAAAGATCCTCAACGGGCGCCGTCGCAAGCGCATCGCCGCCGGGTCGGGTACGACCGTCACGGAGGTCAACCGCCTGGTCAAGCAGTTCGCCGACATCCAGAAGGTCATGAAGAGCGCCTCGAAGATGGCGGGGCTGTCGAGCGCCAAGCCGAAGGGCCCGAAGGGCAAGGCCGCGCAGGCCGCAGCGCTCCGTCAGCTCCAGTCCGGCGGCCTACCCGGGATGCCCGGTGGCGCCGGCGGCATGGGCGGCTTCCAGGGTCTGCAGCCCTCGCCCAAGAAGGGCGGCAAGAAGCGCTGACCCCCGCGGGCACCTTCCGGCCGCTCGTGAAGCGACCAGGGGGTGTTGCCCCGGGTGGTCGCTTCACG
>JBBECA010000043.1:0-4681 GCA_040882055.1 Nitriliruptor sp.
GGGAGGGGAGGTCCTAGGGTGGCCGTATGGATGCTCCCACGCCCCGTCTGACCGCGTACAGCCACGGTGCCGGCTGTGCCTGCAAGCTCGGGCCGGGCGACCTCGCCGAGGTGCTCGGCCGCATCGCTCCGCCCGAGGCACCCGACCTGCTCGTCGGCCGAGAGCACGGCGACGACGCCATCGTCTGGCGCCGCCCAGACGGCCGCGCCCTCGTCGCCACGATCGACGTGTTCACCCCCATCGTGGACGATGCCGACACCTGGGGCCGCATCGCCGCCGTGAACGCCGGCAGTGACGTGCACGCCATGGGTGGCACACCGCTGTTCGCGGTCGCCTTCGCGGCCTGGCCGCGTGAGCAGCTCGCGCTCGACCTGCTCGCCACCGTTCTCGGTGGTGGCCAGGCTGCCGCAGCGGCGGGCGGCTGGGTCGTCGCCGGCGGCCACACCATCGACGGGCCGGAACCTCTCTACGGTCAGGCCGTCATCGGTGAGGTCGACCCCGACCGGATGCTGACCAACGCCGCGGGCGAGCCGGGCGACGCGCTCGTGCTGACCAAGCCGCTCGGTACGGGCCTGACCACCACCGCGGTCAAGCGCAGCGACCCCGACGCGATCGCTCCCGACGGCGACCTCGCCGCCCTGTACGCCGCGGCCGTCACCGAGATGACGCGCTCCAACGGCCCGGCCGCGCAGCTCGCGCTCGAGCTCGGCGGCCGCTGCGGCACCGACATCACCGGGTTCGGACTGCTCAACCACCTCCGCGAGATCCTCGTCGCGTCAGGGGTCGGCGCCGACATCGACGTGGCAGCCGTGCCGCGCCTGCCAGGTCTCGATCCGCTGCTCGCCGCGAAGCAGATCCCGGGTGGCACGCAGCGCAACCTCGCCCACGCCCGGCCCCACCTCGACGTCGCCGCCACGGTCGCCGAGGACGACCTGGTCGTGCTCGCGGATGCGCAGACCTCGGGCGGGTTGCTGCTCGCGCTCCCCGAAGCTGCGGCCGAGGAGCTGGTCGACGGGCTGCGTGCCGCAGGCCACGACGCTGCCCGTATCGGGCGCTTGACCGACGACCGCGACGGCCGCACGACGGTGTCCTGATCGCCGGCAGCAGTCGCGGCCGGTCCGTGACGGAGGGCAGCCCCGCGGGTGCCGGCTGACGGCAGCGCGTCAGCCGGCCGGGATCGCCCTCAGGCCGTCACCTTCGCGGCGTCGGCCTTCGCCAGGATCTCGTGGGCGGTCCGGCGAGCCAACGCCATGCAGGTCAGCATCGGGTTGGAGCCGACCGCGGTCGGGAACGCCGAGGTGTCCCCGATCCACACGCCGGCCACGTCGTGGAGCTGCCCCGACGGGTCGGCGACCGACGTCGACGGGTCGGTCCCCATACGCGCTGACCCCATCTGGTGGGCGCTGAACAGCACGCGTCCATCGGCGCCGGAACCGGCGTCCTGTGCACGGGCGATGTAGGCCTCGAGGTCCTCACCTCGGCGCCACAGCGCCAGGTCGCGGTGGGTGTCCAAGATGACCGACGCGCCGGCCGCTGCGTGCAGCTCGATCAGCGCACGCACGGCGTGGCGGCGTACCTGCTCGTCGATGCGGTCCTCGAGGGGGTAGTGGATCTCGGCCTCGCCGCGCGGGTCGAGGGTGACGGTGCCGCCCCCGTGGTCGCGTGTGACGGCGATGAACGTCCCGAGCCGGGAGAACCGGCCCATGATCACCTTGTGGTCGCGCCCGGAGCGCCACGGCACGGCCGCGGCCGTGATCGACGGGTGGAGGTGAGCGGTCTCGACCAGGTAGCCGTGGCCCTCGACCGTGCTGCGGTGCTCGGTGACGATCGTGGCCTGCGGCGGGCCCCACCAGCTGCGCAGGTCCTCGTCGTAGAGCGCGGTGATCATCGGCACGGGGTGCAGGCGTAGGTGTTGGCCGACCGCCGGACCGCCGATGCCCGATCGCAGCAGCAGCGCCGGTGTCTCGAGCGCTCCCGCGGCGACCACCACCTGATCGGCGGCGACGCGGAGCGCGATCACCTCGCCCGTCGGGAGGGTGACCTCGGCCTCGATGCCGGTGGCGTGGCCGTCGGCCCGCAGCACCCGGGTGACCTTCGCCCGGGTGACGATCCGCGCGCCGTGGCCCTCGGCGTCCTTGAGGTAGGTCCGGAGCGTCCCCTGCTTGCTGCCCGTGCGGTCTCCGAAGCCCACGTGGCCAGCCGTCTCGGGGGAGTAGGTGGCCGGATCGGTGTTCCGCGCGGCCTTCGACCAGCTCCAGCCGAGCGCATCGGCCGCGTCCGCGAGCCGCTGGTTGGTGGGGTTGAGGTCGGTGCACGAATCGGTCGCCGAGATGCGCTCGAGGACGGCGTCGAGGTGGTCGTCGAACGCCGGGCCGTCGACCCCGTCGAGCCCGTGCTCGGAGGCCCACAGCTCGCGGACGTGATCCGGTGGGCGGACGCAGTTCTGCCAGTTGATCGTCGATCCACCACCGAGGGTCGCGCCGGCGAGGATGGCGACGTTGCCGTCGACGGTGAGGTTCAGCCCGCCGCGCCAGTACAGCTCGCGCAGAGCGGAGCCTTCGTCGGCGGGGAAGTCGGCAGCTTCGTGGTGCCCACCGGCCTCGAGCACGACCACATCGAGTCCGTGGGTGGCGAGCTCGCCGGCGATCACCCCGCCACCGGAACCCGAACCCACCACGACGACGTCGGCCTGCAGCTCCACGGTGCCGGCCGCGGTGCCGGGCACGAAGCCGCGGAGCTCACGCGGTGCCGGGTCGATCGCCGGCGGTCCCGGGTAGCCGAGCTGCTCCCAGTTCGGGTTGCGGCCCTCGGCGTCCACCGAGCCGTAGTAGAGCTGCATCGTCAGGGCCCGGAGACCGTCGATCCCGGTCCGCACGTCCGCGTTCGCGGCCGACAGCGCCTTCAGCACCCGCTCGCGTCCGCCCTGCGGCAGCTTGGTGAACCCGGTGCGCCGCAGCAGGTCGAGCAGCGTGCCGAGCTCGTCGACGTCCTCGGGCGGGAGCACCTCGAGCAGGCGGTCGGCGAGCATCCCACCGATGCCCAGGTCGGAGGCGCTGCGGGCCCAGAACCCCGACGGGTCGCCGCCCGCGGCTGCTGGCGGGGTCGCCGGTGGCGCGAAGGTCTCGGCGAGCGCGTCGAGCACCCTCCGCCTCGGCTGGTCCCAACCCGTGTCCGCTCCCGGTCCTGCCACCTCGACGCCTCCCAGCTCGTGAACGCGCGACGCTAGTACGCGTCCGGCGGCGCGGCCGTCCACGGACCGGTCAGAAGCCGTTCTTGACCACCCGGTCCGCTTCGATCCGCAGGATCGCCCGCTCGGACTCGATCGGCGAGGGGTACGCGCGGCCGAAGTAGCGCTGCGAGCAGGCGTCGATGTGGTCGCGCGCTTCCTGGCCGCGGACCACCTCGACCACGTGCCCGCGCACCTCGGTGTAGCGGTAGGGGTCGTCGCGATCGATGATCACGAGGGTGACCCGGGGGTCACGTTCGACGTTCTTGAACTTCTGCCGGTGGACCTCGGTGTTGATGAGCACGTGGTGGTCGTCGGCATCGACCCACATCACCTGGGTCTGGGGCGTGCCGTCCTCGAACAGCGTGGTCATCGCGGCGAAGTTCTCGCCGGTCGCGAGCGTGCGGACGTCCTCGTCGAGCGCCACGGGCGCCTCCTGGTTCGTCGTCTGGGTGTCGGTGTCGGGTCGGTTGGGACGACGGTCATCTTGTCGCCTGCGGGGTCCCCGCGAGCCGGTTCGGTCCCCGCCGCCCGGCCGGACCGGCCCGGGGTGTCGGCTACGTTCGATCCGCCCGACCGGCGTGCTGCCGGCACGGGGCGTACGAGGAGGGATCGGTGGCCGCCGAGACGTTCGAGCTCGACACCGCGACGTGGGACGCGCTGGTCGAGCACAGCTGGTCGGACTTCCCCTACGAGGTGTGCGGCCTGCTCGGGGTCCGAGACGACGGCACCTACGTGCACTACCCGATCGAGAACGCGGAACGGTCGATGACCTACTACGTCATGGACGGCAAGCAGCTGGTGCGGGCCATGCGCGAGATCGAGGACGAGGGGTGGGGGCTCGCGATCTACCACTCCCACACCCACACCCAGGCGTTCCCGTCGGCCACCGACATCCGGCTGGCCGCCTACCCCGAGGCGACGTACCTGATCGTCACCCTCCAGGACCGCGACCACCCGGACATCCGAGCGTTCACGATCACCGACGGCGAGGTGACCGAGAAGACGGTCGTCCTGCGCGACCACGATCACGCTGCCTGACGTCTGGAGACCCTCATGCCCGCAGTCGCCCCGCTCGCGCGGATCGCCATGAAGTACGGGCCGGTCGCCAAGAAGGCGGCCGACACGCTCAAACCTCAGGTCCAGGCCTACCTGCTCGCCCAACAGAACGACGGCTACATCGTCGATTGGCACGCGAGCGGTGGCCACTACTACTTCGTGCTCGACGCCGAACAGCGCCGGATCGTCGACAGCTTCCCTCACGAAGCACCGCAGCTCCACGAGGCGGTGCTCGCGGGGGCGCCCTCCAAGCGCATCCACTACCGCGACCACTGGATCCACAAGGCGAAGCGGACGGCGATGCGCGCCGGTGAGCTTCCCTCCCGGGCGGTGCGCAAGGTCCGGCACCCGCGTGGCGGCTAGGTCCCGTCCCCATCCGGAGACGACGCGACCTAG
>JBBECA010000044.1:0-28789 GCA_040882055.1 Nitriliruptor sp.
GACGGCCAACGGGCGCTGGGCAGGGAGAGTGGCGGGACGGCGACCGCGTCAGCGGATCCGGTGACCCTTTGAGCGACGGGTGGTGACCACCGCCGTAGGCTGCGCCCCACGGGCTCCGTCCCGGGCGACACGCCCGCGGCCCCGCACGACCCGAGGATCGACCTTGGCCTCCGACGCCCCCGCGGCGCCGCACGCGATCGAGCTGCGCGACCTGCACAAGTCGTTCGGCGATCTCGAGGTGCTGAGCGGCATCGACCTGTCGATCGCGCACGGCGAGGTCGTGTGTGTGATCGGCCCGTCAGGGTCGGGTAAGTCGACGATGCTGCGCTGCGTCAACCGCCTCGAGGAGCCGACGGGGGGACAGGTCCTCGTCGAGGGTGAGGACATCACCGACCCGGATGCGGACGTCGACGCGATCCGGTCGAGGGTCGGCATGGTCTTCCAGTCCTTCGAGCTGTTCCCACACCTGACCGTCCTGCGCAACCTCACCATCGCACAGCGCCGCGTCCGCAAGCGGTCCAAGGACGAGGCGATCGCCGTGGCCGAGCGCAACCTCGAGAAGGTCGGGCTCTCCGACAAGCGTGACGCGTACCCGGCCCACCTGTCGGGGGGGCAGAAGCAGCGGGTCGCCATCGCCCGGGCGCTGTCGATGGAGCCGGACCTGATGCTCTTCGATGAGCCCACCTCGGCCCTGGACCCGGAGCTGGTGGGGGAGGTGCTCGGTGTCATGCGCACCCTCGTCGAGGAGGGCATGACGATGATGGTGGTGACCCACGAGATGAACTTCGCCCGCGAGGTCGCCGACCGCGTCGTGTTCATCGACGGGGGCGTCATCGTCGAGCAGGGGCCGCCGAGCCAGGTGCTCGACGCGCCGCAGGAGACTCGGACCCAGCAGTTCCTCAGCCTCGTCCGCTGACCACCCGCCGGTCCGGGCGGCTCAGCCGACGTCCGGTCGCCACGCGCCGAGCCGGTTGCGACGCTCCTGGCGGATCTGGCGCCGGATCTCCGCCTGCGCCTCGCGCCGGCGTTCGTCCTCGGTCTCGGCCAGCAGCGGGGGTACCGGCCGTGGCCGACCCTCGGCGTCGATCGCGACCATCACCAGGTACGCGGAGGTGGTGTGCCGACGGCCGCCGTCCAGCACGGACTCGGCTTCGACCTTCACGCCGATCTCCATCGACCGGGTCCCGACGGCGTTGACGGCGGCTGTCACCACCAGCAGGTCGCCGACGTGCACGGGCGCGCTGAAGGACAGCTCGTCGATCGCGGCCGTGACGCAGGGGCCGCCGGCGTGGCGGGCCCCGGCCGTCCCGGCCGCGGTGTCGACCTCGCGCATGATCACGCCGCCGTGGACGTTGCCCAGCCCGTTGGCGTCGAGGAAGGTCATGGGCCGGGTGAACACGACCCGGCTGGCGGACACGGTGCGGGGCTGGAGTTCGCTCATGGGGGGAGTCAAGCGCACGTGGCGGCCCCGGGTAGGAACCCTGGGGGCCGACGGCGAAGGTTCCCGCAGCCGGGCACGCCAGCCTGGCTACCGGTCGTGGTCGGAGTCGCCGTGCAGGTGGTCGCAGGTCGTCGTGTCCGAGCCGGCCTCGTCGCCGGGGTCCTCGCGTCCCTGGTCGTCGCTCTCCCCGGCGTGGGTGCCGAGGCGCAGAGCCGGGACGAGCTGCGCCCTGACGGCGCTGGAGGTCGCGGTGACGCCGCCCAGCCCGCCCCGGATCAAGGGACCAGCGCGGCGGCCGTGCCGTTCGCCATCTCCGACGACCGCGACGTCGAGGATCGGCTGCCGCAGCCGGAGGACCGCTACGCCGTCGCGGGGGGGTGCTACACGATCGAGCTCCCGGACGCGGGGTTCATCACCCGCGAGGGTGCCGAGCTCACCGTTGGTGATGAGGCAGCCGCCGTGCCGTTCCACCTCCAGGCCACGCGGCTCGGTCGCTACCTGCTCGCCACCGACGAGGGGCCGGACACCAGCCACCCGGAGGCGTGGTGGGACGTGCGTGGGTACGTCTCGGCGGTCTCCGCGACCTCCGACCTTCCGCTGCTCGGTCCGCTCCCCGCGCTGCCGTCCGAGCTCGGTGCCCTGCCGACGGACGGGCTCACGCGGGTCGCCGTCGCCGCTGAGCCGAGCGAGGACGCTGACTGGGAACTCACGGCCGCCGGTGGCGACCCCGAGCGTCGGACCGACACCGCGGGTGGGGGCACGGCGGAGTACGTGATGACCCTGCCCGAGCGTGACCGCTCGCTCGGGATCGTCGAGGGGTCGCTCGCGCTGGTCGACACCGCCGACGCCGTGCCGCTGATCTTCCGCCACCTCCCGGGCGCTGCGGAGGACCGGCCCTGCGCCACCTGGCCCGAGATCGACACCGGCGCCGAGGGCCGACCCGCTCCGACCGGGGCTGCGCCCGGGAGCGCCGTCGAGGGGTTCTTCGAGGCCCACGTGCACGGGATGGCGTACGAGTTCCTCGGCGGCGAGCTGCGCTGCGGTCAGCCGTGGCACCCCTACGGCGTCGAGTACGCGCTCGGGAACTGCATCGAGGACGGCAACCTGCTCAACAGCGCGCTCGAGGTCGGCCTGGCCGGGCAGCCGCCGACCGACCCGGTCGACAGCTACGACCCGGTCGGCTGGCCGACCTTCGACTACTGGCCACAGCACGACACCCTCACCCACGAGCAGTACTACTACCGCTGGCTCGAACGCGCCTACCTCGGGGGTCTGCGTCTGACGACCAACCTCCTGGTCGACAACACCGCCCTCTGCCAGCTCTACCCGCTCAAGCGCAACTCCTGCAACGAGATGGACGGGGTCCGACTGCAGGCGCAGCGCCTCTACGAGCTGCAGGACTACATCGACGCGCAGTCGGGCGGCCCGGGGGAGGGCTGGTTGCGCATCGTCACGTCACCCGCCCAGGCCCGTGAAGCGATCCACGCCGGCCGGCTGGCGATCGTCATGGGCGTCGAGGTGTCGGTGCTGTTCGACTGCGGGGAGCTGCTCGATCGACCGCAGTGCACCGAGGCCGACATCGACGAACGCCTGCAGGAGGTCATCGACCTCGGCGTCCGCCAGATGGAGATCGTCAACAAGTTCGACAACGCCCTGACCGGTGTCACCGGCGATGGTGGCACCACCGGCCTCGTGGTCAACACCGGGAACCGGTACGTGACCGGGCACTTCTGGGACATGCAGACCTGTCCCGAGGACCACTCGCACGACCACGGCGACGAGCACGACAAGACCCAGATGAACGTCGTGGACGAGACGCCCGAGGAGACCCCCGAGGAGATCGACCAGCTCGCCGCGCGGGTGCTCGAGCTCAGCGGGGCGACACGCGGGTACGCGCTGCCGCTGTACGGACCCGGACCGCACTGCAACTCGAGGGGCCTGACCGAACTCGGTGCCCACCTGATCCGTCAGCTCGTCGCCAACGGCGTCATCTTCGATCCCGACCACATGAGCGCCCTGGCGCAGCGTCAGGCTCTCGACCTGATCGAGGCGGAGCTCATCACCGAGGCCCCGACGCCCGGTCCGGGTGACCGCCCCGGCCGGCGCCAGGGCGAGGGCCGGAGCGAGGGTCGAGGCAACGGCCACGGCCACGGGCAGGGAAACGGCCAGGGCGGCGGCGATGCTGCAGGCGGCCGCATCCACCCGGGGCTCATGTCGAGCCACAGCTGGGCGAACGAGGTCATCTACCAGCGCATCTACGAGCTCGACGGGGTGGTGGCCCCTCGCACCGATGACGCCGCGGGCTTCAGCGACCGATGGGTGACGTTGCGGGACTACGCGGCCCGCTGGGCACCCGAGGGGTACGACTTCGGGCTCGGGTACGGAGCGGACACCAACGGGCTCGGCGGCCAGCCCCGCCCACGCGACGGTGAGGTCGCGGAACGCGTCGACTACGAGCGGGGTTGGGAGGCGCCGATCGGTGGCGTCACGCTCGGCCAACAGGTCAGCGGCGTGCGTGCCTACGACATCAACACCGATGGCGTCGCGCACTACGGCCTCTTCGCCGACTGGTTCCACGAGGTGCAGCTCGCCGCCGAGGAACGGCACGGTAGCCGCGGTGGCGGCGAGGCCATCCTCCGCGACATGCTGAACGGCTCCGAGCAGTACCTCGCGATGTGGGAACGCGCCGCCTACGGCGGCAACGACTGCGTGGTCGATGGGTCCGTGCCGCAGCAGGAGGATCTCCACGCGGCCCTCGGGCTGAACGTGGAGGGCTTCCTCCGGGCGATCGGGCAGCCCGTCGACCGTGACGGGGACGCCTTCGTCTACTGCGCCGAGGACCCCGCTGGGGAGCTGCGGCCGATCGAGGTGACCTTCGACGCCGGTGGTGTGGCCGTCGAGGTCGAGGTCGGCCCGGCGTTCGACGTGCCGCCGGGCGACGACGGATCGGTCGACGCCCCCGGGGCGACGGCAACCGCGGGCGGTACGACCGGCGACCTCGCGGACGGCGCGTCGAACGACGTCGCCCACGACGGCCACGCCCACGGCCACCAGCTGCGGATGGTGGCGGCCGGGGCAGGCTCCGATCCCGGCACCGGCGGTGCGGGCGTCGCGTCGGTGCTGTTGCTGCTCGCTGGTCTCGCGGCGCTCTCGGCACGTCGGCTGAGCGGCACCGATCACACCGAACGGTGACCCCAACAGGTGGGCGAGGTGGGCGTCACTAGGCTCGCGGGTCAACGCCACCGACGTCGAGGTGCTCCCCGTGCCCGAACCGATCGCGCCTCGATCACGAAGCGACGCCGCGTCCTCCCGTCCGACCATGCTGCTCCTCGACGGGCACTCGCTGGCCTACCGCGCCTTCTACGCGCTCCCCGACACGCTGCGGACGCGCACGGGGCAGCTCACCAACGCGGTGTACGGCTTCACCTCGATGGTGATCAAGCTGCTCGGGGACCGGCGGCCCGACGCGGTGGTCGTGGCGTTCGACAAGGGCCGCGACGTCGCCCGCACCGAGGCCTTCCCCGCGTACAAGGCCAACCGCACCTCGCCGCCCGACGAGTTCCGCCCCCAGGTGGATCTCATCAAGCAGGTGCTCGAGGCGCTCCGGATCCCCGTCGTCGAGGTGCCGGGCGTCGAAGCCGACGACGTCCTCGCCACCATCGCCGGACGGGCGATCGAGGCCGGCTTCCACGCCTACATCGTCACCGGTGACCGGGACGCCATGCAGCTCGTCGGCGAGCACCTCACCGTCCTCTACACCTTGCGTGGGATCTCCGAGGTCGCGGAGATGGACCCGGGTGCGGTCGAGGCCCGGTACGGCGTCCCGCCCACCTCGTACGTGGACCTCGCCGCGCTGCGTGGCGACAACTCGGACAACCTGCCGGGGGTCCCGGGGGTCGGGGACAAGACGGCCGCCAAGCTCGTGACCCAGTTCGGCGACATCGACGGCATCTACGCACGTCTCGACGAGGTGGCGGGCAAGAAGGTCCCAGCGATGCTGGCCGAGCACGAGCAGCAGGTCCGGGCGAACCAGCGGATCATGCGCCTCAGGCACGATGTCGATGTCGAGGCGGATCCTCGCGACCTGCGGATGACCGGGATGGACGCTGCCGCGGTGCGGGAACTGTTCGGCAGCCTCGAGTTCCGCGCCCTGTACGACCGTTTCGTCACCGAGGTGCTCGGCGAACAGGAGGAGGCCGAGGCGGTCGGCTTCGAGCGGACACCGTCCCGGCTCGAAGCGGGCGAGCTCGCCACGTGGCTCGACGGGGTCGGCTCACCGGTCGCCGTCGTGCCGACCATCGGGGGCCGCCCGCCGCACACGGTCCTCGAGGCGATCGCGGTCGCGGCCCCGGACCGAGATCCCGCGTCCGCGCGTGTCGGCGAACTCGAGGACGACGACCTCGCCGCGCTCGCGGCGCTGCTGGCCGACCCGACCCGGGACAAGATCACCCACGACGCAAAGCTGCTCGACCACGCGGTCCACGCGCGCGGGTGGGTGGTGTCGAACGTGGCGGTCGACACCGAGCTCGCGGCGTACCTGCTCAACCCCGAGCAGCGCAGCTTCGATCTCGAACGGCTCGCGCTCCAGCACCTCCAGCGGACCATCACCCCGGAGAGCGACGACGATGCGGGGGACCAGCTCGCGCTCGACGTGTCACCGGACGAGGGCTGGGAGGAGCGGGCCATCCGCGCCGAAGCCACCCTCGAGCTCGGCAGCTTCCTCGGGGCCGAGATCGATGAGCGCGGCCAGCGTCAGCTCCACGACGACATCGAACTGCCGCTCGCGCCCGTCCTCGCCCGCATGGAGCGCACCGGTGTCGCCCTCGACCTCCACGTCCTCGACGACATCCGTGGTCGGCTGGCGTCCCGCGTCGCCGAGCGGGAGCGCGAGGTGCACGACCACGCCGGACACGCCTTCAACGTCGGTTCGGGCCAGCAGCTGCAGACGGTGCTGTTCGACGAGCTCGAGCTGCCCAAGACCCGCCGGATCAAGACCGGCTACACGACCGACGCGAACGCGCTGCAGAACCTGCTCGGTCTCCACCCGATCATCGAAGCCATCATGGAGTGGCGCGAGCTCAGCAAGCTGCTGACCACCTACGTGGACGCCCTGCCGCCGCTGGTCGACCCGACCACCGGCCGGATCCACACCACGCTGTCGCAGACGATCGCCGCCACCGGACGGTTGTCGTCATCGAACCCCAACCTGCAGAACATCCCGGTGCGGCGTGAGGAGGGCCGCGAGATCCGGCGGGCCTTCGTGCCGGGGGAGGGGTTCGGGCAGCTGCTGGTCGCCGACTATTCGCAGATCGAGCTCCGCATCATGGCGCACCTCTCGGGCGACGAGGGGCTGCTCGACGCGTTCGCGTCCGCTGAGGACGTCCACGCGACGACGGCCGCCAAGGTGTTCGACCTGCCGCTCGAGGCCGTCGACGGAGCGCTCCGCGACCGGGCCAAGGCGGTCAACTACGGGTTGGCATACGGGCTCACCCCCTTCGGTCTCGGTCAGCAGCTCGGCATCCCACCGGACGAGGCGGCCGAGATCGTCACCGCGTACTTCGAGCGGTTCCCGAAGGTGCGTTCCTTCCTCGACGCTGCGGTGGTGGCGGCCACCAACGACGGGTACACGACCACGATGTTCGGGCGGCGCCGCTACCTGCCGGACCTGCGCTCGGACAACCGCAACCGGCGACAGATGGCCGAACGCATGGCCCTGAACGCACCGATCCAGGGCACCGCTGCGGACGTGATCAAGCTGGCGATGATCGAGCTCGCCCGCGCGCTCGACACGTCGGGGCTCCGCACGCAACTGCTGCTCCAGGTCCACGACGAGGTCGTGCTCGAGACCCCCGACGACGAACGTGAGGACGCGGAACAGCTCGTGCGCGAGACCTTGTCATCGGTCTGCCAGCTCGCCGTGCCGCTGGAGGTCGACACCGCCTTCGGGGTGACCTGGTTCGACGCCCAGAAGCACTGAGCCGGGCGTCCGCGTGGGTACGCTCGGCCGCTCCCGCTCGCGCTACACCCAGTCGGGGTGCTCCTTGCCGTTCCGCTCGTCACGCCTGCACGCGCCGTTGGCCGTGCTCCTCGCGGGTGCGCTGCTCGTACCCGGCACCATCGCGGCCGCGCAGGCGCCCGAGGAACGCCAGCTCGAGCAGGCTCGTCAACGCATCGCCGAGGTGACCCGCGAGCTCGACCGTGCCGAAGCCGAAGCCGGTGATGCGGAGTCCGGCCTCGAGGACGCCGACGCGCAGCTGGCCGAGGTCGAAGCGGTGGTCAACGACGTCGCTGAGGACCTCGAACGGCAGCGCGCCGCCGTCGCCGAGGCGGAGGAACGCCTCGGACGGGTCGAGGACCAGGCGGCGCAGGTCCGCGCCCGGCTGGCGGGACGTGCCGCCTCGATGTTCAAGCAGGGTTCGGTGCGCGACTTCAACGTGCTGCTGTCGTCGGACGGCGCCGAGGAGGCGCTCGCCCGGTCGACCTACCTCCGTGCCCTGGCGATCGGGGATGCGACGAGCTTCGAGGCGCTCCGTGCGGCGGAGGTCACCGTCGATGCCGAGCGTCAGCGCCTGGGCGTCGAGGAGCAGCGGCTCGACCAGATGCTCACCGAGCAGGAGGAGCTGCTCGCCGAGGTCGAGGTGCTGCGCGACCGGCGAGCTCTCGCCGCGGCCGATGCACGCGCGCGGGTCGAACAGCTGGAGGGCGAGCAGGGCGACCTCGAGATGGAATCGGACCGCATCGAGGAGCTCATCCGTCAGCGCCAGGAGGAGGAGCGGCGCGCCGCCCGGGAGGCCGAGCGGCGTGCCGCGGCTGCAGCGGAGGCCGCCGCCGAGGCCGAGCGGGAGGCCGCTGCTGCGGCGGCCCGTCGACGGAGCGCACCGGCACCGGCACCGGCACCGGCACCAGCACCTGCGCGGAGCTCGGGGGGCGGCGGTGGAGCCTCGTCCTCCTCCGGGTACGCCTGGCCGATCTGTGCGCCGGTCACCTCCGAGTACGGGCCGCGCTGGGGACGCATGCACCGCGGGATCGACCAGGGCGCGTCGACCGGGACCCCCATCGGGGCGTCACGCGGCGGAACGGTGATCTTCGCGGGCTGGCAGGGTGGCTACGGCAACCTGGTGCTCATCGACCACGGCAGCGTCGTGACCGCCTACGCCCACCAGAGCCGCATGGCGGTCCGATCCGGTCAGTCGGTGTCTCAGGGAGCGACCATCGGCTACGTGGGGAACACCGGCAACTCGACCGGACCGCACCTGCACTTCGAGACCCGGGTCAACGGCTCGGCGGTCAACCCGCGCCAGTACCTCTCCGGCAGCCCCTGCTGAGTTCGTCACGGCCACGGGCCGTCAGCAGCGCGCGCCCCGCCCCTCCTGGCTGGCGGCGTAGGTGGGCCGGCGGATGCGGTTCGGCCACCCCGCCGGCTCCAGCTCCGGCCCGGTGTTCCACGGGTCGTAGCGGAGCGACTCGCCGAGCTGCTGGTCGGCCAGCGCGCCCGGGATGACGGTGGCCAGCGTCGGTCCCTCGAAGCCACCGACCTGCACGGTGAAGCGGGGGAGCACGTGTGGCTGCGGCCCGACGGCGGCCGCGTAGGCGACGGTGGCGGGGTCCTCGGCACGGGCGACGATCACGTGGGTGCCCGCTCCTGCGACCTGGTACGGCAGGAGCGTCGAGAACGGCGTGTCGCCGAGGTCCTGGGCCGGCAGGAGCAGGTGTCGCGTCAGCTGGCCGGTACCGCTCGAGGCCAGGAGCAGGTCCTGGTGCCGGCCGGGCCCGTGGGCGTCGACGACCCGCACCGCCCACCCGATGATGTCTGGGACGGTCGGCGGGAGACCGATGGCGTGGGAGACGCGGAGGAGCGCCGGCCGGGGGCCATCGAGCAGGGGTGAACCTCGGAGCGCCGGGACCTCGCCCGGCGACCACGACGCGTGCCACACCTTGCCCCGCGGGTGGAACGCACGGGCACCACGGGCGCGTGATGCGATGCGGAAGGCGGCGGGGAGCACCTGCACGGCAGGGCCTATCGGGTCAGGAGCTGTCGGTACAGCGCGGCCGTCTGGGCCGCGATCGCTCCCCAGGAGAACCGCTCTTCGACCCGCACGCGGCCGGCCGCCCCCATCGCACGGGCACCATCGGCGTCTCCGAGCAGCTCGGTCACCCGCGCCGCGAGGTCGCGCGCGAACGCTGCAGGATCGGCCGGAGCGCCGGTGCCGTCGTCGCCGGCCTCGTAGGCGACGAGCCGTCCGGTGGTCCCGTCCACCACGACCTCGGGGATCCCCCCGACGGCGGAGGCCACGACCGGCAGTCCGACCGCCATCGCCTCGAGGTTGACGATGCCGAACGGTTCGTAGATCGAGGGGCACACGAACACCTGCGCCGCGGACAGCACCTGGAGGAGTTGGTCGCGGGGGAGCATGCGCTCGATCCACACGACCCGGACGTCGGCGTCAGCAAGCTCGGCCACCCGGTCGCGGAACTCCGCCGCGATGGCCGGAGTGTCCGGCGCACCTGCGCACAGCACCAGCTGGGATCCGGCAGGGAGGTGGGCGGCGGCATCGAGCAGGTGGACGACACCTTTCTGCCGCGTGATGCGGCCCACGAACACCGCGGTCGGCAGGTCGGGATCGACGCCGTGCTCCTCGAGGACGGCACGGTCGTCGACCCGGTGCCAGAGGTGGGGATCGACACCGTTGTGCACCACCTCGACCCGACCCGGATCGACGGCCGGGTAGCAGGCCAGGATGTCCTCACGCATGCCGCGCGAGACCGCGATGACGGCGTCCGCACCTTCGAGGGCGGTGCGCTCGCAGAAGCTCGACAGCGCGTACCCGCCGCCGAGCTGTTCGCGTTTCCAGGGGCGGAGCGGTTCGAGGCTGTGGGTGGTCACCACGTGCGGGACGTCGTGGACCAGCGCCGCCAGGTGGCCGGCGAGGTTGGCGTACCACGTGTGGCTGTGGACGAGGTCGACATCGCCGGTCGCGGCCACCATCGACAGGTCGGCGGACACGGTGCGGAGCGCAGCGAGCTCGGGCGCTTCGCCGTCCAGGGCCTCCCACTCTCGGTGGGTGCCGGCCACCAGCGGGTCCGAACGCGGGTCCCCGAAGCAGTGGACGGCCACCTCGACGTGGGATGCGAGCGAGCGTGCGAGTTCGGCCACGTGCACACCCGCTCCGCCGTAGACGTCGGGCGGGAACTCCTTGGTGAGGAGCCCGATCCGTCGTCGCGGGCCGATCACGCGTCGCCCAGCGGGGGGACGACGTCGTCCTTGCCGATGACCACGATGCCACCGTCCGAGACGTGGAAGCGGGCGCGATCGTGGTCAGGGTCCGACCCGATCCGCACCCCCTCGGGGATGTGGACGTTCTTGTCGACGATGGCGTTGCGCACCGTCGCTCCGGGACCGACCTCGACCCCGGGGAGCAGGACCGAGCGCTCGACGACCGCTCGGCTGCGGACCCGGACGCCGGGGGAGAGCACCGAGCGTCGGACCGTGCCGCCCGAGACGATGACGCCGGAGCAGACCATCGAGTCGATCGCGGTCCCGCGGCGGTCCTCGTCGTCGAAGACGAACTTGGCCGGCGGCAGCGGGTCGTGCCAGGTGAAGATCGGCCACTCGAGGTTGTAGAGGTTGAAGATCGGGTGGACCGAGACCAGGTCCATGTGGGCCTCGTGGTAGGCGTCGATGGTGCCGACGTCGCGCCAGTACCCCCGGTCGCGATCGGTCGACCCAGGGACGTCGTTGTCGCGCACGAAGTCGTGGACCGCAGCGTCGCCGCGTTCGACCATGCCACGGATGATGTCCCCGCCCATGTCGTGAGCCGAGGTCGTGTCCGCCGCGTCGGCACGGAGCGCCTCGACGAGCGCTTCGGTGGTGAAGACGTAGTTGCCCATCGAGGCGTAGACCTGCGTGGGATCGTCGTCGAGCCCGACGGCGTCGTCCGGCTTCTCGCGGAACGCTCGGATGCGGCCGTCGTCACCCGGCTCGATGACGCCGAAGGCGGAGGCCTGTTCGAGCGGGACCCGCAGCGCCGCGACGGTGACCCCAGCGCCCGAGGCGATGTGCTCCTCCACCATCTGGGAGGCGTCCATCCGGTAGAGGTTGTCGGCGCCGAACACGCAGATGTGGTCGGGCGCCTCGTCGCGGATGATGTTGAGGTTCTGGAAGATCGCATCGGCCGAGCCTGAGAACCAGCCGCGCCCCGTGCGCATCTGCGCGGGGACGGGGGCCACGTAGTTGCCGAGCATCGGCGACATGCGCCAGGTCTTGGCGAGGTGGGTGTCGAGGCTGTGGCTCTTGTACTGGGTGAGCACGACGATGCGGCGGTACCCCGAGTTGACGAGGTTGGACAGCGCGAAGTCCACCAGGCGGTAGTTGCCCCCGAACGGCACGGCGGGCTTGGCACGGTCGCGCGTCAGCGGTGCGAGCCGCTTGCCCTCCCCGCCGGCGAGGACGACCCCGAGGACCTTCGGTTGCCGTGGCACGCGTGCTCCCGGTTCGGATCGTCACGGAGCCTAGGCGCGGCCGGCTCCCGGTAGCGTCCGCCACCGCGGGGCCACCCCGTCCGGGGGCCAGCAGCCTCGGCAGGTTCGGAGCGGGGAGGTCGAGATCGAGCGGTTGCGGGTGATCGAGAACAACCTCACACCGCTCGTCCTGGTCACGGCAGCGGCGGGGCTGCTCGCACCCAGCGTCGGTGTGGCACTCAGCTACGCCGTCACCCCCCTGCTGGCGCTGCTGATGCTGTGCGTCAGCCTGACGTTCGACCTGACCGCGCTCAGGACGGTGCTGGCCAGGCCGGGCGTCCAAGCTCTGGCCACCGGGTTGGTCTACGGCCCGATGAGCCTCGCCGGCTTCCTGATCGGTCGGCTCGCGTTCGGCGCCACACCGTTCGGGCTCGGCTTCGCGCTGGTCGGCGTGCTCCCCACCGACGTGTCCTCACCGCTGTTGGTCCTGATCGCCCGCGGCAACGTCGCCCTGGCCACCGTGCTCAACGCGGTCAACACGGCCCTGGCACCGCTGATGGTCCCCGTACTGTTCCTGTTCTACACCGGTGTGGACCTCGACGTGCCGGTCCTACCCCTGATCGGTGAACTCGCGCTCACCGTGCTCGTGCCCACCATCACCGGCGTCGCCGTCCGCACCTGGCGGCCGGCGCGGGTCGAACCAGCCGAGCCGGCGCTGTCGGCCACCGCCTCGATCGCCTACCTCCTGCTGGTCGTGGCGGTCATCGGACCCAACGCCACCGCGATCCTCGATCGACCCACCGCGATGCTGCTGGTCGCGGCCGCGGCGCTCGGCCTCAACGTGATCGGCTACCTGCTCGGTTGGGCGAGCTACCCCCTGCTCGCTGAGCGTGCGGACCGTTCGGCGATGCTGTTCACCGTCTCGAAGAAGGAGTTCAGCATCGCGGCGTTCATCGTGTTCGCCTCCGGCCTACCCGACCAGGTGGCGCTCCCTGCCGTCGTCTACGCGGTCGTGCAGATGCTGACGTCACCGTTGGTCGCCCGCACCCTCGCGCGTCGCGTCGCGGCGCGGTGAGGCGAACCGCTCAGCCGACGGTCACCTCGGCGGTCGCGGTGCCGGCGTCTCGTGCCCAGTCCAGACCGTGCGCGGCGACGTCGGTCACCTCGAGGGCGTAGGTGCCCGCGGGACCGGCCATGCGGAACCGGATGCGACCGAACAGGTCGGTCGCGCCCTGGACGGTGCGGGTGCGCTCCGGGCCCGAGA
The DNA here is from genome assembly GCA_040882055.1 of Nitriliruptor sp. Classification (GTDB taxonomy): domain Bacteria; phylum Actinomycetota; class Nitriliruptoria; order Nitriliruptorales; family Nitriliruptoraceae; genus Nitriliruptor. The sequence goes on from JBBECA010000044.1 coordinate 13,164, forward strand.
CGCGCGCCTCGACCGCGAGGTCGGGGCAGCGTCGGCCCTCGGCATCCCGGACCTCCACCAGGAAGGTGACCCGGTGCCGCCCGTCGTCGAGGACCTCCGGTGCGAGCACCTGGAGGTCCGCGACGCGGACGGGCTCGGCGAAGAGTCCGATCTTGGGCATGTCGTCGCGCTGCTGCTCGAGCGTCGGGGTCGGACGGGTCCGGCGACGCCGGACGAACGGGTTCGGGAGGGCCACGACGCGAGCTCCGACGGTGTCCAGTGGGAGGGAGCGGAACGGTACCGCCGTGTCACGTCGGCCCCGTCTCAGGGAGCGACGTCGCCCTGCTCGCCCATCGCGTCCTGGCCCTCACCGGTGACCACGGCGGTCAGCCCACGGATCGCGCGGCTGATGCCGGAGTCGGGGCCGTCCCAGTACTCACCGTCCTCGACGTCGACGTGCAACGCCACCAGGTTCGGGTCGTCCACGCCCTCGAACCAGGCCTCCATCGGCTTCGACCACAGTCGTTCGAGGACGTCGCGCTCGTCGGTGAACCCTGCCGGGCCGTTGAGCGAGACGTGGAGGGAGTCCTTCGGCTCGCTGACGACCACCGCGACGATCTCGTTGTCGGGCAGTGCCTGGACCCAGTCGGCGTCGCGACCGGTGAGGAACCACAGCCGCGAGCCGTCCCGGTCGAGGATGGTCATCGGTCGCGCACGTTGGTCGGCGGTGACCACCATCGCGGTCCGTTCACCGTCGAGCAGCTCGTCGAGGGTCCGTGTCTCCTGGTCCTGCACGTATCGCTCCTGGTATCGGGTCCGCCGGTGAGGTCACCGGCTCGGAGGACCAGGTTGGCGGTGGCGCGCGGGCCGGGACGACCCCGCAGGCGGCGAACGACCACCGCCGCCGGGAGCCCGTGACCGACCGGTCAGGACGGGGTGCGGGAGGCGCAGCCGACCAAGTGGTCACCGCGAGCTCGGGGTGCGGGAGGCGCAGCCGACCAGGTGGTCGTCCACCAGACCCATCGCCTGGGAGAAGGCGTAGACGGTGGTCGGGCCGAGGAACCGCCAGCCTCGTCGCTTGAGCTCGGAGGCGAGCGCGGTGGCCTCGGGGGACGTCGCCCGTACGTCGGCACGGGTCCGGGGGACCGGTGGTTCGTCCGGGGCGTAGCGCCACACGAAGCGGTCCAGCGACCCCTCGGAGGCGACGAGATCGAGGTAGGCCCGCGCGTTGGCGACCGTCGCCTCGATCTTGCCGCGATGGCGGATGATCCGGGCGTCGATCGCCAGGCGGTCGACGTCGTGGTGGTCGAAGCGGGCGACGGTCTCGGGGTCGAAGCCGGCGAAGGCGTCCCGGAACGCTGGGCGACGGCGCAGGATGGTCAGCCAGGACAGTCCGGCCTGGAAGCCTTCCAGGCACAGCTTCTCGAACAGCCGCCGGTCGTCGTGCACCGGACGGCCCCACTCGTGGTCGTGGTAGCGCCGGTACTCGGGGTCGTCGCCCGGCCACCAGCACCGCACCACGCCGTCATCGCCGCGCACCAGGCCATCGGGGAGATCGGACACGGTGGCCTCCTCGTCGCCGGCGCCGGGCCGGGACCGTAGGCGCTGGCGGCACCCCGGGTCCCGCGGCGTTGACACCGGAGGGGGTGGCTGCGACCCTCTGCGCGACCCCCGTTCGCCCGGGTGTGTTCGCGTGCGCGCGAGCGCCCGGTGGGGGTTCGCTCCACCGCCGTCGCGCCACCCGGTGCGCCGGCCGTCCACCCATCCGCGACCGAGAGACCTGTCCCCGATGTCCGAAGCCCCCGACACCAGCAACACCACCGGCGCCGACACAGACGCCCCCGACACCGCCTCCGGCCCGACCACCCCGGGAACCCCCGAATCGATGGTCGTCAGCCAGGAGCCCGGCGGTCAGATGACCTCCACCGGCGACGCCATCGTCGAGAACGACCTCTCCGAGGCGGACTTCGAGGCGATGCTCGAAGGCACCCTCAAGGCCATGGAGGAGGGTTCGGTCATCGAAGGCGTCGTGGTCAAGATCGACCCCGACGAGGTCCTGCTCGACATCGGTTGGAAGTCCGAGGGCGTGATCCCCGCCCGCGAGCTGTCCATCAAGCTCGACGTCGACCCGAACGAGGTCGTCCAGGTCGGCGACGTCGTCGAAGCGCTGGTGATGAACAAGGAGGACGACCAGGGTCGCCTGGTCCTCTCCAAGAAGCGCGCCCAGTACGAGCGCGCCTGGGGCACCATCGAGGCGATCTACACCGACGACAAGACCGTCGTCGGCACGGTCATCGAGGTCGTCAAGGGTGGTCTCATCCTCGACATCGGGCTGCGCGGCTTCCTGCCCGCCTCGCTGGTCGAGATGCGGCGTGTGCGTGACCTGGCGCCGTACGTCGGCACCCAGCTCGAGTGCAAGATCATCGAGCTCGACAAGAACCGCAACAACGTCGTCCTCTCGCGGCGCAAGTTCCTCGAGGAGACCCAGTCCGAGTTCCGCAACGAGTTCCTCGTCTCGCTGCAGAAGGGCGAGATCCGTTCGGGCGTCGTGTCGTCGATCGTCAACTTCGGTGCCTTCGTGGACCTCGGCGGCGTCGACGGTCTCGTGCACGTCTCCGAGCTGTCCTGGAAGCACATCGACCACCCCTCGGAGGTCGTCGAGGTCGGGGATCAGGTCGAGGTCGAGGTGCTCGACGTGGACCTCGACCGCGAGCGCGTCTCGCTGTCGCTGAAGGCCACGCAGGAGGACCCGTGGCAGAAGTTCGCCCGCGAGCACGCGGTCGACGAGAACGTCGATGGCGAGGTGACCAAGCTCGTGCCGTTCGGTGCGTTCGTGAAGGTCGCCGACGGCATCGAGGGCCTGGTCCACATCTCCGAGCTGGCCGAGCGCCACGTCGAGGTGCCGGAGGCGGTCGTCAACGTCGGTGACAAGATCGAGGTCAAGGTCATCGACATCGACACGGTGCGTCGTCGCATCTCGCTGTCGCTCAAGCAGGCGCAGGCACCCACCGAGGGCGACGTCGCCCAGGACCCGTACGACCCGAACCCGCAGCCCGCGGTGTCGACGGCGTACTCGTCCGGTGGCGACGAGGACGTGACGTCGGGCAGCAGCCTGGCAGCCGCGTTCGCCAAGGCTGGGTTCGGTGGCGACTCCGAGCCGACGCCCGAGGAGATCGCGCTCGCCGAAGCCGAGCTCCCCGAACCGGAGCCGGCGACCGAGGAAGCAGCGACCGAGGACGCTCCGGCGGCCGAGGAAGCGGCGGCTGACGACGCTCCCGCGGCTGACGATGCTCCTGCGGCTGACGAAGCGGCGAGCGAAGAGGCTCCGGCTGAGGACGCTCCGGCGGCCGAAGCGACGGCGGACGAGGCTGAGGACGAGACCTCGGCCTGACGGGCCCGCACCGCCACGTGAGCCCCGGCCTCGGCCGGGGCTCACGGCGTTCAGGAGCGCCGACTAGCCTCCGCGGCTCGTGCGGGGGTGCGATGTCTAGGAGCGTGCGTGTTCCTCGTGGGGCTGACGGGCGGTATCGGGAGCGGCAAGTCCACCGTTGCCGAGCGTCTCCGTGCGCGTGGGTGGCCGGTCATCGACGCCGATCAGGTGGCGCGTGAGGTCGTCGAGCCCGGCGAACCGGCGGTCGCGGAGCTGGCGGCACGCTTCGGTGACGAGGTGGTCCAGGAGGACGGGACCCTCGACCGGCAGGCCCTCGCTCGCGTCGCGTTCGTCGACGACGCATCACGGTCGGCGCTCGACCGCATCACCCACCCGCGCATCGCGACACGCATCGCCGAGCGCATCGCCGAACTCGGTACGGCCGAGACGGGTCCGAGCCCACGTATCGTGGTCGTCGACCACCCCCTCCTGATCGAGACCGGCCAAGCGGGTCGGTTCGATGAGATCGTGGTGGTCCTCGCGAACGAGGACGTGCGACTCGCGCGCCTCACCACGGCGCGCGGACTGGATCCTGACGACGCACGCGCACGGATGCGAGCGCAGACCGATGATGTCCGCCGCCGGGCCGTAGCGAGCCACGTCGTGGTCAACGACGGCACCCTCGACGACCTCGTGCGCGCGGTCGACGAGGTGGCGGACCGGATCGAGGTCGCGGCGAGCGCCGCACAGGGAGCAGGCTCGTGAGATGGTCACCGGTCCGTGCGTGGCCGGTCGGCCGGGGCCACCGGTGTCCACCGGCTCCGAAGGACCGGACCGTCCAGGTGACCTGGATGCGGATCGGCCGTCCGCGGCGTAGCGTCGCGATCACCGGTTGAGCACACCAGCCGTCCAGGAGCAGCGGACGCTGGGGCATCTCCCCGACCCGTCGCGATCGGCTCCTGGCCGAGAGGACGGGGGTCCGTGGTGGAGAGCACGACCGCACGACCGCACGTCGCCTGGTTCGTCGGCGACGGAGCTGGCGCCAGAGCGCGGTTGAGCGCGGTGCAGCGCCACCTGTCCGGTACGACGCTGTCCGCCCTGACGATCGGGCCGGCTCCGGACCTCGAACGGCACGGCGTACCCGTGGTCGAGCTGCCGTGGTCGGTGACCGCGGAGGTCGGACATCGCGCCGGTCCGGTGTCCGCTACCCCGAGCGCGAGCCACCTGCGCAGGTGGCTCGGGCAGGTCCGTCCCGACGTGCTCGTGGTCGACGGCGCGCCGAACCTCTTCGGGATCACCATCCCCCTGGTGCGGATCAGGCGACCTGGGATGATCGCCGAGCACGCTGGACCCGTGGTCGGTGAGCTCGCCCCGTACCCAGCCGTCCTCGAACCCGACCTGACCCCCCGCTGGGTCCGCGAGCGGACGGTCCACACGGGGTTGTTGTCGCGCTTCAGCGGGCGCCGGCCCCACCGTGCGGCGGGCCGCCGAGCGCTCGGTCTGGCTCGGGTCGGTCCCGTGGTCACGGTGATCGGTGGTGGCGATGGGCTGAGTGGCGCCGGCGAGCTGGCCGCCGCCGCCTCAGCGACACCCGGGTGGACCTGGCTGACCGTCGGGCGGTGCGGTACGCCGGCTGCGGGGTTGCCCTCCAACCTCCGGCGGCTCGGATGGACCGAGGATCCCTGGCACGCGCTCGAGGCGGCCGACGTCGTCGTCGCCGGGCCGTCGCTGGCGGTCGTCGCCGAGGTGGCGACCGCCCGCAGGCCGCTGGTGATCGTCCCGCCACGGGATGGCCGGTTCGCCGACGAGGTGCTGGTGCGGACCCTCCTCGACGTCGACGCCGTCACCCACCTCAGCCGCTGGCCCGAAGCTGCGCAGTGGCCCGGCCTCCTCGCCGCAGCGAGGTCGAGCGATCCCGCGGCCCTCGGTCGGCTCGAGGACGGGCGGGGTCCGACCCGCGCCGCGGACTGGGTCACCACCTGGGCGCGGTCGGCACGCCGGGCCGCGACACCCGTGGAACTCGGTGGCGTGACCGCGCGGGGAGGTCGAGACGACGGCATCGTCGACCTGACCCACGAGCCGGTCCCCTCGAGCAGCGCCTGGTGAGGCGGACGGCGAGCCCGGGTACCGTCGCGCGCATGGACCAGGACGCCACCGACCGAGCCGGAACCGCTCGGGTGACCCACCGACACCTCCGCGACGACACCCCGTTCCGGGTGGTCAGCGACTTCACGCCGGCGGGCGACCAGCCGCGTGCGATCGCCGAGATCGTCGACGCGTTCGGTGCCGGCGAGAAGGCGGTCACGCTGCTCGGTGCGACCGGGACGGGCAAGACCTTCACGGCGGCCAAGGTCCTCGAACAGCTCCAGCGCCCGTGCCTGGTGATCGCACCGAACAAGACGCTCGCGGCGCAGCTGGCGAACGAGTTCCGCGACTTCCTGCCCGACAACGCCGTCGAGTACTTCGTCAGCTACTACGACTACTACCAACCCGAGGCCTACATCGCCTCGAGCGACACCTACATCGAGAAGGACTCGTCGATCAACGACGAGATCGACCGGTTGCGGCACCGCGCCACCATGGCGCTGCTCTCGCGCCGAGACGTCGTGGTGGTCGCGTCGGTCTCGTGCATCTACGGCCTCGGTTCGCCCCACGAGTACGAGGACCACATCCTCTGGCTGCGATCGGGCGACGATGCGGTCGGCCTCGACTCGGCCATGCGCAAGCTGGTCGACCTCCAGTACAGCCGCAACGATCTGAACCTGGTGCGCGGGACCTTCCGCGTCCGCGGCGACACCCTCGAGGTGTTCCCCGCCGACGACGAGCGCGCCGTCCGGGTCGAGTTCTTCGGCGACGAGATCGACCGCATCGTGCGGGTCGACACCCTCACCGGCGAGGTATCGCAGCCGGTCCGCGACGTCGGCATCTTCCCCGCCTCGCACTACGTCTCGTCCCGTCCCGCGCTCGAACGCGCGGTGCGCTCGATCGAGACCGAGCTCGCCGCACGGCTCGAGGAGCTCGAGGGTGCCGGCAAGCTCCTCGAGGCCCAGCGGCTGAAGATGCGGACCAACTACGACCTCGAGATGATCCGCGAGGTCGGGTCGTGCAACGGCATCGAGAACTACTCGCGCCACTTCGACGGACGCGCCCCCGGCGAGGCGCCCTACACCCTGCTCGACTACTTCCCGTCCGACTTCGTGGTCATGACCGATGAGTCGCACGTGACGGTCCCGCAGATCGGGGCGATGTACGAGGGGGACCGGTCGCGCAAGGACAACCTCGTCGAGTACGGCTTCCGCCTGCCGTCCGCCCGCGACAACCGGCCGCTGATGTTCGACGAGTTCCTCGAACGCGTCGGGCAGCGGCTGTTCATCTCGGCCACGCCGGGGCCCTACGAGCGCCGCGAGTCGGACACGATCGCCGAACAGATCATCCGTCCCACCGGGCTGCTCGACCCGAAGGTGGTGCTGCGCCAGACCAAGGGGCAGATCGACGACCTGATGGAGGAGATCCGTCAGCGCGTGGAGCGCGACCAGCGTGTCCTCGTGACCACGTTGACCAAGAAGATGTCCGAGGACCTCACCGACTACCTGCTCGAGAACGGCGTTCGGGTCCGCTACCTGCACTCCGACATCGACACCGTGCAACGCGTCGAGATCCTCAAGAACCTGCGGCTCGGCGAGTTCGACGTCCTCGTCGGTATCAACCTGCTGCGTGAGGGCCTCGACCTCCCGGAGGTGTCGCTGGTGGCGATCCTCGACGCCGACAAGGAGGGGTTCCTGCGCTCGTCGACCTCGCTGATCCAGACCATCGGCCGCGCGGCCCGCAACGTCGACGGCCAGGTCATCATGTACGCCGATCAGATCACCGACGCCATGAAGCAGGCGCTCGACGAGACCGACCGGCGCCGCGAGAAGCAGCTGGCCTACAACACCGAGCACGGCATCGATCCGCAGACGATCCGCAAGCGCGTCGGGGACATCCTCGCCGCGGTGCGGGCCGAGGAGGCCGGTGAGGACTACCGGCCGGCCGAACCGAGCTCGGGCGGTGGCGGCCGCGACGCTGCCGACGCCTCCGAACTGCCACGTGAGGACCTCGCCGCGCTCATCCATCGCCTCGAGGAGGAGATGCACGAGGCAGCCGGGGACCTGCGCTTCGAGTACGCCGCTCGGCTCCGTGACGAGGTCGCGGATCTCAAGCGTGAACTCGCCTCGATGGAGGCCGCGAACGTCTGAGCTCCGCGAGGACGGGGGCTCGTTCGAGATCGTCGACGGTGAGGCCGACGACTCGCTCGGTCCTCGTGGTCGTTGACGCGGTGAGTGGCGCACGCGCTGCGTTAGGCTGGTTCGGACGGCTCCCGGAAGGCTCCACGTGGACGACCTGCTGTTCTCCGTGCACCGCGTACTCGGCTACGGGATCTCCGTGCTGGTGCTCGTGGCAGCGTTCGTCGCGTTCGGACGCGCGAAGAACGGGCAGGAGTTCCGGAGCGGCCTCTACCGCGGCGCGCTCGGGCTCCTCGCCCTGCACGTGGTCATCGGGATCGTGCTCTACGCGACCCGTCAGGCGTGGGAAGCAGCGCCGTTGATCGCCTACGTGCACCCCATCCTCGGGATCGTGGCCCTCGGCGCCGGCCAGGCGTTGGTCGGCCGCGCGCGGCGGACCCAGATGGCGGCGGATGCGCACCGGCTCGCCGGCCGTGGTCTGGTGGTCACCCTCGTGCTCGTCCTCGCAGCCATCGGTGTCGCGAGCGTGGCGTGAGTCCAGCTGCTCCAGACGGCCCGCGGGAAGCCGCTGCCCCCGAGGAAGCGGGGGAGGCCTACCTGCGGACGGTGGAGGATCTCCTCACGCTGCTCCTCGAGGAGGTGCCGTTCCGTGAGCTCCTGGAGCAGGTGCTCACGCTGACCGCCGCTGCGGTACCTGCCGTCGATGCGGTCGCGGTCACGGTCGAACACCCGAGTGGACGCACCGGTACGGCCGCGGCCAGCGATGACGCGTCGCGGGAGCTCGACGAGCTGCAGCGCGAGCTCGGTGAGGGCCCGTGCGTCGACGCGATGCGGACCGGGACGGAGCTCCACGTCACTGACCTGACCTCGGACGAGCGGTGGTCGCCGGCGCTGCGCGAGGCTGCGGCGCGGCTCGGGCTCCGGGGCGTGCTCGCGCTCCCGCTGCGGGTGACGGAACGGACGATCGGGGCCCTGAACCTGTTCCGAGCGGACGCTGGCGCGCTCGAGGACGATGCGCTCGTCACCGCGCGGAGCCTGGCGGCTCCCGTGGCAGCGACGCTCGCCAACGCGCGCGCGTACGACCGGGTGGCCCAGCTCAGCCAGCAGCTGCGCGAGGCGCTGTCGACCCGCGCGGTCATCGAGCAGGCCAAGGGCATCCTGATGGTCCGCGGCGGCTGTGACGAGGAGGCCGCGTTCGCCCTCCTGCGTCGCACCTCGCAGCACCAGAACCGCAAGCTGCGTGACGTCGCGGCCTCCGTCGTGGCGATGCGCGATCAGCTCCCGCCGACCACGAAGGGCTGACTGGGCACCTCGGCACGCCTTCAGACCAGGTCCCTCGGGATGTCCTCGTGCCAGTTCCGCGAGTACACCCGCTCGTCGTTCTCGTAGGCGTCGAGCTCCGCCCGGAGGTGGAAGTGGGTGGTCGACGAGGTCAGGATCGTCCGGGTCACGGTCCGCACGTGCCAGTCGCCGCGTCGCAGGCCGCGCACGGACTCCACCTCGCCGGTGGCCGACGAGAAGTCGTCGGCGACCGTCGTGTAGCACTCGCGGACCCGGTCCTCGATCTCGAGGTCGATGTCGTCGAGGCGCCGCCGTCCGTTGTCGTTGACGACCGTGAGCGTCGAGGTGTCCGTCGCGAGGTCCCGCTGCACCAGCCAGGTGTGCTCGCCGGTCTCGAGGGGCGTGACCTCGGTCGGGGGAGCGGTCTCGACGGGCGGGAAGGTGACCTCGGCGTCCGGAACGTCGGTACTGCGCACGGGTAGGGACAGGACGCTGTCGACCGTCCGGATCGACAGCCGCGTCGACTGTGGCGGGAGCCAGGCCAGCGGCCAGTACGAGGTCGAGATCGACAGCCGGAGGCGGTGGCCTGCGGGGAAGCGGTAGGCGATCTCGTTGAGGTGGATCCGGACCGTGACCTCCTCGCCCGGCACCAGGGGTTCGGGGTGCTCGTGGCTGTCACGGTGGGTCAGGTTGAGCAGGCCGTAGGTGACGCGACTGGCCTTGTCGTCGGGGGCCATGTCGGACAGGCGCACCGCCACCATGGCGACCGGACGATCGCTCGACAGGCGCAGTTCGACGCTCGGGGAGCCGAAGATCTCGAGCTCCTCCTCGAGGGGAGCGGACTCGAACACGAGCGCGCCGCCGTCCTCCTCGCGTTGGTCGTGCGGGAGGTCGGGCGTGGCCGAGTACGAGCACCACTTGCCGGCGAAGAGACCGAGCGTAAGGGGCGATTGGACGGTGAGGGTGCGCTCGACCACGGGCTCGTCCTCGAGTGCCAACCGCCACCGGCCGCCGAGCACGTACCGGAGCGTCTCGATGTTCGGGGAGGGCCACGTCGCTTCGCTGATCCAGCGGCCCGGGCGGTGGTCGTAGCTGGTCGTCGGCGCGACGCTGTCCTGCACGTACGCGCGGAGCATGGGTTCGTCCATGATCCCGGTGTCCTCACCCTTGAGCCAGTGGTCCCACCAGCGCAGGCTCTCCTGCAGGAAACCGATGGCGGGACCCGGGACCCCGAGGTGGGGGTACTTGTGGCTCCACGGGCCGACGAGCCCGAGCCGGGGGACGTCGAGGTTGCGGAGCATGCGGAAGACCGCGTTGGAGTAGCCGTCGGCCCACCCGCTGACCGCCATGACGGGTACCTGGACGTCCGAGAAATCCTCGCAGATCGACCCGTGCTTCCAGTAGTCGTCGCGGTGCTGGTGGCGGAGCCAGGTGTCGAGCCAGAGCCCGCTGTTCTCGAGCCGCTCGAACCACCGCTCGCGCCAGCTGTCGCCGACGATCTCACGGTCCGGTGGCATGGAGTTGAAGGCGAACATCACCGACGACCACGACAGGTTGTCGCCGAGCAGGCAACCACCCATGTAGTGCACGTCGTCGGCGTACCGGTCATCGGTGGAGCAGACGGTGATGACGGCCTTGAGCTCCGCAGGCTGGCGTGCCGCGAGCTGCAGGCCGTTGAATCCGCCCCAGGAGATCCCGATCATCCCGAGCGACCCGTTGCACCAGGGTTGCTGTGCGATCCAGCGCAGGACGTGTTCGCCGTCGACGAGTTCCTGTTCCAGGTACTCGTCGGTGAGCACCCCGTCGGAATCACCGCTGCCGCGCAGGTCGACCCGGACGCACGCGTACCCGTGGCCCGCCAGGTAGGGGTGGATCAGGTCGTCGCGCTCGCGCTTGAGGTCGCGCTTGCGGTACGGGATGTACTCGAGGATGGCTGGGACCGGGTCGTGGGCCGCGCCCTCCGGCATCCACACCCGGGCCGCCAGCTGCGTGCCGTCCGGCATCGGGATGAAGATGTTCTCGGTCGCCTCGACGGCGTGGGGGAAGGTGTCGATCACGCTCACGTGTCGTCACTTTCGCTCGAGCTGCCTTCTTCCGCCGGTACCGAGGTGTCGATGTCGAAGGGGAGCATGTCCCGGATCTGGTCGAACCGCTCGTCGAGTTGCTCGGTGTCGTCGGCGCCGAGGTAGACCCGGCCGAGCTCGAAGGAGTACGACTCCTGGACCTTCAGGTCCGACAGGTGCGTACCGGGGGTCAGGTCGATCTCGATGCGAGTGCCGGGGAAGCGATCGATGACGGCCGCGATGTCGTCCTCCGACGGCACCGACCGCACGAGTCCGTCCTCGAACGCCCTGAGGAAGAACTTGCCCGCGACGGCGAACTCACCCTGTCGGTACGGCATCCGTGGTTGACGGCCGAGCGCGACGTCGAGCATCGCGCGCTGGCTCGAGGCGCCGTCGACCTTGGCGAACAGGTCGCAGTGGGACTGCGACAGGCGGGTGTTGACCTCGAGCAGCCACAGCTGTCCGGCCTCCTGGTCGTAGAAGAACTCGATGTTGAAGCAGGCGTGGTCGAGCCCGGACTGACGGATGACGTCGTCAGCGATCTGCGCCATGCGCCGCTGGATCGGGGTGGGCAGCGAGGAGGGGTACTGGTAGCCCCGGAACGTGGACGAGCCAGGCTCGCGGTGGGAGTCGATCACCCCGTAGGTGGTCGTCTCCCCGAAGCTGACGTAGCCCTCGAGCGTGCACTGGCGGCCGCCGATGATGCCCTCGGCGATGCAGGCCTGGGCACCGAGCACCGCGATGTCCGGCGGGAGGTCCACCCGGTCGAGGGCCTGGGCGAACGGCGCCCCGAACTCGCCGATGTTCTCGCGGATCGTGGCGAGCGCTTCGGCGAACTCCTCGGCGCTCTCGATGCGGAAGCCGAGGTAGGAGCCGACGGACTTCACTGGCTTGAGCCAGAACGGGAAGTCGAGGCCCTGATCCTGGATGGCGCTGAGCGCGCCGTCGTCGAACGGGTCGAGCACCGCGTACGGCGGGACGTGCTCGGCCGCGACCGCCCGCTGGACGAGGCGGCTCCAGTACTTGTGCTCGAGCGACAGCACGCTCTGCAGGCTCGGTCCGTAGAGGTCCCACAGCTCGGTGAGCGCCGGGACCAGCGCCGAGGACGGGAAGTCCCACCAGGTCACGATGCCGTCGACGGGGCCGTCGTGCGCGCGGAGCTGCGCGTCCGCGTCGGCCACGAGCTGATCGAAGTCGTAGGTCTCCGCCTTGAGGACCTGATCGCGCGGCAGCAGCGCTCGGAACTCGTAGCGGTGGGCCTCACGCAGTTGCTGCATCGTGTCGAGGTTGAACTGATCCAGGGCGATGACGAACATGTCGCGTGGCACGGGCGTCCTTCGAAGCGGCGGCGGGGGAGAAGCGTCGGATGCGAGGCTAGGGCCGTCGTCGCGGACACCCCCGGCCGAGCGACCGTGCCGCCGACCCGACCCCTCCGCTGGCTAGCGTGGCCGACGTACGGAGCAGCAACGCGTCATCCCCGCGCAGCGTGCGACGGCATCGACCCGACGCCCGTGCGCTGTCTCGTCGACACGCCGTGAGGTCCACCATGTCGGAGATCAGCCGGTTCCCCGTCCCCGCTCGCGCGGAGCTCCCAGCCGACCTGCGGGAGCGCATCGATGAGGTCGAGGAGAGCTCCGGGTTCGTGCCGAACGTCTTCCTCGGCCTCGCACACCGGCCGGACGAGTGGCGCGCGTTCTTCAGCTACCACGATGCGCTGATGGACAAGGAGACGCCGTCGCTGACGAAAGCCGACCGCGAACTCATCGTGGTGGCGACGAGCGCCGAGAACCACTGCCTCTACTGCGTGGTCGCGCACGGGGCGATCGCCCGGATCCGTGCCCGAGATCCCCGCATCGCCGACCAGGTGGCGACCGACTGGCGCAAGGCGGATCTGAACGACCGACAGCGAGCGATCCTCGAGGTCGCCGTCCGCTTCGCCACCGAACCGTGGACGGTGACCGACCGCCACCTCGCCACGCTGCGCCAGCACGGGCTGAGCGACGAGGACGTGTGGGACGTCGGCTCGATCGCGGCCTTCTTCGCGATGTCGAACCGGCTCGTCCACCTCACCGCGATGATGCCGAACGACGAGTTCTACCTGCTCGGTCGTGTCCCTCGAGACCCGCAGTCGCCGCCGTCGCACGCCTGAGACCGACGATGTCGCCACCACCGACGATCCACAGGTCCTTGCCGCCGGCCGCGGCGGTCATCGCCTCGAGCGAGTGCCGGTCATCGGCGATGAAACCGTCGAGGCTGGTGGCGGTGTAGTACGTCGTGATGCTCACGGGACCTCTCCTCGTCGCGTGCGCAGCCACGTGATGGGATCGCCGTGGTCGACCTCGTGCCCCGCGGCGGTCAGCATCTGCCGCACCAGTTGACGCCGGTGGGCGGCGTAGGTCAGGACGTGGGCGATGACGCTGCTCAGCACGAAGCTCTCCGGTGGATCGCAGAGCGCGTCGACGAGCCGGTCGTTCCAGGCCCCGCGACGGTCGATGTCGCGGACGGTCTCCAGCCAGCGCGGCGCCAGCGCGTCGTGCCGTTCCGAGAGCCGGGTGGCGTCGGCAGCGACGTCCCGCGATGGGGCGTCGCGACCCTCGATCGCGGCGAGCCAGACCTCCTTGGTGAAGACCTGGTGTTCCAGCACGGTCGCGATCGACTCCTCGGGCCCGTCCCACGACAGCACGGTCGTCCCGGGCAGGAGGGCGGCACGGAACTCGTCCTCCGGGAGCCCCGTCGCGAGCTCCAGCAACACCCGCCGACGCATCGCCACCGGCGCCTCCCCGGTGGCTCGGGACAGCACCCGGGTGAAGTGGTACGGCGAGCTGAAGGCATCGCTCGCCATGTCATCCAGTCGTCATCGTGCCCCGCCGGCTGAGCCGTCGGTGCCGTCGAGCACCGCGTCGAGCAGTTCCCGCAGACGGTCGCGTGCATCGGTCACCATGCCTCAGTGTCGCCCGGCGGCGAAAGCCGTGCCTGACCGTTCTTGCTGTCCAACCGTCTCCGTGGCCATGCCCTCGAGGGAGGGGGTGCGGCCGTAGCACCCGCGGATCTGTGGAGCCGCGACGCAGCCTCGCCCGACGGCTACGTGGTTCGGCGGATGGACCAGGTACGGCGTCGCTGGCCGTGCCTACTCTCGGAGCACGCGACGGTGCCGGCTCCCCCAACCGGGGGGCGGGGCCGAGGAGGGAACGACATGGCCAAGAGCCGGCTCGACCGACCCCGACGGGGCCAGGGGCGTGTCCTCGGGGGTGTCTGCGCAGGTATCGCTCAGCACTACGGCTTCAGTCTGTCGCTGGTGAGGGTGCTCTTCGTCGTCTTCGCGATCACGGGGGCGAGTGAGATCGTCTACCTCGTGCTGTGGATCCTGATGCCCAGCCGCGGCCGCTGAGCCCCCAGCTGCTCGCGGCGCGCGGCGTGCGGCTACCAGCCTCGTTCGCGCCACTCGGCGAGGTGGGGGGCGCCCGGTGCCGATGGCCGTGTCATCGCCGTGGCCGGGGTAGACGTGAACGTCGGTCGGGCCGCGGTGGCTACCCGGCGGGGACCTGGGCTGCTCGGCCGGCCGTGACGACGACATGGGTCAGGCGGTCCAGGGACGGGGGGCGCAGCTTCCAGCGCTGCCAGTACAGCGGGACGTCGACGGTGGCCTGCGGGTCGAGGAGCGTGAGCTGGTTGGGTTCGAGCCGTTCGAGCTGCGCTTCGGTGAGCATGCCCCAGCCGAACCCGGCGATCACGGCCTGTTCGAAGCCGTCGCTGGTTGGGACGTGGTGGGTGGGCCTGGTCGCTGCCGAGCTATCGCCGTGTTCGCGCAGGAACCGTCGTTGCAGGTCGTCGTCGCGGTCGAAGTTGACCATGGGTGCCTGTCCGAGCGCGGCTGGGGTTGTGCCGTCTGGGAACCACCGCTGCGCGAAGGTGGGCGTGGCCGCGGGTCGGTAGCGCAGCACGCCCAGCGGCGTGGAGGGACAGCCGCCGACCGGTTGGTCGGCGGCGGTCACTGCCGCGACGACCGTGCCCTCGCGCAGGAGCAGCGCGGTCTGGTCCTGGTCCTCGCGGTACAGGTCGAACGTGATGGACTCGCGCAGTTCGGCGAGCGCCGGCAGCAACCACGTGCCGAGCGAGTCGGCGTTGACCGCGATGGCCAGCTCGACGGGGGCGTGCGCCGGCTCGTCGCCGATCTCGTTGGCGGTCTCGGCAGCGAGCAGGTCGACCTGCCGGGCCAGGCGCAGGACCGCACGGCCGGCCCTGGTCACGCGGACCGGACGTGACCGCACCAGCAGGACCCGGCCGGCCGCGCTCTCGAGGGCCTTGATCCGCTGGCTGACCGCGGACGGGGTCACGTGCAGGACCTCGGCAGCCGCATCGAGGGTGCCGGCATCCACCGTGGCACGCAGTGCCCGGAGCTGTGCGAGATCCAAACGCATATGAAGTCCTACTGATGATACGTGAGTAGTACGACTGGCGCTTACGGTACTGGCTCGCCAGGATGCCAACCATGATCACCTCGACCACGCTGCTCGCTGCCCTCTCGGGGCAGGGTCTCGGCCTTGCGCTCATCGCCGCGATCGGCCCTCAGAACGCCTTCGTCCTGCGTCAGGGCCTGGGCGGCGAACACGTCCGTACCGTCGTCGCCCTCTGCATCGCCTCCGACGTGGCGATCACCGCCGCGGTGGTGGCCGGAGCGGGCAGGCTGGCGTCGCTCTCGCCGGACGTGCT
>JBBECA010000045.1:0-4403 GCA_040882055.1 Nitriliruptor sp.
GCTAGGCCCACGGCCCACCCTGGTGGCTCGTCCTTGCCGACCTCACCGAACGCGGGTAGGTCTGCGCGCTCACACCTCTCCGGAGCGCCGCGTGTCCGACACCCCGACCTCGCGCATCGCCGTCCTGACCAGCGGCGGTGACGCACCGGGCATGAACGCCGCCGTGCGGGCGGTGGTGCGCACCGGCATCGACGAGGGACTCGAGGTCTTCCTCGTCCATGAGGGCTACCGCGGGATGGTCGACGGCGGATCCTCGATCGCACGCGCCAGCTCCGCCGACGTCGGCGGCATCATGCAGCAGGGCGGCACCATCATCGGCACCGCCCGCTCCGACCGGTTCCGTACGGTCGAGGGCCGACGGGACGCGTGCCGGAACCTCGTCGAACGTGGCA
Organism: Nitriliruptor sp.; assembly: GCA_040882055.1. GTDB lineage: Bacteria > Actinomycetota > Nitriliruptoria > Nitriliruptorales > Nitriliruptoraceae > Nitriliruptor. The sequence goes on from JBBECA010000045.1 coordinate 393, forward strand.
TCGACGCGCTCATCGTCATCGGGGGCGACGGCTCGCTCACCGGCGCCGACCGGTTCCGCAGCGAGTGGCCCGACCACCTCGCCGAGCTCGTGCGTGCGGGCGAGATCGACCAGGCCACCGCGGACGCCCACCCTCACCTGCGGCTCGTCGGGATCGTCGGCTCGATCGACAACGACATGTTCGGGACCGACATGACCATCGGCGCCGACACGGCGCTGCACCGCATCACCGAGGCGATCGACGCCCTCCGGTCCACCGCATCCAGCCACCAGCGCTCCTTCATCATCGAGGTGATGGGCCGCAACTGCGGCTACCTCGCGCTCATGGCGGGCCTCGCGACCGGGGCGAACTGGGTCTTCATCCCCGAGCACCCGCCGCAGACCGACGACTGGGCGGGTTCGTTGAAGCGTGCGGTCGAAGCCGGGCGCCGGGTGGGTCGACGCCAGAACCTGGTGGTCGTCGCCGAAGGTGCCACCGACCGTCACGGTGAGCCGATCACCGCCGACCAGGTCAAGACCATCCTCGACGAGGGGCTCGGCGAGGACACCCGGGTCACCATCCTCGGCCACGTGCAGCGCGGCGGGGCGGCGTCGGCGTTCGACCGCGTCCTCGCCACCCGGTGCGGCTACCGGGCGGTGCACGAACTGCTCGCGCTCGAACCCGAGGACCCGGCCGTGCTCGTCGGGATTCGTGAGAACCGCATCGACACCGCGGAGCTCGTCGACGCGGTCGAACGCACCCACGCGGTGGCCGACCTGCTCAGCGAGCAGCGTTTCGACGAGGCGATGGAGCTCCGAGGCGGCAGCTTCGCCGAATCCTTCGACACCCTCCGCACCCTCGTGCGGGCCAAGCCGTCCGAACGGGCCGACGGGCGCTCGCTCCGGCTCGCCATCCTCCACGGTGGCGGCCCGGCCCCCGGGATGAACACCGCCGTGCGGGCGGCGGTGCGGCTCGCCCTCGACCGCGGGCACGAGATCCTGCGGGTCGACCGCGGCTTCGAGGGCCTGCGCGACGGCCGGGTCACCCCGTTCGACTGGATGGCCGTCAGCGGCTGGGTGGCGCGAGGCGGGGCCGAACTCGGTACCTCGCGGTGGCAACCCACCGCGGCGGACCTGCCGCAGCTCGCGGCCAGGCTCGCCGAGCACCGCATCGACGGGCTGCTGGTCATCGGCGGGTTCATCGCCTACGAGACCGCGCTCGCCCTGCAGCGCCACGTCGCACAGCTGCCCGAGCTCGATCTGTCGATCGTGTGCCTGCCGGCCACCATCAACAACGACCTACCCGGCACCGAGCTGACCATCGGGGCCGACACCGCGCTCAACGCCATCGTCAGCGACGTCGACAAGATCAAGCGCTCGGCGGTCGCGTCCCGACGCTGCTTCGTCGTCGAGGTGATGGGCCGCGACTCCGGCTACCTGGCACTCACCAGCGCGCTCGCGACCGGCGCCGAACGCGTCTACCTCCCCGAACGCGGGATCAGCCTCGACCAGCTCCGCGAGGACGTCCGAGCGCTCACCGCCGCCTTCGCCGACGGTCAGCAGCTGGGACTGATCATCCGCAGCGAGGACTCCGACCCCATCTACACCACCGAGTTCGTTCGCTCGGTCTTCGAGAACGAGAGCGGCGACGTGTTCGACGCCCGCTCGTCCATCCTCGGCCACCTGCAGCAGGGCGGCGACCCGTCCCCGTTCGACCGGATCCAGGCGACCCGGCTGGCGGTCCGCTCGATCGACCGGTTGATCGCCGACATCGAAGCCGGTGACACGGCTGCCACCATGATCGGCCTCCAGGCCGGACGCGTGGCCTTCACCCCCCTCGACCAGCTGCCATCCCTGCGCTCGGAACACGGCCGCCGGCCGGCGGAGCAGCACTGGCTCGAGGATCTGCTGCCGACCGCTCGGACCATGTCGCTGCGCGCCTGACCGTCCGTCGCTCGCACCGCTGAGGACCCTCGGTACCTTCCCGTGGACTTCTACGGGGGATCCTCGATGATCAGCAGCACCGGCGCGGCACTGCCGCGCCTCCTCCGCTCGCGCACGGGCATCGCGATCGCCCTCGCGGTGGTCCTGGTCGTGGCGTTGGGTGGTTTCAGCGCATCCGCGCTGGCGTACGGCTCGACCGTCCGTGACGGTGAACGGCTCCTGCCGGGCACCACGATCGACTCGGTCGACGTCGGCGAGGTGACCCCCGACGAAGCCGAGGCGCTCGTCTCCGAGCGCCTCGACGAGCGGCTCGACCGCACCATCACCGTGGTCGCTGACGGCGAGAGCTGGACGACCACCCCGCGGGAGCTCGAAGCGACCACCGACCTCGACGAGGTCGTCGCGGACGCTGTGGCCCGCGCCGAGGAGCTCGGTTTCGTCGACCTGGTCGAGCTCCGCTGGCTCGGTGGCACCGACGGGTTGGACGCCGACGTCACCACCACGGTGTCCGACGAGGCCGTCGACGACCTCGTCGCCACCATCGCCGACGAGGTCGACCGCGACCCGCGCGACGCCGAGGCGAGCTGGGACGGCGAGGCGGTGCGCGTCAGCACCGAGAGCGACACCGGACGGCTGCTGGACCGCGACGCCGCTGCGGCGCAGCTGGCCGAGGCGGCCACCGACGGCGACGACGAGGTCGAGCTCCCCGTCGAGACGACCGAGCCCGAGGTGACCACCGAACGCGCCAGCGAGGTCGCCGGCGAGGTGACCACCGTGGTGTCCGCAGCGCTCGACCACACCGTGACCGTCGCTCTGGACGGCACGACCCGGTCGACCAGCCCCCGTGAGCTCGGCGCCGAGCCGGTCGTCGCTCCGCTGATCGACGCCGCGTTCGCCGGAGACGCCGTCGACGCCGACGCGCTCGAGCTCCAGATCGCCGAGGGCGCCATCGTCGGCGTGCTCGACGAGGTCACCGCGGGGACGACCGTCCCCGCGCGGGACGCGAGCCTCGAGCTCGACGGTGGCGAGTACCGCGTCATCCCCGAACGTGTCGGCGCAGCCATCGATCGCGGTGAGGCCATCGAACGCATCCGCGGGGCGCTCCTCGGCGCCAGCGAGCACGTCGAGCTCGAGCTGCGCACCGTCCAGCCCTCGGTGACCTCGGACAAGTTCGACAACGTGCTCGTGGTCGATCACTCCGACACCACGCTCGCCCTGGTGCGGGACGGTGAGGTGGTGCGGTCCTGGCCCGTCGCGGTCGGGACCAACAACAGCCCGACGCCCACCGGCACGTTCGTGGTCGGCGCGAAGCGCTTCGAGCCCACCTGGGTCAACCCGGCCCCGGACCGTTGGGGCAAGGACATGCCGGCGCGCATCGGCCCCGGGCCCGACAACCCCCTCGGCGCGCGAGCGATCAACTGGAACCGCCCGAGCGGCGGTGACACGCTGATCCGCTTCCACGGCACGCCCAACGAGGCCTCCATCGGGACGGCGGCGTCGAACGGGTGCGTCCGGATGTTCAACAACGACGTGATCGAGCTCTACGACCTCGTCTCCTCCGGCATGGTGATCATCAGCCGGCACTGAGGACGGTCCGAGGCGGCCGAGGGGCTGGGAAGCCGCGGACGGCTCAATGCTCGTCGGTGAGGTCCTCGGGGTCGATCAGCCCACCGGCTGCCGCGAGCAGGCCGGCGGTCCCGACGGCGCGGTCGTAGACCACCCCGAAGTACTGCTCCGCGATCGCCTCGTGACCGGGGAGCGGTGGAGGACCGAGGGAGCGGGGGACCGCCGACGGGTCGTCGGTGATGCGCACGTCCTGGCTGGCCTCGGGGAGCTGGGCGCTGTCGCCCCAGAACCGGGCGGCGTCGTGCAGGACGTCGGGGCGACGGTTCTTGCTCCGTCGGTTCTGCGAGCGCTTGCGGCTGCCCCCCTTGCGGTTGCGCTTCCCGCCGCCGCCGCCACCGCCGCCGCCACCGTTCCCGCCGCCGGAGTTCTGCTGGCGGTTGCCCTTGTCGGGGCCGCCACCCTTGTTGCCGCCACCGCCACCGCTGTTGCCGCCACCGCTGTTGCCGCCACCGCTGTTGCCGCC
>JBBECA010000046.1:0-26838 GCA_040882055.1 Nitriliruptor sp.
ATCCGTGAGGGTGGCCGCACCGTGGGTGCTGGCCGCGTCACCAAGATCACCAACTAGTCGCGTCTCTCCCGTTGCTGGCGGCGTCGAGCCCGACCCGCCTCCTCGAACCCACAGCGTCGGCGAGTTCGGGATCACCACCGCCAGCAGCTCCGTCCGTGCCGGTCACGGATCGTGAACGAGAAGAAGAGAAGAAGAGATGGCCGACCAGAAGATCCGCATCCGCCTCAAGGCGTACGACCACGAGGTCCTCGACAAGTCCGCACGTGAGATCGTGGACACCGTCGAGGCCACCGGGGCGCACGTCACCGGACCGGTCCCGCTGCCGACCGAGCGCAACGTGTGGTGCGTCATCCGTTCGCCCCACAAGTACAAGGACTCGCGGGAGCACTTCGAGATGCGTACGCACAAGCGTCTCATCGACATCCACCAGCCGACGCAGAAGACCATCGACAAGCTGATGGGTCTGTCGCTGCCGGCGGGCGTCGACATCGAGATCAAGCTCTGACACCGCAGCGCCCCTCGCGGGGCGGCGGCCACGCCCGACCCGGGCGAGCGGCCGACCAGCTCCACGTGCGCGACACGACGCGAAGAAGATGAAGGGAACGACGATGGCTTCCAAGGGCATCCTTGGGGTGAAGCTCGGCATGACGCAGGTCTTCGACGACGAACAGCGCGTCGTGCCGGTGACCGTGGTGCAGGCCGGTCCCTGCACGGTCACCCAGCTCAAGACCCCCGAGACGGACGGCTACACCGCCGTCCAGCTCGCCTACGGCACCAAGAAGCACGTCAACAAGCCGGCCGCCGGTCACCTCGCCAAGGCGGGCATCGAGACGGCCAAGAGCCTCGTCGAGCTGCGGCTCGCCGACGGTGCCGAGCTGCCCGAGCTCGGCTCGACCGTGACCGTGGACGCCTTCGCCGCCGGCGAGGTCATCGACGTGACCGGTACGAGCAAGGGCAAGGGCTACGCCGGTGTCATGAAGCGTCACAACTTCAAGGGCATGGGCGACGGGCACGGCATCAAGAAGAAGAACCGCCACCCGGGCGCCGTCGGCGCCTGCGCGACCCCCGGCCGCACCTTCAAGGGCACGCGGATGGCCGGTCGCATGGGTGGCGAGCGCGTCACCATCCAGAACCTCAAGGTGGTGTCGACCGACGCTGAACACGGCCTGCTCCTGGTCTCGGGCGCTGTCCCTGGCCCCGACGGTTCGGTCGTCCTGATCCGCAGCGGCGTCAAAGCGCGCGTGCCTGCGACCACGGGTGGTGAGAGCTGATGACCACGAAGATCGATGTCACGGACCTCCAGGGTTCCAAGGTCGACTCCATCGACCTGCCGGCCGAGTGGTTCGACGCGAAGATCAACGTCCCGGTCATGCACCAGGTCGTGACCGCACAGCTCGCTGCGGCGCGCCAGGGCACGCACAAGACCAAGACGCGTGCCGAGGTCGCCGGTGGTGGCGCCAAGCCGTTCCGCCAGAAGGGCACGGGCCGCGCCCGCCAGGGTTCGATCCGCTCCCCGCAGTGGGTCGGCGGTGGTGTCGCCCACGGCCGCACCCCCTCCAACTGGGCGGTCCGGGTCAACAAGAAGGTCAAGCGTGCGGCGCTGCGCTCGGCGCTGACCGACCGGGCCCAGCTCGGCGCGATCTCGGTGGTGCGCGACCTGGCCTTCGAGGCGCCGAAGACCCGCGACGCGGTCGCGTTGCTCGCCGCCCTCGGGCACGCTGACGTCAAGCGCGTGCTGCTCGTCCTCGGCGACCTGCACCAGCCGACGCTGCGTTCCTTCCGCAACCTCCAGAAGGTCCACACGCTCACCGTCGACCAGCTCAACGTCTACGACGTGCTGCGTAGCGACATCGTGATCTTCGACGAGGCCGCGCTCGAGCTGATCGGCACCGGTCGCCGCACGAGCACGCCGTCCACCGAGGAGGTGGCCAAGTGAAGGACCCCCGCGACATCATCCTCCGTCCGGTGATCTCCGAGAAGACCTACGGGCTGCTCGACGAGGGCAAGTACACCTTCATCGTCGATCCGCGCTCGAACAAGACCCAGATCAAGCAGGCGATCGAGAAGATCTTCGACGTCCGCGTCACGGGTGTGAACACGATCAACCGCGTCGGCAAGAAGAAGCGCCGCGGACTGATCGTGGGCAAGCGCGCCGACACCAAGCGCGCCATCGTGACGCTCGCCGACGGTGACGAGATCGAGCTGTTCGACGCCGGGATCTAGACGCCCGCTCGACCAGGAACCCACGAGGCATCCTCATGGCCATCCGCAAGTTCAAGCCCACCACGCCCGCCCGGCGCGGTGCGTCCGTCAGCTCCTTCGACACGATCACCAGGTCGTCGCCGGAGAAGTCGCTGCTGGCGCCTGCCCCGAAGAAGGCGGGCCGCAACGTGCACGGCCGGATCACCAGCCGGCACCGCGGTGGGGGGCACAAGCGCAAGTACCGGATCATCGACTTCCGTCGCGGCAAGGACGGGGTTCCTGCGAGCGTCGCCGCGGTGGAGTACGACCCGAACCGCTCGGCACGCATCGCCCTGCTGCACTACCACGACGGCGAGAAGCGCTACATCCTCGCGCCGCGCAACATCAAGGTGGGGCAGCTGGTCGAGTCCGGGCCGGGCGCCGACATCAAGATCGGCAACGCGCTGCCGCTGATCAACATCCCCGTCGGCACCACGATCCACGCGGTGGAGCTCCGCCCTGGCGGTGGCGCCAAGATGGGCCGTTCCGCAGGCGCGGCGATCCAGCTCCTGGCCAAGGAGGGCAAGTCCGCCGCCGTGCGTCTGCCCTCCGGCGAGATCCGGCTGGTCGACAACCGCTGCCGCGCGACCATCGGGTCGGTCGGCAACGAGGAGCACGAGCTGATCAAGCTCGGCAAGGCCGGACGCACCCGCTGGAAGGGCGTGCGCCCGCAGACCCGTGGTGTCGCCATGAACCCGGTGGACCACCCCCTCGGTGGTGGTGAGGGCAAGAGCTCCGGCGGCCGTCACCCCGTCGACCCGTGGGGCAACCCCGAGCGCCGCACCCGCAGATCCAAGGCGTCCGACCAGTACATCATCCGCCGTCGCGGCAAGAACCGGAGGCGCTGACCTATGCCCCGCAGCCTGAAGAAGGGTCCCTTCGTCGACGACCACCTGATGAAGAAGGTGGATGCCCAGAACGAGAAGGGCGAGCACCGCGTCATCAAGACGTGGTCACGACGTTCCACGATCTTCCCCGAGATGGTGGGCCACACGATCGCCGTGCACGACGGGCAGAAGCACGTCCCCGTCTACGTCTCGGAGTCGATGGTCGGCCACAAGCTCGGCGAGTTCGCGCCCACGCGCGCCATCAAGTGGGGCGGAGCCGGCGAGAAGCAGGCCGCCAAGAAGCGCCGCTGACCCGAGCTCGGGTCACACCCGAACTCGACCCGAGCTCGGGTCACACCCGAACCGGGTCACCCACCGGAACGTGAGGTTCCGAGGAGTCCTAACGTGATCACCAAGGTCAAGGCGACCGCCAAGTACGTGCGCGTCTCGCCGTACAAGGTCCGCCAGCTCACCCCGATCATCGTCGGCATGTCCGTCGGTGAAGCGCAGCGCGTGCTGCAGTTCAGCGAGAAGGTCGCGGCCGCCAAGCCGCTGCTGAAGGTCCTGAACTCGGCGGTCGCCAACGCGGAGAACAACGACGAGCTCGACCCCGACGAACTGATCGTGCACGCCGCGTTCGCCGACGAGGGTCCGACGCTCAAGCGCTACCAGCCGCGCGCTCTGGGGCGGGCGTACCGCATCCGGAAGCGGACCAGCCACATCACCGTCGTGGTCACGCCCGCGCAGGACGACTGAGCGGCGGCAGGTGCTGTGTGCCTTTCCAGGCACCTGCCGGTCTCGGACTAGAGGAAAAAGACATGGGTCAGAAGGTCAACCCCTACGGGTTCCGTCTCGGTGTCACCACCGACTGGAAGTCCAAGTGGATCGCGGACAAGAAGGACTACGCCGCGTACCTCCACGAGGACGACCGGGTACGGCACCACATCCGCGAGCGTGTCCGCCACGCTGGCGTGTCGCGCATCGACATCACGCGCACCCGTGACAACGTCGAGGTCAGCGTCCAGGCGCAGCGCCCCGGCATCGTCATCGGTCGTCGTGGGTCCGAGGCGGACGCCATCCGCGGTGGTCTCGAGAAGCTGACCGGCAAGAAGGTCAAGCTCAACATCATCGAGATCAAGAACCCCGAGCTCGACGCGCAGGTCGTGGCCTACAACGTCGCCGAGCAGCTGCGCGGCCGGGTCTCGTTCCGTCGCGCCATGCGTCGCGCGGTCCAGTCGGCGATGAAGGCCGGCGCCAAGGGCATCCGGATCCAGGTCTCGGGTCGCCTCGGCGGCGCCGAGATGAGCCGCACCGAGTGGTACCGCGAGGGCCGCGTCCCGCTGCACACGCTGCGGGCCAAGGTCGACTACGGCTTCGACGAGGCGCGCACCACCTTCGGTCGCATCGGCGTCAAGGTCTGGGTCTACACCGGTGACCAGATCGGGACCGGCGAAGAGGCCGAAGCGGCCCGCGCCATGGACCGCGCCCGTGCCCTCGCCGAGGGTCGCCCGGTCGACGACCGCCCGCGGCGCAAGTCCGCCCGTAAGGCGGCCTCGATCGCCAAGAAGGCGACCGGTGTCGGCTCCAAGCCCCGCACCCCGGCTGCTCCGGCCGCGGATGCCTCGAACGCCCCCGCGCCGGCTCCCACCAGCGTGACCGAGGCGGGCGAGACCCCGAAGAGCGCCGACACCCCGGCCACCACCGAGTCCGCACCGCCACAGTCCGGCGCCATGCCGGCCGAGCAGGTCGCCGGCGAGGACGCCCCCGAGGCGCCCCAGGAGACGGCCGCTCCGAGCGACGCCGCGACCGGGTCGTCCGACACCGAAGCGCCGAACCCCGAGGCATCGCCCACCGAGGACACCAGCACCGAAGGTGCCCCGGCGCCGACCGACGAGACCCCGAGCAAGCCGGCCGACAACCTCGTTGCGCCTCCAGCTGGGGGCGACGTCGAGCAGGTCGAGGGTGGCGCGGCGGACCCCGAGGTCCAGGCCACCGAGGAAGGTGACAGCTGATGCTGGCTCCGAAGCGCGTCAAGCACCGCAAGCAGCACCGACCGCGTCCGCTGAAGGGCCTGTCCAAGGGCCACACGCAGGTCTACGTCGGCGACTACGGCCTCATGGCCACCTCGCCGGGGTGGATCACCGCGCGGCAGATCGAGTCCGCCCGTATCGCCATCACGCGTGCCATCAAGCGTGGCGGCAAGGTGCGGATCACCCTGTTCCCGGACCGTTCCATCACCAAGAAGCCGCTCGAGACCCGCATGGGGTCCGGGAAGGGCTCGCCGGACCACTGGGTCGCGGCGGTCAAGCCCGGCCGGATCATGTTCGAGCTCTCCGGCGTCGACGAGGACCTGGCACGTGAGGCGATGCGCAAGGCGTCGCACAAGCTGCCGGTCAAGACCAAGTTCGTGAAGCGAGAGGAGGGGGGCGAATGAGCACCGCCGCCGAACTACGCGAGCTCCAGGACGACGAGCTGCTCGAGAAGCTGGCCGAAGGGAAGGAGGAGCTGTTCAACCTCCGTTTCCAGATCGTCACCGGACAGCTCGATGACCCCCGACGGATCAAGCAGGTCAAGCGCGAGGTCGCCCGCGTCCTCACCGTGATGCGTGAGCGCGAACTCGCCGCCGTGACCAGCGATGTGGAGACCAACCGATGAGCGACAACAACGCGGTGCCAGCAGAGCGCACCACCAGCCGGAAGGTTCGGCAGGGCGTGGTCGTCTCGGACGTGCAGGACAAGACCATCATCGTCCGTGTCGAGCGGCGCACCACCCACCCGCTCTACGGCAAGTCGATGAAGGTCTCGAAGAAGTACCACGTCCACGACGAGACCAACGATGCCGGTGTCGGTGACACGGTCCGCATCGCCGAGACCCGCCCGATCTCGAAGCTGAAGCGCTGGCGCCTCCAGTCCGTCGTCGAACGCGCCAAGTGAGCCCCCGCGGGGGGACGGTTCGACCGACCCCCCGCGGTAGCCCACCGGTGCCACTCCCGACGCCTAGAAGCAGGAAGAACCATGATCCAGCAGGAATCGCGGCTGAAGGTCGCGGACAACTCCGGGGCCCGTGAGGTGCTGTGCATCCGCGTGCTCGGGGGGTCCGGGCGGCGCTACGCGTCCGTCGGCGACGTGTTCGTCGGGACGGTCAAGAACGCCATCCCGGCCTCCAACGTCAAGAAGGGCGAGGTGGTGCGCTGCGTCGTGGTGCGCACCATCAAGGAACGTCGCCGCCCCGACGGCAGCTACGTCCGCTTCGACGACAACGCGTGCGTGATCGTCCGCCCCGACGGCACGCCCCGTGGAACCCGCATCTTCGGCCCCGTGGCGCGCGAGCTGCGCGACGGCAAGTTCATGCGGATCATCTCGCTCGCACCGGAGGTGCTGTGATGCGACGCATCCGTAAGGACGACCAGGTCGCGGTCATCGCTGGCAAGGACGCGGGCAAGACCGGCCGCGTCGTCAAGCTCTACCTCGACCGCGACCGCGTGCTGGTCGAAGGCGTGAACTACGTCAAGAAGCACCAGCGCGTCCAGCAGACCGGGCGCGGCGCCCAGGAGGGCGGCATCATCGAGACCGAGGCTCCGGTCCACATCTCGAACGTGATGCCCGTCTGCCCCAAGTGCGACGCCCCGACCCGCGTCGGCTTCACCTACGCGACCGAGGGCGACCGCCGCTCCAAGGTCCGCGCCTGCAAGAAGTGCGACGCCACGTTCTAGTTCTGATCCCCATCCGGCAGGCCCGCCGCTGCACGCCCGGGAACAGGGCGCACGCGCGACCGTCAGGTCCGCGAGGACGAGTCACCGGCACCTAGAGGAACCGCCACCATGAGCGACACCGACACCACCGCCGCAGCGCCCGAGACGGCAGCCGAGTCCGGGCGCGCCGAGCCGCGTCTCAAGACCCTGTACCGCCGCGACATCGCCCCGGCGCTCAAGGACCAGCTCGGCCTCAACGCCATGCAGGTCCCGCGTTTCGAGAAGATCGTCGTCAACGTCGGCCTCGGCGAGGCGATCAGCGACTCGAAGGCGCTCGAGGGCGCCATCCGGGACGTGACCATCATCACCGGCCAGAAGCCCCGCGTGAACCGGGCGCGCAAGTCCATCGCGGCCTTCAAGCTGCGCGAGGGCATGCCGATCGGCGTCAAGGTCACCCTCCGGGGCGCCCGCATGTGGGAGTTCTTCGACCGGCTCCTGTCGGTCGCGCTGCCCCGCATCCGCGACTTCCGCGGGATCAACGCGAAGTTCGACGGCAACGGCAACTTCACCTTCGGGCTCACCGAACAGCTGGTGTTCCCCGAGATCGACTACGACGACATCGACGCGGTCCGCGGCATGGACATCACCGTCGTGACCACGGCCGAGAACGACGAGCAGGGTCAGGCCCTCCTCGCCGCCTACGGCTTCCCGTTCGCCAAGGGCCAGGAGAGCTGACATGGCCAAGACCTCGAAGATCGTCCAGACCAAGCGCGGCGCGAAGTACGACGTGCAGAACTACACGCGCTGCGACCGTTGCGGCCGCCCGCGCGCCGTGTTCAAGCGTTTCAAGCTGTGCCGCGTGTGCTTCCGCGAGATGGCGCACGCTGGGGAGCTCCCCGGGATCCGCAAGGCCAGCTGGTAGCCCGCTCCGGGTGCTGCTGCGCCTCCGGCTCGATCGCCGGTTCCGGGCGCCTGTACCCGCCCACCCGCGATGTCATCGTTCGGTCGCCTCCGGGCGCCGAGCCCGCCCACCCGCCAATGCGCCCTACGGCGACCGAACTCACCATCAGTGAACAGACGGGGAAGTGCTGGTCTGCGGATCAGTAACCCCCAGGAGATGAACCCATGACGATGACCGACCCTGTGGCGGACATGCTGACGCGTATCCGCAACGCGTCGATCGCCTACCACGACGCGGCGTCCATGCCGTCGTCGAAGGTCAAGGTGAACGTGGCCCGCATCCTCGAGGAGGAGGGCTACATCACCGGCTACCGCGTCGAGGACACCTCGCCGCAGGCGACGCTGCACGTGACCATGAAGTACGGCCCGAACCGCGAACGCGTGATCGCCGGCCTGCGTCGCATCTCCAAGCCGGGGCTGCGCGTCTACGTCAAGCGCGACGAGATCCCCCGCGTGCTCGGTGGTCTCGGCGTCGCGATCCTGTCCACCAACGACGGCTTGATGACCGACCGCACCGCGCGCAGGGCTGGCGTGGGCGGCGAGGTCATCGCGTACGTCTGGTGAGGAGCTGACATGTCCCGCATCGGAAAGAACCCCGTCCCCGTCCCCGACGGTGTCGACGTGTCCCTCGACGGCCTCACCGTGTCGGTGAAGGGCCCGAAGGGTGAGCTCACGCGCACCATGCCCGAGGGCGTGTCGCTGAGCACGGACGACGACGGCGCCATCGTGGTGACCCCGGACGGCACCGAGCGTGTCCACCGGGCACGTTGGGGTCTGGTCCGTACCCTGGTCTCGAACATGGTCGAGGGTGTCACCGCCGGCTACGCCAAGAACCTCGAGCTGGTCGGCGTCGGGTACCGCGCCGCATCCAAGGGCTCGGACGTCGAGCTCCAGGTCGGCTACAGCCACCCGGTGCTCATCGAGGCGCCGGAGGGCATCACCCTCAACGTGCCCCAGCCGACCCGCGTCGAGGTCAGCGGCATCGACAAGGTGCTCGTCGGCCAGGTCGCAGCCAACATCCGCAAGGTCCGCCCGCCCGAGCCCTACAAGGGCAAGGGCATCAAGTACGAGGGCGAGATCGTCCGGCGCAAGGCCGGCAAGGCGGCTGGCCGGTAGTAGGACAGCCACCGAGCACCACCCGGCGGTGCCACACCCGTGGTGCCGCCGCCCGGACCGACCGGTCCGGGCTCGTGGGCACCGCGACGCGGCCAGACCACACGGACCGGCCCCCGGTGCACGACGAGGAAGCGCCCCGAGCCCGAGGCGACACGAGGAAGCGCCCCGAGCCCGAGGCGACACGAGGACCCGCCCCGGACCGGGGCGAACAGGAGGACCCAGTGCAGGTCAGCAAGAAGCGCGAGGCGCGTCGGCGCCGTCACCAGCGCAGCCGCAAGACCGTCCGCGGGACCGCGACGAAGCCGCGCCTGTCGGTCTACCGCTCCAACACCAACATCTACGCCCAGCTGATCGACGACACCGCGGGCAACACGCTCGTCGCCGCGTCGTCGCGCGAATCGGGTGTCGAGGCCAGCGACGACGGCGGCAAGACCGACGCCGCGCGTCAGGTCGGCAAGCTCATCGGTGAACGCGCCGTCGAGCAGGGCATCACCGCCGTGGTCTTCGACCGTGGTGGCAACCGCTACGCCGGCCGCGTCGCCGCCCTCGCCGAGGGTGCGCGCGACGCCGGTCTCCAGTTCTGACGCGCTAGCGCGACACGAGGAGTCTCATCATGGCAGGACCCAACAACCGCGGTGGCGGCGGCCCGGGCCGCGGCCGAGGCCGCGACAACCAGCGTGGCGGCGGTCGTCAGCAGGAGCAGTTCGACGAGCGCGTCGTCGCCATCAACCGCGTCTCCAAGGTCGTCAAGGGTGGTCGACGCTTCCAGTTCACCGCCCTCGTCGTCGTCGGTGACGGCAAGGGGATGGTCGGCGTCGGACACGGCAAGGCCAAGGAGGTGCAGTCGGCGATCCAGAAGGGTGTCGAGGAGGCCAAGAAGAACTTCTTCAAGGTCCCGATGGTGGGCAACACCATCGTGCACCCGGTCGTCGGTCGCGCCGGAGCCGGTCGCGTGATGCTGAAGCCGGCAGCGCCCGGTACCGGTGTCATCGCCGGTGGCCCCGTCCGCGCCGTCATCGAGGCCGCCGGGATCAGCGACCTGCTCGCCAAGTCCCTCGGTACCGCCAACCCGATCAACGTCGTGCACGCGACGGTGGCCGGGCTGCAGTCGCAGCGGTCGGCACACGCCATCGCCGCGCTCCGCGACAAGGCCGTCGAGGACGTCGCACCGAAGGCGATGCTCGAGACCATGCGCGGGGGTGCCTGATGGCCTCCACCCTCAAGATCACCCAGACCCGGTCGGTCATCGGTCGCCCGCAGGACCAGCGTGACACCGTGCGTTCGCTCGGTCTCAAGCGGATCCGCCACACCGTGACCCAGCCGGACCGCCCCGAGATCCGCGGCATGCTCAAGAAGGTGCCGCACCTCGTGACCTTCGAGGAGGTGGACGCGTGAAGCTCCATCACCTGAAGCCCGCAGAGGGTTCCAAGCACACCAAGAAGCGCGTCGGTCGTGGTGACCGCGGCAAGGGCGGCAAGACCGCCGGTCGTGGTACCAAGGGCACGGGCGCGCGCGGCACCGTCCCCGCCGGGTTCGAGGGCGGTCAGATGCCCATGATCCGGCGCCAGCCGAAGGCCCCCGGGTTCAACAACCCGAACAAGGTCTACTTCCACGTCATCAACGTGGCCAAGCTCGAAGCATCGTTCGAGGCTGGTGACGAGGTCACGTCCGAGACCCTGCGGGCCAAGGGCCTCGTCGGTGCCAAGGGCCCGGTCAAGGTCCTCGGGAACGGCGAGCTGTCCAAGTCGCTGACCGTGGATGTCGACGCCATCTCGGCGACCGCCGCCGACAAGATCGCCGCCGCCGGGGGCACCGTCCGCTGACGGGCTACGCTCCTGCACCCCCGACGCCTCTCGGCCGGTCGTCGGGGGCCCGGCGGGGCGACGGGTGGCACCGGGGGGAGCGAGTTCCCCCTCCGCGGACCGCCTCATCGCACCCCGCCGGCTTCAGCCGCCGACGAGGTCCCCATGCTCCGCGCGTTCGTCAACGCCTTCAAGATCCCCGACCTGCGACGCAAGCTGCTGTTCACGCTGGCGATGATCGCCGTGTACCGGATCGGGGCCTGGATCCCCGTCCCGGGCGTGAACGTCGACCTGCTGCGCCAGGCCACCGGTGTCGGTGAAGCCGCCAACATCGTCGGCATCGTCAACGTCTTCGCCGGCGGTGCGCTGCAGCAGATGGCGGTCTTCGCCCTCGGGATCATGCCGTACATCACCGCCAGCATCATCATGCAGCTGCTCGCGGTGGTCATCCCCAAGCTCGAGACCCTCCAACGCGAGGGCGAGCAAGGGCGGCGCAAGATCACCCAGTACACCCGGTACGTGACGGTCGCGCTCGCCGTGCTCCAGGCCACCGGTCTGGTGACCCTCGCGAGGAACGGTGCCGCCTTCGGCGAGAACGTCGTGCTCGGCGGGACCTGGACGGTCGTGCTGATCGTCATCACCCTCACCGCCGGTACGGCGCTGATCATGTGGCTCGGGGAGCTCATCACCCAGCGCGGCGTCGGTAACGGGATGTCGCTGCTGATCTTCGTGTCGATCATCAGCCAGTTCCCCTCGCAGTTCCAGTCCGTCCGCATCGAGAAGCAGGCGGGCTCGTCGTTCGGGGGCTGGGAGTGGATCGGCGCGCTGCTGCTGCTCGGCGCCTTCCTCTGCGTCGCGGTCGTGTTCATGGAGCAGGGCCAGCGCCGGATCCCGGTGCAGTACGCCCGGCGCCAGGTCGGCCGGCGCAGCTACGGCGGGCAGTCGACCTACATCCCGCTCAAGGTGAACCAGTCGGGCGTCATCCCGGTCATCTTCGCCTCGTCGCTGCTGTACCTGCCGGGCCTGTTCGGGCAGATCAGCGGCATCACCGCGGTGCAGAACTTCGTCACCACCTACCTCGAGGACCCCGGCAGCTGGGTCTTCATCGTGACCTTCGCGGCGATGACCATCTTCTTCGCCTACTTCTACACCGCGATCGCGTTCAACCCGGTCGAGGTCGCCGACAACATGAAACGGTACGGCGGCTTCATCCCCGGGATCCGTCCGGGTCGTCAGACGGCCGAGTACCTCGACCGCGTCCTGACGCGCATCACGCTGCCGGGCTCGCTCTACCTCGCCGCCATCTCGGTCATCCCGTTCATCTTCCTCGCCGTCGCCGACATCCCCTCCTTCCCGCTCGGTGGCGTGTCGCTGCTGATCATGGTCGGCGTCGGCCTCGAGACCATGAAGCAGATCGAGTCGCAACTGATGCAGCGCAACTACGAGGGGTTCATCAGCTGACCGCCGTTACGCGCCGGTGACCACCGGTCGACACGAAGGGCCAACGACGTGCGAACCATCCTGCTCGGACCTCCCGGCGCCGGCAAGGGCACCCAGGCGGCCAAGATCGTGGCGGCCTACCACGTCCCGCACATCTCCACCGGCGACATCCTGCGCGCCAACGTGAAGGCGGGCACGCCGCTCGGGGCCGAGGCCAAGCGGTTCATGGACGCGGGTGACCTCGTCCCGGACGAGGTCATCATCGGCATGGTGGGGGAGCGGCTCAGCGAGCCCGACGCCGCCGGGGGGTTCCTCTTCGACGGCTTCCCGCGGACCGTCCCGCAGGCCGAGGCGCTCGACGCGCTGCTCTCCGAGCGCGGCGCCCCGCTCGACGTGGTCCTCGAGCTGGTGGTCGACCACGACGAGGTCGTGCGGCGGCTCACCGGCCGGCGGACGTGCTCCGGCTGCGGCCGGATCTACCAGATGGAGTCCGAACCGCCCGAGACCGAGGGCGTCTGCGACGCCTGCGGAGGTGAGCTCCAGCAGCGTGCCGATGACACCGAGGACGTGGTGCGCAACCGCCTCGAGGTCTACAACGAACAGACCGCGCCGCTGGTGGCCTTCTACGACGCGCGCGGTGAGCTGCGCCGCATCGAGGCCGTCGGCAGCGTCGACCAGGTCACCGCCCGGGCGATGGAGACCCTCGAAGAGGTCGCCGGACCCCCGACCAGCTGAGCCGGCCGTGATCATCCGCAAGTCCCGCGAGGAGATCGCTCGGATGGCGCGGGCCGGTGCGGTGGTCGCCGCGGCGCACGAGGAGGTCGCGGCGCGGCTCGCCCCCGGGATGAGCACGCTCGAGCTCGACCGGATCGCCGAGGAGGTCATCACCAAGCACGGCGCCGTGCCCTCGTTCAAGGGCTACCGCGGCTTCCCCGCGACGCTGTGCACCTCGCCCGATGACCGCATCGTCCACGGCATCCCCTCGGCCGATGTGGTGCTCGAGGAGGGGTGCGTCCTCTCCATCGACTGCGGCGCCGTCGTCGAGGGCTTCCACGGTGATTCGGCCGTCACCTGGATCGTCGGCGGGGACGACACCGTCGCCCCCGAGGTGGCGCAGCTGGTCAGCGAGACCCGACGCGGGATGTGGGCCGGGCTCCGCCAGGTCGTCGATGGCAACCGTCTCGGGGACGTCGGCGCCGCCATCGAGGCGGTCGCCGCCGAGCACGGCTACGGGCTCGTGCGGGAGTACGTCGGTCACGGCATCGGTCGCGCGCTCCACGAGGACCCGTCGGTGCCGAACTACGGCACCGCGGGCCGCGGCTCCAAGCTCGCCCCGGGGTGGGTCATCGCCGTCGAACCGATGTTCAACCTCGGCGGCGACCACACGCGGACGTTGGACGACGGCTGGACCGTGGTGACCGCGGATGGGTCGCTGTCGGCCCACTGGGAGCACACCATCGCCATCACCGACGACGGCCCCGTGGTGCTGACCGCACGCTCGGACGAACCCTCGCACCTCGGCGCCGATGCGCCGGTCGCGTGACCGCGCGGCGAGGGGCACGGGTTGCCGTGCCGCGCGCTCGGTGGGTACGCTCTGCGGACGCCCTGCCGGTGGCAGGGCTTCGTCACGTCCCACCCTCGGACCTGCGCCCTGTCGCGCGCGCTCGATCGGGTGGCTCCGATCGCCTCCGGGTGATCGGCGTGACCTCAGCATCGACCGCGGAGCGAGTGTGAGCGAGAAGGAAGAGTCCATCCAGGTGGAGGGCGTCGTCACCGAGGCCCTCCCCAACACGCAGTTCCGGGTGGAGCTCGAGAACGGCCACAACGTGCTCGCCCACATCTCCGGCAAGATGCGGATGCACTACATCAGGATCCTGCCGGGCGACAAGGTGGTCGTGGAGCTCTCGCCCTACGACCTCACCCGCGGTCGCATCACCTACCGCTACAAGTAAGCCGCACCGAGCAGGTCGACAACGCGGTACGCCCCAGCGCGTGCCGCCACAGACAGGCTGGCCGCCCCCGACCCGATCCGCGCCCCGAGCGCGAGGCGACCCGGATCCGTCTCCGAGCGCCCCGAGCGCCAGGTCACACGGGCACGCGGGCTGGCCCTGGGGTGAGGCCCGGCACGACCGGGCCCCACACCGCGGACGACCACCCGGGTCGTTCGAACCGCCGAAGGAGCACGACGTGAAGGTCCACCCTTCCGTGAAGAAGATGTGCGACAAGTGCAAGATCATCCGTCGCAAGGGCGCCGTGCGCGTGATCTGTGACAACCCACGCCACAAGCAGCGCCAGGGCTGAGCGGAGGAGCTATCTGATGGCACGTATCGCAGGCGTCGACATCCCCCGCGAGAAGCGGGTGGTGATCGCGCTCACCTACATCTACGGCGTCGGACGGACGCGAGCCGAGCAGACCTTGGCCGCGACCGACGTCTCACCGGACACGCGTGTCCGCGACCTCACCGACGAGGAGGTCCAGCGGCTGCGTCAGCACATCGAGAACGCCTACCGGATCGAGGGTGACCTCCGTCGCGAGGTGGCCAACAACATCAAGCGCAAGATCGAGATCGGCTCCTACCAGGGCATCCGTCACCGCCTCGGTCTGCCGGTCCGTGGTCAGCGCACCCACACCAACGCGCGATCGCGGAAGGGCCCCAAGCGGGCCGTCGGCGGTCTCCGCAAGCCGACCCGGAAGTAGCTGAGCGGCGCGTCGGGCCTCCCGGCGTCTCAACAGGGCCCGACGCGGTCTCGGAACGAGGACAGAACAGATGGCGCAGAAGAAGCAGCGCAGCCGCAAGCGCGAGCGCAAGAACGTCCTGCACGCCAAGTGCCACATCAAGGCGACGTTCAACAACACCACCATCACCTTCACCGACCAGCAGGGCAACGTGCTGTGCTGGTCGACCGGTGGCAACGCCGGCTTCAAGGGCAGCCGCAAGTCGACGCCCTTCGCCGCGCAGGTCGCCGCCGAGCAGGCCACCAAGGCCGCGATCGACAACGGTGTCCGCAAGGTCGACGTGCTCTGCAAGGGGCCCGGCGCCGGACGTGAGACCGCGATCCGCACCCTGGCCGCCGCGGGTGTCGAGGTGCTGTCCATCAAGGACATCACCCCGGTGCCGCACAACGGCTGCCGCCCGCCCAAGCGTCGCCGCACCTGAGGCGTCCGCTCACCGATCCACGCACCACCCGACGCCCCCGTCGTCCGCGACGGGGAGGAGCGCCCCGCACCGTGGGCGTTCCCGTGGTCCACCAGCACCGAGAGGCGCCTCCACGAGGAGCGTCGCCGACCGGGGCGGTGACCGAGGAGGACAGACGAACGTATGGCTCGTTACACCGGCCCCATGACCAAGAAGTCGCGCCGCTACGGCGTCGACCTCAAGGGCAACGACAAGAACTTCGAGAAGCGCCCCTACCCGCCGGGTGAGCACGGGCGCGGCCGCATCAAGGAGTCGGAGTACCTGCTCCAGCTCCGTGAGAAGCAGAAGGCGCGCTACTACTACGGCGTGCTCGAGAAGCAGTTCCGGCGCTACTACGAGGAGGCCACCCGCAAGGAGGGCCTCACCGGTGAGAACCTGCTGATCCTGCTCGAGCTGCGTCTCGACAACGTCGTCTACCGCGGCGGCTTCGCGCGCACCCGCGCCGAGGCGCGCCAGATGGTCAGCCACCGTCACGTTACGGTGAACGGCCGCTCGACCAACATCCCCTCGTACCGGGTCAAGCCGGGCGACGTGGTGCAGATCCGCGAGAAGTCGCGCCAGAGCCAGGCCGTCGTCGGTTCGCTCGAGGTCTTCGGTGCGCGCGACGTGCCGGGCTGGCTGTCGAGCGACCTCGACCAGTTCACGGTCACGGTCGTCGAGGCGCCGATCCGATCCCAGATCGACGCGCCGGTCACCGAGCAGATGATCGTCGAGCTCTACTCCAAGTAACACCGCCGCGTGCCGCACCCGAAACCGTCGGGTGCGGGCACGCGCGTCCCCCGCGGCGCCCGCCGTGGGGCCCACATCCGGCCCGGGCACACCGGACGTGGGAGCTTGCGACGCGTCGCCGATGGACCCGGAACGAGGGCGACGTGTCGGTGGGGGGACGTCCCCACCGCACCCCAGCGAAGGAACACCACACGATGTCGGACTTCGGCTTCTACGACGACGAGAGCTTCGCCCTCGGCGAGACCCAGGCGGGTTCACCGTTCACCGCCTACCGGCCCCGCCTCGAGGAGGAGATCCTCGAGGAGAACCTGCGCTCGCGGTTCACGATCGACCCGCTCGAGCCAGGCTTCGGTTACACCATCGGCAACTCGCTGCGTCGCACCCTGCTGAGCTCGGTGCCCGGTGCAGCGGTCACCCGCATCCGGTTCACCTCGGCGCAGGCCGCGGGTCCCGAGGGCGGCTCGGTCCTCCACGAGTTCTCGGCCATCGAGGGCGTCAAGGAGGATGTGACCGACATCATCCTCAACATCAAGGACCTGGTGGTCCGCTCGGACTCCGCCGAGCCGGTCGAGATCTTCCTCGGTGGTGACGGTCCCGGTGTCCTGACCGCCGAGAACATCTTCGCGCCGTCGCAGGTCGAGGTCGTCAACGAGGACCTCCACATCGCGACGCTGAACGCCAACGGTCACCTCGAGATGTACCTCACGGTCGAGCGTGGCCGCGGGTACCTCACCGCGGACGCCAACAAGCGCGGCAACGACCCCATCGGTGTCATCGCGATCGACTCGGTGTTCTCGCCGATCCGCCGCGTCGCCTACCGGGTGGAGTCGACCCGCGTCGAGCAGATGACCAACTACGACAAGCTGCTGCTCGACGTCGAGACCGACGGTTCGCTCACCCCGGCGCAGGCGCTCTCGTCCGCGGGCGAGACCCTGAAGGCCCTGTTCGAGCAGTTCGCCGGCTTCGAGACCTCGGGCCCCGGCGGCATCGTGGTCTCGCCCGAGCAGGCGCTCGCCTCGATCGGGTCGGACCCGGTCAAGTCGATGCTCATCGAGGACCTCGACCTGTCGGTGCGCTCGTACAACTGCCTCAAGCGTGAGGGCGTCGGAACCGTCGGCGAGCTCCTCGACCGCACCGAGCAGGATCTGCTCGAGATCCGCAACTTCGGTTCGAAGTCGGTGGATGAGGTCAAGGAGAAGCTCGTCGAGCTCGGTGTCGCGCTCAAGGAGTAGTTCCCCTGCGGGGGGCCTCCGCCCCCCGCGTGCCCCCGGCGACCCCCTCGCCGGCGTGGCGGATCAGACGTAGGAAGAGCCCCGTGACGGGGCGGAGGAGAGTGCAGATGCCGACCCCGAAGCGTGGGCCCCGGCTCGGCGGCGGACCGGCGCACCAGCGCCACATCCTCGCCAACCAGGCGAGCGACCTGTTCCGCCACGGCCGGATCACCACCACCCAGGCCAAGGCCAAGCAGCTACGGCCGTACGCCGAGCGGCTGATCACCAAGGCCAAGCGAGGTGACCTCGCCTCCCGCCGTGCCGTGCTCGGTCAGCTGCGTGGCGACCGCGACGTCGTCGCCTACCTGTTCGACGAGGTCGCGCCGCGCTTCGCCGACCGCAACGGCGGCTACACCCGCACCCTGAAGCTCGGGCCGCGGCAGGGCGACTCCACGCCGATGGTGATCATCGAGCTGGTCGACCGTGGCACCACCTCCGGTGACGAGGTCATCGAGGAGTCCAAGGCCGGTCGTTCGCGCGGCCTGTTCGGTCGTCGCCGCAAGGCGGCAGCCGATGCGTCCGCCGCAGGGGGTGGCGCGGCCGTGCTGCAGGACGACGTGGTCGACGACGACGCGGGGGCGCCCGAGAGCGCCGACGTCCCGCCGTCGCCCGACAGCGATGACTCGCCCGACAGCCCGGACTCGCCCGACAGCCCGGACTCGCCCGACAGCCCGGACTCGCCGGAGAGCGCGGACTCGCCGGCATCGGCGGAGTCGGTCGACTCGCCCGACGAGGCTGGCGAGGACGAGAAGACCGAGTGACGTCTCCGATCCGGCTGCGGATCGACCTCGCCTACGACGGTTCGCCGTTCGCGGGGTTCGCCCGACAGCCGGATCAGGTCACCGTGCAGGGCACCCTCGAGGGTGCCCTGTCGCGTTGTCTGGGCCAACCGGTGGCCACCACCTGCGCCGGCCGCACCGACCGTGGGGTCCACGCGCTCGCGCAGGTGGTCCACCTCGACGTCGATCCGTCGGTGACCGTGGCGCAGCGTTCGCTCGCCGACCTGTTGGCCGGCGGGTCGACCAGCCCCGAGCTGCGTCGCCGCCTCGACGGCCTGGTCGGTCCACCCATCACGATCTGGGCCGTGCGGCGCGTCCCGGCCGACTTCGACGCCCGGTTCTCGGCGACCGGACGCGGCTACCGCTACCGCCTGGTCGACGCCGACACCGTCGCGCCGCTCGACCGGTTCGACCGCTGGCACGTCGGCGTGCCGCTCGCGGTCCCCCCCATGCGCCGCGCCGTCCGTGCCCTGATCGGGGAGCACGACTTCGCCGCGTTCTGCAAGCGGGTCCCGGGGCGGTCGTCGGTGCGGCGGCTCGACCGCGTGGCGATCACCCGGCCGACACCGGGACGGATCGACGTGCGGCTCGCCGGTGCCGCCTTCTGCCACAACCAGGTCCGCTCCATCGTCGGCTGCCTGGTCGAGGTGGGCCGGGGGCGGTGGGAGCCGGATCAGGTGGGGGAGGTGCTCGCCTCACGTGATCGCCAGCAGCTGGCTCGGGTCGCGCCGCCCGAGGGCCTGACCCTCGAGCGGGTCGCCTACGGCCGCCGCTTCCCCGCGGCCCCCGCCACCAGCTCGCGCTGATCCTCGGGGATGGGCGCTGCCGATCCGAGATCGCGCGATGCACGCGCATCTCTGCTCACGTGGACCCTCCGCGTGTCCTTCCGGCCCCTGTCCGCGTTGCCTGGGGGAGACTCACCGCGAGCGTCTGACGTCACCGCCACCATCCGTTGTGCCCCCGTTGGAGCTACCGATGTCGCCCACCCCCGACCGGACCGCCGCGCGTTCGCTCGCCCTCGTGTCCGCCCTCGTGTTCGCGCTCGTCGTCGCGTCCTCGCCGCTGGCGCTCGCCGCCGCAGCAGGTGACCGAGCCGATCGCATCGGTGCCGGTGGATCGGGAGCTGCACCGCAGGTGCGTACCTCCGCGGTCGAGGGGATCGAGGTCCGTGATCTCGATGCTGCGTGCCCGGCCGAGGAGGTCCCGCCGGCCGGGTTCGATGACGTGCCGGAGGGGTGGACCTTCGCGCGGGAGATCGACTGTCTGGCCTGGTACGGGGTCACACGCGGTGTGACCACCACCACGTACGCGCCTGGGCGTTCGGTGACCCGCCAGCAGATGGCGAGGTTCATCTACTCCCTGCTCGACCGCGTCGTCGGGGAGCTGCCTGCGCCGCCGCCGAACTCGCGGTTCATCGATGTGCCGCCTGACGGTGGCGCGTCGGAGGCCATCGAGACCCTGGCCTCGGACGAGCTGGCCGAGCTCCTCGGCGTGCGGATGGTCACGGGGGTCACGGAGGACCGGTTCCGCCCCGCCGCCACGGTCTCGCGCGAGCAGATGGCCTCCTTCGTGCACCGTGCCCTGGTCGGCATCGCCAACTACAACGATGTCGAGCCGGCGCTCGGCTGGTGCGATGACGAGCGTCCGGACGAACCCGACGAAGGCTGCTTCCCGGACGAGGAGCGCATCGCCGACGTCCACCGATCCAGCGTGGCCTCGAGCTACCGCTTCGGCATCGTGGCCGGCCGGGATGACGGCACCTTCGGCCCCGCCGCGGACGTCACGCGGGGCCAGATGGCGGCGTTCCTGACGCGCCTGCTCGACGTGCTGGTCGAGGCGGATCTGACCGAGCTGCCCGGAACGTACGCCAGCCTGACCGTCGATGGGGGAACGGCGGCGGAGCCGTGCGTGGCCGACTCGGCCGACGGATCGCCGGAGCGCCCCTTCTGCACCATCCAGCCGGCCATCGACGCGGCGGGAGCACTCGACGATCAGGTGGTCGAGATCGTGCTGTTGGGACGCGATGGCCGTCCCTTCGTTGAGTCGCCGGTGCTCAGCTCCGGGGACGCGCGGGAGGTGCATCTGATCGGGGATGGCCTCGACGATCCCGACCGGCTCGCCGTCATCCACGGGACCGTCACCGTCGCGGGGACCGACGAGGCGGCCGTCAACGACCTGTACCGCCTGAGCATCGAGGCGCCGGGGGAAGAGCCTGCGGTCCGGGTGACGAGCGCGGGCGACGTGTGGCTGCAGCGGCTGTCGCTCACCGGCGCCACGGGGGTCGCGCTCGAACAGGCGGGTAGGACCTCGGTGTACAGCTCGACGATCGCGGCCGATCGCGTCGGCATCGACATCATCGAGACCTCGCTCGGTCCCGAGGGCTCGAGCCTGCTCGAGGTGTTCATCAACGAGGCGTCGGACGCGTACGTCCAGCTCCCCGATGATGGCTCGGCGTCGTCCGCGGCGGGCGAGGCGTGGCTCGACCCGGAGAGCGGGAACGGGTTCGGGTCGGGCGATGCCGAGCTCGCGACCGTCGACGGCCGGCGGGTCATCCGATCGGCCAACTGACGGCGGCGCGCACCGCTCGCCCCACCGCCCGCACTGCCCCGGCGCGGGACGGGGCGGGACGGGGCGGGACGGGCGCCCAGCCGCGCCGGTTGACCCCTCTGGCGCTCGCCCGGTACCCTCCTGCTCCGCGGTCCTGCGTGGACCGCGTGTCTCGTGTCCGGGCACCCGTCAGCGAACCGTTGACGCGCCCCGCTCCGGACGCCGCCCCCGGATGTAGCGGTACCTGGCACCCCGTGTGCCGATCCGACGCGGCCCGGTCCCGGCGAGAGATCACCGACGGCCCCACGCTCCAACCCCCCGACCCGTGGGGGACCGCGTGGCCACCGAGGAACTGAAGCGATGCGTACCTACAGCCCCAGCGCCAAGGAGATCGAGCGCGCCTGGTTCGTGGTGGACGCCGAGGGCCAGTCCCTCGGTCGCCTGGCCACCCGGGTCGCCGCCGTCCTCCGCGGCAAGCACAAGCCCAGCTTCGCCCCGCACCTCGACTGCGGCGATTTCGTCGTGGTGATCAACGCCGAGAAGGTGACGCTGAAGGGCTCGAAGATCGAGCAGAAGCGCTACCACCGGCACTCGGGGTACCCGGGCGGGCTCACGTCCGTGCCGTTCCTGACGATGCTCGACAAGAAGCCCACCGAGGTCGTCGAGCGCGCCGTCCACGGCATGCTCCCCAAGAACAAGCTCGGCCGGGCGATGGGCAAGAAGCTCAAGGTCTACGCCGGTCCGACCCACCCCCACGAGGCGCAGGCTCCCCAGCCGCTGCCCGACCACGTCTGAGGCTCGCACGCATGGTTGACAAGATCTTCGTCGGACGCCGTAAGGCCGCCGTCGCCCGCGCCCGCGTCACCAAGGGTTCCGGTCAGTTCACCCTGAACGGCCGCACCTTCGAGGACTACTTCACCACCGAGAAGGTGCGCGCCCACGTGGTCGAGCCCTTCGGTGTCCTCGAGCAGGACGGCCAGTGGGACGTCGCGGCCCGCATCCACGGCGGCGGCATGACCGGCCAGGCCGGCGCGCTGCGGCTCGCGATCGCGCGCGCCCTCGCCGAGCACGACCCCGAGTGGCGTGCGCCGCTGAAGGCCGCCGGGTTCCTGACCCGCGACGCCCGTCGCGTCGAGCGCAAGAAGTACGGCCTCAAGAAGGCCCGTCGCGCCCCGCAGTTCTCCAAGCGCTGAGCGACGCCCCTCCTCGATGCACGACGACGCCGCCCTCCGGGGCGGCGTCGCTCGTTCGACGGGCGGACGGCGGGTCCGCGCGGCCACGGCCGCCCGCCCGCGAGGTGGGATCGGCGGGGTCGGGGCCGGCGTAGGCTCCCGCGCGGGCGTCGACACGCGGTGCACCCGCGGTGGACGCGTTGCACGGCGATCGACGCGGTAGACACGCGAGGAACCAGGAGCCAGGCGTGGGACGCATCTTCGGCACCGACGGGATCCGTGGGAAGGCGAACGTCGACCTCACCCCCGAGCTGGCGGTCAGCCTCGGACGAGCGCTCGGCACGGTCCTGCACGAGGGGGGCGACCGCCGGCCCACCGTCCTGCTCGGTCGCGACCCGCGGTGGTCGGGCGAGATGATCGACGCCGCGCTCATCGCGGGGTTGACCTCGGCTGGCGCCGATGCCGTCTCGGTCAGCGTGGTGCCGACCCCGGCGGTGGCGCACCTCACCAAGCGGTCCGCCGCGGCCGCTGGGGTGATGATCTCGGCGTCCCACAACCCGGTCGGCGACAACGGGATCAAGATCTTCGGTCCCGACGGCTACAAGCTCAGCGACGAGGAGGAGGACCGCCTCGAACAGCTGATGGAGTCCGGCGAGGCGCGTCGCCCGACCGGGACCGGCGTCGGCCGCCGGCTCCGCGACCCGGCCGCCGTCAGCCGTTACATCGAGCACATCGTCGGGCTCGCCGACGTCGATCTCACCGGGCTGCGGGTCGTGGTCGACGGGGCCAACGGCGCCGCCTCCTCGATCGCCCCACAGGTCTACCGCCAGCTCGGTGCCGAGGTCATCAGCATCCACTGCTCGCCCGACGGCGAGAACATCAACGCCGCGTGCGGCTCGACCCACCCGGACGTCATCGCCAAGGCGGTGCTCGAGCATGACGCGGACGCGGGGATCAGCCACGACGGCGACGCCGACCGGCTCATCGCCGCCACCCACGAGGGCGGCGAGGTCGATGGCGACGTCATCCTCGCCATCCTCGCCCGCCAGATGCACCACAAGGGCACGCTCGCCGGTGCCGCGGTGGCCACCACCGTCATGACCAACCTCGGCTTCAAGCGGGCGATGGCCGGGCTGGGGATCGACGTGGTCGAGACGGCTGTCGGGGACCGCTACGTGCTCGAGGCCATGCGCGAGCGCGGCCTCAACCTCGGTGGGGAGCAGTCGGGCCACCTCATCGCGCTCGACCACGCGACCACCGGCGACGGGATCCTGTCGGCCGTGCAGCTGCTGTCGGTGGTGCGCTCCACCGGGACCAGCCTCAAGGAGCTGTCGACGGTCATGGCGCGCCTGCCGCAGGTGCTGGTCAACGTGCGTGACGTCGATCGCGACGCGCTCGACGGTGCCGACGCGGTCTGGGAGGTGGTCGCCGAGGAGGAACGACGGCTCGGCGAAGGGGGCCGGGTCCTGCTGCGTCCCTCGGGGACCGAGCCCATCATCCGCGTCATGGCCGAGGCCGAGACCGAGGACGACGCGCGCCGGTCGGCGGACCGCATCGCGGACGCCGTGCGCGACCAGCTCACCATCTGAGGGAGGCCGGTCCGGCCTACGTGCCGAGCACCCGAACTGGCCGGTCGCTCGGCCCCTACCCTCCGCGACCGGACGAGGAGTGGCATCGGTGGACGGTTTGGGTACCCAGCTCGCACTGGTCGCGGTGCTGGTGCTGCTGAACGCGGCGTTCGCCGGCAGCGAGATCGCGCTCATCTCGCTCCGCGAGGGGCAGGTCGACCGGCTCGAGCGTCGTTCCCGGGCCGGACGTGCGCTCGCCAAGCTGACGCGGCAACCGAACAGGTTCCTGTCGACGATCCAGATCGGGATCACGCTCGCCGGCTTCCTGGCGTCGGCCACCGCCGCGGTGACGTTGGCCGAACCGCTCGTCGAGCCCCTGTCGTTCATGGGGGGCGCGGCCCGCGGGGCGGCGATCTTCGTGGTGACCGCCGTCCTGTCGTTCCTCACGTTGGTCTTCGGTGAGCTCGCGCCGAAGCGGCTGGCGATGCAACGCTCCGAGGGCTGGGCGCTGCTCGTCGCGCGGCCACTGTCGGGCTTGGCCGTGGCCGCGGCGCCGGCCATCTGGGTGCTGTCGCGCTCGACCGACCTGGTCGTGCGGCTCTTCGGCGGGGACCCGTCGCGCACCGGTGAGGACGTGACCCACGAGGAGGTCCACGACCTCGTCACGGGCGGCGATCTGTACGAGGGTTTCCAACGTCAGGTCATCGCTGGCGCGCTCGAGGTCGCCGATCGCACCGTGCGCCAGATCGTCACCCCTCGGCCGGACGTGGTCGGGCTGGCGGAGTCGACCCCGGTCGACGAGGCGATCGCGAAGCTGGCTGCTGTGGGCCACTCGCGCGCACCGGTGTACGCCGAGCGGCTCGACGACGCCGACCGCTTCGTGTCGGTGCTCGGGTTGGTCGGCCGGCAGGGCACCGTCGGCGATCACGCCGAAGCGACCGTCGTGCTGCCGGAATCGGCCAAGGCGCTCGACGCGCTCCGCCAGCTCCAGCTCGAACGTCGCCAGATCGCCGTCGTGGTCTCCGAACACGGGTCCCTCGAGGGGATCATCACCGTGGAGGACCTCGTCGAGGAGCTGGTCGGCGAGATCTACGACGAGCACGACGCCGACATCACCGAGGTCCTCCGGGGTGACGACGGGGTGCTCGAGCTCGTCGGGAGGTTCCCCGTGCACGACCTGGTCGATCTCGACGTCGCGGCCCCGGAGACCGACGCGACGACCATCGGCGGCCTCGTCACCGAGCAGCTCGGCCGGCTGCCGGTGACCGGCGACCAGGTCGTGGTCGGGGCGCACACGGTCGAGGTGGTCTCGGTGGGTGAGCGCACCGTCGAACGGGTCCGGCTGACCCCGGTGGAGACGACCGGCGACGATGACCGCCATGCGACAACCGATGAGGAGCGATGAACGTGACGACTCGCGGTGTGGTGATCGGTGGGCCCTACGCCTTCCTCGGTGCGCTCGCGCAGCAGGTGGAGGCCAAGGGCTTCGACGCGGCGTGGGTGGCCGAGACGGCGCAGGACTCGATCGTGCAGGCATCGGTGGCGTTGCAGGCCACCGAACGGATCGACGTCGGCACCAACATCACCCTGGCCTTCCCACGCTCGCCCACGGTCACCGCGATGCAGGCGTGGGACCTGAGCGAGCTCGGCAGCGACCGCTTCGTCACCGGGCTCGGCAGCCAGGTCAAGCGCATCATCGAGGAGCGCTTCTCGGCCGATTTCGACCAGCCCGCCAAGCGGATGGGTGAGTACGTCCAGGCCATGCGGGCGGTCTGGGCGATGGAGCGCGGCGAGGACGTCACCTTCGACGGCGACATCTACAAGGTGCTGCGTCCGGGGCTGACGGGGCGAGGCAGGGCGACCGACCGCCAGGTGCCGCGCGTGTACGTGGCGGCGGTCGGCCCGCTGATGACCGCGGCCGCGGCGGCCCACGCGGACGGCATCCTCGGCCACCCCTTCACCTCCGACCGTTACCTCACCGGCGACGTACTCCCTCGCGTCGAGGGAGCGCTGGCCGACGCCGGGCGTGCCCGCGACGGCTTCAGCGTCAACACCGGCGTCATCCTCTGCATCGCCGAGGACCGCGAGGTGGCCGTCCGCGAGGCCAAGCAGCAGATCGCCTTCTACGGCACGACGCCGAACTACCAGGCGGTGTTCGACAGCTACGGCGACGGCGAGCTGACCGACCAGCTGCGGGCGGTGTTCAAGCGCGACCCGAAGGACATGGACGCGCTCGTGGCCGCGGTCCCGGACGAGGCGGTCGAGCGCTACGCCATCGCCGGCGATCCGGCGGAGGCCAAGGACCGGCTCGAGGCGTTCGAGAGCGACGTCGCCGGCATCGACCACCTGATCCTCGGTGGCGCGTGGTACGGGGTCCGTCCCGAGCGGATGGCCGAGAACCTCTGGGCGATCCTCGAGACGTTCGCCCGGGACTGACCTCGGTCGCCCATCGGTAGGCTCGCCGCACCCCGGCCCGGCGTGGAGGATCGCTCGTGTGCGGCATCATCGGCATCACCGGACGTGACGACGCCGTCGACGGCATCATCGCCGGCCTCCGGCGGCTCGAGTACCGCGGGTACGACTCCGCGGGCATCGTGGTCAACCACGGCGACGCGCTCGGTCACCTCAAGCGTGCCGGCAAGCTCGGCAACCTCACCGGCGCCCTCGAGGACGAACCGATGGCGGCGCGCATCGGTCTCGGCCACACCCGGTGGGCCACGCACGGCGCCCCGAACGACGTCAACGCCCACCCCCACGTCGACCCCTCCGGGCGGGTCGCGGTGGTGCACAACGGCATCATCGAGAACTACCAGCGCCTGCGCGCCTCCCTCGGCGACGACGTCACCTTCGTCTCCGAGACCGACACCGAGGTCACCGCCCACCTGGTGGCGCGCGAGCTCGACGCCCAGGAGACGCCGGACCTGCTCGCCGCGGTCCGCACGGTCGTGGCGCAGCTCGAGGGCGCCTTCTCGCTGTGCTTCGTCGCGCTCGACGACCCCGACACCATCGTGGTCGCCAAGTTCGAGGCGCCGCTGATCGTCGCGCACGCCGACGGTGTCGGCTACTGCGCCTCGGACGTCGCGGCCCTGATCGCCCACACCCGCGACGTCGCGGCCCTGCTCGACGGGCAGATCGCCCGCATCACCCCCGACGGCTACGAGGTCGTCGACGTCGACGGCAACGAGGTCGAACCGCACCGCTACACCGTGGACTGGGACCTCGACGCGGCCGAGAAGCAGGGCTACGAGCACTTCATGCTCAAGGAGATCCACGAACAGCCGCAGGCCGTGGCCGACACCCTCCGCGACCGCCTCGAGGACGGCCGGCTCCACCTCGACGAGCTCCGCTCGGACGAGGGCGAGTTCGCCCGCATCGACAAGGTCTTCATCCTCGCCTGCGGCACCTCGCTGCACTCGGGCATGGTCGGCAAGCTCGCCATCGAACACTGGGCGGGCATCCCGGTCGAGGTCGAGGTCGCCAGCGAGTTCCGCTACCGCG
>JBBECA010000047.1:0-4161 GCA_040882055.1 Nitriliruptor sp.
CTCGGGCTCCTCGGTCGGGGCGCCGCATCTGCCTCAGCGCAGCGCGGCGCGCTTGTACTGCCGGATCGACAACGGGACGAAGATCGCCAGGATGATCGCGATCCAGATCAGGGTGTAGAGCACCGGGTGCTGCATGGACCAGGTGTCGGACACGGGCATCGCCGGGCCGGTGTTGCCGAACAGTTCGCGGACGGCCTGGGTCACCGTCGACACCGGGTTCCACTCCGCGAACGCCTGGAGCGGCGCGGGGAAGGTCTCGAGCGGGACGAAGGCGTTGGAGATGAACGTCAGCGGCATGATGACCATGAACGAGGCGTTGTTGATGACCTCGACGCTCGGAACCAGAAGGCCGACGTAGCCCATGATCCAGCTGAAGGCATACGCGAAGAACAGCAGCAGCAGGTACGCGCCGAGGGCGTCGAGGACGGAGCCTCGGATCCGCCAGCCGACGAGCAGGCCGGTCAACGACATGATGATGATCGACAGCACGTTGTAGATGATGTCGGAGCCGGTGCGACCGACCAGGACCGCGGAGCGGGACATCGGCAACGACCGAAAGCGGTCGATGATGCCCTTCTGCATGTCCTCGGCGAGGCCGGCGCCGGTGAAGGTCGCCCCGAACACCACCGTCTGCGCGAAGATGCCACCGATGAGGAACTCGCGGTAGTTCACGCCGGCGCCCGGGTCGATGGCGCCCCCGAAGACGTAGGCGAACAGCAGCACGAACATGATCGGGGAGATCAGGACGAAGACCAGCACCTCGGGGACGCGCTTGATCTTGATCAGGTTGCGCTTGGCGACGACGGCGCCGTCGTTGAGCGCGTGGGCGAAGCCGCTCATCGGGCGACCTCCGGCGTCCGGTCGCGCACGTCGGAGTGACGCCCGTCGGTCTTCCCGTCGGCGCCGTCGTCGGTCGCGCGGCCGGTGAGCGTCAGGAACACATCATCGAGCGTGGGTCGCCGTAGCCCGGCGTCCAACAGACGGACGTCGGTCGCATCGATCTCGCGCAGCGCCCGCATCAGGTCGTGCGCACCATCGCTGACCGGAGCGGTGAGGGTCCGCGACTGCTCATCGACCTGCAGCTCGCCGACGGCGATGCCGGCGAGGATGCGCCGAACGGTCGGGAGGTGGTCCTGCGACGCGACCACCAGCTCGATGCGTTCGCCGCCGACCTGCCGCTTGAGCTGGTCCGCGGTCCCGTGGGCAATCGCGCGACCCTGGTCGATGACCACGATGTCGTCGGCGAGTCGATCGGCCTCCTCGAGGTACTGGGTGGTGAGCAGCAGGGTGGTGCCGTGGCTGACCAGCTCGCGGATGACCTCCCACATCTCGGTCCGGCTGCGCGGATCGAGACCGGTGGTCGGTTCGTCGAGGAAGAGCACCGTGGGTTCGGCCACGAGGGCGCCGGCGAGGTCGAGACGGCGTCGCATCCCGCCCGAGTAGGTCTTGACCGGGCGGTCGCCGGCCTCGGTGAGGTCGAAACGTTCGAGCAGTTCGCGCGCCCGGACCCGCGACCGCTGCCGCCCGAGCCGGTAGAGCCGGCCGACCATGTCGAGGTTCTCGAACCCGGTGAGGTGCTCGTCCACCGCGGCGTACTGCCCGGAGAGACCGAGCCGCTCACGCACGCCGTCCGGGTCAGCGACCACGTCGATCCCGTCGACGCTCGCGGTGCCTTCGTCCGGGAGCAGCAAGGTGGTCAGGATCCGGACGGCGGTGGTCTTGCCGGCCCCGTTCGGGCCGAGCAGCCCGAGGACGGTGCCCTGCGGCACGTCCAGGTCGAGGCCCGCCAGGGCGGTCACGTCGCCGTAGCGCTTGACGAGCCCGCGGGCTCGGATGACGTCGGTCACAGTGTTCACCTCGGAACGACCGCCCGTGAGGCGGCCGGCAGATTCGGTTCGGCGGCCGCCTGCAGGGCGGCCGTGGAGGGAGGCGCTGAACCGACACGGTTCGGGCCGGCGTTCGGAGCGGTCGGCCGCCAACGCGCCAGGTTCGACCGCGCTGCGCACACGCTACGCCTCGGCGTGCCGGCTTCCAGCGCAGGTGCGCGGTCCGCCCTCGCGCTACACGTCCAGCGGACAGGACCGTTCGACCGCACGACGGCCCCCGTCCGCCCCCGGTTCGGTGTGGCAGTCCCCGCCTCACGGACGGGGCAGGCGCCACCGGAGACGGCCGCGGGCCGGGGATGCTGGACCCTCCCGCCCGAGAAGGAACCCGTGAGCACGACCCGCACCCGCCGCACCATCACCGCCATCGTCGTGGTGTGGATCCTCGGGTTGCTGCTGGTGCTGGCCATGTGGCAACGGGTCGACGCCGCGTGTGGTGAGGGTGGCCAGGCCCCGGCGACCGCCGTCGACTGCGTCACGGTCCCCGGCGTCGAGCAGGCGGTCGCCCCCTCACCCCGCAACGGCTGAGGACGGAACGGTGGGCCTCCCCGCGTTAGCCTCCCAGCGCAGGCGAGCGTGGCGGAACTGGCAGACGCGCTGGGTTTAGGTCCCAGTGGGTTAACACCTGTGGGGGTTCGAGTCCCCCCGCTCGCACCACCTCTGACCCGCGGGAACGTGCCGCCGAGCGCTGTTCGCCCGCGTCGCTGACAGGCTGGTGGACACGCGGTGGACACGGGAGCAGTGACAGAGCTGACGGTCAGCGCCCTCAGCGGCCCAGGATCGCGGTCGCCAGCGTGTGCGCCGTGGCCTCGTCTGCGGCGGGCAACACGTGCGCGTACGTGTCGAGCGTGATGGCCAGGTTCGCGTGCCCGAGCCGCTCGCTGATCACCTTGACCTCGTACCAGCCTCTCGCGTTGGCCAGCCCCGCGGAGGCGTACGAGTGGCGGACATCGTGCAGGCGGATCTCAGGCAGGCCGGCGGCTCGGCAGTGGCGCTTGAACCATGTCGTGAACCGCTCGGGGTTGATGAGCGATCCGTCCTCCCAGCTGAACACGAGGTCCCGACGCGCGGTCCCGAACTGGTCCTGCTGCACCGGCTGCCATAATGCCCCGACCTCAGCCCGCTCCACCGCCTGCTGGCGCTGGTGCGTCCGCAGTGCCTCCACCGTGGCTGGATCCAGCGCCAGCGTTCGTCTGCCAGCACGCGACTTCGGGCGCGGCTTGAAGATCGGCACCCCGTCGATCAACCCGAGCTGCCACTGGACCGTCAGGCGTCCCTCATCGAGATCGAGGTCGTCCCAGGCCAGCCCAGCGACCTCGCCGCGGCGCATGCCCGTGGTCACGAAAAGCAACCAGGCCGCATAGAGCCGGTCACCTTCGACATGTCGGACGAACTCTCGGAGCTGCTCGACCGACCACCAGCGCATCTGAACACGCTCAGCTCCTGGCGCCTGTACCTGGTCGGCCACGTTGCGCGCGAGCCGTCCGCGCCGCACTGCATCTCCGAGTGCCTTATGGAGCACGCCGTGGAGGTTCGCGAGCGTCTTCGCGGACAGCCCCCTCCCCCGCTTCCCACCGGACACCTCGAGACGGTCGTAGAGGCGGTGTAGGTCGTCTCCGCTCAACTCCTGGAGCGCGATCGAGCCGATCTGGGGAACCACGTACGCACGGATGTAGCTCTGATACTGGGACCAGGAGGTGAGCGACAGCTGCTGGCGTCGACTCCGGCCGGTCGTGCCGCCCTCGGGCCGTCGAGCAGGAAGCCACTCGCCGACCAGCCACTCCTCCACCGTCAGGCGATCCACCGGGACGTAGCTGCCCTCGCCGAGATCGGTGAGGATCTCGTTCAACACCTTCTTCGCCTCGGACTGCCGCCGGAACCCCCGGCGGGATCCCTGACGGCGCTTGCCCGCAGCGTCTGGCGGTAGCTCCCACCTGATGCGCCACCGGGTTTCCCCGGACTTTGTCTGGTAGCGCTGGACCCCCGAGCGCGCCCCGCCCTCCTGAACCGCCATGTCACCTCCAACCACGGGAGGACGATCTATGCAATCGCTCCGTCCACGGTCAGCCTTCCATCAATCCGGGACCACGCGGACGGGAGCGTGCCGGTTCTGTGGAAAACGGATGTGCCCCGGTCGCGCTGTCCGAGCAACACCGAGCGCGGTGCTGAGGCGACCGGCGGCGCGGTCACAGCAACCCGCACGACCGACGGGGCGAGGTGCCGCCCCTAGTGTCCTGAGTCGTAAATTCGTTCGATATGTATCGATGGTGCTTGTCGG
>JBBECA010000048.1:0-113724 GCA_040882055.1 Nitriliruptor sp.
TGCTCCTCGGGCTCGCTGCGGCCGCGATCGCGCTGGTCGTGAGCGCGCTCGGGACGGATGCTGCCTCGCCGGCGGCCGACACCGGCCAGGCGACGACCGCGACACCGACACCAGCGCCGAGCACCGGAACCCGCCCGCGGGTCGCGCCCGACCCCCGAGGTGGGCCGGCGACCACCCCGGGGGAGGACGAGGAGGTCCCGGTGACCCCGCCGATGGCACGGGTGGGCACGTTGCTGCTCTCGCTGCCCGCCGCCTCGCCCGTGGTGGTCGGCTACCACGAGGCCGCGCACGTCAGCGCGACCGATCTGCTGCCGATCGGCACGGTCCGCGACGACCGGAACACGACACGGACCTCGCTGCCGGCCGACGACCCGGACGGCGCCCCGTACCTGGTGTTGACCTCCCGCGGCCGCGCGGCCGGACCGACCTCCGCGGTGGACGTCGTGCTGCCGGAGGGTGAGCCGGTGCTCGCGCCGGTGACGGGCACCGTCGCCGACGTCCGCGAGTACCGGCTCTACGGGGCGCACGAGGACCTGCGTATCGAGATCGTCCCGGACGCACGGCCGGACCTCCGGCTCGTGCTCATCCACCTCGATGGTGCACGGGTCCGTGTCGGTGATCGGGTGACCGGTGGGCTGACGCCGATCGCGTCGACGGCGCGGCTCCTGCCCTTCTCGAGCCACATCGACCGGGAGACCGAGCCCGAACGCTTCCCCCACGTCCACCTCGAGCTGCAGCCCATCGACCGCCCCCGCCCAGGTGTCGAGGACGACCCGGACGCTCCCGCCGAGGACGAGGGGGCGACGCCGCGGTCCGAGGACCCGTCGATGGCGGACTCGCGCGACGGGTGACCGCGCGCCGGTCCGGTCGTGCTTGGTCGCCCCCACCCGACCCCGCTACCGTCGCACGGGCCGGCCGATCGGCGCCCCGCGTACGAGGCGACCCGGCTCGGGCGGCCCGGGGAACGCCCGTCGCCTGGACGTCCCCGCGCCGAGCCGGAGGTCGCCGTGCCACCGCAGTTCATCTTCGTCACCGGTGGGGTCGCATCGGCCCTCGGCAAGGGCATCACGGCCGCGTCGCTCGGGCGCCTGCTGACCGCGCGCGGGCTCCGGGTCACGATGCAGAAGCTCGACCCGTACCTGAACGTCGACCCCGGCACGATGAACCCCTTCGAGCACGGTGAGGTGTTCGTCACCGACGACGGTGGCGAGACCGACCTCGACCTCGGCCACTACGAGCGTTTCGTCGACCGCAGCCTGCACCGCGGTTCGTCGGTGTCCTCGGGACAGATCTGGTTGTCGGTCATCACCAAGGAACGCCGGGGCGACTACCTCGGCAAGACCGTCCAGGTCATCCCGCACGTCACCGACGAGATCAAGAGCCGGATCCACGCCGTCAGCGAGGACACCGACGTCGTCATCATCGAGGTCGGCGGCACCGTCGGTGACATCGAGGGCCTGCCCTTCCTCGAGGCGATCCGGCAGTTCCGCTACGACGTCGGCCGCCAGAACATCTGCTACATCCACTGCGCGTTGGTGCCCTACATCGCCGCATCGGGTGAGCTGAAGACCAAGCCCGCGCAGCACTCGGTCCGCGAGCTGCGTTCGGTCGGTCTGCAGCCGGACGTGCTCGTCCTCCGATCGGATCGTGAGCTCGACGAGGGGCTCAAGCGCAAGGTGTCGCTGCAGTGCGACGTCGAGCTCGACGCTGTGATCGCGGCCGTGGACAGCAGCTCGCTGTACGAGGTGCCGCTCGCGATGCGGGCGGAGGGTCTCGACCGCGTGGTGGTCAAGCACCTCGGCCTCCCGGATGTCGAACCGGATTTGGCGGCCTGGGAGTCGATGGTCGCCCGCGTGCACAACGCCCGTGACCGCGCGACGATCGCCATCGTCGGCAAGTACGTGGAGCTGCCGGACGCCTACCTGTCGGTGGTCGAGGCGCTCCGGCACGGCGGGATCGCCAACGGGGTCGAGGTCGAGTTGCGGTGGGTCGCCTCGGACGACCTCACCCCGACCGACGCCCTCGGGGAGGGGGCCGACCTGTCGCGAGCCGAGCAGCGCCTCGCCGGTGTCGACGGCGTGCTCGTCCCGGGCGGCTTCGGCATCCGTGGCGTCGAAGGCAAGATCGCCGCCGTCCGGTGGGCTCGCGAGCACGAGGTCCCCTACCTCGGGCTGTGCCTCGGGCTGCAGACCGCCGTGGTCGAGTTCGCCCGGCACGTCGCGGGGCTCGCCGATGCGCACTCCGCCGAGTTCGTGCCCGCCACGCCGCACCCCGTCATCGACCTGATGGCCGACCAGCGCGACGTCGCCGACAAGGGCGGCACGATGCGGCTCGGCGTCTACCCGGCCAAGCTCGGCGAGGGCACCCGGACGCGAGCGGCCTACGGCGACGAGCCGGTGGTCTACGAACGTCACCGACACCGCTACGAGGTCAACAACCGCTACCGGGCGGAGCTCGAGGCGGCCGGCATGGTGTTCTCCGGGCTGTCCCCCGATGACCGGCTGGTCGAGTTCATCGAGCTGCCGGACCACCCCTGGTTCGTGGCGACGCAGGCCCACCCCGAACTCAAGAGCCGACCGACGCGTCCGCATCCGCTGTTCGACGGCTTCGTCCGTGCCGCCAACCAGCACGGGCGCGAAGCCGAGGGGCGGCTGCCGGTCGAGCTCGACGAACCCACCGCCGGCGAGCTGCTCGACGCGCTGCGGGCCGCACCCCACGTCCCCTCCTCGGAGCACCAGTGATGGACCACACCGCATCCGACGACGGCGCGAGCTGGTTCGAGACCCTCGACGAGGAGGTCGTCTACGAGGGCTTCTCGACGGTCGTGCGCGAGACGGTGTCGATGCCTGACGGTGAACGGACCGTCCGCGAGGTCGTGCGCCACGGGGACGCGGTAGCCGTGGTACCCGTGCTCGACGACGGCCGCATCGTGCTGCTGCGCCAGTACCGTCAACCGCTGCGGCGCTACATCCTCGAGATCCCCGCCGGGAAGATGGACGTGGCGGGGGAGAGCCCCGAGGACGTGGCACACCGCGAGCTCGCCGAGGAGATCCGCCACGACGCGCGTGAGCTGGTCCACCTGGTCTCGTTCGCGAACTCGGCGGGCTGGGCCACGGAGACCACGCACGTCTACCTCGGCCGCGGCGTCCACCCCGTCCCGCCCCCCGACGGCTTCGAGGCGGAGGCCGAGGAGGCCGATATGGAGGTCGTCCTCCTCGCCGCCGACGACGCGCTCGACCTGGCTCGCCAGGGCGAACTCATCGATGCCAAGACGATCATCGGCCTGACCCTGGCGGCGCCGCACCTGCGAGCGACGTGACCACCGCGAGCGCCGCCACGGATGGTCGGTCGCCAGCGGACGAGGCCCCTCGCCTCCCGCTGCTCGGCCGCTACCTCGACCACCTGCGGGCCGAGCGGGGCCTGGCGGCGAACACGGTCGAGGCCTACCGGCGCGACCTCGACCGCTACGGCCACTATCTCCACGAGGTGGGGGTCAGCGACCCTCGGACGGTCGCGACCGAGGACCTCGAGGCGTTCGTCGCCTGGCTCCGGCGGCGGAGGACGGCGGCGGGCCGGGCCTACGCGAGCTCATCGATCGCCCGCACCGTGGTGGCCGTCCGCGGCTTCCACCGCTTCCTCGCCCACGAGGGGCTCACGGACGTGGACGTGTCAGCCGCGCTCGCGACGCCGCGTTCGCCGCGTTCGCTCCCGAAGGCGCTCTCGATCGACGACGTCGGCCGGTTGCTGTCGGCACCCGTCGGCGACGAACCGCTCCCGCGGCGTGACCGGGCGCTGCTCGAGGTGCTCTACGGCGCGGGACTGCGCATCTCGGAGGCCACCACGCTCGACCTCGACGATGTCGACCCCGTCGAGCGGCTGCTACGGATCCACGGCAAGGGCGACAAGGAACGCATCGTGCCCTACGGCGACCTCGCGGCGGATGCGCTCGACGCCTGGCTCGTCGGCGGCCGGTCGGCGCTGTCGCCGCGGGTCCCCGCGGTGTTCGTCAACGCGCGGGGCGGACGGCTGACGCGGCAGGGGGCGTGGAAGATCGTCGGCGGCCACGCCGACCGGGTCGGTCTCGCCGCGGCGGTCTCGCCGCACACCCTGCGTCACTCCTTCGCCACCCACCTGCTCGACGGCGGCGCCGACGTCCGCGCGGTCCAGGAGCTGCTCGGTCACGCCAGCGTCACGACCACGCAGATCTACACCCTCGTCAGCAGGACGGCGCTCCGGGACGTGTACGAGCGCGCTCACCCCCGCGCGCAGCACCCTCGGTAGGCTCGTGGGCCACACCGGGTGCGGCCGGAACCTCCCGCCCACCCCTCTCGATCGACGTCAGGATGCCCCGTGGACGCGGCGACCCTTGCGCGGCTGCGCAGCGAGCTCGAGGAGGACCGCGCGTCGCACCTCGAACAGCTCGAAGAGCACGGCGCGAGCCCGTACGACGATGCGGTCAAGGACACCGGCATCGAAGCGGAAGCTGGCGCCGATGCCGGTCAGGCGACCGAGGAACGCGCCGAGCTGCTGGCATCCCTCGAGGCCGCCCGGCAGCGGGTCCGAGCGGTCGACGAGGCCCTGCATCGGATAGACGAGGGCACCTACGGGACGTGTGTGTCCTGTGGCGGGTCGATCCCGGACGAACGGCTCGAGGCGCGGCCGTTGTCGGTGCGGTGCGTGCGCTGCGCGGAGTCCAGCTAGGTGGCATCTCTCGAGGTTCCGGTCCTCATCGCCCGCAAACGTGACGGCGGCGAGCTCACCGCCGACGAGCTGACGAGCTTCATGGGGGCCTACCTCGACGGCGAGGTCGAGGAGGCGCAGGTCGCCGCCCTGCTCATGGCCGGGGTCATCCGGGGCTTCACCCAGGCGGAGGCCGTCGCGCTGACCGAGGTCCTGGTCCGTTCCGGCGACACCGTCGATCTCTCGGCGT
Organism: Nitriliruptor sp.; assembly: GCA_040882055.1. Classification (GTDB taxonomy): domain Bacteria; phylum Actinomycetota; class Nitriliruptoria; order Nitriliruptorales; family Nitriliruptoraceae; genus Nitriliruptor. The sequence continues at coordinate 4,931 of JBBECA010000048.1, forward strand.
TGGTCGGTCCGACGGTCGACAAGCACTCGACCGGTGGTGTGGGCGACACGACCACGCTCATCGTCGCCCCGCTGCTCGCGGCCGCCGGTGCCCAGCTCGCCAAGCTGTCGGGGCGTGGCCTCGGCCACACCGGCGGCACGCTCGACAAGCTCGAGGCGATCCCCGGGTTCCGCGTCGACCTGAGCGCCGACGAGGTCGCCGCGCAGGTCGAACGGATCGGTCTTGCCGTGGCGGCGGCCACCGCCGATCTGGTCCCGCTCGACAAGAAGCTCTACGCCCTGCGTGACGTCACCGCGACCGTCGCCTCCGAGGCGCTCATCGCGTCGTCGGTGATGAGCAAGAAGCTCGCCGGGGGCGCGGGCCACGTCCTCCTCGACGTGAAGGTCGGTGACGGCGCGTTCCTCGCCGATCTCGACGCGGCGACCGCGCTCGCCGAGCTCTGCGTCCGCATCGGCGAGGCGCACGGGCGGCGCACGGGTGCGCTCGTGACCGACATGTCGCAGCCGCTCGGCGCTGGCGTCGGCAACGCCATCGAGATCGCCGTCGCCATCGAGGTCCTGCGCGGCGAGCGTCCGGACGACCGGCTCACCCACGCATCGCTCGAGCTCGCCGCTGCCGCGCTCGAGCTGACCGGTGTCGCGGCGGACGAGGCGCGCGAGCGCGTCGAGACGCTCCTCGCGGACGGCAGCGCCCTCGAGCGCTTCCGGTCCTTCGTCGCGGCACAGGGTGGTGACGCCACGGTCGTCGACGATCCCCGTGGGGTGCTTCCGGCGGCCCCGGTGACCGCCGCGTGGGTCCCCGCAGCGGGGACCGTCCACGGCTTCTCCTGCCGCCGCCTCGGGGAACTGGCTGGCCGGCTCGGTGCCGGCCGGCAGCGACAGGACGATCAGCTCGACCTCGCCGTCGGGCTCGAGGTCCACGTCAGCACCGGCGACCGTCTCGACGGTGCCACGCCGGCGGTGACGATCCACGCGCGGACCGACGCCGACGCCCAGGCCCTGCTCACCGAGCTGCCCGGCGTGGTCCACGTCGAGGACGGCGACGCGGCGGCGGTCGAACTCGTCCAGGCCCGCGTCGGTCTCGGCTGACCTCGCCGAATCCTCACGTGCGCTTGACGAGCCCGAGCCGGTACGCCTCGGCGACGGCCTGGGCGCCGGTCTCCACCCCGAGCTTGCTGTAGACGCTCGTCAGGTGGTTCTTGACCGTCTTGACCGACAGGAACAGGGTCGTGCCGATCTCGGTCGGGCGGTGGCCGTCGGTCAGCAGCCCGAGGATCTCGCGTTCCCGGGGGGTGAGGCCGAGGGTCGTGGCCGGCGAGCGACCGGCCGCGAGGTCCATCACCCGTGAGGCCACGTTCGAGGACAGGTAGGAGCCGCCGTCGCGCACGGCGCGGACCGCCTCGAGCAGCTCCTCGATGGAGGCCGACTTGGACACGAAACCGGCGGCGCCGAGCGACACGGCCCGTTGGAGCGAGCTGTCGTCGTCGTGCATCGACAGGAAGATGATGCGCAGCGCTGGCTTCTCGCGGCGGAGCTGTTCGGCGACGGTGAGGCCGTCGAGCCCGGGCATGGCGATGTCCACGACCAGCAGGTCCGGATCGTGCTCGGCCACCGCGACCAACGTGCCGGGACCGTCGCCGGCCTCGCCGACGACCTCGATGCCCTCCTCGCTTCGCACCGCCTTGAGGACGGACTGGCGGACGAGGGTGTGGTCGTCGGCGACCACGACTCGGAAGGTCATGAGGTGCTCCGGTAGGCGCGCGGGGGGTTGAGGGGGAGCGGATGGGCGGAGCTCACGGCGTTGGTCGGTCGGGTCGGGCAACGCAGGGCGACGACGGTGCCGCCACCGAGGCGATCGCGCACGGTCAAGGTCCCTCCGAGACGCTGGGCGCGTTCCCGCATCGAGGGTAGACCCACACCACCCCCGGAACGCTCCGATCCCTCGGCGCGGCCGACACCGTCGTCCTCGACGACGAGCTCGAGCAGCTGGTCATCGCGCTCCAGGGAGACGGTGATCTCGGTGGCGTGCGCGTGACGGAGCGCGTTGGAGAGCGCTTCCTGGGCGACGCGCAGCACGTCGGCCGCACGGTCGGGAGCCACGACCACGGACCCGACGATGTCGAGCTCGATGTTCGGCCCGCCCGTGGACCGGATCTCGGCGATGTGCTGCTGGAGCCGGTCGGCGAGGTCACCGGTCGTACCGGCCCGGAGCCCGGCGATGGTCGCCCGCAGGTCGGTGAGCGCGCTGTCGGCGACGCGCGACAGGCGGGCCAGCTCGTGGTCGGCGTCGCGGCGTCCGCCGGCGCGGGTCTGCAGCTCCAGCTCCATCTTGAGGTGCGCCAACGACTGGGCGACCCCGTCGTGCAGGTCGGCGGCCAACCGCCGGCGCGCAGCATCGGCCGCGCGGGCGAGGGTGCCGTCGAAGAGCCGGGCGTTCTGCAAGGCGATGGTCGCGTCGACCGCCAGCGCGTCGAGCACGGGGCGCAGGCGGACGGCGATCTCGGCGCTCTCGAGCCCCACCAGCAGCAGGCCGACGGGCTCCTCGCGGCGACCGAGCCGGGCACACATCCAGTAGGGGTGGTCCTCGCAGGCGCGGTGGATCTCGGGAGGCAGCTGCCGCGGGGTCCGCAGCTTGAGGTCGCCGAGCTGGCGTGCGACGTCGACCCGGATGGCCGAGAGGCGGCTGGGGTTCAGCCCGTGCGACGCGGCGAGGTGCAGCACGCCGCGCTCCTCGACCATCACCGCGACCGCCGGTACGCCCGGGTTCGCGCGGATCTCGGCGACGACGGCAGCGGCGACCGTGGTCACGTCGAGGCCGCCGGGCAGATCGTCGGCGAGGGCCAGCAGCGCCGACAGCAGCCGGTTGGCCTCCTGGAGCTTCACGCGACCGCCGACGGTGTGCTCGTCGAGCACCTGGGCGGCGGACGCGGTGGTGACCCCGACGAGGGGGAGGAGGAGCGTGACCGGCACGATGCCCGCGATGCCGAGCTCCTCGAGCTGCCCGCCGAGACCCAGGACGGCGAGCAGGACGACGGAGAGCGTCGCACCAGCCAGCACCCCGGCACGGATACCCCCGGCGGAGGCAGGGCCGGCGACGGCGACCATGAGGAACAACAGGAAGGGCGCGACCTGGCCGCCCGTCGCCGCGATGACCGCCGCGGCGACGAGCAGATCGCCGCCACGGACGAACCGGTCGCGACGGGCGAGGGCGGTGAGCAGGACGTACGCCGTCAACGCACCGTAGACCGGCACGATGGTCGCGTCGGTCTCCTGGAGGAACAGCGGGACGACCGCGACCGATCCGAGGCGTGCCCAGCGTTCGAGCCCGATCGACGACGCCAGGTAGGCCAAGCGGTCCACGAGCCGGGTCCGCAGGGAGGGCGCCGCCGGTGGCGCTGCTGCGGCAGGTTCGCGCACCTCGCCTCCCGTCCATCGCCCCGGTGGTCGACCGACCGTCCACGCCGTGGCGGACGGGACCCCCGGGGAGGGTACTCCGCGCGTCGTGCCTGGCCCCGGTGTCCCGAGCACCGCGTGTACCCTCGCGCGTTCCGCCTGCGCCGCCCCCCACGTGCGGTCCTGCACCCCCGCCCGCGATCCCCGAGTCCTCCCGCGATGAGCTACCAGGTCAGCCTCGAGGTCTTCGAGGGCCCGTTCGACCTGCTGCTGCAGCTCATCGCGCGGCGCCGGGTCGACGTGACCGAGGTCGACCTCGCCGAGATCACGGCGGACTTCCTCACCCACCTCGCCTCGCTCGACGACCTCGACCTCGAGACCGCCACCCGGTTCCTGGTGGTGGCCGCGACGCTGATCGAGCTGAAGGCGGCTCGGCTCCTGCCGGCCGAGGACCGCCAGGAGCTCGAGGACCTGCTCGGGGAAGCGCGCGACCTGCTCTACGCCCGCCTGCTCGAGTACCGGGCCTTCCGCGACGTCGCGCGGATCGTGGCGCACCGGCTCGGCCAACACGAGTCCCACCTCGCGCGTGACGTGCCACCGGAGCCCTGGATCGCCCGGCTGGTTCCGGAGACCCCCCTGCCCATCGACGCGAACGGGCTCGCGGCGCTGGCGGCTGCGGCCTTCGCGCCGACCCCCGAGCGCACCGTCGACCTGTCGCACATCCGTCGCAGCTACGTGTCGGTCCGCGAGGCGGCGCTCACGCTCCTGACCTCGCTGCCGGACGCGGGCGCCGAACGACCCTTCCCCGAGCTGGTGGCCGGCCGCACCCGCGGTGACCGGGTGGTGTTCTTCCTCGCCCTGCTCGAGCTGTTCAAGCTCGGTCACGTCGAGTTGGCCCAGCCGGACCTGCGCAGCACCCTGCACGTCGCCCGCACCGGGGGCGGTCGTGACCTCGAGTCGATGCTCGAGGAGCTGACCGACGACGAGCCAGCGGACGGACCCACCGGCGACCCGGCCGACGGCCCCACCAGCGACGACCACCGCGACGACACGGCTGCGGACCAGCTGCCCGTCGCCACCGGAGCACCTTCGTGACCGCACAACCTCCCGGCGACGTCGCCACCGACGTGGACGACACCACCGCGACCGAACCCGGTGCGGCGGCCGAGCTGCCGTTCGAGGCGGTCGAGCCGTTCACCCCGGTCGAGCTCGAGCCCGGCGCTGCCATCGGGGCGCTCGCGGCGCTCGAGCCGGCCACCGCGGCCGGGCTCGAGGCGCTGCTGTTCCTGGCCGAGGAACCGATCGACGTCGTCACGCTGGCGGAGACGCTGGAGCTCGACCCGGAGGACGTGGACGCCGCCTGCCAGGGGCTGGCCCACCGTCACCTGACCGAACAGCGAGGCACCGAGGTCCGGCGGGCCGCCGGCGGGTGGCGCATGTACTCCGCTGCACTGGCGCGTCCGGTCCTCGAACGTTGGGCCCTCGCCGGCCGGACCGGGCGACTGACCCAGGCCGCGCTCGAGACGTTGGCGGTGATCGCCTACAAGCAGCCGATCGGTCGTCAGGAGATCGGGGAGATCCGCGGAGTCAACGCCGATGGGGCCGTCCGCAGCCTCGTCGCGCGCGGCTTCGTGACCGAGGTCGGCCGGTCGGACTCCCCGGGCCAGGCGGTGCTCTACGGCACGACGACGCTGCTGCTCGAGCGGCTCGGGATCGACCGGATCGACCAGCTCCCACCGCTCACCGACTTCCTGCCCGAACACAGCGCACCCGATGAGCCCGAGCTCGGGCGGCTCAAGGAGGTCCGGCAACGGCTGGCGGCCGGTGGGGATCTGCCGGGCCCCGGAGACGCACGCGAGGCGGCGACGCGCCGCTTCGGTGACGTGCGAGCCCGGTTGGCGGTCGCCGGCGCCGAGGCGGCACCGGTCGACGCTGCGGAGGACGACGGTGACGACGATGCGTTGCCGCCACCCCGGGTGTCGCGCGACGACCGTCGCGACGACGAGGCGGAGATGGATCAGTTGACCGACCGGCTCGAGGACGCTGCACGCTCCGCGGTCGACCGTCTCCGGCAGGCCGTGAGCGCCACGGCCGAACGCGAGGCCGCCGAGGACGCCGAAGGCACCGAAGGTCCGGAGGCCGAGGGAGCACGCACGACGGGGAGTCCGGAGGACGACCGTGGCTGAAGAGCGTCTGCAGAAGGTGCTCGCTGCCGCCGGGGTGGCGTCGCGGCGTGCCTGCGAGGGCTTCATCATCGAGGGGCGCGTCACCGTCAACGGTGAGGTCGCCGAGCTCGGGTCGAAGGTGGACCGCACGCGCGACGTGGTCGCCGTCGACGGTGAGCGCGTCAACGTCGATCCGGACCGGGTGTACGTCATGCTGAACAAGCCGCAGGGTGTGGTCAGTACGGCCGAGGATCCCGAAGGGCGGCCGACGGTCGTGGACCTCATCAACCTGCCGCAGCGGCTGTTCCCGATCGGCCGGCTCGACCTCGACACCGAGGGCCTGCTGCTGCTGTCCAACGACGGCGAGCTCACCAACGCGCTGCTGCACCCGTCCCGCGAGATCGAGCGGTGGTACGTCGCCTTGGTCCCGGGTCCGGTCAAGGGTCGGGTCCTGAGCGCGCTCGCGGAGGGCGTCGAGCTCGAGGACGGGGTCGCTCGGGCCAAGCGCGTCAAGGTGCTCGAGGAGGGCAAGGGGAAGGCGCTGCTCGAGGTCGTCATGACCGAGGGCCGCAAGCGGGAGGTGCGGCGGATGCTGGCCGAGGTCGGGCTGCCGGTCGAGCGCCTGGCCCGGGTCCGTTTCGCCGACGTCGACCTCGGCGAGCTGCGGCAGGGCAAGTGGCGCTTCCTCACCCAGGCGGAGATCGGTGCGCTCCACGACGCCGCGCGGGCCGGCGAGGCCCGTGCCCGTACCTCGAAGCAGCGACAGGCACGCAGGACGACCCGCGAGGAGCGGGGCAACCGCCGGCGCGCCGGTGACGGCGGTCCCCGGCGTGATGGCAGCGGGGGTGGCCGGTGAGCGAACCCCGGGTCCGGGCGCTTCGAGGCGCCACCACGCTGGACGTCGACGAGCGCGACCACCTCATCGAACGCACGCAGGAGGTGATGGCCGCGATCTTCGCGCGCAACGAGCTCGCGGAGGACGACCTCATCTCGATCGTCTTCACCGCCACCTCCGACATCCACTCGGCGTTCCCCGCCGAGGCGGCCCGTGAGGCCGGTTTCACGCACGTGCCCCTGATGTGTGCCCGCGAGCTCGAGATCGACGGTGGGATCGCGCGCTGCGTCCGTCTGCTCATCCACGCCTACACGCGTCGCGGCGCCGACGAGCTGCGGCACGTCTACCTCCACGAGGCGAGGCAGCTGCGCACGGACCTGCCGGAGTGACGGCGCTCGACGCCCCAGGTGGTCCCGGACCCGGCGGTCTGCGCCGGATCGCCGTCGTCGGCGCCGGACTGGTCGGTGGTTCGGTCGCCGCTGCGCTCCGGGCGGCGGGAGCCGACGTGACGCTCACCGACGCTGACGCCGACGTCCGGCGGCGGGCGGCAGCCAGCGGGCTCGCCGACCGGGTGGTCGACGAGCTCGAGCGCGCGGTGGCCGACGCCGAGCTGGTGGTCGTCGCCGTCCCTGCGCACGTCACGCCCGCGGTGGTGCACCAGGTCGCTCGGGTGGCACCCAGCGCTGCGCTCCTCACCGACGTGGCCAGCCTCAAGGGTGAGCTGGTCCCGGCGGTCGAAGCGCTGCTCGCGGACGACGAGCTGTCGCCCGGTCGGTTCGTCGGAGGGCACCCGATGGCTGGCAGCGAGCGCAGCGGTCCCGAAGCGGCCGACGCGCAGCTGTTCCAGGGGGCGACGTGGGTGCTGACACCCACCGCACACACCGATCACGCGGCGTTGACCGCCCTGTCAGCGGTCCTGCGCGCGATCGGCGCCCGGGTCCTCGCGCTCGATCCCGACCTGCACGACCAGCTCGTGGCGGTCACCTCGCACCTGCCGCAGGTGGCGGCGTCGGCGTTGGCGGACGTGGCGGCCGGGACCGCAGGTCGTCTCGGCGAGGCCGTCATGGCCGTCGCCGGGGGAGGGTTCCGTGACACGACCCGGATCGCGGCGTCGGACCCGGATCTGTGGGTGGGGATCCTCGGGGGGAACCGGGAGGCGGTGCTCGAGGCCATCGTCGCGCTGGAGGTCCGTCTCGCGGACGTCCGGCGTGCGCTGCTGGAGCACGACGACACCGACCTGCGGGCGCTGCTGGAGCGGGCGTCGGTCGCCCGACGCGGGCTGGTGCGTAGCGACGTCGGCACGGAGACGGTCGATCTGGTCGTGGCGCTCGACGATCGCCCGGGGGCCCTGGCGGCGGCCACCAACGCGCTCGGCGAGGCGGGTATCAACGTCTCCGACCTCGCGATGCGCCACGCCTCCGCGGGGGATCGGGGCGCGCTGCTGGTACGGATCGAGGCGACGACCGAAGCGCGAGCCATCACCGCCCTGGCGGGCGTCGGCCTCGCCGCGCACGTCGAACCGGGAGGTGGCTCGTGACCGCAGCCGATCGCGTCCGGATCCACCCCGCCGAGCTCGACGGTGAAGTCGCGGTCCCGGGGGACAAGTCGCTCAGCCACCGCGCGCTCCTGTTCAGCGCGTTCTCGGACAGCCCCGTGCGCGTCACCGGTCTGGCGCCATCGGGCGACGTGGCATCGAGCGCGGCGGCCCTCCGGACGATGGGGGCGACCGTCACGCTCGAGGCCGGCCCCGATGGGGGGTTGTCAGGGATCGTCCACGGTCCGCTCGGCGAGCCGGACGACGTGGTCGACTGCGGCAACTCGGGGACCTCCCTGCGGCTGTTGGCCGGCATCGCTGCTGGGATCGACGGGGTGACGGTCCTGACCGGGGACGCCTCGCTCCGGCGGCGCCCGGTGGATCGCGTCGCGATCCCGCTGATGCAGATGGGTGCACGGCTCGACGCCCGCGACGGCGGGCACCGCCCACCGCTCGTGATCCGGGGCGGCGACCTCGTCGGCACCGAGTACCTGAGCCCGGTGGCGTCGGCGCAGGTGAAGTCCGCGGTGCTGCTCGCGGGCCTCCGGGCGCGAGGGATGACCACGGTGACCTCACCGTTGCCGTCGCGGGACCACACCGAACGGCTGCTCGCCCACCTCGGCCACCCCGTCGGCCGCGAGGTCTACCGCGACGGCACCGAGGTCGTGACGGTCGAGCCGCTCGTGCGCGGCCTCATCCCGGCCGACATCGCCGTCGCCCGTGATCCGTCGTCAGCGGCGTTCTGGCTGGTGGCCGCGGCCTGCGGCGCGGGGTCCGTCACCGCGACGGGGGTGTGCGCGAACCCGCTCCGGCTCGGCATCGTGGCCGCGCTCCGTCGTCTGGGTGCCGACATCGAGGTCACCGACCGCGGAGTCGCCGCGGGTGAGCCGCTCGCGGACCTCGCCGCGCACCCGGCGTCCCTCACCGGTGCGGTGCTGCAGGGGCAGCTGGTGGTCGACGCCATCGACGAGCTGCCGGTTCTCGCGCTCGCCGGAGCGTGCAGCGCCGACGGTCTCGAGGTCCGCGACGCGACGGAGCTGCGGGTCAAGGAATCCGATCGCATCGCCGTGTTGGCCACCGCGCTGCGGTCCCTCGGCCTCGAGGTGGAGGAACGCCCGGACGGGTACCGTGTGCCCGGTGGTCAGCGCCCCGGTCCGGGGACCGTCGAGGCGCACGGCGACCACCGCATCGCGATGACGGCCGCCATCGCCGCGGTGATCGGGACCGGTCCGGTCGAGATCACCGGCTTCGGCGCGGTCGCGACCTCGTACCCGACCTTTCTCGACGACCTCGTCCGCCTCGGTGGCCGAGCCGACGTCCTCTCCTGACGAAGAGCAGCCCCCTGTGAGCGACCAGACCGCGCCTCCCGTGCCCGACGACGAGATCGTCTGGCTCGATGACGACGACGCACCGGTCGTGGCCATCGACGGCCCGGCCGGGAGCGGGAAGTCGACCGTCGCGGCACGGGTCGCCGAGGCGCTCGATGTCCCGCACATCGATACCGGGGCGCTCTACCGGGCCGCGACGCTCGCCTGCCTACGCGCCGGCGTCGACCTCGATGATGGTGCGAACTGCACGTCGGTGACCGTGGCGAGCCGGATCGACCGCGACGACGTGGCGGGCCGCACCTACCTCGACGGCGAGGACGTCGAGGACGAGATCCGTGGCCCCGAGGTGACGGCCGCCGTCTCCACCGTCAGTGCCCACCACGGCGTCCGCAGCGCCCTGACCCCGGCGATGCGCCGCGCCGTGCGCGACGGTGGCGTGGTCGAGGGCCGTGACATCGGCTCGGTCGTGCTGCCGGACGCCGACGTCAAGGTCTTCCTGACGGCCTCGATCGAGGAACGTGCCCGACGGCGCGCCGAACAGAGCGGCCGCGAGGACGTCGAGGCGCTGGTCGCCGAGCTGCGCACCAGGGACGCCGCCGACAGCGATCGGCCCGTCGACCCCCTGGTGCGTGCCGACGACGCGATCGAGATCGACACCGACGAGCTGACCGCGGACGAGGTCGTCGATGTGATCGTCGACCGGGTGGCCGATCTGCGCGCCGGCCTGGACCCTGACGAGCCCGCCGCAGCCGAACCGGCTGACCCCATCGCCGCCAACCGGGCCCTGCCGCGTGTCGCCATCGTCGGCCGCCCGAACGTCGGCAAGTCCACCCTCGTCAACCGCGTCCTCGGTCGACGGGTCACGATCGTCGAGGAGAAGCCCGGTGTCACCCGGGACCGGACCGAGCACATCGCCGACTGGCTCGGTCGCCGGTTCGTCGTGGTCGACACCGGCGGCTGGGAGCATGCCGCGGAGGGGATGTCCGCGCGTATCGTCGAACAGGCCGAGGCGGCGATCGCGTCGGCCGACATCGTCCTGTTCGTCGTCGACGCGACCGTCGGCGCGCTCGAGGACGACGAGCGCTACGCCAAGCTCATCCGGCGCAGCGGCGTGCCGTCGGTGCTGGTCGCGAACAAGGTCGACAGCGACAGCCACGAGCACCTCGTCCACGACCTCTACGGGCTCGGGCTCGACGCGGCCTACGGCGTCTCGGCCCGACACGGTCGCGGCATCGGCGAGCTGCTCGATGCGGTGCTCGACACGTTGCCGGCGCCGCCCCCCGAGGTCATCGCCGGGCTCGCCGAGGCTGACCGGGTGCCCCGCGTCGCGCTGGTCGGCAAACCGAACGTCGGCAAGTCGTCGCTGTTCAACAAGCTCCTCGGCGAGGAGCGTTCGATCGTCGACCCGGTCGCCCACACCACCCGGGACGCGGTCGACACCATGGTGGAGGTGGACGGCGAACCGTGGGTGTTCGTGGACACCGCGGGGATGCGGCGCCGCTACCGGACCGGTGAGGACACCGAGCTGTTCTCGGTGGACCGGACCAGGGCGGCGATCGAGGGCGCCGACCTCGTGCTGTTCCTGCTCGACGCGTCCGAACCGCTCGGCGAGCAGGACCAACGGCTCGCGGCGCTCCTGCGCGACGCTGGCCGCGGGTTGGTCCTGGTGCTCAACAAGTGGGACCAGGTCGACGAGCAGCGGCGCGAGGATCTCGAGAAGGAGCTCGACCGGCTGTTGAGCTTCGCCGCCTGGGCGCCGCGCATCAACATCTCGGCGCTCACCGGCCGGGGGCTGCGCCGCGTCATGCCCCAGCTACGCACGGTGTGGGGCAACTACCAGCGGCGCGTGCCGACGCGCAGCCTGAACCGGCTCATCGCCGACGCGGTCGCGCACCAGGCGCCGCCGCGCCGGGGCCAGAAGCAGCTCAAGATCCGCTACGCCACCCAGGCCGAGACCGGTCCGCCGCGCTTCGTGTTGTTCGGCAACGGGACCCTGCCGTACGGCTATCGGCGCTACCTCGAGCGGACCATCCGTGAGGCCCACGACTTCACCGGCGTCCCGCTCATGCTCGACGATCGCCCGCCAGCACAGCGCGAGCACCAACGTCACCAACGGCGGCGCCCGGCTCGGTGAGCCGCGGCGGCGCGCACGGGTTGGCCGGGTCCGACCCGTACCGGTAGCGTCGGCCCCTCGCGGTCGGCCCCCAGCCGGCCGCGTCTTGCGGCACCACCACGCGGCCCCGGCCGCGGATCGAGCACCACCGGGCTGTGGCGCAGTCAGGTAGCGCACTCGTCTGGGGGGCGAGGGGTCGCCGGTTCAAGTCCGGCCAGCCCGACCACGCACGACCGCCGAGGGCGGGACCGTCGACCGGTCCCGCCCTCGCTGCGTGAGCGCCGGCGGCGGCTACCGTGCCTCGACCCGCCCTCCCTCCAGCCAGGAGCTCGCCGCCGTGCGCGTCTACGACATCGGCGGGCGCGACGATCGCCCGCAGGAGGCGTCGGGCCGCATCTGGACCTGGGCCAACGGGTTGTCCTTCGTGCGGCTGCTCGCGCTGCCGATCATCTACCTCGACCTCGTGAACGAGCGCTGGACGCGGGCGTTCGTCCTGCTGGTGGTCTTCAGCGCGACCGACTGGTTCGACGGCTACCTCGCCCGCCGTCTCGACCAGATGACCAAGCTCGGCAAGATGCTCGACCCCATCAGCGACCGACTGCTGTTCATCGTCGTCGGTGTCGCGTTCATCGTCGCGGGGCTGCTGCCGCTGTGGGCCGTGCTCGTGTTGCTCGTCCGGGAGGTGCTGGTGCTCGGCATCGGGGTGCTGATGATGTCGCGGGGGCGCCGGCCGCCCGACGTCTCCCGGCTCGGCAAGACGGCCACCTTCGGCCTCATGGCGTCGCTGCCGGTCTTCATCCTGGCTCGGGTCTTCGCGGACGCGTCGGGCGACCCGAACACCGCCCTGCTCGCGATCGCCTGGTTCGGCCTCGGCGTCAACGCCGTCCTGTCCTGGCTCGCGGCGCTCGGATACGTGCGCGTGCTGCGAGCGGGACCACCGGCGCCCGAAGCGGGCTAGAGTCTCGCCCCGGTCGCGTGTGGTCACGTGGCCGACGTCGAACCTCGTGAGGGAGCCGTCGTGTCCAGCGACACGCCCAGCCATCTGCGTTACAACGATCAGCACGAGTGGACCCGTGACGACGGCGACGTCGTGGTCGTCGGGGTCACGCACTTCGCGCAGGATCAGCTCGGGGACGTGGTCTACGTCGACCTGCCCGCCCCGGGTGCGGACGTGCGTGCCGGACAGCCTTTCGGTGAGGTCGAGTCGACCAAGTCGGTCTCCGACCTCTACGCCCCGGTCTCCGGCACCATCGTCGAACGCAACGAAGAGCTCGACGAGCGCCCCGAGCTCGTGAACGCCGATCCGTACGGCGACGGGTGGATGGTCGCCATCCGTCCGAGCGACCGCGGCGAGCTCGAAGGGCTGCTCGACGCGGACGCCTACCGGGCGATTACCGGCGCCTGAGCGTCCCCGGCGCCATCTGGCGGCCCTCGACCTGACGTCCACCCCGCGTCTTCCGGGGTGAGGGTCTAGGCTGCGCCCTCGGGCCTCGAAAGAGGTCCGACGCTCGACCTCGACGCGAGGTGGAGCTCGGTGACGCCGTCGCGGCGTCACGGACGACGAGGGAGCGCCCTGGTGTTCTGCAGCCACTGCGGTCAGCCCGTGAGCGAGGGCGCCCGGTTCTGCGCGGCGTGTGGCGAGCCGCTCGACGACGTCGTCGCCTCGCCCAACGACACGACCGCCGCCATCGAGCTCGGTGCCCTCGATCCCGCGCACGAGCCGGACGATCTGCCCCACCTCGAGCCGGGGACGGGGATGCTCGTGGTGGTCCGCGGGCCGAACGCTGGCAGTCGCTTCCTGCTCGACCGCGACGTCACCACCGTCGGACGCCACCCCGATGCGGACATCTTCCTCGACGACGTCACCGTCTCGCGGCGGCACGCCGAGCTGCACCGCACCGACGAGGGCGTGCAGCTGCGCGACCTGGGCAGCCTCAACGGCAGTTACGTCGATGGTGAACGGGTCGACGAGCGGCTGTTGGTCTCCGGCGAGGAGGTCCAGATCGGCCGCTACAAGCTGCTGTTCGTGGGTGCGGAAGGCGCCAGGTGACCACCCACACCATCGGTGAGGTGCTGAACCGCCTGAAGGACGAGTTCGACGACATCACCATCTCGAAGATTCGCTTCCTCGAGGCCGAGGGGCTGATCAGTCCCGACCGGACCGAGTCGGGGTACCGGAAGTTCACCGGCGCCGACATCGACCGGCTCCGCTACGTGCTGCGAGCCCAGCGTGACCGGTACCTGCCGCTCAAGGTCATCAAGGACGAGCTGGCCCGCATCGACGCCGGTCTGCCGCCGACGGTCGCCCCCGACCCGGCGGCGGATGCCGACACCGCCGGGGTCGGGGGCGACCCCGCTGGGCGGCCCGATCCCGCTGCGTCCGCGGCGCCGCCGGCACCCTCGCTGCTCGGCGCCGCGGCCAGCGACGTGCACCTGAGCCTGCGCGAGCTGGCCGACGCGACCGGGCTCACCGAACACCAGGTCCGTGAGCTGCGCGATCACGGGCTCCTGCCGGATCGCGCCACGTACGACGGGGACGACCTCATCGTGGGCAAGCTCGCTGCCGCCCTGCTCGAGGCCGGCCTCGAGGTCCGCCACCTACGCATGTACCGGCAGTTCGCCGACCGTGAGGCCGCGCTCGCCGAGCAGATGACCGCGGGCCTGCTGCGTCAGCGGAACCCGGATTCGCGGCGGCAGGCAACGGCGCGCGCCGAGCACCTCGCGGACATCGGTGGTCGGCTCCACAAGGCGCTGTTGGCGGCGCAGTTGCGGTCCCTGCTGCGCCCGTGAGCAGCACCTACCCGCGTCACGTGGCCGCTCCGAGGGCTCGGCGCGTCACCGCTGCCGTCCTGTCGCTGGTCGCGATGCTGGGCTCGCTCGCGGCGCCGACGTCCGCGGCCGCGGACATCGAGCCTCCGCCGCGACCCCTGATCGAGGGTCCGGTCTCGGTGGACTGGCCCGCGGCGCCGGAGGTCGCTGCGCCCGTCCACCTGTTGGTCGATGCGGTGACGGGGCAGGTCCTGTCCGCCGAGGGTGCCGACGAGCGGCGTCCGGTCGCGTCCACGGTGAAGATCCTGACCGCTCTCACCGCCGCCGCGAACGCCGATCTCGCCGAGGAGATCGAGATCGGTCCCGAGGTGCTCGACGTGCCCGGTGCCTCGGTCGAGCTCCTGCCGGGGGAGCGGTGGACGGTCGAGGAGCTGCTCGAGGGGATCATGGTCCGCTCGGGCAACGATGCGGCGATCGCGCTCGCGACGGGGGTCGGCGGCGACACGGAGGGGTTCGTCGAACTGATGCGCCGCACGGCCCGCCAGCTCGGCCTCCGTGTCGGCGCCAGCGGCGTCGAGGTGACCTCGCCGAGCGGACTGGACGACGACCAGCGCTTCACCGCTCGCGACCTGGCCACCCTCACCCGGGTCCTCCTGGCCGATGCGGATCTGCGTGCGATCGTCGGGGCCGAGGAGGTCGCCCTGCCCGGCCGCGAGCCCGACGAGAACCGCAACCTGCTGATCGGCGACTACCCGGGGGCGACGGGGGTGAAGACCGGCTACACCGAGGCGTCCGGGAACAGCGTGGTCGCCAGCGCCCGGCGCGACGGCCGCGAGCTGATCGCCATCGTGCTCGGTGGTGGCCCGGACCCGGAACGCTTCCGCGACGCCGCGACCCTGCTCGACCACGGGTTCGAGGCGTTCGAGTCCCGCGAACTCGCCGCTGAGGTCACGCTCCTGGTGGCTGGCGGGACCCGGACGATCCTGACCCCGCGGGCCGACGTCGTGGTGCCGGCGAGGGTCGACGTGGGCTTCGAGATCCCGATTCCCATCCGCCCCCCGGACGCCGGGTCGGTCCCCGTCCCGGTGCGACTCGGCGCCCGTCAGGTGGCCACGGTCGCGGCCGAGATCGATCCGCCCCGCGAGGCGCCGACCGGCGACGGAGCCGGCATCGGCCACGCCGTCGCCGAGGGTGTCTACGCCGCGCTGCGCGCCGACCACGTCGCCGACAGCGCCCAGGCGGATCCTGTCTGAGGGTCCCGTTCGCCCGCCCGGAGCGCGCACCGGGGTAGGCGCTAGCCTCGGACGGACGGCTCCCTGCACCGTCCGAGCCGGGCACCCCCGCCGACCACCTCGGAGGACCGCGTGATCGAGATGGAGCTGATCGGGGTACGGGTCGAGCTGCCGGCCAACCAGCCCATCGTCCTGCTCAAGGAGACCGGCGGCACCCGCTACCTGCCGATCTGGATCGGGGCGGTCGAGGCCACCGCGATCGCCTTCGCCCTGCAGGGGGTCGAGACGCCGCGTCCGCTCACCCACGACCTGTTCGTCAGCGTGCTGACCGAGACCGGCATCGAGCTGACGGCCGTGCAGGTCACCGACCTGCAGGACGGCACCTTCTACGCCGACCTGCACCTGCGTCACGGCGAGCGGACCTGGACGGTCACCGCGCGGCCCTCGGACGCGATCGCGCTCGCCGCGCGCCTCGAGGGCGTGCCGCTCCTGGCCGCGGAGCAGGTCCTCGAGGACGCCGGGCTCGAGATCGACCGCACCGACGAGGACGGCGAGCACGGTGTGGACGCCGAGGAGGAGGTGCGCCAGTTCCGGGAGTTCCTGGACCAGGTGACGCCCTCCGACTTCGAGGGCAACGGCTGAGGGGCCCGGGCGCTGACCCCTCCTCCGGGGACGTGGTGCCTCGCTGGTGGAGGTGTGTCCGGGGGAGCGCTCCACAGCCGTACCGCGCGAGTCTCGACCTCAAGTGGAGGGTGAGGAGCTGATCCGCTCCCTGAACCTCCACGGAGCGTTGACACCCCCCGGCTCCGACGCGTAGCCTCAGGTCGGGAGTTCCACGCGTGCAACTCGCGGAGGGGAGGGCAAGCCCACCCGCGAGCACCACCCCCCACGCGCGTCGCTCCCAGGGGAGGGCCCGAGGCCCTCGACGAAGGACCGCAACGCTGTGACGCCGCTCCAGGCGCCACGGCTCGACCCGTGGAGCAGACGTGGGCGGACAGCTCAGCTTCGACGTCGGCGACGCGGCACCACGCGAGGGCTACCGAGGCCCGACCGTCTGCCGCATCGTCGGGATCACCTACCGCCAGCTCGACTACTGGGCCCGCACGGGGCTGGTCGAGCCCTCGCTGCGCCGTGCCGAGGGCTCGGGCAGCCAACGCCTCTACAGCTTCGACGACGTCGTCCGCCTGCGGGTGGTCAAGCGCCTGCTCGACGCTGGGGTGTCGCTCCAGAAGGTCCGCACGGCCGTCGAGCAGCTCCAGGCGCGGGGACGGTCGCTGGCGGATGCGACGCTGGTCAGCCAGGGCGAGTCGGTGTTCCTCGTGACCGACGAGCGTGAGGTGCTCGACCTGGTGATGCACGGGCAGGGCGTGTTCGCGATCGCCCTCGACCCGGTCGTCGACGAGCTCCGCGGCGAGGTCGCCGACTTCCCCTCCGAGCGGCTCGACGACGCCGCCAGCGAGCTGGCCGAGCTCGAGGCTGCCGAACGCGCGGCGGCCACCGACCTCGGCTGAGAGCCGTCAGCTCTCGAGCCCACGCTCGGTGGGTTCGTCCTGCGCGCCCTGCAGCTTGGCCTTCATGGCCTCGATGACGCCGCCGGACAGGATGCGTTCGACCTGGCCCGGGGACAGGTCGTGCTGGGCCGTGAAGCTCGTGCCCTGGGTGACGTTCTTTACCTCGACCGCCCCGTCGCCGGAGGCGAGCGCATCCCGCAGCCCGGTCAGCCGTAGCGTGTCGCCCTTGGACACGTGCTGGCGGTCGCCGGGGTCGCGGAAGCGCAGCGGCACGACCCCGAAGTTGGCGAGGTTCTGCCAGTGGATCCGGGCGTAGCTCTCCACGATGGTCACCCGCAGTCCGACGTGACGGGGCGCGAGGGCGGCGTGCTCACGCGAGCTGCCCTGCCCGTAGTTGCTGCCCCCGACGACCACGTGCCCGTCCCCACCGGCCTCCTGGATAGCGACCGCTCGCTCGTGGTAGGTGGGGTCGATGACGTCGAACGCGAACCGCGCGATCTCGGGGATGTTCGAGCGGAAGGGCAGCACCGCGGCGCCGGCGCGCAGGATCTCGTCGGTGGACACGTCGTCGCCGGTCTCGAGCAGCACCTCGAGCTCGAGCTGGTCGGGGAGCGGTTCGAAGTCGGGGAGCGAGGCGATGTTCGGACCCTTGACGATCTCGACCTCGGCGGCCTCGTCGGCCGGCAGCGGCGCGACGAGCAGCTCGGTGTCGATGAGCGCCTCGTCGCGTTCGCCGATGCTCGGGTAGGTCAGGCCCCGGGCGCGGCCGAACTCCCGCGGGTCGGTGATGACCCCGGTGATCGCCGAGGCGACGGCCGTCTCGGGGGAACACAGGTGCACGGCGTCGTCGACGGTGCCGGAGCGGCCCGGGAAGTTGCGTGGGGTGGTGCGCAGGCTGATCGATCCGGTCGGGGGCGCCTGGCCCATCCCGATGCACCCGTTGCAGCCCGCCTGGTGGAGGCGCGCCCCCGCCCGGACGAGCGGCAGGAGGTGGCCGTCGCGGATCAGCTCGCCGAGGATCTGGCGGCTGGTCGGGTTCACGTCGAAGGAGACGGCGTCGTCGATCCGGGCCCCGGTCGCATCGAGGACCGCCGCGGCGATCGCGAAGTCGCGGTACCCGGGGTTGGCCGAGGACCCGATGTAGGCCTGTGCGATGGGCTCACCGGCCACCTCGCTGACCGGGACGACGTTGCCCGGCGAGGTCGGGAGCGCGATGAGGGGCTCGATCTCGGACAGGTCGACGTGGTCGGTGACGTCGTAGGTGGCGCCCTCGTCCGCGACGAGTTCCGTGTAGGCGTCCTCGCGGCCCTGCCGGGCGAGGAAGCGTCGGACCTCGTCGTCGGCGGGGAAGATCGAGGTGGTCGCGCCGAGCTCGGCCCCCATGTTGCAGATGACGTGACGGTCCATCGCCGACAGCGTCGCGACCCCGGGTCCGTGGTACTCGATGATGCGGCCGAGGCCACCGTCGACACCGTGGCGGCGCAGGAGCTCGAGGATGACGTCCTTGGCGCTCACCCAGGGCGGCAGCTGGCCGGTGAGCTCGATGCCCCAGATCTCGGGGCAGTTGATGCGCAGGGGCTCGCCCGCCATCGCCAGGGCGACGTCCAGCCCACCCGAGCCGATCGCGATCATCCCGATCGCGCCGGCGGCTGGGGTGTGCGAGTCGGAGCCGGCCATCGTGGCCCCCGGCCGGCCGAAGCGTTCCTGGTGGACCGGGTGCGAGATCCCGTTCCCGGGCCGCGAGAACCACACGCCGAACCGCTCGCACGCCGAGCGCAGGAAGACGTGGTCGTCGGGGTTCTTGTGGTCCTCCTGGACCAGGTTGTGGTCGACGTACTGCGCGGAGACCTCGGTCCGCACGCGGTCGAGCCCCATGGCCTCGAGCTCGAGCATCACGAGGGTCCCGGTGGCGTCCTGGGTCAGGGTCTGGTCGATGCGCAACCCGATGGGGGTCCCCGGCGTCAGCTCGCCCTCGACGAGGTGCTCGGCCAGGATCTTGTGCGCGACGTTGGCTGCCACGGGGACCTCACGGTTCGGTGTCCCAATGACCCTAGGGGCGCCCCCTGCGCCCTGGCATGGACGAGCGGGCAGCTCGGTCAGTCCGCGTCGAGCTGACCGCGCAGGAACGCGATCTCGCCGGCGTGCTCGTTGCCGTCCGGCTCGGGCGTCTCGAGGATCACGTCGGCGCCTGCGGTGCGGACGACCTCCACGAGGGCGGCCAGGTCGATCTCGCCCTTGCCGAGGTTCTGGTGGCGGTCCCGGCCCGAGCCCCGCGCATCCTTCGAGTCGTTGAGGTGGACCAGGTCGATCCGGCCGGTGAGCGCCCGGATGCGTTCGACCGATCCGGCCACCTCCTCGCCGCCGGCGTGGGTGTGGCAGGTGTCGAGGCACAGGCCGAACGGCGTCTCGACCCCGTCGAGGACCTCCCACAGCCGCCCGATGCGGTCGAAGTGCCGGGCGATGGCGTTGTTGCCCCCCGCGGTGTTCTCGATGAGCACCGGCAGGGTGGTCTCGAGCCGCTCCAGCGTCGATCGCCAGTGCCCGAACCCGACCTCGATGTCGTCGTCCTCGCCGACGTGGCCGCCGTGGACGATCACGCCCTCGGCGCCGATGGCTTCGGCGGCGCGGACCGTCTTCTCCAGCAGCTGACGGCTCGGGTGGCGCACCCGGTTGTTCGGCGTCGCGACGTTGATCAGGTAGGGCGCGTGCACGTAGATGCCGACCTCCGAGCCGCGCAGCTCGTCGGCGTCATCGCGCGGTTTCGGGCCCTTGAACTGCTGCGGTGCCGACAGGAACAGCTGCACGATCTCGGCGTCGCGTTCGGCAGCTGCCGCCAGGGGAGCTGCGGTGCGGACGTGGGCGCCGATGCGCATCGGGTGCACTCCTGTGGTGGTCTGGACGGGGCGATCGGGCCCGCACCGTAGGCTGCCGCCAGGCGACCGGGAGCCGTGGGTGAGCGAGGGTGAGGGACGGTTCGCGGAGCTCGAGGATGCCGGTGGGTTCCTGCCCCGTCACATCGGGCCGGACGCGACGGACGAGCGCGTCATGCTCGACCGGCTCGGGGTCGGCTCGGTCGCCGAGCTGCTCGACGTGGCCGTCCCCGCGGCCATCCGTGACGACGCGCCGCTCGATCTGCCGCCGGCCGCCGGCGAGGCCGCCGTCCTCGCCGAGCTGCGGGCGATCGCCGGACGGAACGTGGTCCGCCGGAGCCTGATCGGGACCGGCTACCACGGCACGGTCACCCCCGCGGTCCTGCGGCGCGGGATCCTCGAGGACCCGGGCTGGTACACCGCCTACACCCCCTACCAACCCGAGATCTCGCAGGGCCGGCTCGAGGCGCTGCTCACCTTCCAGACGATGATCGCGGACCTGACCGGTTGCGAGCTCGCGGGCGCCTCGTTGCTCGACGAGGGCACCGCGGCCGCCGAGGCGGTGCAGCTGTGCCGGCGCGCCACACGCCGCGAGGGGGCGGTGGTCGCGGTCGATGCCGGGTGCCACCCGCAGACCATCGCGGTGATCGAGACCCGCGGAGGTCCCCTCGGGTGGCAGGTCGAGGTCGCCGACCTGCGCGACCCCGAGGTGTTCGACCGGCTGGTCGCCTCGGGAGCCGATCAAGTGGCTGCCTTGGTCCTGCAGCAGCCGACCACCACCGGGGCGCTCCCGGACGATGCCGGACTGCTCGCGCGTTGCCGTGAGCTCGAGGTGCCGACCATCGTCGCCACCGACCTGTTCGCCTGCACGCTGACGGTCCCGCCCGGCGAGCAGGGCGCGGACGTGGTGGTCGGTTCGGCCCAACGCTTCGGGGTGCCACCGATGGCCGGCGGGCCCCACGCGGCCTTCCTGGCCACCAAGGAGGCCTGGGCCCGCCAGCTGCCCGGGCGGCTGGTCGGGGTGAGCCGCGACGCTGCGGGGCGCACCGCCTACCGGCTCGCGCTGCAGACCCGCGAGCAGCACATCCGCCGCGAGCGCGCGACCTCCAACATCTGCACCTCGCAGGTGCTGCTGGCGGTGGTCGCCGCGTTCTACGCCGTCCACCACGGACCGGACGGTCTGGCACGGATCGCCCGACGGACCCACCTGCTGACCGCCGCGCTCCGCGAACGTGTGACCGCCGCCGGGCTCGAGGTGGTGAACGACACCTACACCGACACCCTGACGCTCCGGACCCCGGGCGGGGCGCCGGACCTCCACGCACGCGCCGCGGAGGCCGGCTTCGAGCTGCGGTTCGTGGATGATGACCACCTCGGGATCAGCCTGGACGAGACCGTGACCGCCGCGGACGTCGGCGCGCTCGTCACGGTTCTGACCGGCGAGGCGGCTGACGGCGCGCGCATCCGCGGTACGGCGGACGAACTGCTGGCTGCGGACCCCGGCCGTCTGCCGGGCATCCCGGCTGCGCAGCACCGGACCTCGCGCTTCCTGACCGACCCGCGCTTCCACCGCTACCGGTCCGAGACCGAACTGATGCGCTGGCTGCGCGCGTTGAAGGCCCGGGACATCGCCCTCGACCGGTCCATGATCCCGCTCGGCTCGTGCACCATGAAGCTCAACGCCGCCGCCGAGATGGAACCGATCACCTGGCCGGCGTTCGCCGACCTGCACCCGTTCGTCCCTGGTGACCGGTCCGCCGGCACGCAGCAGGTCGTCGCCGACCTCGAGGCGTGGCTCGCCGAGATCACCGGCTACGACGCGGTGTCGCTGCAGCCGAACGCCGGCTCGCAGGGTGAGTTGGCCGGCCTGCTCGCGATCCGTGGCTACCACCGGGGCCGGGGCGAGACGGACCGGGACGTGTGCCTCATCCCCTCCTCCGCGCACGGCACCAACGCCGCGTCAGCGGTCATGGCGGGGATGCGGGTGGTGGTCGTCGCCTGCGACGAGGATGGGAACGTCGACGTCGACGACCTGCGCGACAAGGTGGTCGAGCACGGCGACCGCCTCGCCGCGCTGATGGTCACCTACCCCTCGACCCACGGGGTCTTCGAGGTCGCGATCGGCGAGGTGTGCGACCTCGTCCACGAGCACGGCGGCCAGGTCTACCTCGACGGCGCGAACCTCAACGCGCTCGTCGGCGTCGCCCGGCCGGGGCGGTTCGGCGCCGACGTCAGCCACCTGAACCTGCACAAGACCTTCTGCATCCCCCACGGCGGCGGCGGGCCGGGGGTCGGGCCGGTGGCGTGCCGTTCGCACCTCGCGCCCTACCTGCCGACCCACCCGCTGGGCCCGGTCACCACCTACGGCGACGTCCCGGACGACCAGCGGACCGGGCCCGTGGCCTCGGCGCCGTGGGGGTCGGCCGGGATCCTGCCGATCCCGTGGGCCTACATCCGGCTGATGGGACCCGAGGGTCTGCGCCGTGCGACCGAGACCGCCATCCTGAGCGCCAACTACCT
The DNA here is from genome assembly GCA_040882055.1 of Nitriliruptor sp. Taxonomy (GTDB): domain Bacteria; phylum Actinomycetota; class Nitriliruptoria; order Nitriliruptorales; family Nitriliruptoraceae; genus Nitriliruptor. Next base: position 27,200 of record JBBECA010000048.1, read on the forward strand.
CGCCTCGCGCCTCCGCGAGCACTTCCCGGTGCTCTACGCGGGGGCGGGGGGTCTCGTCGCGCACGAGGTGATCGTCGACCTGCGTCCGGCGCAGGCGTCCACCGGTATCACCAACGAGGACGTCGCCAAACGGCTGATCGATCTCGGCTTCCACGCGCCGACGATGTCGTTCCCGGTGGCCGGCACGCTCATGATCGAACCCACCGAATCCGAGTCGCTCGCCGAGCTCGACCGCTTCTGCGATGCGATGGCACGCATCCGCTCGGAGATCGACGCCGTGGCGGAGGGCCGGTGGCCCGCGGACGACAACCCGCTGGTCCGTGCGCCCCACCCCGCCGAGGAGGTGGCTGCCGACGACTGGGACCGGGCCTACACGCGGCGCGAGGCGGCCTACCCGCTCGAGGAGGCTCAGGACGGCGCGCACGGTCCCGGCGATCGCTACTGGCCGCCGGTGTCCCGCGTCGACAACGCCCACGGGGATCGGAACCTGGTGTGCGCGTGTCCTCCCCCCGAGGCGTTCGCCTGACCGCACCCGCGAACCTCGGGCAGGCTCGTTCGACGGTGCGTGACCGCGCCTCAGTCCGTGGCACCCTCGAGCCAGCGCAGCAGCGACCGGGTCGGCACGCCGGTGCCGTGACGGGGCTCGTGGTAGCGGTCCTCGTCCTGCCACGCCGGGCCGGCGATGTCGAGGTGGACCCAGGGGGTCGAGTCGACGAACTCGCGCAGGAACAGCCCCGCCATGGTGGCGCCCGCGTCGTCGCCGCGGCCGACGTTGTCGATGTCGGCGACGTCGGAGTCGAGGTTCGGGCGCAGATCCTCCCACAGCGGCAGGTGCCACATCGCCTCGCCGGCCGCCTCGCCCGCACCGAGCAGCTGACGCAGCAGGTCGTCGTCGTTGCTGAACACCGCCGTCGCACGCTTGCCGACCGCGCGCTTGGCCGCGCCGGTCAGGGTCGCGACGTCGACGATCGCATCGACCTCGTCCTCGGCCGCCAGCGCGAGGCCGTCGGCCATCACGAGCCGACCCTCCGCGTCGGTGTTGATGACCTCGACGGTGGTGCCGTTGCGCATCGTGAGGACGTCGGAGGGTCGGAGCGCGTCGCCGCCGATCATGTTCTCGGCCAGGCACAGCTCGCCGGTCACCTCGACCGGCACCTCGAGGTCGGCGAGCGCGGTGAAGACCGCCAGCACGGCGGCGGCGCCGGCCATGTCCCCCTTCATCGCCTCCATGTTGGTCGAGGGCCGCTTGAGCGAGGTGCCGCCCGTGTCGAAGGTGATGCCCTTGCCGACCAGCGCGACGCGAGCCATGGGCTCGGCGGGGGAGTAGCGCAGCCGCACCAGGCGCGGGGGACGGGCGCTGCCTCGGCCCACACCGACCAGCCCGCCGCAGCCTTCGTCGGCCAGCCGGTCCTCGTCCCAGACGTCCACCTCGACGCTGTCGGGCAGGATGGCGGCGGCGACCTCGGCGAACTCGGGCGGGCCGAGACGGTCGGGTGGACAGGCGACCAGATCGCGAGCGACGTACTGCGCGCGGGCGTGGACCGTCGCCCGCCGGACGGCCCGTTCGGCGGCATCACGCTCGGACGAGGTGGTGAGCAGCGTCACGGTCGTCAGCGCGCGGGGCTTCGGTGTCGAACGGGCATCGTCGTAGCGGTACGCGCCGAGCAGGGCGCCCTCCGCGGCGGCGCGGACGCCACCGGGACCGACCGACACCAGCGACACGCTCGTGGCGATCGTGCGGCAGCGGGTCGCCAGCGACCGGACCGCGGCCCCGAGCGCCCGGCGGACCACGGTCTCGTCGAGGCCGTCGAGCCGGCCGAGGCCCACCAGGGTGACCCCACCGGCGGCGAGCCCGGGGGCGGCGAGGTGCACCACCTCGCCGACCTTGCCGCGGAAGCCCTCGTCGCGTGGGACGTCGGTGAGTCCGAGCTCGGCGAGCACGGCGTCGGCGCCGGGGCCGCCCATCCCACCGCGGAACACCGGGACGACGAGCGCGTCCACCTCGTGGTCGAGCAGGTCCGCGGTCGACACCTCGACGGTCGGCATCCAGGTCGAGGGGAGCGGTAGCGGGCGAGGGTCCACGGTTCGGCTCCGGTCGGGGGAGGACGGCCACACTAGGAGCTGGCTCGGACCCGCGGCGGGCGCGGGTGTCGCGCTCGGTCCAGCCCTAGACTCCGGGCGGCGGACACCGTCCACGCACCCGAGGGGCACGGGCTTGAGCACCGAGGACACCAGGCGACGGATACTCGACGCGGCGCTGACGATCATGAGCCGGTACGGCCTGGCGCGGTTGTCGCTCGAGGACGTCGCCCGCGAGGCGAAGGTGTCACGACAGACCGTCTACCGCTACGTCGGGAGCCGTGAGGGGCTGATCACGGCCACGATCCTGCGCGAGGAGGAGGCCTTCCTCGCCCGGATGCGTGCCGCCACGACCGAGCACCACGAGCTCCGCCCGGCGCTCGGAGCGGCCATCGCCGCCGCGTTGACCAGCGCGCGCGAGCACCCGCTGCTCGACCGGCTGCTCGAGACCGAACCGGAGGCGCTGCTGCCGTTCCTGACCGACGGGTCGGGCCCGGTGCTGTCGGCGGCGCGCACGGTGGTCGTCGAGCTGTTCGCCGACCACGTCCCGGACCTGACCGGGACGGCACGGGACATCGCTGCGGATGCGGCCACGCGGTTGGTGGTCAGCTACGCGATCTCACCGTCCGCGGTCGGGGTCGACGAGCTCGCCGCACAGCTCGCGGCGCTGATGGTCCACGGCGTCGGTGCGCCCGCCCGAGCCGGGGGCCGCTGACCCGGTCCGGCCCGACGCCGCCGAACGGAGCCGCGCCCGGACCGATGTCCGGGCGCCGCGCCTCGTCGAGCTGGTCGATCGTCAGCCCTCGAGCAGACCGTTCTCCTGGAGCCACTCCTCGGCGACATCGCGCGGTTCACGCTGGTCGATCTCGACGCCAGCGTTCATGTCGATGAGGTCCTCCTCGGTGAGCGCCGCGTGGATCTCGTTCAGGATGGACAGCAGCTCGTCGCCGTGGTCGTCGATGGCGTCCTCGTGGAGGATGGGGACGATGTTCTGCGGCAGCTGGAGCTGCTGGTCGTCCTCGAGCAGGACGTAGTCGTTGGCCGCGACCACCGACTGGGTGGTGAACAGGTTGGCGCCGTCCACCTCGCCGGCGTTCAGCGCCTCGACGGTGATCGGGCCGCCCGAGTCGAGCGTCACGAACTCCATGTTGTCGAGGCCGTAGACCTCCTGGTAACCGCGGAAGCAGCTGATCCGGTCCTCGCACTCCGGGCCGCCGCCGAAGACGAAGGTCCCGTCGATGTCGCCGATGTCGGAGATGGTCTCGAGCCCGAACTCCTCGGCGGTCTCGCGGGTGACCGCCAGCCCGTCGACGTCCTGGGCGTCCGAGTACTCGCCGGCGACCAGATCGTCCTCCTCGAGCAGCTCGACGAGCGCGTCGTAGACCTCCTGCTCGTCACGTAGGTCGGTGTCCTCCTCACCGGCCGCGAACAGGTAGGCGTTGCCGGTGTACTCGGGCACGAGCTGCAGCTCACCGTCGACGACCGCGGGGAAGGTGTTCTCGCGCGACCCGATGTTCTCGCGCACCTCGACGCTGATGCCGGCGTCCTCGAGCGCGAGGCCGTAGATCTGGGCCAGGATGCGGGACTCGGCGAAGTCGTTGGAGCCGATGGTGACGGTGTCACCGCCGCTGCCGCAGGCGGTCGCGAACAGGGCGACGGCTGCGATCGCGGCGGTCGTGCTACGTCGGAGCGTGCGCATCGTGGTCGATCCTCAGGCGGGGCGGTCTGGTCGCGCTTCGGAGCGACGGGCCGGACGTGCCGGCCTCCGACCGCGGTCGTAGGTGGCGTGACCTTAGGTCACCCCTGGCATCCGGTGCACGACCCCCTTCCGGACGGGTGACCGATGCGGCCGACGGGGGTGGCCGGTCCTCAGACGGCGCGGCCGCTGGCCGCCGCCACGCTCACCACGTCGTCCTCGGCGTCGAGCCGCAGACCGTCCGGCACCGCGACCCGCTCGATCGCGTCGACGAGGCGCTCGGTGGCCAGCGCGAGCAGCGCGATGAGGATGATCCCCGCGTACATCAGCCCGTAGTCCCGCGATCCGAACCCGTCGAGCACGAAGCGTCCGAAGCCTCCGCCGGCGGCGAGCGCACCGATCGGGGCGGTCGCCACCACCTGCACCGCGGCGATCCGGATCGCGGTGAAGATCACCGGCGAGGCCACCGGGACCTCCACCTCGAGCAGCAGCCGGCGTTCGTCGTAGCCCATGCCCCTGGCGGCTTCGACCAGCGATCGGTCCACGTTCTTGACGGCCGTGTAGGTGTTGGTGAACAGCGGGTGGAGCGCGAGGAAGAAGAGGGCGAACACCGTCGGCCAGTAGCTGATCCCGAGCCCGAGCACCCGCACCGAGAGGATCAGGCCGAAGACGAGCAGCGCCAAGGTGGGGATGGCGCGTCCGACGTTGGCGATGAACGTGCCGATGGCCTGCCCGCGGCGGTGGTGGCCGGCGAGGACCCCGGCGGGGATCGCGACCACCATGGCGGCCAACAGGGCTGGCACGCAGAGCTGGATGTGCTCGATCAGCCGGACCAGGATGCCCCGGTCTCCGGCCCAGTTCCCCGGGTCGGCGAGGAACCCGACGGCGTCGATGAGCGCTTCCACGGTTCCCCCCTCAGCCCGCCGCGCGCCGCGACCACGGCGTCAGCGCGCGTTCGACCAGTTGGAGCGCACCGTCGGCGAGGAGCGCGAGGACCATCGGGGCGAGGGCCCCGACCAACAGCTTCGGCAGGTACAGGTTCGAGCGCAGGCCATCGAAGATGAAGAAGCCGAACCCGCCGTAACCGATCAACCCGGTGATCGTCACCAGCCCGATGGTGGTCACCGTCGCGATCCGCACCCCAGCGAGGATGACGGGCAGGGCGAGCGGGAGCTCGATCTCGACGAAGAGCCGGTTGCGGGCGTAGCCCTGCCCCTCGGCCGCCTCCACCACGTCGGCCGGGACGCTCTCGATGCCGACCAGGATGTTGCGGATCAGGAACAGCAGGGTGTAGAGCGTGAGCCCGATGATGGCGGTCGTGGCGGTGAGCCCGAAGTAGGGCCGGAGGACGGGGAACAGCGCGATGGAGGGGATCGTGAACACGACGCCGGCGGCCATCGTGATGGGCCGGTAGGTGCGCCGGTAGCGCAGGGCGATCACCGAGAGCGCGATCGAGATGACGAGCCCGAGCCCGATGGAGATCGCCGTCAGCTGCAGGTGTTCGATGCCGCGGTCGACGATCACGTCGCCGTTCTGACGCAGCCACTGCCCGGCGGGGGCGGCCTGTCCCAGCACGAGCGAGGTGAGCGGACCGGTCACGGGTGGCCCTGTCCGGTGGTGATCTCCGCGGTGAGGTCGCCGAGCTGGAGCATGCCGAGGTAGCGGTCACGGTCGTCGAAGATGGCGGCCACACCGGTCGACGACCGCACCATGGCGTCGAGGGCTTCGCGGAGGGTCGAGTCCCGGCTGATGCCGACCCGGAAGCGCCGGGTCTCGACGTCGCCGGCGCGGACGGCGCCGCGGAACTCGTCGACCCACGCCCAGCCGCGGAGCTCGTCGCCGTCGAGGACCCCGCACCACTCGCCGCCGTACGCCTTGGCTGCGGCGATGGCCTCCTCGCCGGACGCGTCCGCCGACACCACGCTGCCGCGTGGCAGCGTCCCGAGGTCACCGACGCACCGGAGCGCGAGGCGCTTGAGCCCGCGCTCGCCGCCGAGGAAGTCCTCGACGAACTCGTTCGCCGGGGCCCGGAGCAGCTGTTCGGGGGTGTCGAACTGTTCGAGCTTGCCGCCGACGTTGAGGATCGCGATGCGGTCGCCGAGCCGGATGGCCTCGTCGATGTCGTGGGTGACGAACACGATGGTCTTGTGCAGGTCGCGCTGCAGCTCGAGCAGCTGATCCTGCAGCCGGGTGCGGACGAGGGGATCGACGGCGCCGTAGGGCTCGTCCATCAGCAGCACCGGGGGATCGGCGGCGAGCGCCCGCGCCACGCCGACGCGCTGACGTTGGCCGCCGGACAGCTCGCCCGGGTAGCGCGACTTCATGTCCGGGTCGAGGCCCATCAGCCCGATCAGCTCGTCGACGCGGGCGGCGGTCCGATCGTCGTCCCAGCCGAGCAGCCGCGGGACGGTGGCGATGTTGCGCTCGATGGTGTTGTGGGGGAACAGCCCGATCTGTTGGATCACGTACCCGATGTCGCGACGGACCAGGTGTGCCGGCCGGTCGAGCACGTTCTGCCCACCGATCGTGATGGTCCCGGACGTCGGCTCGACGATGCGGTTGATCATCTTCAAGGTCGTGGTCTTGCCGCAGCCCGATGGCCCGACGAAGACGACCAGCTCACCCTCGGGCACCGACAGGTCGAGGTGGTCGACCGCGGGGTGGTCCATCCCGGAGAAGACCTTGGTGGCGCCTCGGAGCTCGATCATGGTCCCGCCCACGGGGCCTCCTCGGTTCGCGCGACGAGCCTACGTGGCAGGTCGGGGCCGGACGGGGACGTGACCTGCCCGCTCGGTACGGTCGTTGTCCGAGACCGACACCGTGGAGGGATGGGTGACCGACGACAGCGGGCGGGGGAGCGGCGATCCGGTGACCACCCTCGATGACCTCGAGGCGGTCCTCATCGGCGCGGGACTGCTCGGGCTCGAGCTCGACACCAAGTTCCGCGTGCTGGCGGCGACGTTCGAACCGGAGGTCGAGCGCTACCCCTGGTCCGAAGGGGCGGCCGGGGTCGAGGTGGTCGACCGCCGCGTCCAGGTCCTCGTATCGCCGCTGTCGACGATCCTCGGCTCGCTCCGTCGTCAGGTCGAGGGCAGCGAGGGTGTGCGGACCGAGGTCTACACCTTCACCGAGGAGCAGTTGGTCGACGTGGTCGCCGCCTTCGATGGCGCGCCGGTCGAGGCGCCGCTGTTCGGTCGGCCCGAGCCGCGACCGGGCACCTGGGCCCCCGAGTGGTCGTTGCAGGGTCGGTCGACCGCCGGCGACGGGGTGACGCGGACGCTGACGGTGTCGGTCCGCCACGACGACGGCGCGGGCGAGCTCGGGCTCGACCTGTTCGCGCGGTTCGACGAGCTGCAGGTCAAGGACCCGTTCGGAACCGACCTGTTCGAGCTCCGCCCGCCCGGGATCCTGGACCTTGGCCGCTGAGCGCCGGTCTCAGGAGGCGGACGTCGCCCGGCCGTCGAGCAACGTCTCGGTGACGTACCAGCCGTCGGTGTCGAAGCCCCGTGCCTCCGTGTCCGGTCGACGCGCCGTGTGTTGGACGGGCGTGGCGGGGGAGCGGTCAGTGTTGCTAAGGTTAGCAACACTAGCGGCGGGCCTCGCGGTGGCCGCAGGGGAGGACGGTGAGGTGCCGGACGCTGACGACAACCCCTACGTGCCGGGCTTCGGCATCGTGCCGCCGGCACTGACCGGTCGCGAACCCGAGTTCGCCGATCTCGCGACGGCGCTCCGGCGGGCTCGCCGCGGATCCTACGAGCGGCCGCGGCTGCTGAGCGGCGACCGGGGGATGGGCAAGACCGCCGTGCTCGGCGAACTCCACGCCACGACACGCGCGGAGGGCTGCTGGGTCGTCGACCTCGAGGCCTCGGCGAACGGCGACGCCATCGGGGTGCTGCTGCGCGAGCTGACCCGCCACCTGCGGGCCGCACGACGGGACGCCCGCGTCGGCGCCGCGGTCACGGCCGCGCTCGGCACCATCGCGTCGATCACGCTGGCGCACACGGGCCTGTCGGTCGAGGTCGAGCTCGCCCCGCGGCGCGGCGTCGCGGACTCGGGCGACCTCGCCTCGGACCTCGGCGACGCGCTCATCGCCGCCGGCCGGGCCGCCGACGAGGTCGACACGGCCATCGTGCTGACCATCGACGAGATCCAGGCCATGCCCGCCGCTCAGGTCGCCGCGCTGTTCGGGGCGCTGCAACGCCTGGCCAAACACGAGGTCGACCCGACGCTCGGGACCCGGTTGCCGGTGGTGTGCACGGTGGCCGGGCTGCCGAACGCGCGAGCGGCCCTCCGTGCCGGCGCCGGGACCTACGCCGAACGCGTCCGCGAGCACGTCCTCGGCCTGCTCGACGACGCCGCGGTCGCCGAGGCGCTGCGCACCCCGGCCGAGGAACACGGCGTCGCCTGGAGCGGCGACGCGATCGAGTGCGCCGTCGCCGGCGCCGGCGGCTACCCGTTCGCGCTCCAGCTGGTCGGCTACGAGACCTGGGCGGCAGCCTCGCTCCGGGACCCGGCGTCCGACCTGATCACCCGCGAGGACGTCGAGGCGGGGGTCGAGGCCGCGCGGCTCGAGCTCGGCCACCTGCACGCATCGCGCCTGGCCGAGGTGCCGGATACCGAACGGCGGTACCTGGACGCCGTCGCGCAGCTCGACGAGGGCGAACGCCGGAGCGCGATGATCGCCGCCCAGCTCGGCGGGACCGCACAGGAGTGGGCGTGGGCGCGAGCACGCCTGATCGAGCGGGGGCTGCTGCGCCCCGACGGTCACGGCCGGGTCGCCTTCACCCTGCCCGGACTCGCGGACCACCTCCGGGGCCTGTGACGACCCCTCCCCGGCGGGGAAGCGGAACTAGTTTACGTAATGTCACTTATGGGGGTTATGCTGCTCCGCCCCTGAGACCCCTCCCGAGGGCCCGCCTCGCCCGCTCGGCCACGCGCCAGGCGGCGTAACGGTGGTCGAGGCGCTGGGCGACCTCCGGGAGCAGCGCCGTCGGCGGCGGGACCGGACCGGGGCGTGGGAACGCGCCCGGCCGTGGTGTCCTCCGTACCGGCGACGGAACGCCTCGCGGTGGGCCTCGGACCGCCACGGACCCCCGGGCGGCCCACCGTCGAGCGCCCACCTCGCGGCACGTGACGACGCGAAGGCTCGCTGGGTCGCGCGTCCGGCCGGTGGCTGACGACGGACCCACTCGACGAGACGCGGATCGACGGCGGTCCGCAGTCGGGGTGCGCCGGCGAGGGCTGGCGGCTCGGGTACACCGAGACGCTGGTGGAAACGAGCGACGGCGTCCGGGCCGTGGTGGTCGACGCACACGGGACCGAGGTGCTCCTCGACCGCCGCGATCTGCGCCGAGGGGTCGAAGAACGGCGCGCGGTCATCGAGGAACCCGTCGAAGTCGGTATCGCACGTGCCCGCCAGCACCGCCTCGAGGTAGAGCGACGCGGCCAGCGAGGCCGGTTCGCGGAGCGTGACCAGCACCGTGATGTCCCAGCGGTGCAGCGCGGCCGCCACGGCATCGAGGTACGCCCGCCGACGTGTCCAGTAGTCGACGTCCGCGGGCCAGGTGGACCGGGTGCCGTGGATGTGCCGCCACAGCGGTTCGGCGCTCAGCAGCGCCGCTTCGTCGTCGACCAGATCGCCCGCGAGCTGGTCCAGGAACTCGCCCGCGGCGGCGACGGCTGCCGGATCGGTGCCCGTGAGCGCGTGGGCCACGCGGAGGTGGGCTTCGTGTGAACCGCCCAGGAACGGCGCGCTGTTCGGGTAGACGATCCCGTGCTCGCGGAGCCAACCACGGTGCGTGGCGAGCACACGCTGGACGGACGTCGTGCCGGTCTTGTGTGTGCCGGCGTGGAGGAACATGCGCACGCGACGACCCTACTTCAGCACCGGCCCGGGCGGTGGTCGGCTGCCCGGACCTGTGCCCGGTCTCCGACCGGGCAGCCGCCGCGTAGCCTCTCGGCCGAACACGCCCGCAGCACCCCGGTCGGCCCCGTGCAAGGACACCGATGCGTACCTCCCGCTCCCGTACCGCTGCCTCGCTGCTCGCCGGCGCGTGCCTGTTCACCGCCTGCGGTGACGCCGGCGGTGACGCCGGCGGTGACACGAGCGACGGTGCTGACGACGGCGCAGCGATGGAGGCCGCAGAGGCCGTCTCCCCCGACGGTGTCATCCTCATCGAGGCCGCGGACCTTTCGTTCGATCCCGAGCAGGTGTCCGCGGAGGCCGGCACGGTCGACTTCTCGCTGGTCAACACCGGCGCGGTCGAGCACGACCTGGTGATCGAGGAGGCCGACGACGCCCACGTCACGCACGCCTCGCCCGGTGAGACCGTGACCGGCTCGATCGAGCTCGAGCCCGGGACCTACACCTACTACTGCTCGGTCCCGGGTCACCGGGCCGCCATGGAGGGCACGCTCGAGGTCAGCTGATCGCCCCCACGGACGGACGATGGGGTGCGCCACGGCCCGGCAACGGCGAGGCTGGAGATCTCCGAGACGAGAGGGACGAGACCTGTGCAGGACATGAGTCTGGTGCACGCACTGACGGCCACCCGCGACGTCGCCCGAGACCACGACGGCGAGGTCTGGCGCCGGCTCGAGACCCGACTCGACGGTCTGCTCAACGTGCTGCACGACGACGACCCCGACCACCGGGTCGGCCAGGAGCTCCGTCTCGACCGGCAGCAGCTCGATGCGGGCCGGTCCGACGAGGTGATGGCCGCGCTCCTGCCGCTCGGCGAGGACCCGACCACGGCTCGGGCGCAGACGGCGCTCGAACGCCTCGATCTGCTCGACGGTGGCGAGGGCCGCGACGACCGCGATGACCGGCCGCAGCAGCCCGAGCGGGATCCGGCGCTGACGGACGACGGGTGGTGAACGGCGAGGTCAGCCGGTGCCCGAGACGGCACCGGTCAGCACCAGCCACGCGCCGTACAGGTGGATCCCGGTCACCAGGCTCAGCACCACGGCCACGACCGCCAGTCCACCCCGAGCCTCCCGGAAGCGGCGCGCGAGCAGGCCGAGGAGGGTGAGGAGCAGCGCCGAGAAGCCCGTCCGGAGCGCGAGACCGGGTCCCTCGCCGAAGAGGGTGATGACGTCGTCGACCAACGGGTTGCCCTCGACGGCGACGGCGCGCGAGACCCACGCGTAGGTCGCGGCGGAGTCCACGAGGGTCATCACGATCAGCACTGCGGTCAGTGTCACAGCACGCCGCCCCGGGACCAGCGCGTCGATCACGCGCTGCCAGGACCGGGTCGTGGCGTCGAACCCCCGTGAGATCCGTGGCGCCCGTCGGCGGAGCCGGCCACGGCGCGCGTTGACCCGCGCGTCCCACCGTGCGGCCCAGCGTTCGAGGGTGTCCACGTCACGTCATGCGCTGGTAGCGCCGGCTGGAGAGCGGCACGGCGACCACGAGCAGCGCGGCACACCAGATCAGGGTCATCGTGAGCGGCGCCGCGACGGGACCTCCGACGGCCAGACCCCGTGCCGCATCCGCCGCCGCGGTGACCGGGCTGCGTGAGGCGAAGGCCTGCAACCACGACGGCATGGTCTCGATGGGCACGAACACCGACGAGGCGAACACCAGCGGGAAGATCGTCACGAACCCGGCGGACTGCGCCGTCTCGGCGCCCGGCGCGTTGAGCGCGACGTAGACGAAGACCCAACTGAGGGCGAACCCGAACAGTCCGACGACCGCGATGGAACCGAGCGCGGCCACCGGGCCCTCGCTGAAGCGGAAGCCGATGATGTAGCCGACCACGACCATCAGCAGCAGCACGGCGACGTTGCGCACGAGGTCGGCTCCGGTGCGCCCCGCGAGGACCGCGACCCGAGCCATCGGCAGGGAACGGAACCGGTCGATCACCCCGCGTTCGAGGTCCTCGGCGAGCCCGACGGCGGTCTGCGTGGTCCGGAACGCGGCGGACTGGACGAAGATGCCCGGCACGAGGAAGTCGACGTAGCTGAGGCCACCGGGCAGCGCGGTGGTCGCCACTCCCCCGAAGACGTAGGCGAACAGCACGACGAACATCACGGGTTGCACGGTGGAGAACACCAGCAGCCGCGGCTGACGGACGAAGTGCCGCAGGTTGCGCTTGGTGACCGTCCAGGTGTCCCGGGCCGACCACCACAGCTCGTGGTGGTCGGGCCGGGCGCTGGCGTCCACGGTCGTGGTCGGGGGCGGCGAGCCGGTCGTCGGCGTCACGCCACGTCCTGATCGTCGGAGGCTGGCACCGCTCCCCCGTCACCCTCGAGTGCGAGGGCTGGGTCCTCGGGACCGGGCGCGGGGTGGCCGGTGAGATCCAGGAAGACGTCGTCGAGGGTCGGCCGGGCCAGCGCTGCCTCACGGACCGCGATGTCGGCCGCCCCGAGCTGCCGTGCCACCTCGCCGAGGACCGCGAGCGGGTCGGCGCCCGCCACGTGGACGCGCACCCGGTCGACCCCGAGCGTCTCGGCGCCCAGCACCGCGGCGACCGCGGCCGCGAGCTGCGTGCGGTCCTCGAGCCGGACCTCGACGACCTGTCCCCCGACCTGGTCCTTGAGTTCGTCGCCGGTCCCCTCGGCGATGATCCGACCGTGGTCGATGACCGCGATGCGGTCGGCGAGCTGGTCGGCCTCCTCGAGGTACTGGGTGGTCAGCAGCAGGGTGGTGCCCTCGGCGACCAGTTCGCGGGTCACCTGCCAGATGGCGTTGCGGCTGCGTGGGTCGAGACCGGTGGTCGGTTCGTCGAGGAACAGCAACCGGGGGCGGACCAGCAACGACGAGGCGAGGTCGAGCCGGCGACGCATCCCGCCGCTGTAGCCCCCGGCACGCCGGTCGGCGGCCTCGACGAGGTCGAAGCGTTCGAGCAGCTCGTCGGCGCGGCGCCGGGCGTCCCGGGTGCTGAGGTGGAACAGCTCGCCGAACATGCGCAGGTTCTCCCGGCCCGTCAGCAGCCCGTCGATGGCGGCGTACTGCCCGGTCAACCCGATCTCACGTCGCACGCTGGCCGGATCGCTGGCCACGTCGTGGCCGAGAACGGTGGCGTGGCCACCGCTCGGGGGCAGCAACGTCGCCAGGATCCGCACGAGCGTGGTCTTGCCGGCGCCGTTCGGTCCGAGCAGCCCGAGCACCTCACCCTCGGCGATCTCGAGATCGACGCCCGCGAGCGCGACGGTGTCGCCGAACCGGCGGGTCAGCGACTCGGTGACGACGGCGGGCACTTCGTTCCTCGTGACGGTCGGCCGTCAGTTGCGCGGCACCGGCGTGCGGGCGATCTCGCACGCTACCGGTCAGGGGTACTCGAGCAGGAGGAGCACCCGTGTCCCCTCGTCGAGGGCGTCGTAGCGGTGGCTGACGTCACCCGGGAAGGTCGCGAGGTCCCCGGGGGCGAGCTCGACCGGGTCGTCGGCGGGCCCCACCCGCAGCCGGCCGCTCACCACCAGGACGTGCTCGATGGTGCCCTGGCCGTGGCCGTCGGCGACCCGCGAGGGCCCGGCGGCGAGGTCGAGGACGTACCACTCGGTCCGTGCCCCCCGCGCCGTGGTGGCGACGAGGTGGGCGACCATGCCGGCTCCCTCCGCGGCCTCGATCCGGGGCCCCTCCCCAGCCCGCACCACCCGGACCGCCGGTCCCGGCGGGTCGAGCAGCTCACCGAACGGCACGTCGAGCGCCCGCGCGAGGGCCCAGATCGTCTCGATGGAGGGGTTGGCATCGCCGGCCTCGATCGCGTGCAGGGTGGACTTGCCGATCCCGGCCGCAGCGGCGAGCTCCGCCAGGCTCCGGCCGTCCCGGTCCCGGTGCGCACGCACGCTCGTGGCGACCCGGGCCCGCAGCGCGGCCGCGTCTTCGTCGTCCGCGACCGGTGCTGGCTCGGTGTGCAGCCCCACGGTGGTCCCCTCCTCGCGTCCGGCGCCACGCGTGCGTCCAGCGGACCGGACTCCGCATCCGGTTCGACAGCACGATGGCGCTCGTCCAGACTACCGGACGATGCCTCCAGCGAACCGGACGACCGCTCCCACCTCGCCGTCCACGGTGGGGGCCTCGCGGTGGTCGGAAGCGTCCGCCGTCGCGTTCGCGGTCGGCGCCTACGGGCTGTCGTACGGCGTGCTCGCCACCGCGGCGGGGCTGTCGCCGTTGGTCGCCACCCTCTCGAGCCTCCTGGTGCTCGCCGGGGGGTCGCAGTTCGCGTTCGTCGCGGTGCTGGCCGCCGGGGGCGCCCCGCTGACCGGCGCGGTGGGCGGGTTGCTGCTCAACGTCCGCTACGCCGCCTTCGGCCTCGCCATCGCCCAGGTCCTACCCCGCGCACCGCTCCCCCGGCGGCTCGTCGATGGCTACATCGTGGTGGACGAGTCGGTGGCTCTGGCGCTCGGCGCTGCTGGGCGCGGCGAGCCACCGGAGGCCGTCACCGCCAGGTTCCGGTTGGTCGGGTACGCGGTCGCGGCGTCGTGGATCGGGATGACGGCGCTCGGCGCCTACGGCGGCCGCCTCATCGGTGACCCCGAGGTGTACGGGCTCGACGCCGCGTTCCCCGCCGGCTTCCTCGCGCTGCTCGCGCCGTGGCTGCGGACCCCGGCAGGCCGCCGCGCAGCCGCGGCCGGGGCACTCCTGGCCGTGGTGCTGACGCCGATCGCGCCGCCCGGGGTGCCGCTGCTGGCCGCGGCCTTCGGCGCCCTCGCCAGCTACGGCGCGCCGCCGCCGCGCTCGCCTACCCCGCGCTCGCCCGACGTACCGGAGCTCCCGTGACCACCACCACGATCGCCCTGCTCGTCCTCGCCGGTGGGACCTACGCGATGAAGGCGGCGGGACCGGTGCTCGCCGCCGGTCGGGAGCTGCCACCGGTCCTCGCGCGCGCGGCCGATCTGCTGCCGGCGGCGCTCCTCGCCGCCCTGGTCGCGACGCAGACCCTCGCCAGCGGCACGGCGGTCGTGCTCGACGCCCGTGCGGTCGGCGTCGCCGTGGCGGCGATCGCCGTGTGGCGCGGCGCACCGTTCGGGCTGGTCGTGGTGCTCGGCGCCGGGGTCACCGCTCTCGCACGCCTGGCCGGGGTGGCCTGAGGTCGGCCCCGAGGCCGCGTCAGCCGTCCACCTGCCAGCGGTCGGCCAGCGCATCGGCGTACTCGTTCCAGCGGTTGCCGACGTGCGCCTTGATCCAGCGCAGCTCGAGCTCGGGCCGGGATCGCACCGCCTCGTACAGCGGACGGACCAGGTCCACGTTCTCGACCGCTCCGGTCCGCCGCTTCCAGCCCCGTGCCTCCCAGCCTGCAGCCCACTCGGTGATCGTGCGGACCGTGAGGTTCGAGTCGGTGTAGACGGTGCAGGGGGTGCCGACGGGCACGAGTTCGATGCCGCGGAGCAGGGCGGTGAGCTCCATGCGGTTGTTGGTGGTCGCCGGGTCCGAGCCGTGGGCCTCGTCCACGATCTCGCCGTCGACGACGTACACCGCCCCCCAGCCACCAGGACCGGGGTTCGGCACGCAGCCGCCGTCGGTGAACAACCCGCTGTCCGGCCCGCTCGCGGGCAACGCGAGCGCATCGGCGGTCGTCAGTTGCTGCCGTGAGCTCGAGCCGCGACGGCGATCACCGCTGCGCTTCGAGGTGCTCCCGCCGCGGTAACACGAGGGGCACGTCCGCGGCGTCCACCCCGGGAAGCGCTCGAGCAGTTCCGCGGGCGGGGTGAAGGCGGCGCCGCAGTCGGCGCAGGTGACGTCCGGCACAGCCGGGGTCAGTTGAGGCGGCGCTCGGAACCGAGGAGCTGCGGCCCGAAGACGTCCTTGGTGTAGACGCGGGGCATGCCGCGGTCGAGGAGGAACTCGGCCGGGTCGGCGTCGAGGTCGAACCCGACGATCAGCCCGCACGTGTCGCAGCGGTACTTGCCGAGACCCTCGAAGGCACCGACGAGGTGCTGCGTGCCGTCGCAGCGGGTGCAGTCGCGCCGTTCGTCGAGACGTGCGTCGACGAGGGCGGTGGCAGCGGGAGCGGTGGTGTCATCCATGGCACGAGCGTACCGGTCGGCGGCGCTGAGCCGTGGACTTCCGTCACCCTCCTGCGTCGGTGCGCGTCAGGTCCGCACCTCGCCCGTCCCCCGCCGGTGCGCGGTGCGGCCCCTGCTCTCAGGTGAGCACGTCGGTGGTCACGAGCGCGACCGCGCCCCCATCGGTGCGGACGAGCTCCACCCGGCGTCCACCGGGCCCGGTCGAAAGCCCGCGGAGCTTGCGTCGGAACGCGCCGAGATCCACCTCGACGCCGTGGAGCACCAGCTCGTACGGCCGCTCATCGACCGCCGCGAGGTGACGGCGGACCGCCTCGGCCCGCGCGGGCAGGACGGCCTCGATGGGACGTGCGCGGTACCACGGCGACGGGGGCGGGGCGCCAGCGGTGGTCAGCAGCGCCCGCCGCTCGGCGAGACGTCGCGCACCGATCTCCCCGCCGATGCGGTCGTGGAGCCGGGCGCGGACGGCGGCCGGGGCGACCTCGACCAGGACCTCGCCGATCGGCCCGACGGGCAGACGGGCACCGCGCTCGTCGGCGCTCCGGGTGTGCGGCGGACCGGAGCCGTCCTCGCCGAGCATCGAGGCGGTGGTCCGCACACCCGGTCGGCGGAGGGCACCGGTCCAGACCACGGCCTCGACCAGGCGGCTCCCGACCTGGACGAACTCGAGCTCCGCGTCGGGCGGCAGGTCCGGGTCGTCGAGGTCCACCCCGGGTCCGAGGACGACGGCCACGCCCGGCCCGCTGCGGACCGCGTGGAGGTGCGTCAGCAGCGCCGGCACGGAGGGCCGGTGGGCCGCGAGGCGGCGGACGCGTCGCCCATCGACCCGTCGACCGGGGTCGGCGTGGACGGGTGCCCCCGTCGGCGCGGGGTACCGCAGGGCATCGGCCACCACCGTCTCGACGCGGAGGCCACGCACGGACGCGTTGTGCCGCAGCAGCACGAGCCGCCCCGGGGCGGCGTCGAGCGCGGTCACCGCCGCGCCGGTCGCTGCGAGCGCGAGCGTGTCGCCGCCACAGCCCGCCGCTCGGTCCTCGAGGTGGCCGGCGCTGGCGAAGCGCTCGGCACGCCAAGCGCTGACGACCGGATCGCTGGCCTGTTCGAGGCCCTCGCGGGTGAACACGAGCTGGTCGGCATCGGGCCACCGTGCGCGTGCCCGATCGCGTGCGAGCGCGGCGCCGACGACCGCAGCAGCCCGGCTCGCGTCGAGCCCGGCGGCGCGGAGCCGGGTGCCGACGCCGAGCACGTCAGCGCCCCCGGTCAGCTCGCGATCGGCGGCGACGACCGCGTCGAGGCCGTCGTCCGAGACCAACCAGGTCGCCACCTCGGGGTCGAGCTCGGGGCTGTCCACGCGGGATCCGGTGCGAGGTCGGCGGGGTCCGCCTGACCGTAGCGCGCGTCGGAGAACCGCCGGATCTTGCCGTCTCGGGCCGTGGAGCGGCAGAGCCCCGTCGCCGATAGTGCTAGGCGAGCGCGCAACGGACGGTTACGGTCCCCGCACGTGTACCGCCGACCGGGTGGTACGGCACCCGATGGGGAGGCACAGCAGCCATGGCAACTGCCAAGAAGGCGACCGCGAAGAAGGCCACCGCCAAGAAGGCGACCGCGAAGAAGGCCACCGCCAAGAAGGCGACCGCGAAGAAGGCCACCGCCAAGAAGGCCACGAAGAAGACCACCGCGGCCGCCGGCGGCAACGTCGTCGTCGCCTCCAAGATCCGCGAGGCGGTCAAGGCGCAGGACGTGCGGATGTCGTCGGAGTTCGTCGACGCCGTCAACCAGCACGTCAACGAACTCATCGCCAAGGCCGCGGAACGTGCCAAGGACAACAAGCGCGGCACCGTCCGCCCCGGCGACCTCTGATCGCAGAGCCGCACGGCAGCACGGGAGGGGGCGACCGGTCGGTCGCCCCCTCCTCTCGTCCGACCTGTCACCTCGCCGCGACGGGCGGACCTGCGCCGGTCGGGCGGAGCTTGCGTCAGCGCCCAGGGGCGCGCCCGTACCCTGCACGGTTATGAGACTCCTCCGCCTGATCGCCGACCTCCCCGACGTCGGCCCCGACCCCGTGCTGGTGGTCGCCCTCGACGGCTGGACCGACGCGGGCAGCGCCGGGACGACCGCTGCCGAGCTGCTCATCGACCAGTTCGATGTCACCGAGCTCGGTGCGTTCGACCCGGATGCGCTGTTCGACTACCGCGACCGTCGACCGGTGGTCGAGATCGATGGCGGTCTGCTCGGCGCCCCGCGGTGGCCCGAGCTCCACGTCGACGTCGTGCGTCCGCCCGCCGGTCCGACCCTGATCGTCGTCGGCGGCGCGGAACCGGACCTGCGGTGGCGCACGATCGCCGACGATCTCGTCGAGCTCGCCGAGGCGCTCGACATCCGGCGGTACGTCGGGCTCGGCAGCGTGCCGGGGCCGATCCCGCACACCCGCCCGGTCCAGCTCATCTCGACCTCGTCGGATCCGGACCTCCTGGCCACGTTCGGTCACCCCCACGAGCAGGTGGTCGTGCCGGCCTCGTGCCAGGTCGCCCTCGAGGCGGCGTTCCGCACCGCGGGGATGACAACCCTCGGCCTCTGGGCCCGGCTCCCCCACTACGTCGCCACCGACTACCCGATGGCGTCGAAGGCGTTGCTGGAGCGGTTCTCGGCCTACACCGGCACGCCCGTCGACACCTCGGGCTTCGACGAGGCGATCGAGGATCAGCGCGAGCAGCTCGACGAAGCGGCATCGGCCTCCGAGGAGATCACCGAGCACGTGCGCGGGCTCGAGTCGATGTACGACGCCGTCGTCGAGGCCGAGCGGCTCGAACGCTACGACGAGGGTGAGTCGCGGTTGACCGAACTCAGCGCCGAACAGGTGCCGAGCGGCGAGGAGATCGCTGCCGAGGTCGAACGCTTCCTGCGCGGTCGGACCGACTGACTCGGCCCGCTGCCCACGACCTCGCTGGCACCCCTGCGGCATCCGGGAGGGCTACAGCCGGAAGTCGAGGTCAGCGGGCACGGTCGCGACGTCCATCTGCGCCTTCTGCAGCTTGCCCGAGTGGTCCCAGTTCACCGACTGCCACCGGGTGACCTGGTCGAGCACCCAGACCCCGGACTGGCGGGCCCCGTTGCCCGAGCGCCCGTTGCCGCCGAACGGCAGGTGCGCCTCGGCCCCCGAGGTCGAGTTGTTCACCGACAGCATGCCGGCGGTGACCTGCTCGGCGAAGCGGAACGCCGCGCTGGCATCCCGGGTGTAGATCGCGCTCGACAGTCCGTACCCGTGGGCGTTGGCCAGGTGCACCGCCTCGTCGAACGAGCCCGCGGTGGCGACCGGCACGATCGGTCCGAAGGTCTCCTCGCGGTACAGCAGGTCGTCCTCGGTGACGCCGTCGACGATGACGGGGTGCTCGAAGATGCCGGCGTCGGGGTCACCGACGAACCCGGCACGGGGACGGTCCGCGGTGATCCGTCCGAGCGCACTCGAGCCGGACACGCGGTGGTGGGGCTGGATGTGCTCGAGCCAGGCTTCGAACCCGTCAGCGAACCGCTGGTTCAGCATCGGGCCGTAGAGCACCTCACCGGTCGGGTCGCCGACCGCCGCGGCCTCCACCGCCGCCGTGAAGCGCGTGAGGAACTCGTCGTGGACCTGCTCGTGCACGACCGCGACCCCGAGCGAGGTGCACCGCTGGCCGGCGGTGCCGAAACCGCTGAACAGCGCACCCTCGACGGCCAGGTCGAGATCGGCGTCGGGCAGGACGACCAGCGGGTTCTTCCCACCGAGCTCCAAGGTCGGGGCGACGAGGTGCTCGCCGCAGGTCGCCGCGATGGTCCGGCCGACGGCCGATGAGCCGGTGAAGCCCACCTTCTGGACGTGCCCCGTCGCGAGCGCACGCTCGAGACCCTCGGCCGTGGTGGCTCCGTCGGCCTGGACCAGCTGCAGCGCCTCGCCGGGGATGCCCGCGGCCGTGATGCAGCGCACGAACGCGTCCGCGATCGCCGGCGCGTACTCGGCCGGCTTCCAGACCACCGCGTTGCCCGCCAGCAACGCCGGCACGAGGTACCAGGACGGCACGGCGATCGGGAAGTTGCCGGCGGTGATGACCGCCATGACCCCGACGGGGCGGCGGAAGGTGAACAGCTGCTTGTCGGGCATCTCCGACGGCACCGTCATCCCGTAGAGCCGCCTGCCCTCCGCGGCGAAGAAGACGCAGGTGTCGATGACCTCCTGGACCTCGCCGAGCGCCTCGGGGTAGGGCTTGCCGATCTCGCGGGTCACCAGGGACGCCAGGGCAGCCTTGTTCGCCGAGATGATCCGGGCGAGGTCACCGATCGCTGCGCCCCGGACCGGGGCCGGCGTCGCTGCCCACGCCCGCTGCCCGGCGGCGGCGCGCTCGCAGGCGCGGGCGTAGGTCGCTGCGTCAGCGAGCGAGAGGCGGCTGACGGTGTCCTCGAGCCGGGCGGGGTTCGGGTTCTCGATCCACTGTCCGCCCTCGACCGGTGCGCCGTCGATGCGGCTGCAGAGCTCGTAGGTCTCGCTCGTCACGTGCGGCTCCTCCAGGGTGGTGACCGCTGAACCTAGGCACCTCGAGGTCACGGGTCGGCCGCCGGCGGCGGCTCGGCCGACTGGCGCACGTGCCGGGCGTGCGGGCGCGAGGGGCCACCCGCAGTAGCCTGCTCGCGCCCCGGGGATCGGCCCCCGCTCCCCTCCCGCCCATCAGCACCCCTCGAGGCTCCCGTGCGCATCGCCGTCACCGGTTCGATCGCCACCGACTACCTGATGACCTTCCCCGGTCGCTTCGCCGAACAGCTGGTGGCCGACCAGCTCGACCGGATCAGCCTGTCGTTCCTGGTCGACGAGCTCGAGGTCCGTCGCGGCGGCGTGGCGGCCAACATCTGCTTCGGGCTCGGTCAGCTCGGGCGCGCCGCGGTCCTGGTCGGCGCCGTCGGGGCGGACTTCGACGGTGACTACCGCGCGTGGCTGAAGCGACACGGTGTCGACACCTCCGGCGTCCACGTCTCCGAGCTCAAGCACACGGCACGGTTCCTGTGCACCACCGACCTCGACCAGAACCAGATGGCCTCGTTCTACACCGGCGCGATGGAGGAGGCTCGGTTCATCGAACTGGCACCCATCGGTGAGCGGACCGGCGGCTTCGACCTGGTGGTGATCTCCCCGAACGACCCCGAGGCGATGCTCCGCCACACCCGCGAGTGCCGCCAGCTCGACATCCCCTTCATGGCCGATCCGGGCCAGCAGCTGGCCCGCATGGAGGGTGAACAGGTCCGCAAGCTCGTCGACGGCGCCGCCTACCTCATCACCAACGACTACGAGAAGGCGCTGCTCGAGTCGAAGACCGGCTGGTCGTCCGACGAGGTGCTCGGCCGCGTCGGCACGCGCATCACCACGCTCGGTCCCAAGGGTTGCGTGATCGAGACCGACGACGGCCTCGTGTGCGAGGTGCCAGCGGCGCCCGAACAGCGCCGTGAGGACCCGACCGGCGTCGGTGATGCGTTCCGTGCCGGGTTGCTCGCCGGCCTGTCGTGGCACCTCGGGCTGGAGCGGTCCGCCCAGATCGGTTCGATGGTCGCGACCTACGTGCTCGAGCACGTCGGTACGCAGGAGTACGAGCTCGACGCCGACGACTTCCTCGCCCGCCTCGGCGGGGTGTACGGCCAGGAGGCCGCCGCCGAGGTCCGCCCGCACCTCGGCTGAGCGGCACGCCCGGTGAGCCTCCTCATCGCCTACCTCACCGTGTTCGTCGCGGCCGCCATCCCCTGGCTCGAGGTGCTGCTGGTCGTCCCGGCCGGCATCGTGGCCGGGTTGCCACCGGCACCGACGGCGGTCGTCGCCGCGCTGGGCAACACGGCGACGCTCGTGCCGCTCGTGCTCGGCGGTGACCGCTTGCGCACCTGGTGGCGCGAACGCCGCCACCGCGAGGACGCCGGCCCGGATGGGCCGACACCGTTCGTCGAACCGGAGGGGAGGTCGGGGCGTGCCCAGCGGCTGTTCGACCGCTACGGGCTGGCAGGGCTCGCGGTGCTCGGGCCGCTCCTGACCGGGATCCACGTGGCGGCGATCGTCGCCCTCGCCGCGGGTGCCGACCGTCGTCGTGCGCTGCTCTGGCTCACCGCCGGGGTTGTGGTGTGGGCCGGGCTCGCCGCGGTCGCCACGGTCGTCGGCATCGAGGCCCTCGTCGACCCCGACCAGCTCCCCGACCTCGGGCTGCGCCGGCCCTGATGACCGGAGGTCTCGCTACGCGAGCTGCTCGACCCGATCGCGAGGTCTCGCTACGCGAGCTGCTCGACCACCCAGTCCACGGTCGCGGTGTACGCCTCGAGGTCGGCGGCATCGACCGCCGGGAACATCCCGATGCGGAGCTGGTTGCGGCCGAGCTTGCGGTAGGCGTCGGTGTCGAGCACCCCGTTGGCGCGCAGCACCGCGTTGATGTCATCGGCGGAGATGGCCTCGTCGATGTCGATCGTCGCCACGACCAGCGACCTCGCCTCCTCGTCGGTGACGAACGGCGACGCCCAGTCGCGCTCGTGCGCCCACCCGTAGACGTGCCCGGCCTTGGCCCGCTGTGCCTCGACGACGCCGGCGAGATCGCCGTAGGTGGCGCGCATCCAGTCGACCTGCTCCGCGGCGAGGAAGACCGTCGACACGCTCGGGGTGTTGTAGGTCTGGTTCTGGCGCGAGTTGTCGAGCGCCGTCTTGAGGTCCAGGAAGGTCGGGATGTAGCGGTCCGAGGCGGCGATGCGCTCGATGCGTTCGACGGCGGCCGGCGAGACGATCGCGACCGTCAGGCCGCCCTCCGAGGCGAACCCCTTCTGGAGGGAGAAGTAGTAGACGTCGGTCGCGGCGAGGTCGACCGGGAGGCCCCCGGCGCCCGAGGTCGCGTCCACGAGCACCAGCGCATCGTCGGTGCGGACCGGATCCTGCATCACGCCGGTCGAGGTCTCGTTGTGGGTGAACGCCTGCACGTCCACCCCCTCGGGCGCAGCCGAGGCCTCCGGGCGGGTGCCCGGATCCGCAGCGACGACGTCCGGGTCATCGAGCCACGGCGCCGCAGCGGTCGCCTTGGCGAACTTCGAGGAGAACTCACCGAAGGTGTAGTGGCGGGAACGTCGGTCGACCAGACCGAACGCTGCGGCCTCCCAGAACGCCGTCGCCCCGCCCAGGGTCAGCAGCACCTCGTAGCCCTCGGGGAGACCGAACAGGTCCGCCATGGACTCCTGGAGGCGGGCGACCTCACCCTTGACCCCAGGCTTGCGGTGCGAGGTGCCGAGCAGACCACCCGCGACCTCGGCGAGCCGCGCGACCGCCTCGGGACGGATCTTGGAGGGGCCGCAGCCGAAGCGTCCATCGGCCGGGAGGAGCTCGGAGGGGATGGTCAGGGTGGGAGCCACGTTCGGGCCTCTGGTCGGGTCGGCGGTGTGGAGGAGGTCGGGGACGAGTCAACCGTCACCACCGCCGGACCGCCAAGTGGGGCCCCGTGGCGGTGTCGCTACGCTCGGGCGCGACCTCCCCACCTCGCTACCGATCCACGGAGCACCTCGTGTCCCTCGCTCGCCGCATCGCTGACATGGAAGCGTCCCCGACGCTCGCCGTCGACGCCAAGGCCAAGGCCCTGAAGGCCGCTGGTGAGCCGGTCATCGGCTTCGGCGCGGGTGAACCGGATTTCCCGACCCCGGCCAACATCGTCGAGGCGGCGCAGCGTGCAGCGGCGGATCCGGCCAACCACCGCTACTCCCCCGCCCCCGGGCTTCCCGCCCTCCGCGAGGCCATCGCCGCCAAGACGCTGCGTGACACCGGGTTCGAGATCACGCCCGACCAGGTCACGGTGACCAACGGCGGCAAGCACGCGCTCTACAACGTCTTCCAGGCGCTGGTCGACCCCGGCGACGAGGTGCTCATCCCCGCGCCCTACTGGGTCAGCTACCCCGCCCAGGTCGAGCTCGCCGACGGCTCCCCCGTCGCGGTCCCGACCACCAAGGACACCGGTTTCCGCACCTCGGTCGCCCAGCTCGAGGAGCTGCGGACCGAGCGGACCAAGGCGCTGGTCTTCGTCTCGCCCTCGAACCCGACCGGCGCGGTCTACCCCGCCGACGAGGTCGCCGCGATCGGCGCCTGGGCTGCCGAGCACGGCATCTGGGTCATCACCGACGAGATCTACGAGCACCTCATCTACGGCGGGGCCACGATGACCTCGTTGCCGGTGGTCGCGCCGGAGGCGGCGCCCCGGACGATCGTCGTCAACGGGGTGGCCAAGAGCTACGCGATGACGGGGTGGCGGGTCGGCTGGTCGATCGCGCCGCTCGAGATCGCCAAGGGCATCGGCAAGCTGCAGTCCCAGGTGACCTCGAACGTGGCCAACGTCGCGCAGGTCGCCTCGATCGAGGCGCTGGCCGGTTCCCAGGACGCGGTGGCCGAGATGCGCGAGGCGTTCGACCGCCGGCGCCAGCTCGCCGTGAAGGAGCTGTCGGCGATCGACGGCGTCGAGGTCGTCGAGCCCGAGGGGGCCTTCTACGTCTTCCCCTCGTTCGAGGGCGTGCTCGGGCGTCAGGTCGCCGGACGGACGGTGTCGAACACGCTCGAGCTCGCCGAGGTCCTGCTCGAGGAGGCCAAGGTCGCCCTCGTCCCCGGCGAGGCCTTCGGCGCCCCCGGCTACGCACGCCTGTCCTACGCCCTCGGCGACGACGACCTCGCCGAGGGCATCGCTCGGATCGCGGACCTGCTCGGCACCTGAGACCTCGCTCGGTCTCGTCCTCACTCGGTCTCGTACGGGGTCCCGTTCGCGGCGGGGGGCCGGAGGCGACCGACCAGGCCCGCCACGACGAAGATCGTCACCACGTAGGGGGCGGTCCGTAGCAGCGAGGACGGCACCCCGGTCGACAGGATCTGGAGGGCGTCCGCGAACGCGGTCGCGAACCCGAACAGCAGCGCGGCCGCGAAGGCACCGACCGGGCTGTAGCGGCCCACGAGCATCGCGGCGAGGGCGATGAAGCCGCGACCGCCGGTCATCTCGTCGCTGAACGCGCCGACCGAGTCGAGGGTGAACCACGACCCTCCGAGTCCCGCCACCGCGCCGCCGAGGAGGACCGCGCGCCAACGCGTCCGGTTGACCGCGATGCCGACGGTGTCGGCCGCCCGCGGCTTCTCGCCGACCGACCGCAGCCGCAGGCCCCAGCGGGTGCTGAACAGGGCGACGTGCAGCACGATCGTGAGCAGGATCATCGCGTAGGTCAGCGGCGTCAGGTTGAACAGCAGCGGCCCGACGAACGGCAGCTCGGACAGCCCCGGGATCGCGATCGAGGAGAACCGCTGCGGGCTGTTGAGCTGGGCGTTGCCGGACAGCACCTGCGAGTCGAGGAACGAGGTGAAGCCGGTCGCGAAGACGATCAGCACGACCCCGACGACGATCTGGTCGGCCTTGAACCGGATCGACAGGCCCGCGAGCATCGCGGCGATCAGCACGCCAGCGAGCACCCCACCGAGCAGACCGATCCACGGGCTGCCGCTGATGCTGCCGACCACCGCGCCGGTGAACGCTGCGGCGAGGAACTGGCCCTCGATGGCGATGTTGATGACCCCCGCCCGCTCACACAGCACGCCGCACAGGGCGCCGAAGGCGATGGGCGTGGAGGCGCTGATGGTCCCGCGCAGCAACCCCACCATCGAGGCGGTCTGTCCGTCGACGGCGTAGGCGAGGTAGCCCAGCACGAACAGCCCGGAGACCACACCGACGATGGTGACGGCCCGACCACCGGTGCGGTGGGTCCACAGGAGCGCGGTCGCGGCGACGCACGCCAGGGTGACCACGATCAGCAACGGGCCGACCGGCACGACGAGGTCCGGCAGCGTCGCGACGGTCTGGCCCGCGTTCAGGCGGAACGTCGCCGCCCCCTCGGCGGCTGGCAGCAGGAACGCGCCGGTCAGGACCGCGAGGAACGCCGTGTAGCCGGCGAACCGCCGCTCCCGACGCGCCTGGGCGGCAGGGATCGTGCCGGCGGAGGTCTGGACGGATGTCGCGGTTACGGTGCTCACGAGCCCCACCCCTTGGCCACCTGGGTCGTGCCCAGCTCGTCGGCGGCCTTGATCCGGTAGATGGCGCGGACGAGGCCCGGCGCGGCGATGAACACGATGATGAGCGCCTGGATGACGACCACGAGATCGAGGGAGGTCCCGGTCTGGGCCTGCATCGCACGGCCACCCGACTTCAGCGCGCCGAAGAGCAGCCCGGCGGCCACGGTCCCACCCACGCTCCCCCGCCCGAGGAGGGCGACCGTGATGCCGTCGAACCCGATCCCCGCGGAGAAGCCATCGGTGACGCGACCCTGGATCCCGAGGATCTCGGCCGCACCACCCGCGCCGGCCATGGCACCGCCGATCGCCATGGCGATGATCACGGCGTGGCCCGGGCTCATCCCCGCGGCGGTGGCCGCTGCGGGGTTCGAGCCGACGGCGTTCAGCTCGAAGCCGGTGGTCGAGCGTTCGAGCAGCCAGAAGGCGATGACGGCCAGGGCGACGACCAGGAAGATGCTGAGGTTGACCCGGTAACCGGCCATCCCCGGGAACCGGGGGAACTGGGCGGCTTCGGGGATCGACCGGGAGATGGGGTCGCTGCGGGTCGGGTTCCGCACGAAGTTGGTCGACAGCAGGTAGGTCACCGTCAGCGCGGCGATGTTGTTGAGCATGATCGTGGTGATGACCTCGTGCGCGCCCGTGCGGGCCTTCAGCACACCGGGCAACCAACCCATGAGACCCGCACCCGCGAGCCCGGCGAGGACCGCGAGCGGCAGGTGGACGAGCATCGGGAGGCCGCTGAGGCTGAAGCCGACGACGCCAGCCGTCATGCCGCCGGCGATGACCTGGCCCTCGGCGCCGATGTTGAACAGACCGGCGCGCAGCGGGATGGCGACGGCCAGCCCCGTGGCGATCAGCGGCGTCGCCGCGACCAACGTCTCGGAGATCTGGCCGACCCCGCCGAGGGAACCGTCGAGGAGCGCCTTGTACGCGTCGAAGACGGCGGACCAGGCGGCACCGAGGAAGTCGCTCGGACGCGCCGTGACGTACCCGAGCGCCTCGCGGGCGGCCTCGTCGGAGAGGACGACGACGAGCGCACCGAGGATCAGGGCGCTGACGAGCGCCAGGACGGTCACGATGACCTTGGTGCCGGTGATCGCGGCCACGAAGCGTTCGGTCACCGACGCGTCAGGTGGGGGCGTGTGCCGCGACGTGGAACGCTGTTCGCGCTCGGCCGCTTCGGCGATCTCCGCCTCGCGGTCGCCCGAGGGTTCGCCATCGACGCCGGCCGCCGGAGGAGCGGTCTCGCGGTCCTCCGGCGCCTCGCCCGGGCCCGGGGGGTTCGGGTCGTCGGTCATCGGGCTCCCTCGGCCGTCACGTCGGCGGGGTCCGCGCCGGCCATCATCAGACCGATCGCTTCCTTGGAGTAGGTGCCGGCCGGGAACGGTCCGACCAAGCGGCCCCGGAACATCACCGCGACGCGGTCGGCGAGCGCGAGGACCTCGTCGAGCTCGGAGGAGACGATCAGCACGCCCGACCCTTCGTCGCGCTTGGCGACGATGCTGGCGTGGATGTGCTCGATCGAGCCGACGTCCACACCGCGGGTCGGCTGGGCGGCGACCAACAGCGCCAGTGGTCGGTGGAACTCGCGCGCGATGACGACCTTCTGCTGGTTGCCGCCGGAGAGGTTGGCGACCGGGGTGTCGATCGAGGGCGTGCGGACGTCGAAATCCTCGACCTCGCGCCGGGCGTGCTCGGCGATGGCGTCGAAGTCCCGGCTACCGCGGCGGGCGAACGGCGCAGCGTCCCACTGGTCGAGC
Source organism: Nitriliruptor sp. (assembly GCA_040882055.1). Lineage (GTDB taxonomy): Bacteria > Actinomycetota > Nitriliruptoria > Nitriliruptorales > Nitriliruptoraceae > Nitriliruptor. The sequence continues at coordinate 54,768 of JBBECA010000048.1, forward strand.
ACGAGGTTCTCCGCGACCGTGAACCCACCGACCAACCCCTCGGTGCCGCGGTCCTCGGGCACGTGCCCGACACCGGACCGGAGGACCTCCTTGCGGGAGCGCCCGCGGATCGAACTGCCGTCGATCTCGATGTCACCGTCGAAGAGGTGGTCGAGACCGGTGATCGCCCGGACGAACGACGTCTGCCCGTTGCCCTCGACGCCCGCGACGGCGACGATCTCGCCCCGGTGGACGTCGAGGTCGATGTCGTCGACGAGGGTCCGGCCCTCGGGGTCGCGCACGGTCAGACCGGCAACGTGGAGGGCGACGTCAGCGGGCGCGGCCGGCGACTTGTCCACGACCAGATCGACGGGACGCCCGACCATGAGGTTGGCCAGCTCCTGCTCGCTGGTCTCACGCGGGTCGGCCGAACCGACGATGCGTCCGCGCCGCAGGACGCTGATGCGGTCGGCGATGACGCGGTGCTCGCGCAGCTTGTGCGAGATGAAGACCACCGAGCGCTGGCCCTCGGACACGAAGGCCCGGATGGCGTCGAAGAGGTCGTCGGCCTCCTGCGGTGTGAGCACCGCGGTCGGCTCGTCGAGGATGAGCAGCCTGGCGTCGCGGTAGAGCGCCTTGAGGATCTCCACCCGCTGCTGCAGACCGACCGGGAGGTCCTCGACCACGGCATCCGGGTCCACGGGGAGCCCGGAGGACTCGGCCAACTCGCGGACGGCGTCCGCCGCAGCGCGGCGATCGAGCCGACCGAAGCGGGAGGTGCGCTCGACGCCGAGGGTGACGTTCTCGGCCACGGTGAAGACGGGGACCAACATGAAGTGCTGGTGGACCATCCCGATCCCGGCGGCGATCGCATCACCGGGCCCGTCGGGCTCGAGCGGCGTGCCGTCGACGAGGATCTCGCCCTCGTCGGCACGGTAGAGGCCGTAGAGGATGTTCATCAGCGTGGACTTGCCGGCCCCGTTCTCGCCGAGCAAGCCGTGGATCTCACCGGGTTCGACCGTCAGGTCGACCTGATCGTTGGCGACCACGCCAGGGAACCGCTTGGTGATGCCGCGGAGTTCGAGGCGCACGAGCCGACTCCTCCGGGCGGGCACCCGGTCCGGTCGCGGAACCCGCCGGGCGCGATCCGGCGGCTTCAAGGGGGTACGGGCTCGGGTGCGGAGCCCGAGGGCCGGCGGGGAGGGTGCCACGTCGGCACCCTCCCCGCTCGGGTGGTACGGAGGTCAGGCGTTCGGGTCGGTCGCGATGTCGCCGTCGATGATGCCCTGACGCAGCTCGTCGAGGGTCGACTTGACGTCGTCCGGGACCTCGTCCTCGAAGTCGTGGAACGGCGCGATGTCGACGCCCTCGTTCTCGAGCGTCCCGACGTAGTCGCCGCCCTCGAACTCGCCGTCGACGACGGCCTGGATGGCGTCGAAGACCGCGACGTCCATCTGCTTGAGGATCGAGGTGAAGATCATGTCACCGAAGTCGGTCGACTCGTAGCCGTCGGTGTCGACCCAGATCAGGCGACCCTCGCCGCGGTCCTCGATCGCGGCTGCGGAACCGCCGCCGACCGGACCGGCGACCGGGAGGATGGTGTCGGCACCGTTGTCGAGGAGCGACTCGGTGATGCGACGCCCGTCGTCGAGGCTCTCGAAGTTGCCGGTGAACTGCCCGTCCGAGCCGTCCCAGCCGATGACCTCGACGTCGCCGCCGGTCTCCTCGTTGTAGTGGTTGGCGCCCGCGAGGAAACCGTCCATGAAGATGGTCACGGTCGGGATGTTGATACCGCCGTAGGTGCCGAGCGTGCCGGTCTCGCTGGTCGCTGCCGCCGCGTAGCCGGCCAGGAACGCCGCCTCGGAGGTGTTGAAGGTCAGGCCGAGCACGTTGTCGAAGCTGGTGCCCTCCTCACCGAAGGCGTTCGGGAAGTCGACGATGGCGAAGTTCTGCTCCGGGTTCGCCTCCGCTGCCGAGGCTGTGGCCTCGGCGAGCAGGAAGCCGACCGGGATGATCAGGTCGCAGTCGCCCTGCTGGACGAACTGCTGCATGTTCGGCTCGAAGTCGGTCTCCGAGGTCGACTCGAGGTACTGGATCTCGACCCCGAGCTCCTCCTCGGCACGCACGAGGCCGTCGTAGGCGGTCTCGTTGAACGAGCCGTCGTCGACGCCGCCCTGGTCGGTGATCAAGCAGGCCTTGACGTCGCTCTCCGCGGCCTGCTCGCCCTCGCCACCGTCGTCGGTGGCTTCGGCGTCACCGTCGTCGCCGGCGTCGGTGGCCTCGGTGTCGGTGTCGGTGGGCTCCTCCTCGGGAGCGTCGCCACAAGCGCTCAGCACGAGCGTGCCGGCGAGCGCCAGCGCGACCGCACGGGACATCTTCCTCATCGCGGATCCTAGAGTCTCGGTCCATCGGCGCGCGTGCGTCGGGACGCTGTGTCGAGGGCTTCACCACGCAGCGCGGTGCGGAGGTGGTGGCCCGATGGCCGTGAGCCTACTACGTCTGTCGTACCGGGAACCAGGGCGCAGCGACCTGTGCGGTCAGCGGGCAGGGGCGTCAGCCAGGCCGCCTGTCAGACGAGGTAGCGGATCTCGCCGTCGGAGGCTTCGACCACCGCTCGCGCCGCTGCGTGGAGCCGCCCGTGGAGCTCACGGAAGCGGGTGACGACCGGGTCGTCGTCCTCGCTGCCGGGGACGGGCAACGGCACCGGCCCGGCGTCGCTCCCGCCAGCATCCGTCCCCCCGCCGAGCAGGTCGGCGAGCTCGGCGTCCCAGTCCGCCGACGCGGCGGTGCGCTGGAGGTGCATCGTCGGGGCCTGCACGAGGGCGCGATCGAGGTCCTGCACGATCGTCACGACCACATCGGTGGAGGTACGCACCCCGGGCTGGGCGAGCAACCGCAGCGCCTGGAGCTTGCGCATGGCCAGCGCCGCGACGGCCACGGGGTCGGCGAGCTGAGCGACCGCCGAATCGATGTCCGAGAGGTCGAGCGCCACCTCGGCGGGGACGTCGAACCAGCTCTGCAGCGTGTCGAAGAGCTCCTCGGTGACGTCGTGGAGGGCGAGCAGCTCGGGGGGCTTGCTGACGGTGTCCACGCGTGCACCTCGCGGTTCGACGGTGCCACGAGGGTACGAGGCCGGCGTGCTCTACGACGTCACCGGGTGGTGACCGCCTGCTCGTCGGGCAGGTCCGGGCAGTCCGCCCGTTCGACCTGCGGGACGGTGACGGCACCCGGGTCGGTCGTGCCGGGAGCGGTGGCTCCCGGGTCGCTCCCCTCGCCGGCGCCGGGATCGGCGACCCCGGGGGCGGCGTCCGGACCGGACTCGAGGTAGGCGTCACGGTCGACGCAGGTCACGCGCATCGAGCGGGCGCGGGCATCCACACCAGGTGCGGAGGTCTCGAAGCGTTCCACGGGCACCAGCACCTGCGTGCTCCGCAGGGACAACAGCCGGCGCACCAGCGGGCGGAGGTCCTGATCGAAGGTCTCGGCGTCGGCGGCACGGGCGTCGAACCGGCTCTGGGCAGCGGGCTCCGCCGCACCGACTTCGCGCAGCGTCGTGTAACCGTCCAGGTGCCGCTGCCGAGCGTCGAGCACGAGCCGTAGCCCGGTCTCGGCCCGTCCGCGGAGTTCGTCGGCGTCGGTGGCGACCTCGTCATCATCGGAGGCGTCGATCGGGAAGATCAGGTCGGCCCCCTCCCAGATCGCGAGCTGGTCCAAGCCCTGCTGGAGGTCGAGCCAGCCACGGGTCACCTCGGCGACCGCGTCAGCGACCGGCCCATCAGCGTCGTCGGCATCGACGTACAGCGAGAGGAGCTCGGGCTGGAGGGTGCCGAGGATCGCTGCCGCACCGGTGATGTCGCCGTCGATGCTCCCCCACGTCGCCTCGTCGTCGATCTCCACCGCGGTCGGCGCCGGCGCGGGCGGGAGGGTGGGCTCGAGATCGGCGAGCCGTTCGAGCAGCGCGTCGTCACCCGTCGCCTGCGGTGCGTCGTCCTCCTGCGCGGCCACGACGGTGACACCGATGCACAGCGACGCGGCCACGGCCACGGCGAGCGCGACGAACCGCCGGTGTGGTGCGACCACGGCTGACCTCCAGGCAGGGGACCCATCGCGGGGGGGACGGGGGTCCAACGTGTGCATCGGCACGTCACCCACGGAACGTGAGCCCCATCTGGGGACTGTAGGCCACCCCAGCCTCGCAGCGCAGCACGACCCGGCCGCGAGGGCCGGGTCGTGACGTGGCACCGAGCGTGCTCAGTACCGGTAGGTGTCGTCCTTGTAGGGCCCGTCCACGTCGACGCCGAGGTAGTCGGCCTGCTCGGTCGAGAGCGTGGTGAGGTGGGCGCCGATCTTGTCGAGGTGGAGACGTGCCACCTCCTCGTCGAGCCGCTTGGGCAGGACGTAGACCTCGTCCTTGTAGTCGTCGTGGTGCTTCCACAGCTCGATCTGCGCGAGGACCTGGTTGGTGAACGAGGTCGACATCACGAACGAGCTGTGGCCGGTGGCGCAGCCGAGGTTGACGAGCCGCCCCTCGGCGAGGAGCAGGACCTTCTTGCCGTCCGGGAGGTGGACCAGATCGACCTGCGGCTTGATGTTGGTCCACTCGTACTCGCGGAGGGCGGCGGTCTCGATCTCGGTGTCGAAGTGCCCGATGTTGCACAGGATCGCGTGATCCTTCATCTGCAGCACGAGGTCGCGGGTGACCACGCCCATGTTCCCCGTGGCGGTCACGATGATGTCAGCGACCGGCGCCGCTTCCTCCATCGTCACGACGCGGTAGCCCTCCATGGCGGCCTGCAGGGCGTTGATCGGGTCGATCTCGGTGACCAGCACCGTCGCGCCCATGCCACGCAGTGCCTGTGCGCACCCCTTGCCGACGTCGCCGTAGCCGGCGACGACCGCGATCTTGCCGGCGATCATCACGTCGGTGGCGCGCTTGAGGCCGTCGATCAACGACTCCCGGCAGCCGTAGAGGTTGTCGAACTTCGACTTGGTCACCGAGTCGTTGACGTTGATCGCCGGCATCCGCAGCGTCCCCTGTTTCTGCCAGGTCCGCAGCTGCTTGATCCCTGTGGTGGTCTCCTCGGAGACACCGAGGATCCCGGCGAGGAGCTCGGGGTGCGCGTCGTGGACCACGGCGGTGAGGTCACCACCGTCGTCGAGCAGGAGGTTCGGCCCCTCACCGCCCGGCCAGAGCAGCGTCTGCTCGACCGTCCACCAGTACTCCGGCTCGGTCTCGCCCTTCCAGGCGAAGACCGGGGTGCCGGCGGCGGCCACCGCGGCGGCGGCCTCGTCCTGGGTCGAGAAGATGTTGCACGAGGCCCAGCGCACCTCGGCACCGAGCGCCTGGAGGGTCTCGATCAGGACCGCGGTCTGCACCGTCATGTGCAGGCAGCCGGCGATGCGAGCCCCGGCGAGCGGCTGCTCGTCGGCGTACCGCTCGCGGAGCGCCATCAGGCCCGGCATCTCACGCTCGGCGAGGCCGATCTCCTTGCGGCCCCACTCGGCGAGGCTGATGTCCCGGATCTCGTAGTCCTGGTCCGGGTACCGACGGGTGATGTCGTCGGGGATGGCTGGCTCGGCGGCGTCGCTCACGGGGCTCGACCTTCGTGTCGGGAGGCGCCGGTCGGTGCCACGTCGGGCGGGTGACCGGCTGCAGCGAGGGTGGGCTGGACTCAGCCGCCTCGAGGCGCCAGGGTAACCGGCGACGCGTCGTCACCGACCGCCGGCCGTGGTGGTTCGGCCCCGTGCGGTGTCCAGACGGGAGACCGGTCGCCGTCCCGTCGCCAACCGCACGTCGAGCTGGCGCGCACCCTCGAGCACCTCGAGGAAACGAGTGCGGGCCAGGTCCACCGCGCCGAGGCTTCGCAGGTGCGGGGTGGTGAGCTGGACGTCGACGAGCCGGCCGCCGGCCGCGTGGAACCGGGCGACCAGATCGGTGAGCGCGACCTTCGACGCGTCGGTCTCGCGGTGGAACATCGACTCGCCGGTGAACACCCCACCGACCTGGACGCCGTACACCCCACCGATCAGGCGATCCCCGTCCCAGACCTCGAGGCTGTGCGCCCAACCGAGATCGTGCAGCCGGGCGTAGGCCCGGGCCATCGCGCCGTTGATCCAGCTGCCCTGCCCGTCGCCACGATCCGCGGCGCACCCCGCCACGACCGCACGGAAGGCGGCGTCGACGGTGGTGGTCCAGCCGCAGGTGCGCAGCCGTCGGCGGAGCGACCGGGACAGGTGGAGATCATCCGCAGGCAGCACCCCGCGAGGGTCGGGCGAGAACCACGGCAGCGGGACGCCGGGGTGCGGCCAGGGGAACAGACCCCGTCGGTAGGCGTCCACCAGGGTCCCCGGTGCGAGGTCGGCCCCGACCCCGACCACCCCGTCCGAGTCGGCCTGGGACGGGTCGGGCAGCAGCCACGCGGATGCCGGCACGGGCTCGGGCGGCGGGGCGAGGTCCGACCCGGACAGGTCGCGCTCGACCCGACGTGAGCGTCCGAGCCGCCGGGTCGGGCGCCCGCGTCGCGCGTCCTCACGCTCGACCACGTCGCTCCCCTCGGGCCGCCGGTTCGCCGCCGTTCGGCGCCCGCCCACCGTAGCGACGGACCGTGTCACGGATGCGGTCGGCCGCGTGGGCAACGACCCCGGTCACAACAGCTAGCGTCCGGGCGCTGCCATCGAGAGGGCCACGCGTGCGTCTGCACCTGGTGGACGGGACCTACGAGCTGTTCCGCGCGCACTTCAGCAAGCGTCCCAGCCGGACCGCCGCTGACGGACGCGACATCAAGGCGACCGTCGGGGTCGTCTCCTCCCTCCTGGGCCTGCTCGCCGACGAGGATGAGGCGGTCAGCCACATCGCGGTGGCCTTCGACAACCCCATCGAGTCGTGGCGCAACGACCGCTTCCCGGGCTACAAGGACGGCAGCGGGGTCGACCCGGCGCTGCTGGCCCAGTTCGACGACGTCGAGCGCGCCGTCGCGGCCCTCGGCGTCCCCGTGTGGTCGATGGATCGCTACGAGGCCGACGATGCCATGGCCACGGCCGCGGTGCGGTGGGCGGACGAGGTCGATCAGGTCCGCATCCTCACCCCGGACAAGGACCTCGGTCAGGTGGTGGTCGCCGACCGGATCGTCCAGCTCGACCGCTCCCGCGGCACGTTCTACGACGAGGCCGGCGTCGTCGCGCGCCTCGGGGTCCGGCCGGGATCGGTACCCGACTACCTCGCGCTCGTCGGTGACACGGCCGACGGCATCCCGGGTCTGCCGGGCTTCGGTGCCAAGGGGGCGGCCGCCGTCCTCACCCGCTACCCCCACCTCGAGCGGATCCCCGAGCTCGGCATGGACTGGGACGTGGACGTCCGCGGTGCGACGAAGCTGGCCGCCACGCTCGCCGAGCGGCGCGACGACGCCATGCTGTACCGGGAGCTGGCCACCCTCGACCGCGACGTGCCGCTCGAGGAGGATCTCGCCGACCTCGCCTGGAGCGGCGTCCCACGGACGAGCTTCCTGGCCTGGTGCGACGAGCTCGGGGTCGACGGTCTCCGCGACCGTCCGCAGCGCTGGGCGTGAGCGAGTCGCCCGGGTCGGCCGAGTCGGGCGCCGGCGCGCCTCCCGCCGAGGACGACCTGCGTCGATCCTCGTCGCTCGTGGCGGCCGGGATCCTGTGCTCGCGCATCTCCGGGCTGGTCCGTGAGATCGCGACCGCCGCCTTCCTCGCCACCGGGGTCGGTGCCGAGGCGTTCAAGGCGGCGCTCCGGATCCCGAACCTGCTGCAGAACCTGCTCGGCGAGGGGGTGCTGTCCGCCTCCTTCGTCCCCGCCTACAGCAAGCTGCTGGCCGAGGGCCGCCGCGAGGACGCCGGCCGGCTCGCCGGCGCGATCGCCGGGCTGTTGCTGGTGCTCACCAGCGGCCTGGTCGTCGTCGGCGTGGCGTTCGCCGAGCCGATCACCCGGGTCCTGACGCCCGGGTTCGTGCCCGGCACCGACCGGTTCACCCTCACCGTGACGCTCGTGCGCATCGTGACGCCGGGCATCGGGTTCCTGGTGCTGTCCGCGTGGTGCCTCGGCGTCCTGAACTCTCACCGCCGCTTCTTCCTGTCCTACGTCGCGCCCGTGATCTGGAACGTGGCCATCGTCACGCTGCTCGCCGGGGCGGCGCTCGTCGGCACCGACCAGGCGGGGCTCGCCACCGCCATGGCCATCGGCGCCGCGCTCGGCTCGGTCCTGCAGTTCGCCGTGCAGCTGCCAGGGGTGCTGAAGCTGACCCGTGGCCTGCGCCTCACCGCGTCGTTCGAGGTGCCCGGTGTGCGCCAGGTCGTCCGGCGCTTCGGCCAGGTGGTGGCGGGTCGCGGGGGCGTGCAGCTGGCCAGCTACGTCGACCTGGCCGTCGCCTCGTTGCTGGCCTTCGGGGCGTTCTCCGCCCTGACTTACGCCCAGGTGCTGTACCTGCTGCCGATCTCGCTGTTCGGCATGAGCGTCGCCGCAGCGGAGCTGCCCACCCTGTCCACCATGGACCGCGCCGACCGACCGCGGATCGTCGCCCGGCTCGATGCGGGTCTCGGCCGCGTCGCGTTCTACGTGGTCCCGGCCTCGATCGCGTTCCTGCTCGCCGGGGACCTGATCGCCGCCACGGTGTTCCAGTGGCGCGCCTTCTCCCCCGAAGCCTCGCTCCAGGTCGGCATCATCCTGGCCGTCTACTCGCTCGGGATGCTGGCCAGCACCTCGACGCGGCTGCTCCAGTCCGCCCTCTACGGTGCCGAGGACACCCGCACCCCCGCCATCTACGCCGTGATGCGGGTCGTGCTCGCGCTCATCGTCGGGATCGCGATCATGTTCCCGCTCGATGGCTTCGGCATCACCGACGACGGTGTGCGCCTCGTGGGTGACCTCAGCTGGTCGATCGCGCCGGAGAGCCTGCGCGACGGACCGGAGAGCGCGTTCCGTCTCGGGGCGGCGGGGCTGGCGTTCGGCGCGGCCGTCGGGTCCTGGTTCGAGTTGTTCCTGCTCCGCACCCGCGTCGGGATCGTCTTCGGGCCGACGCGGCTCGGTGGCGCCCACGCCGGTGCCATCGGCCGTGCCGCGGTCGCCGGCGTCGTCGGCGCGGGCGTGGCGCGGGTCCTGGTCCACGGACTCGACCTCGGTCCGCGGCTCGGGGGCATCGTCGCGGTCCTCGTCATCGGCGGCGCCTACCTGGTGACCGCTCGGATGCTCGCCATCCCCGAGGCCGCGGAGCTGACCGGCCGCGTCGAGCGGCTGATCCGCCGACGCTGAGGCCTCAGCCGAGCGCGCGCACGACCTGGTGGACCGAGGCTGCGGGGTCGTCGCCGACCACCACCACGCGCGCGACGAGGTGGTCGAGCCCGGCGTCGCGGTGGGCGGCGAGCGCCGCGCCCGGGTCGTCGTCCGGGGTACCGGCCCAGCCGAGCTGTCCGAGCACCTCGTCCCCGAGCGCCTCAGCCTTCCCGGCGTCGTCGGCGCCTGCCTTGTGCGCAGCCTTGACGCGCGCGACGGCGTCGCCGAACCCCTGGCGTTCGAAGTGGGCGGCGTAGGCGGGCAGCGCGGCGTAGGTCGCGACCTCACGGGCGAGCGCGGTGACCGCGGCGTCCCGGTCGTCAGCCACGGCGACACGGACGTAGGTGGCGATCTGGGCGCTCGACGGGTCGCGGCCAGCACGCTCCCGGGCGTCGCGGACCCGCTGACCCGCCCGGCCGACCTCCTCGGCGCAGGACCAGTTGAGCAGCACCCCGTCCGCCGAGGTCCCGGCGAGTTCGAGCATCCGCGGGCCCATGGCGGCCAGCAACCGCGTGGTCGGCGGCGGCTGGGGCGAGATCCGCAGGCGGAACCGCTCCGAGCGGACCACCTGACCGTCGACGTCGGAGGTCCGCCCGGCCTCGAGCTGAGCGAGGATGGCGAGCGTCTCCTCGGCGGCGGTCCGCGGGGCACGGAAGTCCGCGCCGTGCCACGGTCCCATCGTCGCTGGATGCGACACGCCGAGACCGAGCACGAAGCGGCCACCGGACGCCTCCTGCAGCGTCGCGCACGCCATGGCGAGCTGTGCCGCCGAGCGGGTCCAGAGCGGGACGACGCCGACGCCGACCTCGAGGGTGGTGGTAGCGGCCGCCCACGACTGGCACAGCAGCAGGGCATCGCGCCCCGACGCTTCGTTGGTCCACAGCGAGCGGAAGCCGGCACCCTCGACGTCGACCGCCAGCTGCTGCTGCACGGCGACGGGCAGGTCCTCCGATACGCCGATCCCGACGTCCACGTGTCCTCCTGCGGCTCGCTCGACGGGTCGGCCGAGCGTGTCCGGGACCCTACGCGTCGCCCGGGGCGTCCGGCTCGTCCGGCAGGTCGAGGTCGTGCACGTGCACCGCCGGGGGGTCGACGATGGCCAGCAGCAGCTCCTGCCAGAGCCCGAGGTGGTCCATCACCGCCAGCCGGTAACCGAGCTGGGACTCGGGGTCGACGTCGGCACGGTCGAGATCCTCGATGCCGACGCGCGCGCCGATGGCGAGCCGGAGGTCGTTGAGCACCCCGAGGACGAGCAGCGTCTCGTCCTCGTCGAGGTCGATCCGCAGGGAGGTACCGCGTCGGGACCCGCCGTCGAGCAGCTCGGTCAGGGCATCGAGACCGGCCCGTTTGACCCCGGCGAGATCCTCGTGGATCAGGCCGCGGAGCTCGGCGTCGGCCTCGTCGTCGTCGGAGACGGTCCGGGGGAAGAGGCGCTGCACGGCAGCGTCGCGAGGATCCACGCCGGCCAGCACCTCCGCCAACGAGGCGATGAGGGTCCGCAGCAGCTCCTCCTCGAGGCCCCCGAGGGTCCAGCGCACCGTGGCGCCGTGGCGGCGGAAGGGGCGGCTCAGGACGATCGCTCCATCGTGGCTTGGAGCCCGTAACCGTGCAGCTCCTGGACGTAGCGCTCGGCCTGCTCCCGCGGCTCGGAGGCGACCAGCGAGCGTCCCTTGGTGTGTACCTCGAGCATGAGTTTGCGAGCCACCGGTTCGGTGAACCCGAAGACCCGACGCAGCACGAACACCACGTAGGACATCAGGTTCACCGGATCGTCCCAGACGATCACGTCCCACGGGGCGTCGGGCAGCGTCTGTTCGGTGGTGTCGGTCTCGTGCTCGCGCACCGGAGCGGACGCGGGTCCAGCGAGGGACGGGGTCACGGTGCGCACCCTCCTGCCGGTTCCTCGGACGCCTCCCACGGTAGCGGGGGCGTGTGACCGGCCCCGGACCACGACGCCGGCTGCCCGACGCCGACGACCCGCCGGCGAGGGCGGGTCGTCACGGGCTGCATCCGCACGCGGCGGGGTCGCTCAGCGGCGGCGGCGACGGGCCGCGCGGCGCTGACGCTCACGCTCTTCGAGCTCGTCCCACATCGGCGGCGCGACCATGGTGCGCCCGACGGGGTTGTCCGCAGGCGCGGACTTCGTCACGGTGACGCCGGTGGCGGCGCGCTTGCGGCCCTCACCATCGGCGACCTCGTACTCGACCTCGTCACCCGAGCGGAGCGTGCCGCCCTCGACCTCGGACGCGGCGACGTAGATCTCGTCGCCGTCGGCGGTGGTGAGGAAGCCGAAGTTGCGCTCGGCGTGGAAGATCTTGACGCGACCGGTGGGCATGGGGCTCTCGAGCTCTCTGTCGACGGACGTGGGGAAGCTGGTGGTGGTACCGAGTTGGTGCGGCGACGGGCGCACGTGAGCGCGCCGCGCGGGCACGCGGACGGGACGGAGCGTAGCGGAGCACCTGCAGGGTCGTGCACCTCGCCGTGCGCTCAGGCGTTGGCCGCGACCCAGGCGCGGGCGGCGTCCTCGACCTCCTCGAAGGCACCGTCACGGAGCGCCTCGACCGGGGTGCGGGACTCGAGCCGGCGCTGCGCGGTCGTCAGCCAGCGACCGGCCGCGTCGTCGTCGACCCAGCCCTGCAGCACGCGGAGGACGTCGAGCGCCACCTCGAGCGGCGGTCGCGGCAGGTCGTCGCGTCCCGCGTGCAGGGTCTCGACCGCGTCCTCACCGGCGATCGCGATGAGTTCGGCCTCGTCGTCGAGGGGGTCGTCGCGGTACACGGTCAGGCGCCGTTACGGAGCGCGGCGTGGTCCGCTTCGGCCTCGAGGACGAAGGCTTCGGCCGCCGCCAGTCGCTCGGGGAGCCGGCCACGTTCGTCGGCGATGAGCGCGAGCCGGGCGTCGATCGCCTCGTCCAGCGGCCCGTCGGTGTGCCGCAGGGCCCGGAGGAGGCGGCGGTCGACACCCGTGGCGAGCGCGCCCGCCTCGGTGCGGGAGCGGTGCAGCCGGCGCTGCTCGTCGAGCAGGTACTCGCCGTACCGCGTCAGCGCCGCGACCTCGTCCCGAGCCCGGAGGAGGGTGAAGTACGCGGCTTCGACCTGGTCGCGTGGCACGTCAGGCCCGAGCCTCCGCGCGGCGCTTCAGCCCGTCGAGCCCCTGCTCGAGGATCTGCTTGGCGGCGCGCTTCTTGAGGAACCCGGGCAGCGGCATGTCGACGTCGGCTTCGAGGTCGTAGCGCACCGAGGTCCCGGTGCCGTCGGGCGCCAGCACGTAGCGGCCGTCGAGCTGCGAGACCGTCTCGCCCTCGACGAGCGTCCAGCTGACGACGTCCTCGGTGTAGCTGTAGCGGAGGGTGTAGGCGACCTCGGCGACCTTCGCATCGACCCGGAACCTCGCCTCGGACGGTCGACCCTGGTCGTCGCGCGAGAGCACCTCGGCCTCGAGCATGCCCTCGGCCCACTCGGGGTAGCTGTCGAGGTCGGTGATGACCGCGAGGACGGTGGCAGCCGGAGCCGCGATGGTGGTGGTCTCGCTGACGCGCTGACCCATCGAGCTGGCCTCCTGGAGCGGGGTGCCGCGTCGTGCGCGGCGGTCGCCATCGGGCGACACGGACGGGGCGGGATGCTAGCCGTGGAGGGCGGAGGCCGGTCCGCCGACCTCGTCCACCGAGTCGGGTCGGGCGGCGCCTTCGCGTTCGGCGAGTTCGGCTGCGATCCGGTCGACGCCGGCCTCGAGCGCACGCAGCTCGGCGACCTCGCGCGTCAGCGTGCGCCGCTTGGTCCGCAGCTCGGCGACGGCCTCGCCGAGCGCCTGCTGACCGTCCGCGGTGTCCCAGGCGGGGCAGAGGGCGCGGAAGTCGCACCAGTCGCACAGCGGGTTCGGACGGGGCTCGTAGGCCTCGGCCCGGACCGCGGCCGCGGTGTCGAGCACCGCCTGCCTGGCGCCCTCGAGGTCGAGTTCGTCGAGGGTGGCCACGACCTCGACCCCGGCGACGACGAAGTCGAGGCTGACGGTGGCCGGCAGCGCGCCGTAGAGGTGGCGGCAGGCGAGCGCGTAGAGCGAGAGCTGGAGGGAGCTGGCGACGCGAGCGCGGTCCTTGACCTTGCGGTTGGTCTTGTAGTCGACGACGTGGAAGCGGCCGTCGTCGTCGACGTCGACGCGGTCGATGGAGCCGACGACGGTGGCCTCGTAGCCGATGGGCAGCTCGAACCACGCCTCGGTGGCGACCGGCAGCCGGTAGGAGCTCGCCACGCGCTGGTGGTAGCGCCGCAGCACCTGCTGGGCGTGGCGGTAGAAGCCGAGCTGCTCCTCGCGTGGGAGGTCGACGAACCCGCTGTGCTCCCAACCGTCGTAGAGGAAGCCGAGCAGCTCCTCCTCCGAGGGGCAGGCGGGCAGCTTGCGGTCGTAGAACGCCTCGAGGGCGTTGTGGATCGACGAACCGAACGACAGGTGCGGTCCTGGCCGACCCGGCAGCTTGTCCACGTAGCTGTAGCGGAACTTGCGGGGACAGTTGCTGTAGCTCTCGATGCGCGAGAACGAGAGCCGGACCCGACCCTCGGCGTCGATGAGGGGCGGGTGCGCGGGCTCGAGCTCCCCGAAGGTGCCCGGGGGGGCGCCCTCGAGGTCGAGCAGCTGCAACGAGGTGCCGTCGCCGGCGACCTCGGCGGTCGGGTCGGACGCGGTGGCGGTGGGAGCGGTGTCAGGATCCATGGCCACCGACGGTACCGGTGGGTGTGACACGTCCGGCGGAGGTGGGGTGCGCGCCTGGGGACGTGCTCCTCAGGTGGTCGCAGCCACCCGCTCGACGACGGCGTCGTGCAGCCACCCGTTGCTGCTGATCGCGCTGCCGCCGTCAGCGGTCGCCGTGCCGCCGAGGTCGGTGAACCGCCCGCCGGCGGCCTCGACGATCACCTTGACCGCCGCCAGGTCCCACAGGCTGACCTCGGCCTCGAGCGCCACGTCGCAGGCACCGGCGGCGACGAGGCAGTGCTGCCAGAAGTCGCCGTAGCCGCGCTGCCGACCCGAGCGCGCGGCCAGGTCGGTGACGAGCGAGCCGATCCCGCGCCCGCTGAAGTAGCTGAGCCCACCGAAGCTGACGTCCGCGGCGGCCAGGTCACGCACGTCGCTGACGCGGACCTCCCGGCCGTCCTGGTGGGCCGGTCCCCCGCGCACCCCGTCCCAGCGGCTGCCGAGCGCCGGTGCGGACGCCACCCCCACCACCTCGACGCCACCGACCTGCAGCGCGATGAGCGTCGCCCACACGGGGTTGCCACGCACGAAGTTCTTGGTGCCGTCGATCGGGTCGACGATCCAGCGTGGCGCCTTCGGGTCGCCCTCGAGGCCGTCCTCCTCGCCGAGGAACGCGTGGTCCGGGTAGCGCTCGTGGACGGCCGCACGGATCGCCCGCTCCGCGTCACGGTCGTGCGCGGTGACCGGCGTGCCGTCGTCCTTGAGCACGACCTCGAAGCGCCCGTGGTAGCCGGGCAGCGTGATCGCGTCCGCGAGGTCGGCCAGCTCGTGCGCGAAGGCGACCAGCGCGCCGAGCTCGCCGGCCGGCAGCGCCGGGCTCACCAGTCGAAGGTGAGGTCGTTGAAGCGCAGGATGATGTCGTTGGGCTGCACGGTGAGGGTGACCTCCTCGCGCGGCACCCACAGCGGGATGCAGGGGCCCTGGCCGGCGTGACCCATCAGGCAGATCAGGATCTGCCCCTCGGCGTCGAGCCCGATGATCTGCCGCGCGTAGCTGAGCAGCTCGTGGAAGTCGGCGTGCCCGGCACGCCGCTTCTGGTACGCCGCGGCCCAGCGCGACTCGGAGCGTCCGTAGTTGGCGATCACCTGCATCGGCACGAGCTTGGTGATGCCGTTGAGCGAACGGACCGACTTGAGGGCCTTGTCCTGCTTGGGAGCCTTACCGACCCGGACCGCCGCATCGGGCGCCGCGAGCCGGCCGGGCAGGTCCTCGAGCTCGAAGTTGCCCGCGGCCTGGGCGGCCTTCTGGCGTTCGACGGGGATCTGCAGCTCGATCTTGGTGGCCACGAGGGCTCCTGAGGTGGTTGTACGGCGTCCGACCGAGGTGAGCGGCGGACGCGCGAGGGTACCGCGGACGGCCGACGCTGGCCGTCCGCGGACCCCGACCGAACGTGGGTCTCGCGTAGCCCCGACCGGGTTCGAACCGGCGTTGCCGCCTTGAAAGGGCGGAGTCCTGGACCGCTGGACGACGGGGCCGTGGTCCTGCGAGGCCGCAGGCTAGCGGCGTCGCAGCCTGCCACTCCCCCGGGTCAGGCGAGCGGGAGCGAGCGGACCGAGCGCGGGTGCGGCGACGGTGCGCCCCGCTCGCCGGTCGCGGACCAGGAGGCGGTCCGCCAGAGGGCCTCGAGCACCACGGTGCGCGACAGCTTCGAGGCGCCGTCGCGCCGCTCCACGAAGACGATGGGCTCCTCGACGACGTGGAAGCCGGCGCGCCAGGCACGCCAGGCGACCTCGAGCTGGAAGGCGTACCCGTCCGACTCCAGGCTGGCGACGTCGACCGTCTCGAGCACGGCGCGGTGGATCACCCGGAAGCCGCTCGTCCCGTCCCGCACCGGGAGCCCGGTCAGGGACCGGGCGTAGAGGTTGCCGGCCGCCGACAGCGCACGGCGCCGCAGGGGCCACCGTTCGACCCGTCCCCCGCTCACGTACCTGCTGCCGATGACGAGGTCCGCCGTCCGGGACCGTGCCAGCAACGCCGGCACCGCCGCCGGGTCGTGCGAGAGGTCGGCGTCCATCGCCACGAACCGGGTGTGATCCCGCGCGAGGCCCCACCCGAACCCCTCGCGGTACGCCGATCCGAGCCCCGCCTTCCGCGGACGGTGCAGCACCGCCACCCGGGGATCACGTGCGGCGATCCGGTCGGCGAGGCCGCCCGTGCCGTCCGGCGAGGCGTCGTCGACCACGAGGACCTCGACCGCAGGGACGACCCGGGCCAGCCCCGCCAGCAGCGACGCCAGGCTGGCACGCTCGTCGTAGGTGGGGACGACCACCAGCGTGCGGTCGGTCACGGGGCCCCGACCCGCGTCGTAGCGGCCGCGGTCGTCGGGGCCGCACCCGCACGTCGTGACCGACGCCGCAGGAGCAGCGGCCACAGCAACGCGCCGAGGAACAGGGGGCGGGTGACCGTCCCGAGCAGGTCCCCGACCACCAGGAACGGGGTGGTGCCGCCCACGACCGGCACGTCACGGCGGATGGTCGCCCGCTCGAACAGCGGGGTCCGCTGCTCGGTGGTGCCGTCGGGCGCGACGAACGCCGACGACCCGGAGAGGGCACTGTGCACCACCCACCGGCCGGTCTCGACCGCCCGCAGCTGCGACTGCGCGAGGTGCTGGTCAGGCTCGGCGCTCAGGCCGAAGGAAGCATCCGTGGTCGCACTGATGAGCATCCCGGCGGGCTCAGGGCCCGCCATGACGTTGTCGCGGGCGACGTCGCCGAAGAGCGTCTCGAAGCAGATCAGGACCGCGATCGAGGTGCCGTCGAGCTCGATGTTGACCGGTTCGGTGGCGGGCAGGATGTCGCGCGGGATCTGCGCCAGGGGCGGGAACCACCCGATCCAGCGCCGGAGCGGCACGTACTCGCCGAACGGCACGACCGCCCGCTTGTCGTAGCGACCCACGGGCGCGGCGTCCCCGTCGAGCAGGATCTGGGTCCGGAAGAAGCCGGTCGATGGATCGGGGCCATCGAGGTTGACGCCGGCGAGGGTGAACCGTGACCGGGTCGCCGCCTCGTCGAGGAGCTCGCGGAAACGGGCCCCGCGGTCGGCGTACGGATCGGTGTCGACGGACGCCTCCGGCCAGACGGTGAGGTCGGGCGGGGATCCCTGCTCGGTCGCAGTCAGGGTCTCGTCGCGCATCTGGGTGGTGATCCGGAACGAGGGGTCGTCGACCCGACGCTCGAAGTGTCGGATGTCGTTGCCCTGGACCGACAGGACGTCGAGGGTGCCGACCTCGGGGGGCGGCTCGACGGTGATCATCACCGACAGCAGCAGGCCACCTACCAGCAGACCGACGGGCAGGTTCACCGCGGTGAGCGCACGCTCGACCGGCACCTCGCCCCGGCCGCGGACGGCGAGACGGGACCGTCGGACGACCTCGACCAGCGCCACGCTGATGAGGACGGTGAACAGCGTGATCCCCCGCCCCCCGAGCACACGCGCGACCGGCAGCATCCACGAACCGTCGACGTGCGCGTACGCGATCGCGCCCCACTCGAACCCGCCGAGCGGGAACACCGAGCGCCACGCGTCCATGCCGACCCAGAGCAGGGCCGCGATCAGCGGGAGCCAGCGCGAGCCCAGCCACGGGCGGACAGCCACGGCGAACAGGGCGAGGAAGCCGGCCTGGATCGCCACGAGCAGACCCCAGGCGAGGTAGCCCGCCGGCAGGGTGAGCCAGGTCAGCATCGGCCCGAAGCAGCAGAGGGCCGCGACGGCGCCGAGCCGACCCGCGCGGGCAGGGGCGACCTGGAACGCCAGCAGGAGCAGGGCCGGGCCGACCAGGGTCATCCACCACAGGTCGAACGGTGGGTGAGCCAGGAGCAACGCCACGCCGGCGCCGACCGCCAGGAACGGCCCGAGGAGCGGCGCGACCGCGTGAGCTTGGCGGACGCCCGGGTCAGGCACGTTCAGGCGCAGTCGCGGCAGAACATCTGTTCCTCGTCGGCGAGCTGGCTCTCGCGCTTGGCCATGTAACACGACCGGCAGACGAACTCACCGTCCCGGAGGCCCTCGATGCCGTCCTCGTCGTCGTCCTCGTCGAGCGCGACGGCGGCCACCACCTCGACCTCGTCCTCGTCGTCGAACGCGGCCTCGACCGGGACCGCCGCGACCGGCCCGTCCGTATCGTCCTCGGCGGTGTCGGCGGTGTCGAGCACGACGCTGTCGTCGGCAGCCTCCGCGTCGTCGTCCTCGTCGTCCTCGTCGTCGACGTCGAACGCGTCGTCCTCGTCGACGTCGAGCTCGGACAGGCCGGCCTCGTCGAGCTCGTCGTCCTCGACGGTGTCGACGTCAGCCGCCTCGACCGGATCGAGCGCATCGTCTCCACGGTCGGCGACGGCGGGATCCTCGCGGCGCTTGCGTGCTCGCGCAGCCACGGGCGGGCTCCTTGGCGGAGGCGGGAGCCGGGCAGGATGGCCCAGCGGGCGCGCTTCGTACCAGAGCCACCCGACCGGCGCAAGGACGCGTCCGGCCCGCGGTGTCCCGCGCGGCGGCGCCGGCTGCCACCGGCCCGGTCCTCCCCGTGAGGAGGCGGCGCTCCGGGGGGCCCCGGCCGGACCGGGACCCCCCGTGAGACCAGGTGGACCACCTCGCCGTTGGGGCCGCGCCAGCCTGGTACGGCGTGACTGACGCGTTGTCTACTAGGCGTGTCGTCCACCGCGTCACCGCACGTTCCGCGTGAGGTACACGGGATCCTGCGTGCGCTCCCGAGGGGTCGTCCTCGGATCGCTGCCAGGTGTCCCGGCCGCCCCCTCCTCGCGGATCCGTTCCCGGTGACGTCGATGCGGGTACCGAACCAACCGGGCGGGCCCGACGTCAAGCCCTGCCGTGTGGTCGCTCCCCCCGGTCGCGCCGAACGCACGAGGGCTTGCGGAGATCGCGGTGAGCGTGAAGACGTCCGGAGAGCCTCAGCGACCGGCTGCGGGGGGCAGCGGCGCCTCGCCGTGGGCCACCCGGCCGTGCACCACGGTCAGCGCACAGCGTGCGCCACGCGGATCGTCCGCCGCGTACGGGTCCCCCTCGAACGCCGCGAGGTCGGCCCGCATGCCGGCGCGGACGACGCCCGCGTACCGGTCCTGACGCGCGGCGTGCCGCCCGCCGAGGGTCGACATCGAGACCGCCTCGAGCCGGCTCACCTGGTGACGGGGCGAGCGCCGGTGCTCAGCGGCGTACACCGTGGCCCACGGGTCCATCGGCGCGACGTTCGCGTCCGAGCCGAAGGCGAGGCCGATACCCCGGTCCGCCAGCGCGCGGTAGGGGTTGGTCGTGGCGGCCCGTGCGGCTCCGAGCCGCGTCTCGTACATGCCCCCCTCGTCCCCCCACCGTGCCTCGAAGGCGGGCTGCGCCGACACCACGAGCCCGAGCTCGCTGATGTCGTCGAGGAGCTCGGTCGGCAGCAGCTCCGCGTGCTCGAGACGGTGTCGGCGGCGCGCGATGGCGTCCCCGAGGTGCTCGGGCAACGCCGCCTCGGCCGCGCGCAGGCAGCGGACCGCCTGGCGGACCGCCTCGTCACCGATGGCGTGGACGCCGACCTGCAGGCCGAGCATGGTGGCCTCGAGGAACCAGTCGGTCAGGCTCTCGTCGGAGAGCTCGAGTTCACCGCGGTGGTCCGGTCGGTCCGCGTACGGGGCACCGAGCGCCGCGGTGTGGCTGCCGAACGAGCCGTCCAGGAACAGGTCGCCGCCGGCCTGTCGGAGCTCGAGTCCGACCGGTACCGACAGGTCGAGGTCACCCCAGTAGGGCACGACCTCGATCGGCCACCGGCCCGTCACCCACGCGTCGAAGTCCTCGCGACCCATGAGGTCGGGGCCACCCATCTCGTGCACGGAGGCGATCCCGACGGAGGCGGCTCGGTCCGCTGCGGCCACGCGTGCCGCCTGGAGCTCGTCGGGGTCCATGGCACCGATGATCCAACGCCGGACGATGTGGTTGGCCTCACGCTTCAGCAGGCCGGTGGGGCGGCCCTCCGCGTCACGCTCGACACCGTTGGCCCGGGCGAGCGGCGCGGCGGAGAGCGTGTCGCGGTCGATGAGGCTCGCGTGCCCGTCCACGCGCGAGAGGTACACGCCCCGGCCTGGCGTCACCTCGCTGAGCTGATCGGGGGTCGGGAGGGCGTCGGGGAAGCCGTGCGGGTCGAAGCCGTGCCCCCAGATGACGCGGCCGGTGTGCTGCGCGGCGTAGATCTCGACCGCGCGGAGGAGCTCGGCGCCGGAGCGGACGTCGCCGAGGTCGAGGGTGACCTGGCCGAGGCCGAGCGGGGTGAGGTGGACGTGTGCATCGACGAACGCGGGCCCGATCACGGCGCCGTCGAGGACGTGGCGGTGCTGGTGGGGCGGTGCGTGGTCCGGGTCGTCGCCCACCCAGACGACCCGGCTGCCGCGGACGAGGACGGCGCGTGCGTCCATCCGGGCGTGACCGAGGGTCACGACCCGATCGGCGATCAGCAGGGTGCCGCGCGCGGGTTGCCCCGCTCTCGCGTGGCCCGTGGCGCGGGCGGACGGCGCCGAGGTCACGGCAGCTCCTGATCGTCGACGGCGGGCGGTACGGCGGGACGGGGACCACCCTCGGCGTGCCAGCGCAGCATCGCACGCAGCAGAGGTCGGTCGGTGAGCAGGGCGTCGAGGGCGGCGCCGCGGTCCGTGGCGATCCCCCGGCCGGCGTGGATGGCCACGCGACGTCCGATCGAACGGGCGTGCGCCACGATGGCGCTCGGCGTCCCAGGGGTGGTGCCGGCGAGGACCTGCACCGACGGCGCGAGGCGCGCCGCGAGCGCTTCGCCGCCACCCGCGACCACCACCAGATCCGGCGGCGGCCCGGACGCGGACAGGTGGTCGGCGCTCTCGACCGGCTCGCCCGCGGCGAGGACCACCGCGACGTCCGCGCCGACCGCACGCAGCAGCCGGGCGTCGGCGAGGCTCGAGACCACGGCGGTCACGTGCCGTCCCTGCGCGGCGGCGACCGCGACCGCGACCAGGCCAGCCGGTCGGTCGGTGCCGAGGACCACGAGGCGATGCCCGGGGACCAGGGCCGACGGGAGATCGGCGAGCTGGGTGAGCAGGGCGGCGGTCGCGACCGCCTCGTCGCCGACCGGGACGGTCACCCCGCGCGGGGGCACGATCGCGTGGCCCTCGAGCGGGACCACGGGGCCCCCGTCCCACGCGGGCGTGGGTGCGGCGAACAGCGGGAGCGCGGTCGCCGGCCACGCGACCCCGACCCGCTCCCCCACCTGCACCTCGGGGGGGTGCGCGGTGCCCACCGCGCCGACGCGACCGATGACGGTGGCGTCGGCCGCTTCCTCACCGAGGCCGCCGCGCTCGGCCACCGATTCCACGAGCGCCCCGGCGAGCCGGACCGGGTCGGTCCCGAGACGCTCGGTCCAGGCGCGGTGCGAGGCCGCACCGAGCACGACCGCCTCGAGTTCGAGGCGGGCCTCGCCGTCCCAGAGCTCGGCGAGCGCGTCGAGCCGTGCCGCGTCGAGCGGGACACCTCCCGGCGGTTCGAGCACCCGGTGCTCGCCACCCGCGCGGCCGACGGTCGGGCTCGGTTCGTTCACCCGGTACCCGCCGCGCCGGCGGCCAGCACCAGGGACACGGGCGCGAGCAGCAGGAGTCCGAGCCCGACGCCGATCGCTCGCCGCGGCACCGGACGCGCGCGTAGCTCGCCGCGCACCGCCTCGATCAGTGCGGTGATCCCCGCGATCGCGGCGGTGAGCGCGGCGCCGAGGAAGGCTGCCGCCAGGCTGCCACCACCGTCGGCGCCGAACGCGCCGACGGTGACCGCGCCGAGGATCGACACGGCCCCGCCGGTGAGGAGGACGAGCCGCGTCGGGCGGCCCAGGGTCGCGCCATCCCTGCCGCGGGCCGGACCGTCCGCCGCCCGGGTCACCAGTCGCTCGATGACCGCGTGGCGGCTTCTCCCGGCGTCAGCGACATCAGCACCCGCCGCGGGACGTACCCGAGCGACTCGAGGAACGCCTGGCCGTCGTGGTTGTCGGCCGCCACCGAGATCTCCACGACCGGGACCCGCGTCGTCTCGGCCCAGGTCTGGATGGCGGTGAGCAGCGCCTCCCCGACGCCTCGGCGCCGGGCGTGCGACCGGGTGAACACGGGTCCGATCTGGCACCCGATGGGCCGCATGGTGCCGGCCGCGTACCCCACCTCCTCGCCGGCCACGTCCCGCGCCAGCCAGTAGATGCCCCCCTGTGGCAACGGCACGTCGCTCGGTCGGCCGTCCTCGGCGATCGCCGCCTGCTCGCGCCGGTACTCCTCGGCGAGCTCCCGGATCTCCTCGATGCGAGCACGCCGGGCGACGATCCGCTCCCGGTCGTCGGACTGGCTCATCGGTGAACTCCTCGCTGCTGGCCCGGGAGGACGTCAGACGGTGATGACCTCGCGCGGACGGTGGTTGACCCGTTCGACGCCGTCGTCGGTCACGATCACGATGTCCTCGATACGCGAGCCGTACCGCCCCGGGACGTAGATGCCCGGCTCGATCGAGAAGGCCATGCCGGTGGCCACCGGTTCGGTGTTCCCCGCCACGATCCAGGGCTCCTCGTGCTCCTCGACCCCGATGCCGTGGCCGGTGCGGTGGATGAAGCGGTCCCCGAACCCCGCATCGGTGATGTGGTCCCGGGCGGCCGCGTCGATGGCTTCGGGCGTGACGCCGGGCCGCACAGCCTCGACGGCGAGGTCCTGGGCCCGCTCGAGCACGGCGTGCAGTTCGGCGTACCCCGCCGGGAGGTGGCCGATCGCGTAGTCGCGGGTGCTGTCGGAGCAGTAGCCGGCTCGTGTGCCGCCGATGTCCACCACGACGGCGTCGCCGACCTCGAGGACCCGGTCCCCGACCTCGTGGTGAGGCGAGGCACCGTTCGGACCCGAGGCGACGATGACGAAGTTCACCTCGTCGTGGTCGTCGAGGATCCGCTCGGCGATGTCGCGGCCCACCTCGGCTTCGGTCCGACCGGGGCGCAGCAGCTGCGGGACGACCGCGTGGACGGCGTCGATGGCCGCGCCGACGTCGCGGAGCGCCTGGATCTCGTCCGGGCTCTTGATCAGGCGTAGCTCGCGGGTGACGGTCGAACCGGGGACCCACCGTGCGCCCGTCACGGCCTGTTGGAGGGCCAGGGTGAACGTGGTCCAGAGGCGGTCCTGGAGGGCGAAGGTGCCGCCGAGATCGGTCCCGGCCGCCCGCAGCCGGTCGAGGACCCGCGCGATGGGGTCCTCCGTCTCCGCCCACGGGACCAGCTCGACGTGCTCGGCAGCGCCGCTGTCAACCGCGCGGGCCTCCTCGAGCTCGGGGACCACCAGCGAGGCGGGTCCGTCGACCGGCACCACGAGCAGGGTGAGCCGCTCGAGAGGTAGGGCGTGGTAGCCGACCAGGTACCGCAGGTCGGCGGACGGTCCGACCATCAGCGCGTCGACCCCGCGGGCCCGCATCGCGGCGCGCAGGCGGGTGAGTCGGTCCTCGGTCGGTGCAGGCACGCTCGCTCCCGGGACGGTGAGGGTGGCTCGGCGCATCCTACGTAGGCTCGCCGCTCACGCCCGCGTCCGTCGAACGAGGTCCGCCCGTGCCCGTCCCTCCACGCGCCGCACTCGGCCGCGACGACCAGCTCGACCGACTGCCCGCGAGCGTCGACGTGCTGATCATCGGCGGGGGCATCACGGGCGTCGGGGTGGCCCTCGACGCGGCATCGCGCGATGCCACCGTCGCCCTCGTCGAGCGTGACGACCTCGCCTCCGGGACCTCGTCGCGGTCCTCGCGCCTGGTCCACGGTGGGGCTCGTTACCTGGCGACCGGCGACGTGGCGATGGTGGCCGAGGGGGTCCGCGAGCGGGACCGGCTGCGTCGGATGGCGCCCCACCTCGTGCTCCCGCTGCCCTTCGTGATCCCCAGCGACTCGGTGGCGGACCTCGCCCTGCTCCGTGCCGGGATGACCATCTACGACGCCCTCGCCGCCGGGCGCGGTGTCGCCACGCACCGCCGGCTGGACGCGGCGGAGGTCCTGGCCGCCGCTCCCGGGCTCGCGACCGGGTTCCGGCGCGGTGGGGTCCGGTACTGGGACTGCCGGACCGACGACGCCCGGCTCACCCTCGAGGTCGCGCGCGCTGCCGCCGCCGAGGGGGCCGTCCTCGCCACCCACACCGAGGTCACCGAGCTACGCCGGGCCGGTGGTCGCGTCGTCGGTGCCGAGCTGCGCGACCGCATCGACGGCTCGGTCCGGTCCATCGCGGCACGGTGGACGGTGTCGGCGAGCGGGGTGTGGGCAGGTGACGTCCGCCGGCTGGAGGACCCGCACGACCTCGACCTCGAGGTGCTCCCCGCCCGCGGCGTCCACCTGGTCTTCGCGCGCAGCGAGCTCCCCGTGAACAGCGCGATCGTGCTGCCATCGGTGAGCGGTGACGACCGGCGCCTGTTCGCGATCCCCTGGGGCGAGCAGGTCTACGTCGGGACCACCGACGACCTCCACGACGTGGACCTCGACCATCCGTCCGTGGTACCGACCGACGCCGCCTACGTGCTCGCGGCGACCAACGCCGCGTTCGGGACGGCGCTGACCGCCGAGGACGCCGTCGGGGCGTGGGCAGGGTTGCGCCCCCTGCTCGCGGCGACCGGGGGCGCGGCCACCGCCGATCTGTCGCGACGCCACACGATCGTCGAGGGTCCCGACGGCCTGGTGACGATCACCGGCGGCAAGCTGACGACGTTCCGCCGCATGGCCGCCGACGTGGTCGACCGGTTGGCGGCGCGCGAGGGGTGGCCGGCGCGGTCGACGACGGCCCGCACGATGCTCGGCTCGAGCGGGCCGGTCGGCGAGGGCCGGGCGCACCTGCGCGCGGCGGCCTCCCGCGATCCGCGCACGCGCGCCGTCCCCAGGGTGTGGCTCGACGGGTTGCACCACCGCCACGGCGACCGCGCCGCCGAGGTGCTGGCCGCCTGCGCCGACCGTGGCGAGCTCGAGCCGCTGGTCTCCGGCCTGCCGTACCTACGCGGCGAGGTGCGCTGGGCGGCACGGCACGAGCTCGTCGGACGGCTCGATGACCTGCTCCAACGACGCCTGCGCGTGTCGACGCGCCACCGCGCGGCGGGTGGCGCCGAACCGATCGGCTGGGCCGCCGACGTGCTCGCCGACGAGCTCGGCTGGGCCCCGGAACGGCGCGAGCAGGAGGTCGCCCGGTACCTCGACGCGGTGCGTCACGAGCGTGGCCCGGTGCCACTCACGACCTGAGCGCCGGCCGCGAGGACCGTCCCCATCGAAGGGGGCACACGCGGCGGAGGGTCACAGCTTGATGCGCAGCGCCCCCGGCAGGAGGTCGAAGGTCGCCGGGGTCGTTCCGAGCACCTCGCCGTCGGCCTCGACCACCAACGGTGGACCATCCACCGCGACGGTGGTGCTGTTCCACTCGCGCACGTCGGCGCGGGAGGTGTGGGTGCCGTGGCGGAGCGACGGCCCCGCGCGCAGCACGTCCACCGGCGTGCCGGTCCACGCCTGGACGTTGAACCGTCCGTCCCAGGGCAACGCGCGCGGGGCGACGTTCATCCCCCCGCCGAAGAACTGGCCGTTGGCCACGACGACGTTGCTGAGCGGCTCGGTCCGGGCGGAGCTGTCCAGGGTGATCGTGGTCTCCACCAACCGGAACCGGGCGATGGCCGCCACCGTCGCCACCGCGTACCGGCTCTGACCGAGCCGCCGCGGGAGACGGCTCGCGAGTCGGACCACCGTGCCGCCGTACCCGGCCTCGGCGATGTTGGCGAACAGCACCGTCCGCGGGCGACCGTCGGGTCCCGTCAGTCGCACCCGCCCGACGTCGAAGGCGTTGACGGTGTCGCCGAGCAGGTGGCGGACCGCGCGTCCCGGACGCCGGTCGAAGCCGAAGGTGCGCGCGAGGTCACCACCGCTGCCGCCGGGGAGGATGCCGAGGACGGTGTCGGGCGCGTGCGGGGTCCCCGACTCCGCATCGACCAGACCGTTGACGACCTCGTGGATGGTGCCGTCCCCACCGACGGCGACGACGAAGCGGCGCCCCGCCCTGACCGCCTCGCGGGCGATCATCGACGCGTCCCCGGCGGCCGTGGTCTCGGCCACGTCGTGGTCGACCCCGAGGGCGTGGAGCTCCGCGGAGGCCGCGCGGAGCACCGAGCCCCGGTCGTTGCCCGCGTTGGGGTTGGCGATCAACAGCGGCGGGCCGTAGGGAGCGGTCGCGGGGACCTCGGTCACGGGGACCTCCGTTCGGGGTCAGACGGCGAGGACGGGGATCCCGCGAGGTGGGTCACGAGCGCGGAGGCGAGGTCGGTGACGTCGGCGCCCCGGGCGCGGAGCCGCTCAGCGGCCCTCGCGCAGCCCGTCACGACCGGGCCGGCGCCGAGCTCGCGGACGCGGGCGTCGGCGGTCGCATCGGCCGCGTCGGGGTCGAGCTGGTCCATGCCCATGCCGGCACCGCTGCAGGCGGTGTGCCGAGCGTGGTGCTCGGGCTCGACGAGGCTCGCGCCCGCCGCGGTGAGCAGGCGACGGGGCGCGTCGGTGACACCCTCGCCACGCGCGAGGACGCAGGGGTCGTGCCAGGTCACGGACCGCTCGTCGCCGGCCGTGAAGGTGAGGCGGCCATCAGCCACGGCGGTACCGAGGTGGGTGGCGAGATCGGTGGTCTCGATGCCCGCAGCTCGGAGGGAGCCCAGGCAGTGCGGGTCGTTGGCGACCACGGTCTCCGCGGTGGCGGGGACGAGGTCGGCGACCCGGGTGCGGGCCCGGTCCGCGGCGTCGCGGGCACCGAGATCGTCGAGGAGGGCGCCACAGCATCCCTCGGGCACGCGCACCGCGACCCGCTCCCCCGCCGCGCGGAGCAACGCGACCGCAGCGTGCAGGGACGCGCTGTCGTCGCGGCAGCCCGCCACGATGACGGTGCCGGCCTCGTCCTCGGAGGCTGGTAGCTCCGGGAGGTCGGTGCCGGTGGGGGCCCGGCCGGCGTCGACGGCGGCCACCGCGTCGGCCACGAGCACGGGCGCCGCTCCGGCATCGACGAGGGCGGCCCGACCGGCGCGGACCTGGGCGGGCACGTCCTGGTCGAAGGCGCACGGCACCTGACAGGCGAGGCACCCCGAACAGGCGGTCAGGCGTCCCGCCACCGCCGGGACCAGCGGGAGCCGGCCCGCCGCGAGGTCGCTCACGGTGCGGTGGAAGCTCCACGGCACGGCATCGTCGCGCCCGGTCGCCGACGTCACCGGGCAGGCGAAGCTGCACATCTTCGGGCAGTAGCTGCCGTGGAGCGCGTCGTCGGCGACGGCGGCGGTGTGCGGCCCGGCCGCGTCGGTCCTCGGTGCGGTCACGATGGCCCCTCGGTGGTGCCGATGCCGAGCTTGCCCGGGTTCAGCAGGTGGTCGGGATCGAGCGCGTCCTTGACCCGTCGCAGCACGTCGAAGCCCGCGGGACCGAGCTCCTCGGGCAGGTAGGGCGCCCGCAGCAGCCCGATGCCGTGGTGGTGGGATGCCGTCGCCCCCACGGCGAGGGCGGCCCGCTGCCCCGCCGCCCAGGCGGCGTCGTAGCGTTCGAGCGCCTGCGCCTCGTTCCCGTCGTTCACCGCCCCGAGGGTGTAGTAGATCGATGCGCCGGTGTCGTAGACGTGGCTGATGTGCGCGAGCACGAGGTCGACGTGCTCCAGCAAGGCGTCCCGGACGGCCACGTAGAGCTGCGGCAGGTCTCGCCAGAGGCCGGCGACCTCCATGGTGTCGAGCGTGAGCGCGTCGCCGAAGGTGCCCCCGGGCTTGACGTAGTCGGCGAAGCGGTAGCTCATGCCGTGGCGGTGCGCCCGCCAGTGCTCGCCGGGTCCGCGGCCGAGGTCCTGCGCGCCGAGCCGGGTCAGCTCGGCCGACGCGACCTGTTCGGTGAAGGTGGCCACGTCCTCGCGTCCCTCGCAGCCGACCACCAGCAGGCACCCCTCCGGCACGGGGAGGCCCTGCCCGCCGAAGACGACGCCGGTGTCGGGCTCGTCGTAGAGGCGCAGGATCGCCGGCATCGTCCCGGTCCGCACGATGGCGCGCATCGCGTCGAGGCCGGTGTCGAGATCGGGGACGAGCCAGCCGCGGTCGCGGGTGACCTCGGCCGCGGGACGGACCCGGAGCCAGGCACGCGAGATGATGCCGGTCGTGCCCTCGCCACCGAGGAACAGCCGGGTCAGGTCCGGTCCCGAGGAGCTCTGTGGGACGGGCCGGGAGGTGAGGACCTGCCCGTCGGCCAGCACCACCTCGAGCCCGACGACGGTGTCCTCGAGCTTGCCGTGCAGCGACGACGCCTGACCGGCGGAACGGATGGCGAGGAAGCCACCGATGGTCGACGCGTGCACGCTCGAGGGGTGGTGCCCGAGCGTCCACCCCCGGTGGGCGAGGTGGTCCTCGAGCCGCTGGGCGATCACCCCCGGCTCCACCTCGATCACGCCGGACACCTCGTCGAGCTCGCCGATGGTGGCCAGGTGCTTGAGGTCGAGCGTCAGCGCCCCCGCGATCGGCGTCGCTCCCCCGCACACCCCGGTGCCCGCACCGAACGGGACGACGGCGACCCGGTTGGCCGCGCACCAGCGGATGACGCGCACGAGGTCATCGCGATCCTCCGGCGCCACCACCGCGTCCGGGACCGGGAGCTCCTCACCCGCACGGCGGCGCATCAACATGCGCGGCCACCAGTCGTGGGCGTAGGGGCCGGTGACGTGCGGGTCGGTGACGACCGCGAGCCCGGTCGTGGCCACGAGGTCGTCGAGCAGCACCTCGGAGAGCGCCACGTGGCACCTCGGATCGGTCGGGTGGCCGGACGCGGCGCAGGCTAACCGGGATGGTCAGGTCTCCACGATGCCGCGGCGGAGGCCCGCGAGCGCATCGGTGGCCGCGTGGCTGAGCCCGTCGTCGCCGACGACCCGCAGCTGCCCGACGAGGTCGGCGACCTGTTTGACGTTGCGGACGAAGTCGCCACCGGTGAGCTCGAGCCGTCCGAGCGCGGTGTCGAGGTCGGAGCCGCCCGCCCACCGCCAGGCAGGTGCCACGAAGCCCGCGTCGAGGTCGCGGACCGGACGGAGCCCCGCGGCCTGCTCGCGGCCTCGCAGCTCGTCGGCGAGGTCGAGCAGCTCCTCGGCCACCTCGTACAGCCGCAGGGTCGGCAGCTCGGGGTCCTCGGTCGGATCCCCGCCGCGCGGGGTGTAGAGGAACAGCGCCGCGACGCCGGCGACCTCCTCGGGCTCGAGATCGGTGAGGATGCCCCGGCGGAGCGCCTCGGCGACGAGCAGGTCGACCTCGCTGTAGATGCCGGCGAGTGTGCGGCCGTCGTCGGTGGGTTCGGGATCCCAGGTGCCGTCCCGGGACGGCGGGAGCCCGTCGGGATCGGCGACGTACCCGAGCTCGGTCAGCACCGTCAGGATGCGGTGGAACTGGCGGACCAGGTTCCCGGTCCGGGCGCTGACCTTCTGGCGCAGCTGCTGGACCTCGTCGTCGAGTTCGTCGTAGCGGTGCTGCCAGCGTTCGTGGTCGGCGCGGTCCGGACAGGCGTGACAGGGGTGGGCGCGCACCGCCTCGTGCAGCGCGACGACCTCCTCGGACGGTCCCGTGCGACGCTGCGTATCGGGCGGCATCGCCGTGACCTCGAGGCCGGGCGGGTCGAGCTGGCGCAGGCTCACCGCCACCTCGCCCCGGTACGACGCTTGGCGCGGGTTGCCGGCGCCGGGTAGACGCACCCGTTCGACGACCACCGGCGGGGCCTCGAGTTCGCGCGGGCCGAGCTTGGTCAGCGACCGGTCGTCGACCACCAGCTGCGCGATCGGCGTGCCCTTCTTGGTCACGTGCACCCCGACGACGGCCGCGAGGCCACGCTTGCCGAGCCAGGGCAGGTGCAGGACGTCGCCCGGCTGGAGCCCGGCGATAGCGGCCCGGACGCGGTCGGTGTCGGCTCGTCGCCGCTCCTTGGCCTCGCGCTTCTCGCGGTGCGAGACCTCGCGGCGGAGCGCCCAGTACTCGGACCAGTCGCCGAGCTGGCAAATCAGGTGCTTGGCGTACCCGGCCTTGCCCTCCTCGAGCTCCACCAGCCGGTCGGTGGAGCGCTCGACCGACGCGTCCGCCTCGAACTGCGCGAACGAGGCCCCGAGCAGCGCCTCGGCCTCGCGCAGGTCGTGGCGGCGGAGCAGGTTGACGGCCATGTTGTAGGACGGCGCGAACGAGCTGTGCAGCGGGTAGGTCCGGGTGCCCACGAGCCCGGCGACGGTGCGGAAGTCGAGGTCGCGTTGGTAGAGGACGACGGCGTGCCCGACGCGGTCGATCCCGCGCCTGCCGGCGCGGCCGGTGAGCTGGGTGTACTCCCCCGGCGTCAGCAGCACGTGGGACTCCCCGTTCCACTTCTCGAGCCGTTCGATGACCACCGTCCGCGCCGGCATGTTGATGCCGAGCGCGAGGGTCTCGGTCGCGACGACCACCCCGAGCAGCCCCCGCTGGAAGAGGACCTCGACCACCTCCTTGAACGCCGGGACCATCCCGGCGTGGTGGGCGGCGATCCCGTCGAGCAGGCCCGCCCGCCACCGGGGGAAACCGAGGACCCGGAGGTCGGCGTCGGGCAGGTCGCCCACCATCGAGTCGACGATGGTGGCGATCTCGGTGGCCTGCTCCGGCGTGGTGAGGCGCACACCTGCCTGCTGGAGCTGGGACACGGCGTCCTCGCACCCCTGGCGCGAGAAGACGAACAGGATCGCCGGTAGCCAACGGCGTTCGGCGAGCTCCTCGACCACGCGCGGCCGGCTCGGCCACCGCAGGCGGACGTCGGACGCCTGGCGGCGGCCCTTGCTCGAGACCCGGTTGCGGGTGCGTGCCCGCCGCTCGAGCATGATGACGTCCGGGTTCGGGACGCCGCCGAGCGCCTGGGAGGCGGCCTCGCGGTGCTCGCGGGTCGCGCCGCCCTTGCGGCCGGCCCGGAAGGTGTCGTGCACGGTGTCGTTGACGAAGTAGTGGTGGCGCAGTGGCACGGGGCGGTGTTCCTCGATGACCACCTCGCACCCGAGCCCACCGTCACGGCCACGGACCTGGGCGAGCCAGCGTCCGACGTCCTCGGCGTTCGACACGGTCGCCGAGAGCGCCGCCAGCTTCACCCGCTGGTCGAGCTGGATGATGATCTCCTCCCAGACCGCACCGCGGGAGCGGTCGGCCAGGAAGTGCACCTCGTCGAGGACCACCGAACGCAGCTCGGCGAGGGCGCTCGAGCCCTCGTAGATCATGTTGCGCAGCACCTCGGTGGTCATCACCACGACCGGTGCCCCGCCGTTGACGGACCGGTCACCGGTGAGGAGACCGACGTTGCTCTCGCCGTAGGTGCCCACGAGGTCGCGGTGCTTCTGGTTCGACAGCGCCTTGATCGGGGTGGTGTAGAAGGCGCGGCCGCCGGTGGTGATCGCCTCGTGACAGGCGAACTCCCCGACCACGGTCTTGCCGGCCCCCGTCGGTGCGGCGACCAGCACGGAGCGACCCGCGACCAGCGCCTCGATCGCGCGCAGCTGGAACGGGTCCGGTTCGAAACCGAGGCTCGCGCGGAAGCCGTCGAGCAGGGCGGGATCGGACACGGCTGGCCTTCGGGAGGGTCGAGGCCGGCAGGCTACGGCGTCACCGCAGCTCGGCGAGCGAGGGCACCGGCGGCGGGACCGACACCCCGGTGGTCACCGAGCCGCGCAGGTCGGTGATCGCCGCCTGCGCCGTCTGGGTGATCTGCTCGGCCCGGATGCGCAGCCGCACGGCCTCGGAGGTGAGCTCGCGACGGGTCGCTGGGTCGGCGACCTCGGCGCTGACCGCGAGGACCTCCACCGCGTCCCGCGACAGGGTCACCGCGGCCACGAGCTGACGCTGCACGGGCCGGACCGACGCTGGTACCTCGGTGCCCACGATGCGTCGCAGGACGGTGTCGTAGGCCTCCAGCCACCCTTCGACGTGCGGCGCGACCGCCGTGGGATCGCCCTCGGCACGGAAGGTGCGCAGCTGGGTCGACACCGCCGGGAGCCCGTTCGTCCCGGCGGTCCAGATGCCGTCCGCATCGACGGCGAACGGGAGCACCTGCTGTTCGATGGTGGCCACGGCGTCCTGATCGACCGCCGGGGCGGTCGCACGGCCGGCGACGACGCCGAGCAGCAGCGCGGTCACGGCGACGATGGTCAGCGGGAAGGCCGCGGAACGCTTGGCTGCCCGCCACCTCAGCTGGATCGACTGCGAGCGCGTCGGCGGCGGCGGAGAAGGCGGCGCGGAGGTCTCGACGCTGGTCACCGTCGCCTCCGTCGTCGCTCGATCACCCAGGCCGCCAGGATCGACAGCTCGTAGAACAGCGCCATCGGGCCAGCCATCAGCAGCAGCGTGACCGCGTCGGTCGTCGGGGTGATGATGGCCGACACCGCCACGATGGCGACCATCGCGTAGGGCCGGGCCCGTCGCAAGCCGGCGCAGGAGACCACGCCGACCATCGCGAGGAAGATCAACACCAGCGGCAGCTCGAAGACCAGCCCGAACGCCACGGAGGTCGTCAGGAAGAACGACAGGTACTCCTCGACCGACAGGAAGGTGTCGACGCGGTCACCGGCCATGCCGAGCAGGATGCGCAGACCCTGCGGGATGACGACGTAGGCGAACACCAGACCGACCGCGAACATGACCTGGCTGAGGAGGACGAACGGCAGCGCGAGCCGCCGTTCACGGCGCGTCAGACCCGGCGTGATGAACCGCCACAGCTGGTAGAAGATCACCGGCCCGCCGACGAACAGGCCGATCACGACCGACGTCTTCATGCGGGCCGAGAAGGCCTCGAGCGGTCGGAGCGCGACGAGGTTGCAGTCGTTCAGCTCGGGCCGCAGGACCGCTTGGGCACGGCAGAACGGGTCGAGCAGCAGCTCGAGGACCTGGGGGAAGACGACGTACCCCACGATGGTGCCCACGACCAACGCGATCGCCGAGCGGAAGACCCGGGTACGCAGCTCGTAGAGGTGCTCGAGGAGGGTCATCTCCCCCGCGTCGGCACCTCGGAGCGGCTCCGCGACGATGGGTCAGCGCTCCTGGTCGCGCTCACGTTCCCGATCGCGGTCGCGGTCGCGGTCGCGGGTGCGGTCCGTCGGCTCGTCGTCCGGGACACCCTCCTGGGTGCCCTTGCGGAACTCCGTCATCGACTGGCCGATGGACCGGGCGAGTCCGGGCAGCTTCCGCCCGCCGAACAGCACCAGGATGATCAGGAGGATGACCCACAGCTCGCCGCCACCGGGGAACGTCATGATCCGGGCCTTCGTGTCGTGAACGCGCCTGGCCAGTGGGTCACGCGCTCCACGAGTCTACAGCGGAGCTCACCCCCGACGCGGCCGCCAGCGGCGTCGGGAGCGCGCCGACGACACCCGTCGGCGGGCCTCGAGCCGGTCGCTGACCGCCGCGAGCTCGGTCGAGGTGACCTCGGAACCCGCTTCGAGCTCGCGGAGCGCCGGGGTGAGCTCGCGCTGCAGCCGGTCGAGGTCGCCGCCGAGCTGGCCGAGACGACCGACGAGCGCGCGGACCGTCCACACGACGGCGCCGACCGTGGCGAGCATCGCGACGGCGAGGGCGAGCCAGGCGGCGAGGTGCAGCGGTCTGCTCCGGGGACGGGATGGACGACGCCCCGCAGCCTAGGCCGCGGGGCGTCGTGGTCGGTCCGTCAGCGCCGCGTGGTGGCCAGGAGGCGGTCGAACCAGGACGGGTCCTCGAGCAGCTCGTGGAGGTCGAGCAGGTCGTCGAAGGTCAGGGCCGGGCCGTGCGGCGGCGTCTCGGGGTGCGCGGGGCGGGTGTCGACCGCGGGGCCGACGTCCTCGACGGCGACGCCGCCGGTGGCCAGCAGGCTGACGATCCGCTCGTCGGCGGGCTTCTCGACCATCTCGGTGCAGTCGGGGCAGCTGAAGCGGTAGCAGCTGCCGTCCGAGATCTCGCCGATCTCGTCGATGACCCGACGGAGGGTCACATCGAGCGGGCGGAGCTCGACCTCGCCGCAGGAGGGGCACGTGGCGCGGATGCGGGTCATCGTCGGACCTCGGGGTCGGGTGCACCCACCCCATCGGCGCGGTCGACCGCCCGCTTGAACGTGTCAGCTCGCATCTGGTCCGCGAACCACCACGGCGGGCTAGTCCCCGTAGCGGGCGGCGCTGGCGGTAGCCAGGTCCCCCACGGTGGCTGCCAGCGAGGCGGGTGCGACCACGCGCGCCTCGCCCGACGCCATCAGGACCAGCCGGGCCACGTGCCGTGGGGCGTCCGTGGTCAGGTGGAGGGTGGCGCCGCCGTCCTCGCCCTCCTCGACGCGCTCGACGTCGAGCGCCTCGGCGAGCCACCGCCCGGTGCGGGTGACCTCGATGACGACCGCGACGTCGTCCGGACCCGGTTGGTAGCGCGGCGGCGGGAGATCGGCCGGGACCGGGACCTCGGCCGGATCGCTGCTGACCTCGACACCGGCGACGCGGTCGAGACGGAAGGTGCGCCGGTCGCCCGCACCGTGGTCGTGACCCTGCAGGTACCAGGTGCCGTCGACGACCTGCAGCCGCCAGGGATCCACGGTGCGTTCGCGGGGCGCATCGTCCCCGCGGCCCTGGTAGGTGAGCAGGACGCGGCGGCCGCTGCGCAGCGCTCGCCGCACCTCGAGCACCGCCCCGGTGGTGGCGGGCTCGAGCACGTCGGCGACGCCCTCCGGCACCCCGAGCGCCTCGCGGACCTTCGCCACGGCCGAGGTCAGCGCGGGGAGCTCGTCACCGAGGACCTCGGCCACCGCGTCGACGGTGAGGACCAGCCGGAGCGCCTCGGCCGGCGTCGGCCGCATCGGTCGTCGGAGCTCGTCGGCCATCGAGACCACGATGCGGTCCTCGACCACCGAGACGTCGAACAGGTCACCCCCACCGAGGCCGGGGAGACCACAGAAGTCGAGGTGCTCGAGCAGGTCCTTGCGGATGCGCTGCTCGCTGACCCCGAACGCCTCGGCGGTCTCGGACAGGGACGCGCCGGGCCGCTCGAGCAGCCACGGCACCAGGGCCAACATCCGGCCGACGTCGTCGAGGGCGCTCACGAGCCAGCCCCGTGGCTTGTGGCGATGGCCCGGAGCGTCTCGCCGAGCTCGCGCCGCAGCCCCTCGGGGGCGATCACCTCGACCTCGTCACCGAGCCCGAGCAACCACGACCGATCGCGGACACGGTCGACGCCGGGGACGCGGAGCACGTCCCACCCGTCGGCGTTGCTCACCCCGGTGGGGACGCCACCGCGGCTCTCGACCGCCCATCGGGCGGTCGGGGCGACCGCCACGTCCACCTCGAGCCGTTCGGACTCGGGGCCTGCGACCGCGGCCGCCAGGTCGAGGTCGTCAGGTGGCGAGAACGCGCCCGGCTCACCGGCGAAGCGGACCCGCCCGACGATCCGGTCGAGCCGGAACGCCCGCTGCGCGTCACGGTCGTGATCCCGGGCGACCAGGTACCAGGCCCCACGACGTTGCACGACCGCGTAGGGGTCGACGGTCCGGTCGGCGGTGTCGCCGGCCGCGGTCCGGTAGGAGAAGCGCAAGGGGACGTGCTGGACCAGCGCATCGGCGAGCCGGTCGCCGATGGGGTCGACCAGGATCTCGACCTGCGGTGCGCCCGTCGCGTCGAGCTCGGTGGGATCCGGAGCCCGTGCGGCGAGCTTGGCGAGCGCCAAGCGGCTGCGATCCTCCCCGGCGAGCTTGACCGCCAGGGCCAACGCCGCCACCTCGTCGGCCTCGAGCCGGACGTCGGGCAGCTCGTAGCGCTTGCGGTCGATGCGGTAGCCCGGCTCATCCTCGAAGGCGACGTCGAGGGTCTCGACGGGCACGCCGAGGCCGCGCAGATCGTCCTTGTCGCGCTCGAACTGCCGGCGGGCGGACTCGGGGTCGGACTGCTGGTACTCCCGCGTCCGCGACCGCAGCTCGCGGTAGGTCAGCGGTCGAGGCGTCTCGAGGAGCGCCACGGTCAGGTTGACCAGCCGTTCGACCTTCGCCGTCACCGGGACGCCCCTCCCCCACGCGGCGGACCGTCACCACCACGAGCGCCGCAGCCTAACGGTCGAGCCAGGTGGTCACATCGAGGCGATGAGCTTGTCGACCCGCTCGTCCTCGTACCGGAACGGGTCCTTGCACAGGACGGTCCGCTGCGCCTGGTCGTTCAGCTTGAGGTGGACCCAGTCCACCGTGTAGTCGCGGCGGTGCGCCTTGGCCTCCCGCACGAACCGGCCGCGGAGGGCGGCCCGTGTGGTGGTGGGCGGCTGCGAGGTCGCCACCTGGATCTCGGCCTCCTCGAGCAGCTGCTGGACCCGCCCCTGCCGGACCAGCAGGTGGTAGAGGCCACGGTCACGCACGACGTCGTGGTAGGCGAGGTCGAGCATCTGCACCCGGGGGTGGGCGAGCGGCAGATCGTGCTTGGCCCGGTAACGGTCGACGAGCTGGTACTTGGCCACCCAGTCGAGCTGGCGGGACAGCGACATCGGATCGGCCACGAGGCGCTCCAACACGTCCCGCCACTCGGCGACCACGTGCTTGGCGTCCTCGTCGTCGGCGTAGGAGGTGGCCACGAACCGTTCGACGCGTTCGAGGTAGGCCTGCTGGATCTGGAGCGCCGACAGCTCACGTCCGTTGGCGAGGCGGACCGGTGTGGTCCCGGTGACGTCGTGGCTGATCTCGCGGATGGCGCGGATCGGGTTGTCGAGGGACAGGTCGCGCGAGACGGCCTGTTCCTCGAGCATCCGGAGCACCAGGTCGCAGGTGGCGACCTTCAACCACGAGGTGTACTCGGACATGTTCGAGTCACCGACGATCACGTGCAGGCGCCGGAACCGTTCGGCGTCGGCGTGGGGTTCGTCGCGGGTGTTGATGATGGGACGCGACCTCGTCGTGGCCGACGAGACGCCCTCCCAGATGTGTTCGGCCCGCTGCGCCAACGAGAAGATCGCCCCGCGGGGGGTCTGCAGCACCTTGCCGGCTCCCGCGAAGACCTGCCGGGTCACGAGGAACGGGATCAACGCGTCAGCCAGCCGTTGGAACTCCCCGACCCGGGCGACGAGGTAGTTCTCGTGGCAGCCGTAGGAGTTGCCGGCCGAGTCGGTGTTGTTCTTGAACAGCGAGATGCGGCCCTGGATGCCCTCCTCGGCCAGTCGCTGCTCGGCGGCGAGCACGAGGTCCTCGACGATGCGTTCGCCGGCCTTGTCGTGGATCACCGCCTGTCGGGGCGAGTCACACTCGGGGGTGGCGTACTCCGGGTGCGAGCCGACGTCGAGGTAGAGGCGGGCGCCGTTCTCGAGGAAGACGTTCGAGGACCGGCCCCAGGACACCACGCGCCGGAACAGGTAGCGCGCCACCTCGTCCGGGCTGAGCCGACGCTGCCCCTTGAAGGTGCACGTGACGCCGTACTCGTTCTCGATCCCGAAGATCCTGCGGCGCACGCGTCGTCCTGTCTCGGCTCCGCGTCGGGCGAGAGCCCGCACGCGCCGCGATGGTGCCGTATCGGGGTAGCAGGTGGCGAGCATCCGCCGTGGCGGTCGCCGCGTGCACGCCACCCGCGGCCGGCGCGCGGGCCGCGGTCTACCATCGCCGTGGTCGAGGGGAGGCTCGTGCGTGGCTGACGACCGCATCACGGCGCGACGGTTCCTCGACGCCGACGGTGTCGAGGACTGGCGGGTCCTCGGGTCGCAGGCGTGTGCCCACTTCGACACCGGCTCGTTCGCTGCTGGCGTCGCCCTGGTGGTCGCGATCGGCGACCTGGCCGACGCTGCGGACCACCACCCCGACGTCGACCTGCGCTACAGCACCGTGACCGTCCGGTTGTCATCGCACGACATCGGCGGCCTCAGCGAGCGAGATGTGTCGCTCGCCCGTCGCATCTCGGCCGCCGCGCGCGACCGGGGCATCCCCGCCGACCCCACCGTCTTCGGCACGAGCGAGGACGTCGACGGCGCGGGCCGCTGAGCCGCGACTGATCCGCTGCCCGCGAGCCGGCGCGCGGACGGTCAGCTGGCGGTCAGGACCGCCTCGAGGTCGGCGTCACGGAGGCGGAAGAAGCGACGGCGCGGCCGGGTGGCGTCGAGCCCGGCCACCTCGAGGTCGCCGGCCGGCAGGTCGCGGCCGGCGACCTGGGCGAGCGCGCCGACGGCCAGCCGCACGGCGCCGTCGCGGTCGATGTCGTCGGCGTAGCCCGCGCTCAGCGCGGTGGACAGCGCCTCGGATTCGCCGCCGATGGCCACGAAGCGGTGCTCGTCCACGATCGAGCCGTCGTAGAGGATGTGGTAGAGCTCGTGGCCGCCCCCGTCGGTGCGGCCGGGTGCCGCGACCTCGGCGATGAGCAGCTCCACCTCGAAGGGCTTGCTGTCCCCCATGAAGCTGGCACCGAGGGCCTGCGAGTAGGCGTTGGCGAGCCCCTTGGCCGTCACGTCCTCCCGGGCGTACTGGTAGCCCTTGACGTCGGCCATCCGGATCCCCGCCACCCGCAGGGACTCGAACTCGTTGTACTTGCCCACCGCGGCGAACCCGATGCGGTCGTAGATCTCCGAGGTCTTGTACAGCGAGCGGGACGGGTTCTCGCCGGCGAAGATCACCCCCTCGGCGTGCTCGACGGCGACGAGGGCACGGCCCCGCGCGATGCCCTTGCGGGCGTACTCGGCCCGGTCCTTCATCATCTGCTCGGGCGCGACGTAGAACGGGGTGGCCACGGGCGATCCTGTCCGGTTCAGCGGCAGCGGGTGTGGGGCGGTCGGCGCCGGCGGACCAGCGCGGTCGGTCGGGTCAGCGCTGGCGGAGGGCGATCACGTCCTCGATGGTGGCGGCGACCTCGTCGTCGGGGAGCTCGCGGTAGCCGGTCCCGGGCTCGATGACGGCGACGATGGGGTAGATGCGACGGATGAGGTCGGGGCCACCGGTGGCGCTGTCCTCCTCCGCCGCGTCGAAGAGCGCCTCGAGCGAGGTGCGGATCGCCCCGTCGAGGCCGTCATCGAAGCGGTGGAGACGCTTCAGGGTGGCGCGGGCCGCCAACGAGCCGCTCCCCGTCGCCGCGTGATCGCGGGCTTCGTACCGCCCACCGGCTGGGTCGTACTCGAAGATGCTGCCCTCACCCGTACGCGGGTCCACGCCGGCGAAGAGCGGGACGACCACGAGGCCCTGCATGGCCATCGGCAGGTGCGCCCGGACCATGCCGGCGAGCTTGTTCGACTTGCCCTCGAGGCTGAGCGGTTCGCCCTCGACCTTCTCGTAGTGCTCGAGTTCGGTCGCGAACACCCGGGCCAGCTCCATGGCCGGACCTGCGGCGCCCGAGATGGCGATGGCCGAGTGCTCGTCGGCGGGGAAGACCTTGCGCATGTCGCCCCGGCTGATCAGGTGCCCGGCCGTGGCGCGCCGGTCACCGGCCACGACCACCCCGCCGAGGGCCGCGACCGCGAGGACCGTGGTCCCCTCGACCAGCTGGGCGAGCAGCTCCGGCGGCATCGCCTGCCCGGCGAGCAACGGCGGCACCGCCGCGGGAGCCTGACGGCGCAGCACCTCGAAGAACGAGGCACCGGAGCTGTCGAACGGCGTCGGGAGCCCGACGGTGAGCTCGTCTCTGGCAGCGGTCACGGCATCTCCAGCGGGGTCGGGCGTGGCCGAGCGAGCCTAGGACCACCGCCCCGCCGACGCAGCGGCCGCACGGAGGCGGACGTGCTGACCCGGGCGCACCTGCGCCGCCCGGTCGACGTCCGCGTCCAACACCACGGCGATGACCGGGTAGCCGCCCGTGACCGGATGATCGGCGAGGAACAGCGTGGGCGGACCGCCGGGCGGGACCTGGATCGCGCCGCGCACCAGGCCCTCGCTCGGCAGCTCGCCGTCATCGACCCGGGCGAGGTGCGCGCCGTCGAGCCGGAGGCCGACCCGGTTGCTGTCGGCGCGGGCCCGCCACGTCGTGCGCAGCAGATCCTCGGCGGCGTCGTCGGTGAACCGGTCGACTCGCGGTCCGAGACGGACCCGGAGCTCGACCGGCCCGATGGTCGGTGCCGGTACCGGGGCGTGGTCGACCGGTGGCCACGCGGTCGGCGGCGCCCCGACCGGGAGCCGGTCCCCCGCCGCGACCACGTCCGGCCCGAGCCGACCGAGCTGATCGGTCGCACGTGACCCGAGCACCGGCGGGACGGCGATCCCACCCCGGACGGCGAGGTAGGTACGCAGCCCTGCATCCGGCGTGCCCAGCTCGAGGACCTCCCCCGGTCGCAGGTGGAACGGCGCGTGGTCCGGGACGGTCCGGTCCCCGATCCTGGTGGGACCGCGTGCCCCGGTGACGGCGACCTCGGTGTCACCATCAGCGCGCACGCGGAGCCCCCCGAGGGTCACCTCGAGACAGGCCGCCCCTTCGGGGTTGCCGACCAAGCGGTTCGCGAGGCGCGCTGCCGCCCGGTCGGCCGCTCCGGATCGGGTGACCCCCGAACCGGCGTGACCGGGACGGCCGAGGTCCTGCACGGTGGTCAGCGGTCCGGTGGCGAGCACCTCGAGCGTGCGGGTCACCGGACGGCCTGGAACCGGACGTGGGTCCCGGGCTCGAGCAGCGTCGGAGGATCGCGCCTCGGGTCCCAGACCTGCAGGTCGGTCCGGCCGATCAGCTGCCAACCACCCGGCGAGGGACGGGGGTAGATGCCGCTGAGATCGTCGGCGAGGCCCACCGCACCAGCGGGTACCTGTCCGCGGGGTTCGGATCGGCGCGGGACGCGCAGCCGGTCGTCCTCGCCGACGAGGTAGGCGAAGCCGGGGGCGAACCCTCCGAACGCGACCGTCCAGCGTTGACCGGTGTGCGCGGCGACGACCCCGTCCCGACCGAGACCCGTCAGTCGTCCGACCTCGTCGAGGTCCGCGCCGTCGTAGGTGACCGGCACCTCGACCACCCGGGCGTCTGCGGTGCCGCGCTCACCCCGTGGCTCCAGCGATACCGCCTCGAGCCGGCGTGCCAGCTCGTCCGCGTCGGCGGCCCTGGGGTCGATCGTGACGAGCAGGGTGCGTGCCGCGGGGACCAGGTCGAGGACGCCCTCGATGGCCATCTCACGGAGCTGGTCGTACGCGGCGTGGACCTGGTCGAGCCCATCGAACTCGACGAGCACGGCGGCATCCCCGCACGGCAGGACCTTCACGTGGCGAACGGCCGCAGTTCGACCCCGGCGTCGGTGAGGGAACCGCGCACGGCTGCGGCGATGTCGACCGCCCCCGGGGTGTCTCCGTGGAGACAGATCGAGCGCGCCTCGGGCCGCAGCACGGTGCCGTCGGTCGCCACGACCTCGCCGTCCACCGCCAGCCGTCGGACACGGTCGGCGATGTGCTGCGGGTCGTGCAGCACCGCGCCAGGCTCGCGGCGGGGCACGAGGTGGCCCGACGGGGCGTAGGCACGGTCGGCGAACGCCTCGGCCACGACGGTCAGCCCGGCATCGGACGCCTGGCGGAGCAGCTGCGAACCGGGTGCTCCGAGGACGGGGAGCGTCGGGTCGTAGTCGACGACCGCTCGGACCACGGCTGCGGCCTGGGCCTCGTGGTCGATGACGGCGTGGTAGAGGGCGCCGTGCGGTTTGAGGTACGCGACGCGGGAGCCGGCGACCCGCGCCAGACCGTCCAGCGCGCCGATCTGGTAGGTGACCGCGTCGGTCAGTTCGGCCGGATCGACGTCCATGAACCGGCGGCCGAAGCCGACGAGGTCGGGGTAGCTGACCTGGGCGCCGATGGCCACCCCGCGTGCTGCGGCCCCCTCGCAACACCGGCGGAGCGTGCTCGGGTCACCCGCGTGGAAGCCGCAGGCGACGTTCGCGCTGGTGATGTGCTCGAGCATCGCGGTGTCGTCACCGAGCGTCCAACGACCGAAGGATTCGCCGAGGTCGCAGTTGAGGTCGACGTGCACGTGGCAGCTCCCAGGTGGCCGGGTCGACACTACTCCGCAGCCGTGACGGGAGCGGCGCCGACCCCGCGATCGAGACGCGGCACGAGCCAGGCAGCCACAAGGGCGACCACCCCGGCTGCCACGAGCGCCACGGTCCGCGTCCCGGTGGCCGAGCTCAGCGCGCCACCGAGCACGGGTCCGAGGGCGGCCCCGGTGCCGCGTGTCAGCGAGGCGATCCCGAGGACGACCCCGAGCGACGCGGCGGGTACGGCCTCGGCGCTGAAGATGCTCTCGACCGGGACGAGCGCGCCGATCGCGAACCCCGCGACGACGGCGAACGCCACCGCCACGGGGAGCGCTCCCGACAGCGGCAGCAGGACGCACGCCACGCCGGTCAGCAGGTGCGCGAGCCGCAGGGTCGGTCGCGAACCGACGCGGCGGATGAGCCAGGGCATCGGGATCCGGCCACCGAGCTGGAGCAAGCCCCGCGCACCCGCCAAGCCGGACGCCACCGCGAGGGTCAGCCCGCCGGTCACCATGACCGGCACCTGGTAGAGGATCACCAGCGAGGTGACGATCCCGCTCGCGAAGGTGGTCGTCAGCAGCCTGCGGATGGTGCGGTCGCGGCCGGCTGCGGCGAGCGCCGCGCGCAGCGGGAGCGGGCGGTCGGCACCGCCCCGACTGTCGGGGACGAGGACCGCTGCGGCCGCGAACACCAGCGCGACGAGCACGCCGGTGAGCCGGAGGGTGCCGCGCCACCCGACCTCGAGCACCAGCCAGGCCATCAGCGGCAGGAAGACGGGACTGGCGAACGCCCCCCACAGGGTGTTGGTGGTGATCGCACCGGCACGCGCATCAGCCGGGACCAGTTGGGCGATGACGGTGTGGATGAGGGCGTAGTACCCGAGCGCGCCGGTCACGCTGCCCGCGACGACGGCCGCGAGGGCGAAGACCCAC
Source organism: Nitriliruptor sp. (assembly GCA_040882055.1). Classification (GTDB taxonomy): domain Bacteria; phylum Actinomycetota; class Nitriliruptoria; order Nitriliruptorales; family Nitriliruptoraceae; genus Nitriliruptor. Next base: position 97,593 of record JBBECA010000048.1, read on the forward strand.
ACACGTCCGGCGGACGCGCCGACGAGGTAGGCCACGGGCGCGATCGTCGCGCCGACGGCGTAGACCACCCGCGAGCCGTGCTGGTGGACCAGGTGGCCGGTCACGGTCGCGAGGGCGCCCGACCCGAACAGCGAGACGCCGTAGGCGCTCGACAGCACGGCCTCCGACCAGCCGGTGTCCTGCCGGATCGGCTCGAGCAGCACCCCGTAGCCGTAGAACCACACCCCGAAGCCGACGATCGCGACGAGCCCGAGGGTCGCCGTCGTGCGGAACTGGAGCCGTTCCGTCACGACGACGCGCTCAGCGGGGCCGGGGTCCGAGGGGCCTACTGGCCGCCCTTCTGCACGTAGCTGCGCACGAACTCCTCGGCGTTCTCCTCGAGGACGTCGTCGATCTCGTCGAGCAGCTCGTCGACGTCGTCGATGACGTCGCGCGAGGGGGCCGTGGTCTCGGCAGCCTCGGTGGACTCGGCGTCCTCGCGTTCCCGCGCCGCGCCGCCCTTCTGGGTCCGTCCGCCGTCGCTCACGCGCCGCTCCCTGTCCGGGGCGACCACCTCGTGCCCGCCCACCGTCGGTCCATCGAGCGTAGCGACCGGGGTGGGTGGAGCGGGGTCAGGCGCGCAGCCGGTCGAGGAGGTCGCCGATGTCGGTGGCGTCCTCGAGGAGCTGGCCCACGTGGGCGCGGGTCCCCCGCCCAGGCTCCATCATCGGCAGACGCTGCAGGGCGTCACGTCCGACGTCGAGGATGAGCGAATCCCACCCGGCCGCGACGACCTGGTCGGGGAACCGGCGCAGACACTCGCCACGGAACCACGCGCGGGTGTCCTCCGGCGGGGTGTGGATCGCCGCCTGGATCTCGTCCTCGGAGACCAGGGTCTCGACCCGCCCCCGGGCGACCAGCCGCTGGTAGAGGCCCTTGTCACGACGGACGTCGTGGTACTGCAGGTCCACCGCTTTCAGGCGGTCGTGGTACCAGTCGAGCCCGTCACGCTCCCGGTAGGCATCGAGCAGCTGCAGCTTGGTGGCCCAGTCGACCTGTCCGGCGAGCTCACGAGGATCGCGTTCGGCGGTGGCGAGCACCGCCTCCCACCGCGCGATGACCTCGGTGGAGCCGGCCGGTAGGCCACCACGCTCGTCGTGCTTGCGGGCCGCTTCGAGGTAGTGCCACTGCAGCTCGAGCGGCGTCGCCGTCGTGCCGTCGGCGAGCCGTAACGGTCGCGCCTGGGTCAGATCGTGCGAGACCGCGTGGAAGGCGGCGACCGGCTCTTCGAGCGCCGGCGGCTCCGGCAGCGCCTCGTCCTCGATGAGCCCGAGGACGACCATCAGCGTGCCGACCTTGAGGTAGGTGGCGACCTCGCACAGGTTGGCATCCCCGTTGATGACGTGCAGGCGCCGGTAACGGTCCGGGTCGGCGTGCGGCTCGTCGCGGGTGTTCATCAGCGGCCGCTTGAGCGTGGTCTCGAGCCCGACCTCGACCTCGAAGAAGTCGGCGCGCTGGGTGAGCTGGTAGCCGAGGTCCGGGTCGAGCTCGCTGCCGATCCGGCCCGCACCGACGTAGACCGGGCGCGAGACGAAGAACGGCAGCAGCTGGCGGGTCAGACGCCCGAACGCCACCTCGCGGGGCACGAGGTAGTTCTCGTGGGTGCCGTACGCCGCACCTTTGCCGTCGGTGTTGTTCTTGTGGATCAGGACCCGGCTGCCCACCGGCAACGATGCGGCAGCCATCTCGGCCGCCTCCTCGAGGATCCGCTCCCCCGCCTTGTCCCAGATCACGAGGTCGCGCGCGGAGGTGACCTCCGGCGAGGAGTACTCGGGGTGGGCGTGATCGACGTAGAAGCGGGCGCCGTTGGTGAGCACGGTGTTGGCCAGCCCGAGCTCCTCGTCACCGAGCGGCTCGTGCGGGTCGGGCACCTCGTAGCCCCGCGCGTCCCGCAGCGGGTGCTCGTCCGCGTGGTCCCAGCGGACCTCGCCGAGTCCCGCGGCCCGGTAGGCGCCGACCACCATCGACGAGGCGAGCACCGGGTTCACCTGCGAGGGCCCGACGACCGCGATCCCGAACTCGGTCTCGACCCCGACGAACATCGGCGAGCTCACGGGTGCGCCCGCCGTCCGTGGGCGGTCACAGGTACTGCCCGGGGTTGACGTTCTCGATCGACCGGCTGTGCTTCGGGTCGTCGCTGCCGTCGCTGACGAGCGTGCGCACGAACACGATCCGTTCGCCCTTCTTGCCGCTGATGCGCGCCCAGTCGTCGGGGTTGGTGGTGTTGGGCAGGTCCTCGTTCTCGCGGAACTCGTCGCGGATCGCCGTCAGCAGGTCGTCGGCGGTCAGGCCTCGCTCCTCGGTGGCCAGCAGCCGCTTGATGGCCAGCTTCTTGGCACGAGCGACCACGTTCTCGATCATCGCGCCGGAGTTGAAGTCCTTGAAGTACAGGACCTCCTTCTCGCCGCCCTCGTAGGTGACCTCGAGGAACTCGTTGTCCCGGTCCGCGGCGTACATCTTGGCGACGGTCCGGGCGATGATGTCCTCGACCGTCGCTGCGGCGTCACCCCCGTGCGCCGCCAGGTCGGCTTCGTGCAGCGGCAGGCGTTCGTGCAGGTAGATGCCGAAGATCTCGGCGGCGGCGTCCTGATCGGGGCGATCGACCTTGATCTTCACGTCGAGGCGGCCAGGGCGCAGGATCGCGGGGTCGATCATGTCCTCGCGGTTCGAGGCACCGATCACCACCACGTCCTTGAGCGACTCCACCCCGTCGATCTCGGCGAGCAGCTGGGGGACGATGGTCGTCTCGACGTCCGAGGAGACGCCGGACCCACGGGTGCGGAACAGCGACTCCATCTCGTCGAAGAACACGATCACCGGGAAGCCCTCGGCGGACTTCTCCCGGGCCCGCTGGAAGATCAACCGGATCTGGCGCTCGGTCTCGCCGACGTACTTGTTGAGCAGCTCGGGTCCCTTGACGTTCAGGAAGAAGCTGCGCACGTCGTCGCGGCCGGTCCGTTCGGCGACGCGCTGCGCGAGCGAGTTGGCGACCGCCTTGGCGATCATGGTCTTGCCGCACCCGGGAGGGCCGTAGAGCAGGATCCCCTTGGGCGGGCGCAGCTCGTGTTCGACGAAGAGGTCGGCGTGCAGGTACGGCAGCTCGACCGCGTCCCGGATCGCCTCGACCTGCCCCTTGAGCCCACCGATCTGCTCGTAGCTGATGTCGGGGACCTGCTCGAGGACGAGCTGTTCGACCTCGGCCTTCGGGATGCGCTCGAGCGCGGTGTTCGCGCGCACGTCGACGAGCACGGCGTCGCCGGACTTGAGCGGACCCTCGAGCAGCGCCGCGCCGAGGTGGACCACGCGTTCGTCGTCGGTGTGGCCGAGCACGAGCGCTCGACCGTCGTCGAACAGCTCGGCGATGGTCATGACCTCGCCCCGGTCCTCGAGCCGACCGGTGGCGACGACGTTCATCGCCTCGTTGAGCCGGACCTCCTGGCCGACCGACAACGCATCCACGTCGATCTCCGGACCCACCGCGACCTGCATCTTGCGGCCGTTGACCACGACGGCGACGGTGCCCGTGTCCTCGTCACGCTCGAGGTAGGTGGCGTAGGCCTGGGGCGGCGCCGACAGACGGTCGACCTCCTCGCGCAGGGTGGCGAGCTGGTCCCGTGCGGCCCGCAGCGTCTCGGTCAGCTTCGCGTTCTGCCCGAGCGCCGCCTGGAGCTGCCCCTTGGTGTCGAGCAGCCGTTCCTCGAGGGTGCGGATGCGTCCGGGTGCGGACTCGAGCCGCCGCCGGAGCAGATCCACCTCTTCGCGGAGGAACTTCAGCTCCGCAGCGAGCGCATCCGGGTCGTCGGGCAGCGGCGTCTCATCGGCCTCGGAGCCGACCAGGGACCACGAGGTGTCCGGCCGCTCGTCACCCGCATCCGTCCCTGTCGTCGGGTCGTCCACCTGGACCTCCTCGCCGGCCTGGACCGTGGCGTGCGACCACGGACGCCGGACCGGGCGGGGAGCGTGGCCTCCGGCCCGCCCCGACCCGATCGACTGTACCGCTGCGGTCCTGCGACGCCGCCGAGGTCGCGCGCGGTGCCGGCACGCGGGCACGGCCGACCCACCTCGAGGCCGACCCACCCGGGACCTTCGTCCTCAACACGCCCGGACCGTCCGGTCGGACGGTGGCCATGGCAGCGGGCGGGGGTGCCGGTCCGCCACGATGGCCACGCGTTCAGAGCAGGAGCGCACCAGCCTCCTGCGACGCGTGCGTCGACGACAGGTCCGGGAGGCTCGGGTGCGGGTGATCGATGTCCTGATCACGATGATGGCAGGAGCCGCGGGGGCGGTGCTCGCTGCGGTCCTGGTCGGCGCGAGCCTGGTGCTGATCGTCCCGGCGGTCGCCGGCGTCGGCGTCATCACCCTGCTCGTCGACCGCGCCCGCCGGGCATCCTGATCACGGCACGCTGCGGCCGCTCTCAGTCCCGGCCGTCGACGTGCTCGTGCTCGTCCGGCGCCGCGACCGATGGCGCGGTCCAGACCACGCCCGCTCCCCCCGCGTCCGCCTTGCGTCGTGGCCGCGGAGGTCCGCCCTCGTCCCGGTGCGGGACCCGTCGCGCGGTCGTCAGGAAGGCGGTGTGCGCCACCATGCGGTGGCGCGGCCGGACCGCGAGGCCATCGACATCCCACCCGCGCACCAGCGACTCGGTCGTGCGCACGTCGGCGAAGCGACCATCGGCCCACAGCGTCTCGGTGAACCGCATGACCTGCGGCACCGTCGGGGTGTAGCTGAGGACGATGCCGCCGGGCGCCAGCGCAGCGGCGACCGCCTCGACCACGGCCCACGGCTCGAGCAGATCGAGCACGACCCGGTGGGCATCGAGCGCCGCGAGGCCGTCCACCACGTCGCCGTCGATCAGCTCCCAGTTCGCGGGCAGCTCGCCGAGGAAACGTTGGACGTTGCGGCGGGCGATGCGGGCGTGGTCCTCACGGCGCTCGAAGGAGACGACCCTGCCGGTGGGCCCGACGGCGGCGAGCAGGGCCAGGGTCAGCGCGCCGGACCCGGCTCCGGCCTCGACCACCGTGCATCCCGGCCGCACGTCGGCCTCGGCCAGGATCATCGCCTGGTCCTTGGGGTAGACCACCTGCGCGCCGCGCTTCATCTTCAGCACGAAGTCCTCGCGCGTCGGGCGGAGGACGACGACCTCCATGTTCTTGTTGGTGCGCACCGCCGTGCCCTCGACCGCCCCGATCACGGCGTCGTGCGGGACGAGGCCGGCGTGGCTGTGCCACTCGGCGCCCGCCTCGAGCGTGATCAGGTACCGGCGGCCCCGACGGTCGGTGAGCACCACCAGCTCGCCGTCGGCGAGCGGCGCATCGGTCCCGGGCAGGACGGGGGCAGGGCTGGACGGTTCGGGTTCCACGGTGGAGCCTTCAGGAGGGTGGGCGCTCGTCAGGCGACGGGCACGTCGTCCGGCGTCGGGTCGCCCGCGAACAGCGGCAGGACGTCGAGGATGCGTTCACGCTGGCGACAGAAGGCGCACACCTCACCGGTGGTGGGCATCCCGCAGCTGTCGCACTCCCCGAGGGTCGGCGCGTCCGCATCGCCCTCCTCGTCCCACTTCTCGGCGTGCTTGTCGAGGAAGCCGAAGAGGAACTGCGCCTTCAGCCCCGGGGACGCCGCTTCGAGGGCGTCCAGGGTCGCCTTCAGCTCGTGGCCGGTGTTGCCCTCGACGAGCGGGCACTCCTCGACCACGTAGTCGATCCCACGCACGACGCAGTAGGCCGCCATCTCACGCTCGGAGAGGCGGTAGAGCGGCTTGACCTTGCGGACCTGGTTCGCGCCCGTCGCCGGGAGGACCGGTCGCTGGCGCGAGAGGAACGCGTCCTGCCAGCGGATGACGTTGCCGAGGAGGGTCGCCGCCTCGTCGTCGAGGTTGTGGCCGGTGACCACCACGTCGTAGCCGTGGTCGACCGCGACCTTGTTGAAGGCGTAGCGCTTGGAGAGCCCGCACACCCCGCAGGTCGACCGGCCGCTGGCCTGGGCGCCGGAGGGGGTGGTGTAGCCGTAGGTCTCGGCGAGCGAGACGACGTGCAACCGCGCGCCGCGAGCGGCCGCGAACTCCTCGCACACCACCTGTGAGCGCTTCGAGTACCCCCCGATGCCGAGCCCGACGTACAAGCCGTCGACCTGGTAGCCGAGGTCGAGCAGCACGTCCCAGAGGGCGAGCGAGTCCTTGCCGCCGGAGACGGCGACGAGCAGCCGGTCGGCGTACGAGAACATCCGCTCGCGCCCGGGCCGGGCCGGCGGGTGGTCGATGGCCTTACGGATCTGCAGCTGCACGTGCTCGAGGAAGTGGTCGGGACACCAGGCGGCGCGGTGGCGTGGTTCCTCGATCACGGCCGGCGCCCGACACGCTCTCCGATCGGGCCCCGAGCCCGGGGCCACGCAACGCGGCCCCGCACCGGCGCCCCCCGAGATCACCGGACGGATCTCGACCTCGTCGTCGTCGGCGAGCGTGTGACCCGCGGTCACGAGCTGCCCACCGGCGATCACGAGGACGGTGTGCGGGGACAGCTCGAGCCGGTCGAGGACCTCGGCGACCGTCAGGGGGCCGTCCAGGGACTCGACGCGGTCGGGGTTGCGCAGACGGACGCGCACGGAGGACCTCGAGGTGCGACGGGGAACCGGTCAGGTTAGCTGGCGGACTCGGCGGCCCGTGCGCTGCGCCCGAGGCCCGCGTCCTCGTCGGCCTCGGGAGCGGGGTGCGGGTCCCCCTCGGTGGAGGGATCGAGGGGGACGGTGACCGGTGCGCCCTCGGCGACCTCGATCACCTCACCCCGGACCTCGAGCTCGAGCGGTGCACCGTCCCGGACCGAGACGACCGCCCGGTCGTGGGTCAGATCGATGTCGAGCTGGCGGTCCTGGAAGCGCAAGGGGAAGCGCATCCCGCGCCACGAGGTCGGCAACCGCGGGTCGAAGCGCAGGTGGCCGTCGTGGTCGGAGAGGCCGGCGAAGCCGTACATCAGCGCCATCCACACGCCACCGGTGGAGGCGATGTGCACACCGTCGACGACGTTGCCCGCGACGTCGGCGAGGTCCATCAGCAACGCGTACTGGAAGTACTCGAGCGCCTTGTCCTCGGCGCCGATCTCGGCCGCCAGGATGGACTGGACGCACGCCGACAGCGAGGAATCGCCCGTCGTCAGCGGGTCGTAGTAGCGGAAGTTCCGGGCCTTCTGGTCGATATCGAACTCGGTGTCGAGCAGGACCATCGCCAGCACCACGTCGGCCTGCTTGATCACCTGGTAGCGGTAGATCTTCAGCGGGTGGTAGTGCAGCAGGAGCGGGTAGTGGTCGCGTGGCGTCCCGGCGAAGTCCCACACCTCCTTGTCGAGGAAGTTGGCGTCCTGTGGGTGGATGCCACGCTCCGCGTCGTAGGGCACGTGCATGCGGTCAGCGGCCAGCTCCCAGGCGGCGATCTCCTCCTCGCCCACGGCGGTGGCGTGCACGAGGTCGCGGTAGGCGTCGGGGCGTTCGGCCCGCATCCAGCGGCACACCTCGGCCGCGTAGTGCAGGTTCCGGCGCGCCATGAGGTTGGTGAAGGCGTTGTCGTTGACGACCGTCGTGTACTCGTCCGGTCCCGTTACCCCGTGGATGTGGAAGCTGTCGGTCTCCGGCGAGTGGAAGCCGAGGTCGTGCCAGAGCCGGGCGGTCTCGACCAGGATCTCGCCGCCGAGCTCGGTCAGGATGTCGTGGTCGCCGCGCACGTCGACGTAGCGCTTGATCGCGTACGCGATGTCGGCGTTGATGTGGTACTGGGCGGTGCCGGCGGCGTAGTAGCTCGACGCTTCCTCGCCGTTGATGGTCCGCCACGGGAACAGGGCTCCCGGCTCGGCGAGCTCGCTCGCCCGGGCCCGGGCCGCCTGGAGCATCGAGTGGCGGAAGCGCAGGAGGTTGCGGGTGATGCGCGGTTCGGTGTAGGTCAGGAAGGGCAGGACGTAGATCTCGGTGTCCCAGAAGTAGTGCCCCTCGTAGGCCTGACCGGTCAGCCCCTTGGCGGGGATCCCCGTCCCCTCGGCGCGAGCCGCGGCCTGCAGCAGTTGGAACAGGTTCCAGCGGACCGCCTGTTGGATCCGGCGTGGACCGTCGACCTGGATGTCGGCCCGGCCCCAGAAGTCGTCGAGGTAGGCGCGCTGGGCCTCCTGCAGGACGTCGAAACCGTCGCGTACGGCCCGATCGAGGGTGCGGCTGGCGCGGTCGACGAGCTCGGCCGAGGGCACCGACCGGGAGGTGTGGTAGGAGAAGTACTTGGTGATGGTGATGGGGACACCGGCCCTGGCATCGACGGTGTAGACGACCTTGCTCAGGTCCTCGGACCAGCTCGTCGCCGCCGACCAGGGGTTGTCGGTCTCGATGACGTGATCGACACCGACACCGAGCGTCATGCGGGACGCCGTGGTCCGGTACCCGGTGATGATGCGGTGGTCGCGCTCGACCTGTTCACGGGCGTTGAGGACACGCTGCCCGAAGCCGCGCGCACGGCGGGGGTCGGCGGTACCGGCACGCGGCTCGTCCAGTGGGTCGGCGTCCTGGCGGTTCAGCAGCTGGCTCGAGAGGACGACCGGAGCGTCGGTGTCGACGGTCACCTCGTAGCGGATGGCTCCGAGGTGGCGGTGCTCGAGCGAGACCAGCCGGCGGGAGGTGACGCGGACCTGCTTGCCCGCCGGGGACGACCAGTTGAGGCTGCGGTGGAGCACGCCCTCGCGGAAGTCGAGACAGCGCTCGTAGTCGGTCACCCGTGCCGTCGGCAGGTACAGCGGCTCGTCGTCGACGTAGAGCTTGAGGATGGTCGCGTCGGGGCAGTTGACGATCGTCTGCCCGGTCCGCGCGAAACCGAAGGCCTCCTCGGCGTGGACGATGGGCCAGGTCTCGTGGAAGCCGTTGAGGAAGGCGCCGGGCTCGATCGACGGCCGGCCCTCCTCGAAGGTCCCGCGGATCCCGAGGAACCCGTTGCCGATCGAGAAGATGGTCTCGGCGTTCCCCATCCAGTCCAGGGTGAAGTCGCGTTCGACGATGCGCCACTCGTCCGAGGGGAAGAGGTGTTCCGGCGGCAGGTTGATCTCGCGCGGGATCACGGGCCGACCTCGGGGCTGAAGACGGGGGCAGGAGCCCGGACGCTAGCGGTCGACCGGACACCCGTCAGGGCGCCGGCGCCGCAGAGCCGGGACGCGCAGTTCAGCGGGCCAGCGTCTCGCGGACCAGGGCCCGCAGCCGTTCGAGCCCGACGTTCTTCTCCGCGCTCACCCAGAGCACCTCACGCTCGTCGACCTCGCAGCCCGCTGCCAGGTCACGCCGACGACGCACCCGCTTCGAGCTCTTGACCTTGTCGTGCTTGGTCGCCACCACCTGGAACGGCACGTCGTGGTCACGGAGCCAGGCGAGGACCTCGGTGTCCTGGCCCGCTGGGCCGACCGCACCGTCGACCAGCAGGAACGTCAACCGCAGCGGGGCCCGGCCGAGCAGGTAGCCGTGCATGCGGGTGTCCCAGGACGCACGGGTGGTCTTGGACGCCGACGACGCGTAGCCGTAGCCGGGCAGGTCCACGAGGGTCGCACCGTCATCGGTCGCGAAGACGTTCAGCAGCTGGGTCTTGCCCGGCTTGCTGGAGACCTTCGCCAGCCCCTTGCGGCCCGCGAGGGCGTTCAGCAGCGACGACTTGCCGACGTTCGAGCGCCCCACCACCGCGACCTCGGCGCGGCTCGAGGGCAGCTGGTCGAGCCGATCGGCCGACGTGACGAACGTCAGCGGCAACGGCCCGCTCAGAACGCCACCTGGCAGAAGCCGTGGTTGCAGTACCCGTTCGGGTTCCGGTGCAGGTACTGCTGGTGGTCCACCTCGGCCCAGTAGAACGGCGAACGCGCCACGATCTCGGTCACGATCGTGCCGAAACCGGCCGCGTCGAGCTTGCTCTGGTACCGGTCACGCGACGCCTCGGCGATCGCGCGCTCGTCGTCGTCGGCGACCTGGATCTGCGAGCGGTACTGGGTGCCGACGTCGTTGCCCTGGCGCATCGGCGTGGTCGGGTCGTGGTTCTCCCAGAACGGGACCAAAAGCTCCTCGAACGAGATCACGGCCGGGTCGTAGACCACCAGCACGTCCTCGGCGTGGTTGGTCCGGCCCGAACACACCTCCTGGTACGTGGGGTTCGGGGTGTCGCCGCCGCTGTACCCGACCGCCGTCGTGTGGACCCCCGGCAGCTGCCAGTAGAGGCGTTCGGCGCCCCAGAAGCACCCCATCCCGACGACCAGCTCACGGTGCCCGCCCGGGAACGGCGGCACGATCGATGTGCCGAGGACGGCGTGCGGCTGCTGGGTCGCGATCGGATGATCGCGCCCGGGCAGCGTGTCCTCGGGAGGCAGCAGCTCGAGGGTCTTGCGACCGAACACGGTGGACTCCGGGTGGGTCGGGGGCGAGGTGATCAGGCGTCGCGCAGGGAGCGCAGCACGTACTGCAGGATCCCGCCGTGGCGGTAGTACATCGCCTCGCCGGGGGTGTCGATGCGGAGCGTGGCGTCGAAGGCGACCTCGCGACCGTCCTCGCCGCGCGCGACCACCGACACGGTCCGCGGGATCGACCCGTCGTTCAGGCCCGAGACGCCGGCGATGTCGAAGGTCTCCTCACCCGTCAGGCCGAGCGACTCCGCGTCGTCACCGTCGGGGAACTGCAGCGGCAGCACACCCATCCCGATCAGGTTCGAGCGGTGGATCCGCTCGTAGCTCGAGGCGATGACCGCCCGGACGCCGAGAAGGACGGTTCCCTTGGCGGCCCAGTCCCGGGAGGAGCCCGAGCCGTACTCCGCACCGGCCAGGACCACGAGCGGGGTGCCCTCGGCCTGGTAGTGCTCGGCGGCCTCGAAGATCGAGGTCACCTCGCCGCCGGCGGTGAAGTCGGCGGTGAAGCCACCTTCGGTCCCCGGGGCGAGCTGGTTGCGGAGGCGGATGTTGCCGAAGGTCCCGCGGATCATCACCTCGTGGTTCCCGCGCCGCGAGCCGTAGGAGTTGAACTGCGCGACCTCGACCCCGTGGCCGGTCAGGTAGCGCCCGGCGGGGCTCTCGAGCTTGATGGCGCCCGCGGGCGAGATGTGGTCGGTGGTCACCGAGTCGCCCAGCTTGGCCAGCACCCGGGCTCCCTGGATGTCCGCGACCGGTTCGGGTTCGGCCGGCATCCCGTCGAAGAAGGTGGGCTTGCGGATGTAGGTCGAGTCGGGGTCCCAGGCGAAGGTGTCACCCTCGGGCGTCGGCAGCGCCTTCCACCGGTCGTCGCCCTCGAACACCGACGCGTACTCCTCGGTGAAGGTCTCGGACTGCATCGAGCTGTCGATGGTGTCCTGGATCTCCTGCGGCGTGGGCCAGATGTCGGCCAGGTAGACCGGCTCGCCGTCGGTGCCCGTCCCGAGGGACTCGGTGGTGATGTCGATGTCCATCGAGCCCGCCAGCGCGTAGGCGACCACCAGCGGCGGCGAGGCCAGGTAGTTCATCTTCACGTCGGGGTTGATGCGCCCCTCGAAGTTCCGGTTGCCCGACAGCACCGAGGTGACGGCCAGGTCGTGGCTCTGCACCGCCTCGCTGACCTCGGGGATCAGCGGACCGGAGTTGCCGATGCAGGTCGTGCAGCCGTAGCCGACGAGGTTGAAGCCGAGCTTGTCGAGGTAGGGGGTCAGCCCGGAACGGTCGTAGTAGTCGGTGACCACCTTCGAACCCGGCGCGAGCGTGGTCTTGACCCACGGCTTGCGCGACAGGCCCTTCTCGACCGCCTTCTTGGCCAGGAGGGCGGCGCCGATCATCACGCTCGGGTTCGAGGTGTTGGTGCAGGAGGTGATCGCCGCGACGGTCACCGCGCCGTGGTCGAGTTCGAAGCTGGTGCCGTCAGCGAGGGTGACCTCGGCCGGGTTGGACGGTCGGTCGACCGCCCCGGAGCCGACGGCGTGCTGGGGCTCGTCCTCGGCGTCCTGTTCGGCGTCGGCGTCCACCGAGACCGGGTCCGAGGCGGGGAAGGTGTCCTCCACGGCCTCGTCGAGGTCCCCGTGGGCGGCATCGGCGTAGTCGGCGAGCGCCACCCGGAAGGACCGCTTGGCGTCGTCGAGGCTGACGCGGTCCTGCGGACGCTTCGGTCCCGCCAGGCTCGGCACGACCGTCGACAGGTCGAGCTCGAGCGACTCGGAGTAGTCCACCTCGACCGACGGGTCGTGCCACAGGCCCTGCGCCTTGGCGTACGCCTCGACCAGCGCGACCTGGTGGTCGGATCGGCCGGTGAAACGCAGGTAGCGCAGCGTCTCGTCGTCGATGGGGAAGATCGCGGCCGTGGAGCCGTACTCGGGTGACATGTTGCCGATGGTCGCCCGGTTGGCGAGCGGCACGCCCGCGACGCCGGGACCGTGGAACTCGACGAACTTGCCGACCACCCCGTGCTCGCGCAGCATCTCGGTGATCGTCAGCACGAGGTCGGTGGCGGTGGCGCCGTCCGGCAGCTGGCCGGCGAGCTTGAAGCCCACCACGCGGGGGATGAGCATCGACACGGGCTGGCCGAGCATGGCGGCCTCGGCCTCGATCCCCCCGACCCCCCAGCCGAGCACGCCGAGCCCGTTGACCATCGTGGTGTGCGAGTCCGTACCGACGAGGGTGTCGGGGTAGGCCTGCGGGTGGCCCTCCGCCCGCTGGTTCGGGAACACGACACGCGCGAGGTGCTCGATGTTGACCTGGTGGACGATGCCGGTCCCCGGCGGCACCACCTTGAACCCCTCGAAGGCCGTCTGGCCCCAGCGCAGGAACGCGTAGCGCTCGCGGTTGCGTCCGTAGTCGAGGTCGATGTTGATCTGGAGCGCGTCGTCGCTGCCGAAGGCGTCGGCCACCACCGAGTGGTCGATGACGAGCTCGACCGGGACGAGCGGGTTGATCTGCGCCGGGTCGCCTCCGAGGTCACGCATCGCTTCGCGCATCGCCGCGAGGTCCACGACCGCGGGCACGCCGGTGAAGTCCTGGAGGATCACGCGGGCCGGGGTGAACTGGATCTCGGTGGAGGGCGCCGCGGAGGCGTCCCAGGACGCCAGCGCGCGGACGTCGTCAGCGGTGATGGACTGACCGTCCTCGTTGCGCAGGAGGTTCTCGAGCAGCACCTTGAGGCTGAAGGGCAGCCGCTGCGCGCCCTCGACGGCGTCGAGCCGGAAGATCTCGTAGATCCGGTCGTCGACCTCGAGGTGGTCCTTGGCGCCGAAGCTGTCGAGGGTCACGGTGCGGCTCCCGGGGATCGTGGCGGTCTGGACCTGCGAAGCTAGCGGAGGCACCGTGCGGGCTCCGCGCCGCCGCTGCTCGCTAGCCTGCGGTTCGTCCGTTCGACGAGGCCGGGCTGACCGCACGGAGGAGCCCACGTGGGTGCCGGCAGCACGCTGCCAGAGGTCGCCGTCACCGAGCGGTTCGCGAGCATCGGCCCGATGGATGAGGTCCGCGCCACGGCGGGCGACCGCCCCGGCGGGGCGAGACTCGCGGCGCTCCTCGAGGCCGCACCCGACCTCCGGCAGGCGGTGATCGACTCGGGCGAGGTTGCCGGCGTCGCGACCGGGGAGCTCGTCACCTACCCCTACCCCACCGTCTTCGCGCTGTGGCGTGCCGCGCTGTCGCCCGCTCCGGTCGTCTGGCTCACCGCCCGCTTCCTGGTGGTCCAGTGGGACGAGGTGGCCCGGCGCGGGCGACGGACCGCCGCTCCTCGCCGTCGGACCCTGCTCTGGGGCGCCGTGGACCAGGACCGCGCCGCGACCACGCCGGCAGCGCTCCGCCTCGGCCCGCGGACCCTCGTGCCCGACCGCCTGCTGACGACCAGACACGGCACCGTGCTCGGCCACCTCCGCGCCCTCGGCATCGACGCCGGCGACGTCGACTTCGTCGCCGTCGATCACCTCCAGGCGCAGGACCTCCGTCGGATGCTCGGTACGACCCGGCCAGCACCCGACCTCGGCGTCCCCGACGCGCCGCTGCCCGGGTGGTTCCCGAACGCCACGCTCGTCACCTCGCACCGGGAGTGGGAGTCCCTCCGCCAGCTCCACCCGCTGCAGGCGCCCTGGTACCAGCCGGAGACCTTCCGTGACCTCGACCCGGACCGCGTCGCGCTCGTCGACGGCGACGCACAGCTCGGACCCGGGGTGGCCCTGATCGCGACCCCCGGCCACACGGCGGGCACGATGAGCCTGGTGCTCAACACCACCGAGGGGGTCTGGGTCAGCTCGGGCAACGGGGTCGCGGCCGAGAGCTACGCCCCTCGCGCGTCGAGGATCGCGGGGCTGCGTCGGCACGCGGTGGAGTGGGGGCACGACGTGGTGCTCAACGCCAACACCCCGGAGCGGGTCGGCGACCACTACGACGCGATGGTCCTCGAACGCTCGCTCGCCGACCCCTCGCCGGAGGCGCCCTTCCCGCGCTGCTTCCCGCTGGGGGAGCTGACCGCATCGCGGTTCGCGCCGGGCCTGTCCCCCACCCACGTGCACGGGCACATCACCAGCGGCACGATCCGGGGTGGTTCGGTCCGCACGATCGCGGTGGCCTAGCCTGCCGGACGGCCGGCGGACTGCGCTCCGCGCACGCCGTAGCGCGGTGGCGTCCTGATGCGTCACCCGGGACACCGCCGATGCGTTCACGGTGCAGGGGCCGGGGGCGAGGACCGGCCCGGAAACCGTCCGACGGGAGAGCGCGTGCGGGACCTGCGTGGACAGCTCGGCGGCGTCACCGGTCAGGTGACCCGCGCGCTGCGTCGGACCGATCGTCCCGGCGCGGTCGTCGTGGCCGGCCTCCTGACCCTCGCGCTGATGACCACGTTCACCTCCCCCGCGGCCGACATGCCGTCTCGGGAGCTCGCCGCTGCGCCAGCGGACCGCCCCGAGGTCGTCGACCCCGAGCCCGAGAGCACCTCCCCGGCGCTCGGCGACACGCGTGGGGCGGGCCTCGTCACCGACGACCGCGGGTTCGACACCAGCCTGCCGGAGCTCAGCGACGGCGACCGCGAGCTGACCCCGTTCGTGGGCAGCCCCGTGGGCGACCTCGCCGAGGACGAGGTCGTGCCGGCCGATCTCATCGTCCGTACCGACCGCGTCGACGTCGCCGAGCTGGCGGAACCGCTCGCCGGCGCCACCCACGTCGCCCCGGCCGCTGCGCTGGACGCGACGACCACCGCGGCGGCGGAGGACGGCCCGGCGGAGGTGTCGATCCTCGGCGTCGACGGTGCGACCTTCCGTCCGCTCGCCCCGGAGGTCACGGCGGCCGCCGACGCCGTCTGGGACCGCTTCGCCGACGGGGACGTCCTGGTCGCGCACGAGTTCGCCGAGGAGCTCGGCCTCGAGCTCGGCGGCACCCTCGTCCTGCGCACCGACACCGCCACCGTCCCGGTCCGCATCGGCGCCTTCGCCGCCAACGGCGCGCCGTCCCTGGCGGACGTGCTGGTCCCGGTGGATGTTGCCGCGTTGCTCGGCACCGATGCACCCAACACCCTCATCGTCTCCGCCGCCGAGGAGCCGGAAGCGCTCGGTGACGCCCTCGCCGAGGCGACCGGCGGCGAGGTCGAGCTCCGGCGGAAGTCCGCGCCTGCGGTGGCCGAGCGCCAGACGACCCGCAGCACCCCCTCCGGGAAGATCGAGCCGTTCTCCTACACCAGCCGCGCCGACGGCCGCATCTCCATCCACGGGGACTGGGTCGCACGCAACATCACCCGCGTCCAGCTGCCGGGCATGGCCTCCACCTCGTGCCACCGCATCATGATCCCGCAGCTGCTGGCCGCGGTCGAGGAGCTGATCGAACGCGACCTGTACAGCCACCTCGACCCGTCCCAGTTCGCCGGCTGCTTCGTGGCACGGCACATCGACTGGAAGCCGAGCAAGCCGCTGTCGATGCACGCCTGGGGGTTGGCGATCGACTTCAACACCCGTGACAACTGGCTCGGCGCCGAACCGAAGATGGACCGCCGCGTGGTCGAGGTCTTCGAGCGGTGGGGCTTCGAGTGGGGCGGCCACTGGAACCGCCCGGACGGGATGCACTTCGAGCTGGACCGGATCGTACCGACCGGTTGACCGAGCGGGTCGGTCGAGCACCCGCAGCCCGTCGCCCAGCTCCTAAG
>JBBECA010000049.1:0-26367 GCA_040882055.1 Nitriliruptor sp.
CGCGCCGGTCGCCGTCCCGGCGGGCGCCTCCGCCGACCACGCCGGTGAGGTCGGCGGAGGGGGGCCGAACGATCCGGTGGTGGCGGAAGAGCACATCCACATGCCGGACCCCTCGCTGTGGCCCCTGATCATGACCGCCGGGATGTTGCCGCTCGCCTACGGGCTGATCTACAGCGCCTCGATCGGTGGCAAGCTCGCTATCGGGCTCGGGGTGGTCTGGATGATCTGCGGCATGTTCGGCTGGATCATCGAGCCCCTCGCCGAGGGCGACGACGACGAACCGGCGCTCGCGGGCGCGCACTGACCACCTTTCCGACGCTGCAGAACGCGGGTGCAGCCGCCGGCTCCGGTCCGGCGGCACGCACACGACACGAGGAGACGCCGTGAGCGCCGACGCGCACGGGACCACGCTGGGTCTGGATCACCGCAAGCTCGCGATGTGGACCTTCCTCGGCTCGGAGTTCCTGTTCTTCGGCGCCTTCGTCTCGGCGTACCTGCTCTACCTCGACACCACCGGCAGCGGTCCGGGCGTCGAGATCTTCGACATCCCCTTCACCTCGATCAGCTCCTTCGTGCTGCTGATGAGCTCGCTGACGATGGTTCTCGCCCACCACGCGCACACGCTCGGGGACATGCGGCGCATGCGGTTGTGGATCCTCGCGACAGCGGGACAGGGGATGGTGTTCCTCGGGGGCCAGGTCTTCGAGTTCACCGTCTTCTACCGCGAAGGGCTGAACCTCACCGAGAGCCCGTTCGCGTCGGCGTTCTTCGTGCTCACCGGTTTCCACGGCCTGCACGTCTTCCTCGGCATCCTGATGCTGCTCGGCCTCTACGCGCTGTCGGTGACGGGCAAGGTCAAGCCGGGTCAGGACGTCAAGACCGAGATGATCGGGCTGTACTGGCACTTCGTCGACATCATCTGGGTCGTCATCTTCACCGTCGTCTACCTGATCCCGGACCTGGCGCTGGAGGGCGCAGCGTGACCCCGTCCGGCCGCGAGGAGGACCGCCCGTGAGCGTCACCGAGACCACCCCCGAGACCCACGAGGTCCACCACGGGCCGTCCCCACGCGAGTACGTGCGGATCGCGCTGTTCCTGGCGGCGCTGACCGCGCTCGAGATCTCGACCTACGTCGTCGATTTCGGTCCGCTCGGCATCCCGCTGTTGATCGGCCTGATGACCATCAAGTTCGTGATGGTGGCCAACTTCTTCATGCACCTGAAGT
Organism: Nitriliruptor sp.; assembly: GCA_040882055.1. Taxonomy (GTDB): domain Bacteria; phylum Actinomycetota; class Nitriliruptoria; order Nitriliruptorales; family Nitriliruptoraceae; genus Nitriliruptor. Next base: position 1,226 of record JBBECA010000049.1, read on the forward strand.
TCGACAACAAGCTCTACACCCGGCTGCTGTACGGCGGTCTTGGCCTCGCGATCAGCCTGTACCTGATCACGCTGACCGTCATGCTGTTCGCCAGCGCGCCGGCCCTCTGAGGAGCTCCTCGTGACCACCGCTACCGATCGTCCGAACTCCGGGCCGCGGACCGCGAAGCACGCGCTCATCGTCCCGCTCGCCGTCCTCGGTGTGATGGTGCTGTTCATCGGACTCATCGCGACCGTGCTGCTGTTCAACACCAAGACCGGTGCGCTGGTCTTCGCGGCCGTCGCTGCTGGGGGTGTGCTGTTCAGCGTGTCGCTGCTCGCCTCGCGCGACCGCCTCGACCGAGGTCAGCGCTTCGCCGCGGTCGGCGCCGGTGTCCTGCCCCTGTTGGTCGGCGGCCTCGTGGCCGCCGGGCTGATCGGCGGTATCGACCCAGCCGACCAGATGCGCAACGTGCAGCCGCTCGAGGTGGTGCCCGAGGACGCGCCGATCATCGCCGCGGAGAACTCCAACGAGTTCTGCCTGCCCGACGGCGCCGGTGGGTGCGAGCCCACCGACACCTGGCAGTTCGCGCCGAGCACCGAGGTCGACGACGTTGCGTTCGTGTTCGACAACCGCGATACGGGGGTCCTGCACAACGTGGTCATCACGACCCTTGAGGGCGGCGCCGACGCGCCCGAACCGGGCGACGAACTGCTCGCCAGCGAGGTGATCACCGGTCCGGACGAGGAGTACTTCGCGTCCGAGGTTCCCCTCGAGGAGCTGCCCGAGGAGTTCTACTTCTTCTGCGCCATCCACCCCGCGACGATGACGGGCACCGGCACGCTCGCGGCCGAGTGATCGCCGCGCGACCCGTGACGAGGCCCGCCCCGGTGGCGGGTCGCGCCCGTGTCTCAGCGCTCTCGTCCCAGCGCCTCGGCTGCTGCCGCTGGCAGGCCGACCGTCGGCCCGGCTCCACGCAGCGCCGGGAGCAACGCGTCGGCGACCGCGCGTCCGACGGCCTCGTGAGCAGCGGGAGGCCAGTGGATGCCGTCGACGTTCAGCTCGTCGGCGTGCGGGCGGACGTGCGGCCAGGACGCCACACCGGTGAAGCCGAACCGTTCGGCGAGCTCGAGCTGGTGTGTTTCGCGGTGGGGGTGGGCGTGGTGGCCCTGTCCGTAGTACCGCGAACGGTGCGAGGTCGGTCCCACCACCGCCCCGGCGACGCGACCCCACGTCAGACCCCGTACGTGGTCGAGCAGCTCGACGAAGAGCCGGTCGAACTCGTCGAGGGAGGTCCGCGTCCGTCGTGCCCCCGCGGTGTTGGCCAGCCACGGGTAGCTCGCCTTCAGCACGCGGCGGACGCGACGGCGGAGGGCCGAAGGGCGCAGGTAGGTCGCGAGCACCTCGACGGCGGGCGGCACACCGAGAGGGGCGTGATCGAAGGAGCCGACGCCGATGACGACCGCGTCGGCACGTGCGAGCACGTCGAACTGGACGTGTTGGTCCTTGGTGACGGTCCGGACCGCGTCGCGCACCGTCATGCCCGGCCGTGCGACGACGGTGGCGACCACCTCACGTCCGAGCTCGGCGGCGAGGCGACGGGCCACGACCTGCGGGTACAGGTGCGGCGTCGACGGCAGTTGCGGGCCGAGGTGGTCGGTGAAGGCCGTGGAGTCCGCCACGACCACCAGCGACAACGGACCATCGTGGCCGAGCGCCCGCGGCTGATCGAGATCGACGGTGGCCGGGGACGGCTCGGTCACGGTGAGGTACCGACGACGCGTGCGGCGGCCGCCGGGCGGACCGACGTGCTCCCCGCGGGTCGCGCCCGGACCCAGACCGTGACCACCGCGGCCCACAGGACCGCGGCGCCGAGGATGTGGGATGCCACGAGCGCTGAGGGGATCCCGGTGGCGTACTGGGTGTAGCCGATGGCGCCCTGCACGAGCTCGAGTGCGAGCAGCAACCGTAGGGAGCGACGCAGCCCGACCGGCCCGTGGTGCCACGTGACGGCGACCAACGCCACGGTCAGCCCCACCAGCATCCAGACCGCGTCCGCGTGGGTGATGGCGGCGAACCGGATGTCGATACCGAGCCGCGGGGTGCCGGGGTCCCCGGCGTGGGGGCCAGAGGCGGTGACGATCGTCCCGAGCACCAGCACCGCGCCAGCGGTGACCGTGAGCGCCGTGGTCGCCCCGCGCAGCCCGCCGGCCACGAACCGACCGACCTCGTCCTCGGGGAGGTGGGGTGCGACGAGCCCCGCGTGTTCACGGGCGCGCTGCCACAGTGCCGCGGCGATCGCGATCAGCACCATGGACAGCAGGAAGTGGGCGGCGACGACGAGGGGATGGAGCTGCGCGAGCACCGTCAGGCCGCCGAGCAGCGCCTGCACCACCACCCCGAGTGGCAGCGCCCACGCCAGCGCACGCAGCCGGCCGGGCAGCTCGGAGGTCCGCCGTCGCACCTCGAGCACCAAGGCGACCGCGACCGCCAGCACCAGGAAGGTCAGCAGTCGGTTGCCGAACTCGACGCCCGTCTGCCAGGTGGTGTGATCGCCACCGGGTCGCGGGACCACGGTCCGCCCGTCGCAGGTGGGCCAGGTCGGGCATCCGAGGCCCGAACCCGTCACCCGCACCAACCCCCCGGTGAAGACGATCAGGATGTTGGTCGCCAGCGCGGCGAGCGCCAGGTGCGGGAGCCGGCTAGGGGCCGCCGGGGAGGAGGAGCTGGAGGTGGAGGTCGCCATCCTCGGAGGGTAGCGCTGAGCCCTCGGGGTCCCCTCGCCGTCGCGGAACGCACGAGCGGTGCCGTACCATCGGTCGACCGCCGTCCCCCTCGTCGGCTCCGCCGCGCCCTCGTGCCGGGGAGCCAAAGCAGGTCCCCTCCGTGGCCACCGACGTCGCCGCCCCGACCGCCGCCACCGACGCGGTCCCCGTCCCCCGCGCCGTGCACCGCCGTCGTGGTCTGGTGCTGCTCGCGGCGGCCGCCTTCAACGTGTGGGTGTGGGCGACGAGGGCGCGCAACCTCGTGGCGGATGCCGGCGAGTTCTCGACCGCCTTCGTCGGGGTGCACGCCGTGCTCTACCTCGCCGCGACCGCGGTGGCGCTCGTGGTGGGGACCCTCGGTTGGCGGCAGTGGCGTGAAGCCTGCGCCGCGCCGACCGGCACCTCGAGGTGAACTCGGACCGCGAGCGACCGCCACGCGGGGCAGTGACCGCCGACGAGGAGGTCGCCGCCGCCTCCCCGTCCTCCGGCGCCGTCGGTCCGATGCACGCCGAGGGGCGCTACGAGGGCCGCGGCGGCCGCGAGACCCTGCGGCGCTACGTGCTGGTCACCAAGCCGCGGATCATCGAGCTGCTGCTGATCACCACCGTCCCCGCCATGGTCGTCGCCGAAGGTGGGTGGCCGTCGACGTGGCTGGTCGTGGCCACCGTGCTCGGCGGGACGTTGTCGGCCGCCAGCGCGAACGCGCTCAACAACTACTGCGACCGGGACGTCGACCGGTTGATGTCCCGGACCGCCGCACGACCGACCGCCTCGGACGAGGTGCCGCCCCGGGGCGCGCTCGTGCTCGGGGTCACCCTCGGGATCGTGGGGTTCATCTGGCTCGCGGTGCTCGTGAACCTGCTCGCCGCCAGCCTCGCCACGTTCGCCATCCTCTTCTACGTCTTCGTCTACACCCTGGGGCTGAAGCGCCGCAGCTCCCAGGCGGTGGTGATCGGGGGGATCGCCGGGTGCATGCCGGTGCTGACCGGGTGGGCGGCCGTCCCGGGTGCGACGCTCGCCGACGTCCGACCGTGGTTGTTGTTCGCGGTGATGTTCTGGTGGCAGCCCCCGCACTTCTGGGTCCTCGCGATGAAGTACCGCGACGACTACGCCCGCGCCGGGCTGCCGATGCTGCCGGTGACGCACGGCAACGACGAGGCCACGCGGCAGATCCTGCTCTACAGCTACCTGCTCCTGTCGGTGGTCCTGTTGTCGACCATCGGGCTCGACGCGGGGTGGCTCTACACCATCGTCTCGCTCGGGTTGACGGTCGGCTGGCTGCGGTTCGCGCACCGGCTGCGTCGGTCGCGCACGATCGCGGACGCGATGCGCCTGTTCCACTACTCGACCGTGTACCTGGCGGTGCTCTTCATCGTGGCGGCCGTCGATGCGGTGCTCTGACGCGTAGGTCCGCGGTCCTCGCGGTCGTCACCTTCGGACGCCGGGATCTCTGCGTCCGCGTCGAGGCCGACCTACGTTCCCACCGGTCCTCGACGCCTGCGGCGGTGTTACGGGTCTGGGAGGCGGAGTGAAGACGCTCGGGATGCTGCTCAGCACCGTGGCTGAGCCGATGCGCCGCTGGAACGTGCGGTTGTTGGCGTGGATGCTGTTCGCGCTGCTCGTGCTCGTGGTGGTCTACAGCGCGATCTTCCACGAACTCATGGCGCTCGAGGGGCGCGAGTTCTCGTGGGTCACGAGCATCTACTGGACGCTGACGGTCATGTCGACGCTGGGCTTCGGCGACATCACGTTCGTGTCGGACCTCGGCCGCGCCTTCTCGGTCCTCGTGCTCATCACCGGCGCGACCTTCATCCTCGTGGTCCTGCCGTTCGGGTTCATCCAGTTCGTGGTCACGCCGTGGATGCGGGCGCGAGAGTCGGCCCGGGCGCCGGACCGCTTGGCCGACGGCGTCAGCGGGCACATCGTGCTGACCAACCACGACGCCGTGACCGCGGCGCTCATCGACCGCGCTCGACACGCGCACGTGCCCTACGTGCTGCTCGTGGCCGACCTCGACGAGGCGCTCCAGCTGCACGACCGCGGCTACCAGGTCATGCGCGGCGCCCTCGACGACCCGGCCACCTACCGACGGGCCCGGGTGGAACACGCGGCCCTCGTCGCCACCACGCGCGCCGACACCACCAACACCAACATCGCGTTCACCGTCCGCGAACGCTCCGAGGACGTACCCATCGTCGCGACCGCCGACTCCTCGGCGTCGGTCGACATCCTCGAGCTGGCCGGGTGCAGCCAGGTGCTGCAGCTCGGCGAGCTCCTCGGGCGGGCCGTCGCACGTCGCGTCGTCGGCGGTGATGCGCGCACGCACGTCGTCGGCGAGTTCGGGGCGCTGCGTGTCGCCGAGGCGTCGGTGTCCGGCACCGACATGATCGGCCGCTGCGTGCGTCACCTCGAGCTGCGCTCCCGCTTCGGCGTCAACGCGCTCGGCGTCTGGCACCACGGCAGCTTCGAGCGGACCCGCGCCGACACCGAGCTGACCGAGCGCGACGTGCTGATCCTCGCCGGGACCGACGACCAGCTCGCCGAGTACGACCGGGCCTACGCGGGTGGTCCCGTCAGCGACCAGCCGGTGCTGATCCTCGGTGGTGGCCGGGTGGGACGTGCCGCGGGCGCCAACCTCGGTGACGTCGGCGTGCCGTGGCGCATCGTCGAGCAGCGCCCGGAACGGATCCGGGACGAGGAGCACTACGTGCTCGGCGACGCGGCCGAGCTCGACGTGCTCCGTCGCGCGGGGCTCGACGAGGCGGCCGCGATCCTCGTGACCACCCACGAGGACGACGTGAACGTCTACCTCACGCTGTACGTCCGCAAGCTCCGACCCGACGTCCAGATCATCGCTCGCGCCACCCACGACCGGAACGTGTCGACGCTGCACCGCGCCGGCGCCGACGCCGTGCTGTCGTACGCGTCGATCGGCGCGACCGCCCTCTGGAACGCCATGGGTGACGAGCGCCGGCTGGTGGTCGCCGAGGGGCTCGAGGTCTTCCAGGTGGCCGTGCCGGAGCGGATGGTCGGACGGTCGCTCGTGGACATCGGCCTCGGGGAGCGGACCGGCTGCGACGTGCTGGCCATCGAACGGGACGGGATCGTGGCGGCGCCGGATCCGCACCAGCCGCTGCCAGCCGACGTCGACCTGGTGGTCATCGGGGACGAGGCGGCCGAGCACGCCTTCCTCGACCGCTTCCCCGTCCCGGAGCGCAGGGTCATCCGCGGTCGTCGGCGCGCCCGGACGATGCCCGAACGCTGACGCCCGAAGCACGGGCCGGGGCGGACGTCCGGGGTGCCCGGCATGGTGCGGTGGCGGAGGCGGACGGGAATCGAACCCGCCAGGGGACGTGAACGCCCCCTCGTCGGCTTTGAAGGCCGCGGGACCCACCAGGCGTCCGGACGCCTCCTCGCGCCGCCGCAGCGGCACGCAACGAGGCTAGCGGTGTGCGGGGTGTGCCGTTCGTGCGGCCGCCACGTCAGGACGGAGGTCGGGGGTCGGTCGCCTGCGATGCCCGCGCCGGGCTCTTACGGTGCCGGTCGTGTCCATCGCTCTCGGCGTCCCAGCGGCCGTAGCGGCCGTCGTGGTCGCCGCGGCGGTCATCGCTGGCATCGGCCCACGGATGGTGCGGGTCGCGGATCGGCTGGCCGACCTGACCGGGCTCGGTGAGGCGTTCGTCGGCGCGGTCATGCTCGGCGCCGTCACCTCGCTGCCGGACATCATCGCGACCGTGGTACCGGCGATGAACGGGCTGCCGGACCTCGCGGTCGGGAACGCCCTCGGCGGCGTCCTCGGGCAGACGGCGTTCCTGGCGGTCGCCGACCTCACCTACCGCCGGGCCAACCTCGAGCACGCGGCTGCCTCGATCCCGAACATCGTGCAGTGCGCCATCCTGATCGCGCTGCTCGGCGGGATGCTGGCGCTGTTCAACTCGCCCGACGTCACCCTCCTCGGGTTGCACCCCGGCAGCTACGTGCTGGTCGCCGCGTACGGCTTCAGCCTGCGGCTGGTCAACGAGACCACCCAGCACCCGATGTGGCGTGCGGTGGAGACCGGCGACACGCAGACCGACGTGCCCGACGAGGACGAGGTCTCGCGCCGCGATCTCGTCCCGCTCCTGCTGCGCTTCGCCGGCATGGCCGCGATCCTCGCCGGTGCGGGGTTCGCGCTGGCCATCGGTGGCGAGAACCTGGTCGCCGAGGCGGGCCTCGGCGAAGCCGCCGTCGGGGTGTTCGTCACCGGTCTGTCGTCGTCGCTCGCCGAGCTGGTGGTGAGCATCTCGGCGATCCGCGCCGGCGCCCTGACCCTGGCGGTCGCCAACGTCATCGGCGGCAACACCTTCGACACGTTGCTGGTGGTCGCGGCGGACATCGGCTACCAGGACGGCAGCGTGTACGCGGCGGTGGGGCCGGAGACCGGACTCGTGGCGGCCATCACCATCGTGATGACGGCGATCATCACCCTCGGCCTGCTGCGTCGCGAGCGTCACGGCGTGGGCAACATCGGGACCGAGTCCGCGCTCGTGCTCGGCCTCTACGCGATGGCCGTCTTCGTCGTCTTCTGAGCTCGTCGGACGGGGACCCGCGGATCAGGGACGCCGGAGCTCGGGGCCGCGGGCGGCGAGCTCGGCGAGCAGGAACGCCTCGGTCAGGCACGCGCGTGTGAAGTCCTCGAGGTGCAGGGACTCGTCCTCACCGTGGGCGTTCGACGCCGGGTCCTCGACCCCCACCAGCAGGCACGGGGCGCCCCCGAAGGCGTCCGAGAAGGGCTGGACGAACGGGATCGACCCGCCGCAGCCCATCGTCGCGGGAGCGCGTCCGTAGGCGGCCGTCATCGCCGCCACCGCGGCGTCCCACGCGGGACCGCCGGGCTCCATCACCCACGCCGCGTTGCGTTCCCCGAGCGTCACCTCGACCTGCGCACCGAACGGGGCCGCGGCGACGAGGTGGTCTTCCAAGGCGCCGAGGGCCCGGTCCGGATCCTGGCCCGGCGCGAGCCGCACCGACAGCTTCGCGCGCACCTTCGACAGCAGGGTGTTGGACGCCTCGGCCACCATCGGGACGTCCATGCCGGTCGGGGTGATGCTCGGCTGCATCCACAACCGCTCGACCAGCGATCGGTCCGGGTCGCCGATGGTGGTGACGCCGTCGAGCAGGCGGACGTCCCCACGGAGGGCGTCCTCGTCGAGGTCGAGCTCGTCGAGGCGGGCGCGCTCGTCGGCCGTGAGCGCCCGGACGTCGTCGGCGAAGCCGGGCACCGTGATGACACCGCGGTCGTCGTGCAGGGTGGCCAGCAGCCGGGCGGTGGCGGTGAGGGCGTCGGGGACGGGACCACCCCACATCCCGGAGTGGACCGGCTGCCCGAGGGTCGCAACGTCCACGAACACGTCGGCCATGCCACGGAGCGCGTAGGTGAGCCCCGGCCAGCCGACCTGCCAGTTCGTCAGGTCGGTGAGCACGATGACGTCGGCGCGCAGGTCGTCCGCGTGCGCGGTGAGGAAGCGGTCGAGGTTCGGCGACCCGATCTCCTCCTCACCCTCGACGATGATCTTGACGTTGACCGGCAGGGACCCGCGGGCGTCGCGCCACGCGCGCAGCGCGGCGAGGTGGGCGAGGATGCCGGCCTTGTCGTCGGCGGCGCCGCGGCCGTAGAGGCGACCCTCACGCTCCGTCGGCTCGAACGGGTCGCTGGTCCAGTTGGCGGCGCCGGCGGTCGGCTGCACGTCGTGGTGGGCGTAGAGCAGGACGGTCGGTGCGTCGTCGCCCGCCCCGAGCCAGGCACCGGTCACGTAGGGGTGGACGACGCGGCCGGTGTCGTCCGGCGTGAGCTCGAGCAGGCGCACCTCGTCGAGGCCCGCTTCGGTCAACAGCTCAGCGGTGCGTTCCGCGGAGCGTCGGCACTCGTCGACGTGGTCGGGCGACGCGGAGATCGACCGGATGCGCACCAGTTCTTCGAGCTGCGCGCGGGTGCGACCCATCCCCGCCACGAGGGCCTCGGCGACGTCGTCGAGCCCTTCGGGGACCTGCGTAGCACGGGGCATCTGGGCGGGGGTGGGCACGGGTCAGCTCCGGTGGGGTCGGGTGCGGCGAGGGGGCGACACAGTCTGCCCGAGCGCTCGACGTGTCGCCGTTACGGCCCGCGGGCGCCCGCCGACTATCCTCCGCGCGGCGTGCCGGCGATCGTCGCCGGCCGCCAGCCCCCGTCGCGGGGGCGAACCGGCGTCGTTGACGCCCGGGTACCGAGCCGTTGGAGGGACGACGTGGGGCACGCAGCCGAGGTCTGGGCGCGGCTGACGGGCATGTTCGAGGCGCAGGACGTCTCGGACCTCCCCGAGCTGTACACCGCCGACGCGCTCTACCTCGAGCCGTACAACCCGCCCCACCGCGGCAACCTGCTGATCCAGGCCTACCTCAAGGACTACTTCGGCGGCAAGGAGGACATCTCCATCGCCTCCAAGCACGTCTTCGAGGACGCCGAGAACCGGGGCCTGGCCGCCGAGTGGACCATCTCGTACACCGCCGCCGGCCGCCGGTGGAACGACCTGCCGCGTGCGACCTTCATGGCCTTCGACGAGGATGGCCGGGTCGTCTACCACCGCGACTACAGCTGACCTCGACGACGTTCCGAGCCGTCGGCTGCTGAGCCGGAGCCCGCTGGAGCCCGCACCCACCGCGCTCAGATGGTCTCGTCCGCGGTGTCGCGGTCGTCGCGGCCGAGGATGTGCCACGTGACCGCGCCCACGGCGGCGGCCAGCACGGCGCCGACCATCGCCTTGTCCCGCCGGCGTTCCACGGCGGGGAGCCGATCGCGCAGACGGACCGGTGCGGTGAAGTCGTGCGCGGGCCACCCCATCGCGGTGGCGGCGGCACGGAGCTCGCGGTCGGGGTTGACCGCCGAGGGGTGGCCGACCACCGACAGCATCGGGAGGTCGGTGATCGAGTCGGAGTAGGCGAAGCAACCGCCGAGGTCGTAGCCGCGCACCTCGGCGACCTGTCGGATCGCCGTGGCCTTCGCGCCCGCGTAGGCGTAGAACTCGAGGGTGCCGTCGTAGCGGCCCTGCTCGTCGATGCCGCTCTTGGTGGCGAGGACGTCCTCGACGCCGAGGTGGGCCGCGAACGGCTCGACGATCTCCTCCCCGGAGGAGGAGATGATCCACACGTCGCGGCCTGCCGCCTGGTGTTCGTTGATCAGGGCGAGCGCCTCGGCGTAGACCAGGGGGGCGATGACCTCCTCGACGGTCTCGCGGACGAGGGTGCGCACCCGCTCGGCGTCCCACCCCTGGGTCAGGTCGAGCGCGGCCCGCCGCATCTGCTCCATCTTCTCGTGGTCGGCGCCGACCAGCTGGTAGACGGCCTGGGCGTAGAGCCCTCGCACGACGGTCGACGGGCTGATCAGGCCGTCCTTGAACAGGGTGCGCCCCATCACGAGCGTCGAGGAGCGCGCGATGATGGTCTTGTCCAGGTCGAAGAAGGCGGCCTCGGTCGCGCCCGTCTGCCGGGCGCTCACGCGTTCGAGCATCTCGTCCGAGAGGCGGTCGGCGTCCGGTCGCGCGTAGCGCTCCTCGGTGCGTTCGGCCTCCCCACCGCGTTCGGCGGCGACCGCGGTGGCCGCAGCCACGACGTCGGCGTGTTCGGAGATGCCTGGAGCGACGGGCTCGGCGCCCTGCTCGTCGGCCATCGTCACGCCCTCCGCCGGTCGGTCGGGTGAGGCTAGCGAGGTGCGCTCGGTGCGGGCCCGAGGTGACGGGTCGGTGGCGCGCTCCCTACCGTGGCCGCCATCGGCCGCGGTGTCGTCCGGCCTCGGAGGGACGTGCACGTGGAACGAGGCTCGGCCAGGCGCCGCGGCGGGCGGGTGGCGTCCGCGGTGCTGCTCGCCCTGGTGGTGAGCGCGTGCGTGCCGGCGGCCGGGGGTGGCGACGACGCGGCGGGTACCCGCTGGACGGTGGAACGGGTCATCGACGGTGACACCGTCCACGCCCGATCGAGCGACGGGGCCGAGGAGCGGGTGCGTGTGATCGGGATCGACTCGCCCGAGCGGGGGGAGTGCGGCTTCGGGCCGGCGACCGGACGGATGACGGACCTGGTCGCAGGGCGCGAGGTCGAGCTGGTCGTCGCGTCTCGCGCCGCCCGTGACCGCTACGACCGGCTCCTCGCGTACGTCGACGTCGACGGCGTGGATGCGGGGCTGACGCTCGTCGAGGAGGGGCTCGCCGTCGCCCGGTACGACAGCCGGGACGGCTACGAGCGGCACCCCCGCGAGGACCGCTACGTCGCGGCTGATGCCGCGGTGGAGCACGTCTGCCGCTAGACGGCGCCGCCCTCGGGCGCCCACGGACCCAGCCGCTCGACGCGGAGGGATCTCCACAGGCTGGATCGTGCCGGTCCTCGGGTCGGCGCCGCGCCGCCGTAGCGTCCTGGGAGAACCGACCCGAGGACCCCCCGTGACCACCGCGAACGCCACCGCGCCGGTCGGCAACTCGACCGGTGATGTGCCGAACGTCGTGGAGGTGACCGGCCGGGACCTCGCCCTCCCGGTCGCCCTCCCGGTCTCGCTGGCCGTCCGTGGTCAGCTCGCCGAGCCGCTCCGTCGCACGGTCGAGGGAACGCTCGGGTGGCAGCTCGTCGACGAGGTGACGGCGTCGCTCGTCCCGCCGGCGGTCCGGCTGGCGGACGTGACTGCCGCCGTCGACGGCGCCTCCCCGACGGTGTTGGTGGTCACGCGCGACGACGCGCCGGAGCTGGCTGCCACGGCGACCGCTCGGCTCCGCCCGGTGGCCATCGTCGCGTGGCCAGCGGAACCGCACGAGCTCGCGGCGGCCGCAGCCCGGGCGACGGCGGCGCCGCGCACCGCGCAGGTGCCCACGACGGTGATCCGTATCGGTGGCGCCGCCGGTGGGACCGGGACGTCGACCGTCGCGCTCGCGCTCGCCGCGGTGGCCGCGTGGCGCGGCGGCGACGTGCTCGTCGCCAGCGGCGCGGCGGTGCTGCTCCCACCGGCCGCGCCGACCGTGGATCCGTCCGCGCTCGCCGCGCCCGACCTGCTCGCCCGCGCGGCGCCGATCCCCGGGGTCCCGGGTGCCCGGGCGGTCCACACGAACAGCCCGGTCCTCGAGGTAGCCGTCGCCGATCCGGCGGTGGATCTCGCGGTGATCGACGTCGGCGTCGCCGACGATGTCGATGTGCTGGTGGTCCGCCCTGACGCCGCCGCACTCGCTGGCCTGCGCCGGACCGCAGCCGCGGCGGTCGTCGTGACCGGGCGCGGAGCTGTCCCGGCCCGGGCGCTCGAGGCTGCCGTCGGCGGTCGGCGCCGGATCGACCTGCCCGCCTCCGACCGGGTGGCGCGCGCGGCCGCGGTCGGACGGGTCCCCGCCTCGTTACCCGGCAGCTACCTCCGGGCCCTCCACGGCCTCCTGCCACGCGGAACGCCCGGCTGATCGACCACCCACCGCAGGACAGCTGCGGATCCAGGCCCGCGCTGCGGGCGACCCGTGGGGGCGGGGAACGGAACCGAGGTGTGGATCTCCGCGCCGGACAGCACCCCGAGCGACGGTGAGCGCGTCGCCACCACGTCGATCGGGAACCCACCGACCTCCGAGGTGCGATCCACGACGGCGGTCGGACGCGACACGCCACGGCTCGCGCCGCAGCTGCGGGATGCCGTGGCGCGTCGGCTACGCGACGACGGGGACCTGCTCGCCGGGGGCGCGGACCGCGGGGCGCTCCGACGCGCGGTCGCTCGTGCGCTGGCTGCCGAGGGTGTCGTCGCCGCCCCGGATGTCTGGGCTCGGCTGGTGCGCGACCTGGTCGACGAGCTCGGCGGTCTCGGTCCGCTCGAAGCGTTGCTGCGGGACCCAGCGGTGACCGATGTGATGGTCAACGGTGGTGACGAGGTGCACGTCGAACGGGACGGCCGGCTCGAGCGCACCGACGTCCGGTTCGACGACGACGCGCACCTGACCGGTGTGGTGCGTCGCGTCCTCGGCCCGCTCGGCGTCCGGCTCGACCGCGCGCACCCCTACGCCGATGCGGTCCTCGCCGGTGGTGTACGCCTGCACGCGATCCTGCCACCCCTCAGCTCGCGACCGACCCTGACGCTCCGTCGGGTGCCGGCGGTGGTCCCCACCTGGGAGCAGCTCGAGGCGGTGGGCAGCGTCCCGGCAGACCTCCGCGCGCTCCTGCGCGAGGCCACGGCGGACCGACGGAACGTGGTCGTCGCGGGGCGAGCGGGCGTCGGGAAGACGACCCTCCTCGGTCGCCTCCTCGCCGAGGTCGGTGACGACCGCGTGGTGGTCATCGAGGACGCACCCGAGCTGCGCCACCCCGCCCCGCACACCGTGCACCTCCAGGTCCGTGCCGCCACCCCGGACGGCATCGGTGCGGTGGACGTGGCGACCCTGTTGCGCAACGCCCTGCGGATGCGTCCCGACCGGCTCGTGGTCGGCGAGGTCCGGGGTGCCGAGGTCGCCGACCTCCTCCAGGCCATGAACACCGGCCACGACGGGTCGATGACGACGGTGCACGCCAACGGCGCCGACGAGGCCATCGTCCGGCTCGAGGGGATGGCGTTGTTGGCCGGCATCCCACTGTCCGCCGCGCGGTCCCAGACCGCGGCCGCGTTGGACCTGATCGTCGCGCTCGATCGCGACCGCGACGGGCGCCGACGGGTCGGGCACGTGGTCGAGGTCGACGCCGACCGCGACGGGGCTCGGACCTCGGTGCGGTGGTCGCGGTGACCGGCACCAGCCGTCCGGGACGTGGGAGCGAGAACGGCCCACGAGGTGTGCAGCTCGATCTCGCGCGGTTACGCATCGCCGCCGGTGCCGATCCCGGCGACCTGAACGAGCTCGGCGAGCGCGCCGCGACCTCGCTCCGGGTGGCCACCGAGGCCGGCGCGCCGCTGCTCGCGGCGATCGATGCGGCCGTCGCGGCGGACGAGGACGCACGGCGTGCCGAGCGGGCGATCGGGGTCGCCTCAGCGCAGGGCCGGGCCGTCGCCGGTGGGCTGCTGTTCGCGCCGCTGCTGCTCGTGCCGGTCATGAGCCGGTTGTTCGGCGTCGATCTGGTGGCCTACCACCGCACCCCGTTCGGCCTGGTGACGGGTGCGGTCGCGCTGGGCCTGCTGGCGGCGGGTGGGGCGATCGCCCGCCGGGTGGTCGGTTCGGTCGGCCGACCGGCCCGGATCACCTCCGTCGCCCACCAGCGTGTGCGCGCCGGACTCATCGGGGGCGTGGTGGCCGTGGCCGTGCACCCGGTCGTGGGCGCTGTCACCGTTGCGGTGCTCGTCCTGCGCGTACGTCCGTTCCCACCGCCGATCGATCCCGCCCTCGCCGACGCGGCCGAGCTGACCGCCACCGCCGTCGGCGGTGGGTGGTCGCCCGCCGGGGCGCTGCGCCTCGCCGCGGACGAACTGCCGTCGCTCGCCCTGCCGTTGCGACGGCTGGCCTTCGACCTCGAGCACGACCACGCCGGTGAGGACCACCCGCCCGGCGTCGATCGGCTCGCTGACGTGCTCACCACCGCCACCGCGGTCGGTGCGCCGGTCGGTCCGACGCTGCGGCGGCTCGCCGCCGACGTCCGGTCCGACGAGTTGGCCCGGGTCCTCGCCGCGTCCGAGCGGCTCCCGGTCCGGCTGACCTTCCCCACCGCCCTGTGCCTGCTGCCGGGGACCTTGCTGCTGATCGGTGCGCCGATCGTGTCAGCCGGGCTCGGCGTCGTCGGCACCTCACCCTGACACGAGAGGAACGACCGTGACACACCTGACCACCGCACCACCCGCCGGCGCCGTCCGAGCCGAGTCCGCCCGATCGGCGGCGGGTCACACCGCCACCCCGCAGGCGACCGGCGCCGGCTCCGGGATGCTCGATCACCCAACCGGGCGTCGACTGCCGCACCTCGTCGCCGTCCCGGACCTCGCGCCGGCCCCTCCGGCGGATCGTGCCGATGAGGACGGTTCGCTCGTCGCCGAGTACGGCCTCCTCGCCGTCGTCGCTGCGACCGTCGCCGGCGTGCTGATCTCCTGGGCCGGATCCGGCGCGCTGGCTGGGTTCTTCACCGAGCTGCTCAGCCACGCCCGTTCGCTCGTCGTCAGCTGATGCGGCGAGGTCGGACACGGCCGGTCCGTCCCCGCGGGGACGGACCGGTCCCCGTCCCTCGGGCGCACGAGCGACCACGCCCCGGCGTGGAGGGCGGCTTCCTGTCGGTGGAGTGGGTGCTGACCGTGCCGGTCATGGCGCTCCTCGCGGCGCTCGTCGTCGCCGCGGGCCTCCTGGTCCGAGACGTGCTGGTGCTGCAGGAGGCCGCTCGGGTCGGCGCCCGCGTCGCGTCGACGACGGCGGGAGACGCGGCGGTCTCCGCGGCGGTCCACGACGCTGCACCGGAGCTCGGCGGGGGTCTGGTCATCCGGGTCCACCCCCGTGCTCGAGAACCCGGAGAGCACGTCGAGGTCCGCATCGCGACGACCCGCCGGTACGGGCCGCTCTCGCAGCGCCTCGCGGTCCGCAGCACCGCCCGGGTGGAGCCGATCCTCGAGGGGGGTGGACCCACCGGGCCGAGGACGCCCTTCCATCCGGTCGATCCGACCGCCCCGCGTGACGCGGGCCGTGACCCGTGGTGAGCGCTTCGGCCCTGCGATCCGAGGGCGGGTTCCTCGCCACACCGGTCCTGTTCCTGGTCTGGTGTGGCCTCCTCGTCGCCATCGCGGTCATCGACGTCGGTGCCTACCTCGTCGCTGCTGCCCGAGCTCAGGGGGCGGCCGACGCCGCGGCGCTGGCGGCGGTCGGCACCGACGTCGAGCCCGGCGACGGTGGCGGACCCGCCCGCGCCGCCGCCGTCGTGTCGCGGCGCAACCGCGCCACCGTCGAGCTGTGTCGGTGCCGGGCTGGCAGCGGTCGCGCCGAGGTCGAGGTGAGCGTGCCGGTCGCCGGGCTGTTCGTTCCCCGCGTCACCGGCGCCCGGCGGGTCACGGCGACGGCACGCGCCGAGCTCGCGGCGCCCGCCCCCGACGGTCCGGGCCCCGTACCCTCGCCGCACCCGGGTCCCCGTCCCCTCGTTGGAAGGCAGGGACCGGGCTGACCGGGCCCGGCGACCTGGAGGCCACCGACGTGGGAAGCGATCACGACCTGGCGCGGCGTCCCGCGTCCGCGTCGGACGCCGACCGGAACGCGGCGTCCCCGACGCCGTTCGTCTACCTCCCCGAGGTGGGGGACGGCCGCAGCACCCCCTCCGGGTTCGTCCTCGACGCGCTCCGACACCGCCGCCTCGGCCGGCTCCTGGTGTCCGGACTGACGGTCGTGCTCTTCCTCGCCGGCGCCGGCATGTTCACCTACCCCTTCTTCACCGACCTCTACACCGACCGCGTCATCCAGGAACGGCTCGACGACGAGTTCGCGCAGCTCGAGGCCGGCAGCGTCCAGGAGTGGACCAGCGCATCGCGTGCGGCCGGCTCCCCGCTGACCCGCATCGTCATCCCCGCGATCGACGTCTCGACGCTGGTGGTCGAGGGCACCTCCCCAGCGGCCCTGCGCGCCGGCGCCGGGCACTACCCCGACACCCCGCTGCCCGGCGAGGTCGGCAACGTCGGGATCGCGGGGCACCGCACGACCTACGGCCGGCCGTTCAACCGTGTCGACGAGCTCGAACCGGGTGACGAGATCTGGTTGTTGACCCCGGTCGGCGACCACCGTTACGTCGTCTCGGAACCCGACCCCGACATCGGCGACAACCCGTGGATCACCACCCCCGACGACTGGGGTGTGGTCGCCGAGAGCGACGACGCCGTGTTGACCCTGACCAGCTGCCACCCGAAGGGCTCCGCCCAGCAGCGCATCATCGTGCGGGCCGAGCTCGCGGCGACCTCCCCGCCGGGCACCTACGAGGTCCCGGATGCGCAGGGTGAGACGGCTGCGTAGCGCCGCTGTCACCTCCACCCCGCTCGTTCGTTCTCCCTCCGGACGCGCGGAACGCGCGCCGACCCCCGGGAGGAGCCCTGTGGCCCGCCGAACCCTCCGCCTCGCCGCCATCGTGGTCCTGCTCGTGCTCACGATGCCGTCAGCGGCGTTCGCCGAGTACTCGGTCGAGCTCGTGAGTCCGGCCAGCGGTGTCGTCTCCGGTTCGGGCGAGGTGCAGATCCGCGTCGCTCGCGAACCGCTCGACAGCGAGGTGCGGTCGGTGCGCGTCCGCGCCGCACGCGGTGGCGGTGACGCCCACCAGCTCACCTGCCTCAGCGGCTGCGACACGCGGCAGCCCGTCTACGGGTTCGCCTTCGATCCCCGCCGGGGAGACCCGTTCGGTGTCGGCCCCATGTCGAACGGGGCGTTCCAGTTCGAGACGCTGGTCTCGCCGGCTCTCGGTGAGGACCGCAACGTCGGCACCCTGACCCTGCAGCTGCGGGTCCCCGGCAGCGCCGTCAGCGGTCTGTCCACCAGCGTCGACGACCAGCAGGTGCGCCTCGCCTGGAGCCGGGCACCCGAACCCGACATCGATGGCTACCGCGTCGAACGGTGCCGCGGTGGCTGCGGGGGCGACGGGTGGTCCGCCCGTGGCGAGCGGCTGTCGGCGAGCGCCTCCTCGTTCGAGGAGCGGGTCCGGCCCGGGACCTACAGCTACCGGGTGGTCACGATCAGGTCCAACGGCGGCGACGGGACGATCGAGACGGTGTCCTCCGCGGTCACCGCCGAGGTCGAAGAGCCCCCTGCACCGACGCCTGACGACACCGAGACACCCGATGCCCCGGGCGACGACGGTGATGGTGATGGCGATGCCGACGGTGATGCGGGTGACCGGGACGACGGTGCCACGGGCCGCGACGACGACGGCGATGACGGGCCCGATCGCGACCGTGACGGTGACGACGAGGATGGCGACGGCGGGACCGCCGGCGGCAGCTCGGACCGATCGTTCTCGACGTCGAGGACGCGAACGGGTCGCGCCCCATCGGTCTCCTTCGGGGGTCAGAGGGGGGTCCCGGCGCTGCCCGACGCGGCCGACGTCTTCCGCGGCTCGCTCGACTACGGCCTCGACGACCCGGAGACCGCCGACGCTCGCGGTGATGCACCCGGGCCGGGGGACGACGACGAGGTCGTGCTGTCGGCGCCCGGCGGTTCGAGCGGCTCGTTCCTCGGCCGCCTCACCGATCCGAACCGCATCGCGGTGCCCATCGCCGGTGGGATGCTGATGACCGCGATCGGTCTCCACCTGTGGCGCTGGCTGCGCGTGCCCGTCTGACGGCGTCGCACGGTCGTCCACATCAGGCGTCAGGCGTCAGGCGTCCGGCGTCCGGCGCACGCGCCAGCAGCAGGTCGATCACCCGCACGGCGCCGGCCTTGTCGAGCGGGTCGTTGCCGTTGCCGCACTTCGGTGACTGCACGCACGAGGGGCAGCCCTCCCGGCAGCTGCAGGTCGCGATGGTCCCCCGGGTGAGGCGTAGGTGGTCCGGCAACCGCCGGTAGGACCGCTCGGCGAGGCCCGCGCCCCCCGGGAAGCCGTCGTAGACGAAGACGCTCGGCCGTCCCGTGTCGGGGTGCAGCGCGGTCGACAGTCCGCCGATGTCCCAGCGGTCGCAGAGGGCCAGCAGCGGCAACATGCCGATCGCGGCGTGCTCCGCGGCGTGCAACGAGCCCGGCACGTCGCGTGCTCCCACACCCCCGGCCTCGAGCAGGTCCTCGGGCAGCGCGTACCAGACGGCCACGGTCCGCAGCTCGACCGGGGGGAGGTCGAGGTCGTGACGCTCGAGCACCTCGTCCGAACCGAGCCGCAGCACCTCGTAGCCCGTGACCTGCGTGGTGACCTCGACCTGCGCCAGGCCGATCTCGACCTCGCCCCACCGGTCGGTCTCGAGCTGGCGCAGGACGCGGACGTCGGTGTCCGACCGGGGACGGGTGGTGTGACCGAGCTGGCCGGTCGCCTCGGCGAGCGCGTGGTGCCGGTCGAGGTCGAGCTCCGCGATCCGGTAGGTCCGACCCTGGTGGAGGTAGACCGCCCCTTCGTGGACCTGGCGGTGGGCGCGTGCCTCGTCCACGTCGCCGATGAGCGTCCCGGTCGAGGTGTCCACGATGCGGACGTTCGCGCCGCCCGCGCCGCGCAGGTCGACCTCGGCTGATGGTCGCCGGCGGGAGGTCCAGTACCACCGGCCAGCCCGCAGCCGGAGGCGACCCGCGTCGGCGTCCGCCTCGAGCAGCGGGACGGCGCCGTCACCGAACCACCGGGTGGCCTCGTCCGGCTCGATCGGGGCCTCGTGGGCGGCGCAGCGGAGGTGGGGCCCGAGCAGGTACGGGTTCCCGGCGTCGACGACGGCGTCCTCGGGTGGACGGGTGAGCAGCTCCTCGGGGTGGGTGACGAGCCAGTGGTCGAGCGGGTCCTCCTGCGCGACGAGCACCCCCGCGGCGGCGCCGCCCGAACGTCCCGCACGCCCGAGCCGCTGCCAGAAGGCGGCGAAGGTGCCGGGCCACCCCGCGAGGATCACCGCGTCCAAGCCAGCCACGTCGATGCCGAGCTCGAGGGCGTTGGTCGCGGCGACGCCCCGCAGCCGGCCGCTGCGCAGGTCCTCCTCGAGTTGCCGCCGCTCCTCGGGCAGGTACCCGGCCCGGTAGGCCGCGACGCGGTCCGCGAGCGGTTCACCTGCCTCGTCCGGTGCGTCCCCGAGCCGCTCGCGCGCGGCGAGGGCGACCACCTCGGCGCCCTTGCGGCCGCGGGTGAAGACCAGCGTCTGCACGTCGGCGGCCACGAACCCGGCGAGCAGGTCGGCGGTCTCGCGGAGCATCGAGCGGCGCGTCTCGTCCTCGTCGAGCGGCGGCTGCCACAGCCCGACGTCGAGCGGTCCGCGGGGCGAGCCGTCGCGGACGACGGCACCCACCTCGAGCCCCGTGAGCGCCGACGCGTGCTCGGCGGGGTTGCCGATGGTCGCCGACGTGAGCACGAAGGTGGGGTCGGCGCCGTAGCGCTCCGCGAGCCGCCGGAGCCGGCGCAGGATGAGCGCCACGTGGCTGCCGAACACGCCCCGCGAGACGTGGGCCTCGTCGACGACCACGACGGACAGACGGTGCAGCAGGTCGGCCCAGCGCTTGTGGTCGGGCAGCAGCGAGTGGTGGAGGAGGTCGGGGTTGGTCAGCAGCCAGTTGGTGGTCCGCCGGATGGCGTCGCGCTCCGTGGTCAGGGTGTCCCCGTCGATCGCGGCGGCCCGCAACTGGGGCAGGCGCCAGGCGCGGATCGCGCGGAGCTGGTCCCGGGCCAGCGCCTTGGTCGGCGCGAGGTAGAGACAGACCGAGCGATCGTCGTCGAGCAGCCGCTCGGCCACCGGGAGCTGGTAGCACAGGGACTTGCCGGACGCGGTCCCGGTCGCGACCACCGTGTGGTCGCCCGCGCGCACCCGGTCGCGGGTCTCCCGCTGGTGCGACCACAGGTCGGTGATGCCCTGCAGCTCGAGCCGGGCGACGAGGGCTGGCGGAAGGTCGTCCGGGAGCGGCACACGGTCCGCCGGTCGGCCGGGCAGGCGCGAGACGTGGGTCAGCAGCTCGGCCGGTCGATCGCCCGCGTCCGCGTCGTCAGCAGGCACGCCGCGTTGCGAC
The DNA here is from genome assembly GCA_040882055.1 of Nitriliruptor sp. Lineage (GTDB taxonomy): Bacteria > Actinomycetota > Nitriliruptoria > Nitriliruptorales > Nitriliruptoraceae > Nitriliruptor. The sequence continues at coordinate 21,534 of JBBECA010000049.1, forward strand.
GCCGCGGTGGCGCCGAGGATCTCGAGGACGTCACGTGGGTCCGAGGGGGCTCCGATCCTGGCCGCGGGACGGTAGCGAGGTGGTAGCCGCCCGATGGTCGGGACTCGCGCGGTACCGTCCCCGCGCCCGCCCGCAGGTGGCGGTCCCGGCCCCGCAGCAGCGAGACGAGCGTTGGAACCCATGCACGTGCAGGTCGGCGAGGACCGCGGCTGGAGCGTGGTGTCGGTCCGCGGGGTCGTGGACGTCGCCACGGCCCCGGACCTCCGCCAACGGCTGCAGGAGGTCCAGTTCGCGGGTGCGACGACGGTGTTGGTCGATCTCGACCGGGTCGAGCTGCTCGATTCCTTCGGGGTCGGCGTGCTCGTCGATGCCCACAAGCGGGCACGTTCGCTCGGGGGGCAGCTCGCGGTGCTGGTCACCCGGGAACGGCTGCGCCGCGTGTTCTCGCTGGCCGGGCTCGACGTCACCCTCGACCTGATCGCCGACGCCGAGGAGGTGCTGGGCACCGGCGCCGCCGACGGGCCGGCCTCCGAGGCGGGCAGGGACCGTTAGCATCGGCGCGCCGCAACGAGGGGGTACCGCTGAGCACCGCAGATCGTCCGCCGCTCGACGAACGCACGCTGGCCAGCGTCGCGGCGTACGACGCGCACGCCGGGGCGTACCAGAGCTCGCTGCGGCTCAAGCGACCCGTCGCTGACGTGCGCCGGTTCGCGGCGTTCGCCCAGCGGGACGACCTGGTCCTCGACGCTGCGTGCGGTCCCGCCAACGACCTGCGGTTGCTGCGCGACGCGGGGGTGCACCCCGTCGGACTCGACCTGTCCATGGGCGCGCTCGCCGAAGCCCGGATGCTGCTTCCGCGGCACCCCCTGGTCCGCGCGCCGCTCGACGACCCGCCGTTCCGGCTGCGCTCGTTCGGTGGGCTGTGGCTGTCGTCCGCCTTCACCCACCTCCCGCGTGCCACCTGGCGACCGACGTTCGCTCGCCTGCTCGACCTCGTGGACGCTGGCCCGGTCTACCTGTCGTGCCTGCGGGGGGACGTCGACCTCGAGCCCGTCGACGACGCCGTCCTCGGACCGATCCACGTCTCGGCCGCTTCCGAGGCCGAGATCGAGGCGCTGTTCAGCTCGCACGGGCTGACCGACGTGACGGTGGAGCTGCGGCCCGACCCGATCGTCGACCGTCGACGCCCGTGGGTCGTCGCCCTCGGCCGTCTGGTTCGTTAGGCGTGCCGGCCTGCTAGACACGTCGCCGGTCGCGCGACGGGTGCGGCCGTGGGATGGAGCGGCGCCGTGGGACTCGGGTTGTCCGATGTGATCTGGCTGATCGGCGAGAGCCGGGAGCGGCCGTTCCACGTCGGTGGCCTGATGTTGTTCGATCTGCCGGAGAACCTGACGCCGGCCGAGATCCGCGCACAGATGCGGTCCGGCGAGCACGTGGTCCGCCCGCCGTTCAACCACCGGCTCGCGCGTCCCTACGGGCGGGCTGGACGGTTCCGGTGGGTCGAGGACGAACCCGATCTCGAGCACCACGTCCGACACGTCGCGCTGCCGGCGCCCGGGCGGATCCGCGAGCTGCTCGCCTACGTCTCGCAGCAGCACGGCAGCCTCCTCGACCGCCACCGGCCGCTCTGGGAGGCGGTGTTGATCGAGGGGGTCGAGGGCGACCGCATCGCCCTCTACACCAAGGTGCACCACGCGATGCTCGACGGTGTCGCCGCGATGCGGCAGCTGACGAACTCGCTCACCGAGGACGAGTCGGAGCGTGCCATGCCGCCGCCCTGGGCAGCACCGCCGCGTGACCGCAGCCCGCGCGATCGCGACGACACCTCGTTGATCCGTCAGAGCATCGAGCTCGCGGCCACCTCGGTCCGAGAGGGGATCGGGGCCGCGACCACGGTGGCCAAGCTCGGTGCGCAGGTGCTCTCGGGCGCCACCGGTGGCGCCGAGGTGGTGCCCTACGCGGCGCCGCGGTCGATCCTCAACGTGCGCACGACCTCCGCCCGACGGATCGTGGCGCAGTCCTACGCGGTGGAGCGCTTCCGCGCCGTCGCGGACGCCCACGGGGCGACGGTCAACGACGTCGTGCTCGCGGTCTGTGGCGGTGCGCTGCGGTCGTACCTGCTGAGCCACGACGCCCTGCCGGACGAACCGCTCGTGGCCTTCGTGCCGGTGTCGATCCGCCCCGCCGAAGACCACGGCTCCGGCAACGCCGTGTCGATGATGTTGTCGTCGCTGGCGACCGATGTCGCCGATCCCGTCGAACGGCTGGAGAAGGTCAAGGCATCGATGGACGCCGGCAAGGCGCGGCTGCGGGGCATGACCCAGGTGCAGCTGGTGGAGTACGCGGCGCTGCTGCTCACGCCGGTCGCCGTCGGTCAGGCGCTGCACATGGGCACCGTCGGCCGACCGCTGTTCAACGTGATCATCTCCAACGTGCCCGGTCCGCGCGAGCCGCTGTTCTGGAACGGTGCGCAGCTCACCGGGATGTACCCGCTGTCCGCGATCGCCGACGGCTACGCGCTCAACATCACGCTGGTCAGCTACGCCGGGAACCTCGAGTTCGGTATCACCGCGGACCGCACCGCCCTCCCACGGGTGCAGCGGCTCATCGACCACCTCGAGGTCTCGCTCGCGGAGCTCGAAGCCGCCTGACGATCAGGTGTGTTCGTGGAGCCGCGCCGCTCGGCCAGCACGACCGCCTACCCCGCGGTCGTCGTGGCCTCCCCCTGCTGCGTTCGGCGACGGTCGAGCCACGCCATCGTCGGACGGGCGGCGACACCGTGGAGCAGCAGCGACAGCAGGATGGTCCAGGTGACCGTGGCCCAGAGCAGGTCGGCGCGCGGGAAGTTGCCGACCTCCAGCGCGTGCGCGAGGTAGTAGATGGATCCGAGCCCCCGGATCCCGAACGCGGCGATCACCAGGCGTTCGTCGGGTCGCGCCCGCCGCGAACCGAGCATCCCGAGGTAGCCGGTGAGCGGACGGATGACGACCACCACGGCGAGGGCGACGGCGATGACCGCGGGGGTCGTCGGCGTCAGGATCCCGTCCGCCACGGCGGCGCCGAGGAGGAAGAGCACCACCCCCGACGCCAGCCGCTCCAGCTGCTCGGAGCCCTCGTGGAGGTGCTCGTGCACCTCGTGACGGCGTTCGGTGCCGCGGACGACGTAGGCGGTGACGAAGACGGCGAGGAAGCCGTACCCGCCGACCAGTTCGGTGGCGCCGTAGGTCAGCAGCGTGAAGGCGAGCGTCAGCACGCCGCGTGCGGGATCCCGCTGTTCGGCGAGGCGCAGCACGAGCCGGCCGACGGCGGCCCCGACGACCCACCCGACCCCGACACCGACCGCGATGCGGTAGCCGACCTCGACCAGCAGGAAGCTCGGCAGCCAGTCCCGTGGCGCCGTACCGACCAGCGCCAGCAACAGCGCGAGGTTGGTGAACGGGAAGGCGAGACCGTCGTTGAGCGCCGACTCCGAGGTCAGCGCGAAGCGGACCTCGTCGCGCTCGTCCTCCTCGACGTCGCGGCCGACGGCCGGAGGGCCGGTCTGGACGTCCCCCGCGAGCACCGGGTCGGTCGGGGCCAGGGCGGCACCGAGCAGGACGGCGGCCGGCAGCGCCATCCCGAGCAGCAGCGAACCGAGCCAGGCCGTCGCGAGGATGGTGAGTGGCATCGTCACCGCGAGGAGCGTCCACGTGCTCGCCCACCGGCCCCAGCCGACCGGGCGGTCGATCTTGAGCCCGATCGTCGTCAGGGCGAGGATCACCGCGATCTCCGCGAGGTGCTCGGTGGCCACGCCGTGGGTCAGTGGATCGATGCGCGGCCACGGCGGCGGCAGGATCGCCGCGACGGCCCCGAGCGCGACGACGAGCAGCGGGTAGGTCATCAGGCGCTTGCGGAGCAGCAGCGGGACGACGATGCCGCCGAGCCCGAGGATCCCGATGACGAGGATCCCCAGCTCGTAGACGTCCGGGTCGGTGATAGGCACGGTCAGCTCTCGCAGCGGGAGGCGAGCGCGTCACCGTCGACGCGCAGCGAGTCGAGCACCGCGTCCGCATCCACCGCCTCGCCGGCGAGCGGGACGTTGAGTTCGACGAGCACCAGCGCCTCACCGCGCTGACCGTAGACCGCCTCGGTCACGAAGTCCGGGTCATCACCCTCCTGACCGGAGCCGAGGTCGAGCGTCACCCTGCGGGCGCGGTCGAGCCCCTCGATGTCCGGTTCGGTCGTCCGTTCCCGGGCACCGGTGACCACCAGGTTGCCCCGTGGCTGGCCGACCGCCCCGACGAGGGTGTCGAGTCCACGGTCGTCGCAGCCGATGATCACCTGCACGAGCCGCAGCCGCCGGTCGGGGTCGACGAACCGGGTGTTGGCGACGAGGGGCGGCTCAGCCTCCTCGTCCACGCGCTCCCACCCCTCCGGCACGGCGAGCGCGACGTCGCCGACGCTGACGCGACCGTCCTCGTCCCGGGGCTCGCCGCCGTCGCAGCCGGTGACGACCCCGCAGAGCAGCAACAACGCGGCGGCGAAGCAGGTACGCACCGGGTCCTCTCGAGGGGACGTGACGCCGCGGAGCGTCGTGAAGGGGTCGTGACGTCGTGAGGCCCCCGCGCGGGGGGGGGGCCTAACGATCACCGTGGCGTCGATCCGGTCACGCGCTGAGCAGCGGCGCGATCACGAGGCTGACGATCGCCATGACGTTGATGAGGATGTTCATCGACGGGCCGGAGGTGTCCTTGAGCGGGTCGCCCACGGTGTCACCGACCACGTTGGCGGCGTGGGCATCGGACCCCTTGCCGCCGTGGTTGCCCTGCTCGACGTACTTCTTGGCGTTGTCCCA
>JBBECA010000050.1:0-11210 GCA_040882055.1 Nitriliruptor sp.
GCGTCCCGGAGCTGGCGTCCATCCTTGAGGTAGAAGAACAGCACGACCGTCATCAGCAACAGGCCGGCGACGAACTCGACGGCCACGAGCGCGGCGGAGCTGGCCTGCCCCGCCACGTCACCGGCCTCGCCGAGCTGTTCCTGCGCGAACGCGAGCGCGTCGCCGAACCCCTCGACCCCGATACCGAGCGGGTCGTCCTCCAGCAGCCCCTCGAGCTGACCGACACCCTCGGCGGCGGAGTCGAGCAGGTCCGGCAGCTGCGACACCACGAGGGCGATGACCCCGGCCAGCACGCCGAAGAACACCGCCAGGGCGCCGAGGACGGTCACCAACGCCGCGGCGGCGCGAGGCAGACCGGCGCGGGCCAGCCGGTCGGTGACCGGCGCGAGCAGCGATGCCGGGAACAGCGCGAGGACCACCGGGATGACCACGATGGTGAGCGCGGAGGCGACGTACCCGAGCAGCGCCAGGATGAGCGCGATCCCCACCAGCGCCCAGGCGTAGCGCCCGACTCGCACCAGGGTCGGCTGACGGTCGGATCCGGGCGCACCGCTCCCACCGGGCTCGATCGGATCGTCGCTGGCGTCCACGGGCGGCCGTCGGTCGCGGGGGGAACCGACCCTACGACGGCGACGGCGAGGCTTCAGGGAGCGACCACCATCCCGCGACCGTGCGGTCGTGCTGACGCGGAACCGGCCGCGCGCAGTTTCGGGCACCCTCGGCAGGGTGAGTGGTCGTCGACGATGGAGTTCGCCGTGCAGGACCTCGACCGACGTGTGATCGTGGTGACCGGAGGGTCGAGCGGCATCGGGCTCGCGACCGTCGACCACCTCCTCGACGCGGGGAGCACCGTGGTCGCGGTGGCTCGCGGGGGCGACGCGCTCGAGCAGGTGGCTGCGGCACGGTCGTCGCGACCCGGTGTGCTCGAGGTCGCGGCCCTCGACGTCACCGACGCGGCCGCGGTCGATGGGTTCGTCGCCGACCTGGTGGCGCGCCACGGGACGGTCGACGGGTGGGTGAACGCCGCCGGCATCACCACCTACGGCCGGTTCGAGACCCTCCCGGCCGAGGAGTTCGACCGGGTCGTCGCGGTGAACCTGCTCGGATCGGCCAACGGCGCCCGCGCGGTGCTCCCGCGTTTCCGCGACCAGGGCGAGGGGGTGCTGGTCAACATCGCCTCGGTCCTCGGGCGTTTCGGGACCCCGCTGATGAGCCCGTACGTGGCCAGCAAGTTCGCGGTGCGCGGGTGGTCGCAGTCGCTGCGGATGGAGGTGCGGGATGCACCCGGCGTGTCGGTGTGTGCGGTGTTGCCCGGCCCCGTCGACACGCCGCTGTTCCAGCACGCGGGGAACCGGACGGGCGAGCGCATCGAGTCGCCATCCCTCCCCATGGACCCGGACCGGGTCGCGGAAGCGATCGTCGGGCTGCTGCGTCGACCGCGGCGCGAGGTGGTGGTGGGGCAGGCGTCACGGCTGCTCTTCCTCGCCTTCGCGGTGGCACCGGGGGTCGCCGAGCGGGTGCTCGGCCCCGCGATGGCCTGGGACCACACCGCCGGCGGTGCGCAGGCGCCGACCGCTGGGGCGCTGGACCGGTCGGGCGGCGAGGGCCAGCCCGTCGGGGGGTGGCGGCTCGTACCGCTGCCGCACGTGCGGCGCCTGATCCGTGGTGCGGGCGCGCTGGCGGGCGGGGCGATCCTCAGCGGCGTGGCGGCAGCTGCCGAGCGCCGACGGCGTTGATCCGCGCGGAGACGCGGCGCTGACGCGCCCGGACGCTCCGTGTCCGTGCTCAGCTGCGCCCGGTGGGTGGCAACACCCGGAGCATGCGGGTGTCGAGCGTGAGACGGACGTGGTCACCCACCTGGGGCGTGCCGAGCCCCCGGACCGGCACCTCGACCGGCCTGCCGGCCACCTCGAGGTGCAGCACGTGGTGGTCGCCGGCGAACCGCCGGGCCACGACCTGCCCGTGCAGTTCGCCGTCGGGGTCGAGCTCGAGCGCACCCGGGAGCAGGAGCACCAGGACGTCACCGCGCAACGGGGTGGTGACGGGCAGGGCCCCGAACGGCGTGGTGACGTCGCTGGGTCCGCTCCGGGCCGGGAGCAGCTGGTGGAGGCCGAGGAAGCGCGCGACGTCGGCGTCGGCGGGGCCGTGCCACAGCTCGTCCGGGGTGCCGATCTGGGCGATCCGACCGGACCGCATCACGGCCACCCGGTCCGCGAGCGTCAGGGCCTCGTCCTGGTCGTGGGTCACGTGCAGGACGGTCGCTCCGGACTCGGCGAAGACGCGGGGCAGTTCGATGAGCAGGCGGTCCCGCAGGCCCCGGTCGAGCGAGCCGAGCGGCTCGTCGAGCATCAGCAGCCGCGGGCGAGGGGCGAGCGCGCGGGCCAGGGCGACACGCTGCGCTTCGCCGCCGGAGAGCTCGGTGACGCTGCGGTGGCCGTACCCCGCGAGGTCGACCAGCCCGAGCACCTCCTCGACACGGGCCGCGACGTCGGTCGCCGCCCACCCACGCATCCGCGGTCCGAAGGCGATGTTGTCGCCGACCGTGCGGTGGGGGAAGAGGGCGTGGTCCTGGAACGCGAGGCCGAGGCCGCGCTGGTCCGGTCGCCGACCGGCGAGGTCCTCGCCCCCCAGGTGGATCGACCCAGCGGCGGCCGGCTCGAGCCCGGCGATCGCGCGCAGCAGGCTCGACTTGCCGCAGCCGGACGGGCCGAGGACCGCGACGACCTCGCCCTCGGCGACGTGGAGCGACACGCCGTCGACGGCGAGGGTGTCGCCGTAGCGCACGGTGAGGTCACGCACCTCGAGCATCAGAACCGCCCCACGTCGCCGACGCGGAAGCGGTCGATCACCAGCAACGCCGAGGCGGTCACGACCATCAGCATGGTCGATAGCGCCATGGCCTGCCCGAAGTTGGCCGCCCCGGGGCGGCCGAGCGCGCGGAAGATCGCCACCGGGACCGTCGGGAGTTCGGCGCGCGCGATGAAGACCGTCGCGCCGAACTCGCCGACCGCGACCGCGAACGCGAAGCCGGCCGCGACGAGGGCCGTCCGGGCCACGATCGGCAGGTCGATCTCGCGCCAGATGCGTCGCGGCGGCGCTCCGAGGACCCCGGCAGCGCCGCGCAGCCGGTCGTCGATGGCCTCGATGGCGGGCACGAGGCTGCGTACCACGAAGGGTGTGGCGATCAGCGCCTGTGCGATCGGAACCAGCAGGGGGCTGGCGCGCAGGTCGAACGGTGGCCGGTCGAGGCTGATCAGGAACCCGAAGCCGACGGTGACCGCCGAGGTGCCGAGCGGCAACATCAGGCCGCGATCGATCGCGCGGGTGAGCCGCCCACGCCGGCCGGTGACCGCGACCGCGGTGCACGTACCGATGACCGTCGCCATCAGCGCCGCGGCGACCGCGAACGTCAACGAGTTGCGCACCGCCTCGAGCGGCGCCACCGACAGCACGGTGCCGCGTTCCTGCGTCGCCAGGCCGGTGAAGTTCGTCAGCCCGTAGCCACCGTCGGTGGCCAGCGCGCGCTCGACGAGCACCGCGGGGGGCGCGAGCAGCAGCACGGTGATGACGGCGAGGTTCGCGCGGAGGAACCAGCGCTCGCCCACGGTCGCCGGGCGGTGCAGCGCCTCGTCCGCCGCTCGGGGGGTGCGGGGTACCGCACGCCGCTGTAGGCGGCCGTAGACCGTCAACGCGACCAGCACCGCGACCAACTGCAGCAGGGCGAGCACGCTGGCGAGCGGCAGATCGAGGAGCTGCACCGTGGCGCGGTGGATCTCGACCTCGATGGTCGCCAGGCCCGGACCACCGAGCAGCAGGACCACCCCGAAGGAGGTGAAGGTGAACAGGAACACGATCGCGGCGCTCGCGGCGATCGCGGGCCGCAGCAGCGGCAGCGCCACCTCGCGGGCCGCACGCCACCGTGACGCGCCGAGGCTGCGTGCCGCGTCCTCGAGGCGCGGATCGAGGTTCGCCCACGCGCCGCCGACCGTGCGTACCACCACCGCGTAGTTGAAGAACGCGTGCGCGAGCAGGATGGCGGCCACCGTCCGGCGCAGGTCGACGGTCGGTGCACTGGCCCCGAACACCGCCGTGAGCGCCCCGTTGATCGGCGACCGCGGACCGAGCAGCGCCAGGAACGCGCTGCCGACCACGACGGTCGGGAGCACGAACGGCACCAGGACGAGCGCCGACACCGTCCGGCGGCCCCGGAAGCGCAGGCGCGACAGCGCGTACGCCCCCGGGAGGCCGAGGGCGAGCGTGAGGACCGTCGACGCCACCGCCTGCCACAGGGTGAACCACACCACGCCACGGACCGAGCTGCTGCCGAGGACCGCGACGACCTCGCTCGGATCGAGGACGCCGTTCGGCGCCAGGCCACGCCAGACGATCGCGGCCACGGGCTGGAGGAAGAACACGGCCAGGAAGAGCGCCGGCAGGGCGAGCAGCGCGAGCTGCCCGCCCCGCGTCAGCGTCGGACGTGGGGCGCGAGCGTCAGCCCGCGCCGGAGCCATCAGCGCAGCACCGTGTCGGTCCAGGCCGCGATCCAGTCGTCCCGCTCGTCGCCGATGGTGAGCGGGTCGATCGCGTACGGCTCGGCGGCCAGCTCGGCGTGCTCGCGGAACACCTCGGGAAGCTCGGCGTCCTCGACCACCGGGTAGACGAACATCGTCAGCGGCACGTCCTCCTGGAACGGCACGCTGAGCAGGAAGTCGACCAACTGCTGCGCCGCGTCCTCGTGCTCGGTGCCACGCAGGATCCCGACGTACTCGATCTGACGGACGCAGGACGCCTGGACGACCGCGGTCGGCGGGGTGTCCACGGGCGGGTCGGCGAAGACGACCTCGGCGGCGGGTGATGAGGCGTAGGACACCACGATGGGGCGCTCACCGCCCTGTCCGCTGCCCGAGAACTCGTCGTAGTAGGCGCTCGACCAACCGTCGGTGACCAGCACGTCGTTGTCACGCAGCCGCTCCCAGTAGGGCAGCCAGCCGTCGTCACCGAACTCCTGGACCGTCGCCAGCAGGAAGGCGAGCCCGGGGGAGGAGGTCGCCGGGTTCATCACGACCGTCATGCCGGCGTAGGCCGGGTCGGCGAGGTCCTCGAGCGAGGTCGGGGGCGGCAGGGCGCCGTCCTCGAAGGCCGCGATGTCGTAGTTGAGGCAGACGTCACCGACGTCGACCGGGGTGACCCGATCGTCACCCGGCTGGAACTCGGCGGGGACGCGCTCGAGTTCGGGGGAGGCGTAGGACACGAACAGGTCCTCCTCCAGCGCGCGCGACAGGAAGGTGGTGTCGACCCCGAACAGCAGGTCGCCCTGCGGCGAGTCGGCGGTGAGGATGGCCTGGTTCAGCGCGGCTCCGGCGTCGCCGGACGGGACGATCTCGACCTCGATGCCGGTGTCCTCGGTGAACCCGGTGAGCACCTCGTCCGAGACGTCGAACGAGTCGTGGGTCAGCAGGCGGAGGGTCACCCCGTCGCTGGCTCCGCCCGGAGCACCGTCGGCGTCCTCGCCGTCGTCGCTCGGGGTGGGCTCGTCGGCCGCGTCGCCGTCGGCCGCGTCGCTGTCGGTGCTGTCGGTGCCACCGCAGGCGACGCCGAGCACGGCGATCGTGCTGAGCGCAGCGAGCGTGCGGATGGTGCGGGAGCGGGGGTGGGCGTGGATCACGTCGGAGCTCCGATGTGGGTGAGCGGACGCACCGCGAGCAGCACACCGTCGGTCAGCACGACGGTGGCGTGCGGTGCGCTCATCTGGTTGCTGACACCCCGGGAGGAACCTGGTGGGAGCTCGCCATCCGTCAGCGGGTAGCGCAGGCCGGTCGTGGTGATGCCGCGTGCCGGTCCGTGGACCGGCAGCAAGCTCACCACCGATCCGACCGGCGCGTCCAGCTGGGTCATCCGACCGGCGCGGACGACGTCGGTCCGGGCCACGGCGGACCAGGCCCGGACATCGACCGCCGCGTAGGCGGATCCCGCGAGGATCAACCAGTTGGCGAGGAGGTGGTCGGCGCGTCCTCCGGCCCCCCCGACCACCGTGACGCGGGTCGCGCCTGCGGCTACGGCGGCGTCGAGGGCGAGGGCGAGGTCGGTGGCGTCCTTCGCCACCGGGTGACGCTCGACCCGAGCCCCTGCGGCCGCCGCCGCGTCGAGCTGGTCGGGATCGACCGAGTCGAGGTCACCGATGACCAGGTCGACCGCGAGACCCAGGGGACCCGCGAGCCGGAGCCCGCCGTCGGCGGCGACGACGAACGTCGCCGCCGGTAGGTCGTCGACGTAGCCGACGCCGACCGGATCGCCGTCCGCGAGCACGACCGCCTCGACCCGCCCGACGGGGCGTGGGACGGGACGGTTGGACGGATCGATCACGCGACACGCTCCCTCCGCTGGCGTTACCCAGCTCAGGTTCCACGGGTCGGTGACGCGCGCCGGAGCGCCGGTCACCCTCTCAGCCCGACTCTCGCTCGAGCTCCCCGGGTGTGCTGACGCTGGTCAGCGTAGCGGTGGTGGTCCCTGCCGCGACGGAGCGTCCGCTCTAAGGTCACGGGCGAGGTGGAGACCGGCCGCTGCGATCCAGGTGCTCCACCGCGGACCGCACCACCGACGGGGGACCTGCGCCAGGCCTGCGCCTGCGTCCCAGGCGCCTGGTGGGCGATCGTGGCGGGGCACCTGTCGTACGGGGTCGCCAACGTGTACTGGTACCTCGGCCCCGAGGTGTGGGGTTGGGACCTGCCGTTCCCGTCGGTGGCCGACGCGTTCTACCTGCCGGGGTACGTGCTCATCCTCGTCGGGTTGTGGCGGCTCGCGTTGCTGCGTTCCAGCCACCGCAGCAGCACCTCGGGGATCGAGATCGCCGTCGTCACGCTTGGGCTCGGGGCGGTCGCCTGGCTGTTCCTGATGGCGCCGTACGCGGTCGACGATGCCGTCCCGCTGGTGACCAAGCTGGTCGCGCTCGCCTACCCGGTCTTCGACGTCGCGTTCGTGTCGGTGCTCGCGGGACTGCTGATCCTGCCGGGCCACCGCTCGACGGCGTTCTGGCTGCTCGCGGGTGGGATCGTGGCGACCCTCACCGTCGATTCGATCTACGCGTTCACCACGCTCGAGGGCACCTACGCCCACGGCCAGCCCTACACCACGCTGTGGCTGGTGTACTTCGGGTTGCTCGGCGCGGCGGCGTTGCATCCCTCGATGCGCGAGCTGTCCGAGCCGGCTGACGACGTGGTGGTCGATGCCGCCTGGCGGGCTTGGGCCCTCCCGGTCGTGCTGGTCGGGATCCGCCAGGCCGCGCTCCTGCGTGAGGTGGGCGACCGTGCCGCGGCCCAGGCGGGACTCGTGGCCGGCCGCGACGCCGCCATGCAGGCGTCACAGATGAAGTCGGACTTCCTGGCCACGATGAGCCACGAGATCCGCACCCCGATGAACGCGGTGATCGGCATGTCGGGTCTGATGATGGACACCGACCTCGACGAGGACCAGGAGCGCTACGCGTCGGGCATCCGATCGGCAGGTGAGTCGCTGATGGCGCTCATCAACGACATCCTCGACTTCTCCAAGATCGAGGCCGGGAAGCTCGAGCTCGAGAGCCATGACTTCGACCTCGAGGCGACCGTCGAGGAGGTCGCGGAGCTGTTCAGCGGCTCGGCGAGCGCCAAGGGCGTGCAGATCTACAGCTACCTCCACCCGGACGTGCCGCGATCGGTCCGCGCCGACTCCGGTCGGCTCCGGCAGATCCTGGTCAACCTCGTCAGCAACGCGGTCAAGTTCACCGAGAGCGGGCAGATCCTCGTGCGTGTCCGGGACGACGAGGACACGGAACGGCCGGGAACGCTCCGTTTCGAGGTCGTGGACACGGGCGTGGGCATCGCGGAGGACGAACGGGAACGGTTGTTCGAGGCCTTCACGCAGGCCGATGCCTCGTCGAGCCGCCGGCACGGGGGCACGGGCCTCGGGCTCGCCATCTGTGTCCAGCTCGTCGAGCTGATGGGTGGGGAGCTCGGTGTCGACAGCACGCCCGGGGTCGGCAGCACCTTCTGGTTCACCCTCCCGGTCCGAGCGCTCGAGGAACGTGACGGTCGCTGGCTCCGACCGCTCGAGGGCGTGCGTGTGCTCGTCGTCGACGATGACGCCACCAACCGCGACATCGTCGAGCGCCAGACCGCCGCGTGGGGCATGCGACCGACCGGCGTGGCCGATGCGGCCACGGCGCTCGAAGAGCTGACGGCGACGTGCGGTGACGACCCGTTCGTGGTGGCGCTGCTCGACCTGCAGATGCCCGGGACCGATGGGCTCCAGCTCGCCGATCGGATCACCCGCGACGAACGCTTCACCGATCTGCGGATCGCCCTGCTGTCCTCGGCGGATGCGACGCTGGCGGACCGGCGCGCCGCCGGGATCCGTGAGTACCTGCGCAAGCCCGTCCGCCAGTCGCAGCTCTACGATGTGATGATGAGCCTGCTCATGCCCGCGGACCGCACCGAGGGTGATGCGGCCGAGGCGAGGGCGCCGGCCGGACGACCGGCCGTCGTCGGGACCGTCCTGCTCGTCGAGGACAACCCGGCGAACCAGCTCGTCGGCAGCCGCCTGGTCGAACGCTCCGGCCACCGCGTCGACGTCGTCAGCGACGGCGCCGAGGCGCTCGAGGCGCTCGCGCGGCGGCGCTACGACGCGGTCCTGATGGACTGCCAGATGCCCGTGATGGACGGGTACGAGGCGACCCGGCGGCTGCGGACGCTCGAGGCGGGAACCGACGTCCACACCCCCGTCATCGCCATGACCGCCGGTGTGAGCCTCGCCGATCGCGAGCGCTGCATCGAGGCGGGGATGGACGACTTCATCGCCAAACCGGTGGGCCCGGGGGCGGTGACCGACGCGCTCGAGCGGTGGGTACGTCCGACCGCTCCGCCCGAGCGTACGTCGGCGCTCGACGGACCCGCCCAGCCGCGTACGGCACCCGCGGCGGGTCGGGGGGCGGGCGGCGACGAACCGGAGCGACCGGAACGAACCCTCGACCCGGAACGGTGGGAGGTGGTGCTCGATCTGCTCGGTGACGAACCGGCTGTCGTCGAGGAGTTCGTGTCCGCCTTCATCGCCGACGTGCCCGCCCGCATCGCTGAGCTGCGCGCCGCCGTGGCGGCCGGCGACGTGACCACGGCGCGGGCGGCGAGCCACCGGGTCCGCGGTTCGGCCATGAACGTGGGCGCGGAACGGCTCGGGGAGCTCGCCGCCCGGATCGAGGATCGCGCCGTCCAGGGCGACCTCACCGGCGCCGAGGCGACGGCCGAGGAGCTCGACGTCGAGCTGGCTGCGGTCGCGGCGGCGCTCCGTGGGCAGGGGGCAACGTGAAGGTCCTGGTCGCGGACGACGACCGGACCGTCGGCGTGCTGCTCGCGGCGGCCGTGCGCAAGCTCGGGCACGAGGCGATCGTCGCGAACGACGGCGAGGAGGCGTGGCGGCTGTACCTCGAGCACGCGCCACAGGCGATGCTGACCGATCGGATGATGCCGGGGATCGATGGGGTGGAGCTGTGTCGACGGATCCGCGCCAGCGACGGGCCGCAGCCCTACGTGATCCTGATCACCTCCGTCGGTGGCCGCGACCAGGTGCTCGAGGGCATCGAAGCGGGCGCCGACGACTACCTCGTCAAACCCCCGGACCCGTTCGAGCTGCGGATCCGCCTCCTCGCGGCTGAGCGTGTCACCGACGTCCAGCGGCGTCTGAGTGCGGTCGCCGCCGAGCTGCGGTTCGCCAACGAACAGCTCGATCTGCTCGCGCGGACCGATGCGCTCACCGGGGTCGGCAACCGTCTGCGGTTCCAGGAGGACCTCGCGGCCTTGCACTCGTCCTCGGTCCGTCACGGCCGTACCTACGCCGTCGGGCTGGTGGACATCGACCACTTCAAGACCTTCAACGATCACTACGGCCACCCCGCGGGCGACGAAGCCATCCGGGACGTCGCCCAGGCGTTGGCGGCGTTCGCGCGGTTCGGGGACTCGGTCTACCGCTACGGCGGCGAGGAGATGGTCCTGCTGCTGCCGGAGACCGACCTCGCGGGCGCGGAGACGGTGGCCGAGCGTCTCTGCAAGGCGGTGCGTGACCTCGCGATCGTGCACATCTCCCGCCCCGATGGCCCGGAGGTGCTGACCATCAGCGTCGGGGTCGCCGGTCTCGACCGGGAGCTCCACAGTGGCGCGAACGCGGTGGTGCACGCCGCTGACCAAGCCCTCTACCGCGCGAAAGCCGACGGGCGCGACCGGATGTCGAACTGACGCTCCGAACGGTCCCGTGAGGAGCACTACGGTTGCGGGTCGACCCTGACCCTGCTGCCGGGAGCCCGACCACCGTGTCCGATACGAGCCAGCCGTTCGACCTGCAGACCACCGAGGTGCTGGGGCGCACCATGGCCTACGTCGACGAGGGGGAGGGCGACCCCATCCTCCTGTTGCACGGCAACCCCACGTCCTCGTACCTCTGGCGTGACGTCATCCCGCCGCTGGTCGAGCACGGTCGCTGCATCGCGCCGGACCTCATCGGCATGGGCGGTTCCGACAAGCTCCCCGGCACGGGTGACGAGCGGTACCGGTTCATCGAGCACCGGCGCTACCTCGACGCCCTGCTCGAGCAGCTCGACGTCACCGAGCGTGTGACCCTGGTCGTGCACGACTGGGGTTCGGGTCTCGGGTTCGACTGGGCCAACCGGCACCGCGACGCGGTGCGGGGCATCGCCTACATGGAGGCGATCGTCCAGCCCGTCACGTGGGCCGACTGGCCCGAGGCCGCCCGCGACATCTTCCGGGCGATGCGGTCCGAGGCCGGCGAGGCGATCGTGCTCGACAAGAACGTCTTCGTCGAACGCATCCTGCCGTCCTCGATCATCCGCGATCTCAGTGACGAGGAGATGGCGGTCCACCGCGCCCCCTTCGCCGTTCCCGGCGAGGACCGCCGTCCGACGCTGACGTGGCCGCGCGAGCTCCCGATCGAGGGCGAGCCGACCGACGTGCACCGGATCGTGACCGACTACGGCCGCTGGCTGGCAGGTTCCGACCTGCCGAAGCTGTTCGTGAACGCCGACCCCGGATCGATCCTGATCGGGGACCAGCGCGAGTTCTGCCGCACCTGGCCCAACCAGACCGAGGTCACCGTGCCCGGGATCCACTTCATCCAGGAGGACAGCGGCGAGCGGATCGGACGCGCCGTCGCCGAGTGGCTCGACGGACTCG
>JBBECA010000050.1:11310-26271 GCA_040882055.1 Nitriliruptor sp.
GAGGACAGCGGCGAGCGGATCGGACGCGCCGTCGCCGAGTGGCTCGACGGACTCGACTGAACGCCAGATCGCGGTCACGGGTCGTTCGAAGCTGTCGGTGCCCCCGGAGATGGCGAAGCGGTCGGGGCCCACGCGCTCGCGGGTCAGCGACGCGCCCGATCCGCGCACGGCGAGCGCCGCACGAGCGGTCCTGACGACGTCGCCTACTCGCGGCCCGTCGTCCGGTGGGTCGCCGGTGCCGGACGACCGAGGAGGTAGCCCTGGCCGAGGTGGCAGCTCTGCGTGCGGAGGAAGTCGCGTTGGGCCTCGGTCTCGATCCCCTCGGCCACGGTCTCCAGACCCAAGCTGTTGGCCAGGCCGAGGATGGCGCAGAGCAGCGATCGGTGGCGTTCGTCGCTCAGGCCCGCGACGAACGAACGGTCGATCTTGAGCACATCGAAGGGCAGCTCGCGGAGCCGGTTCAGCGACGAGTACCCGGTCCCGAAGTCGTCGATGGCCAGCTGCACGCCGAGGTCGCGCAGCTGCCAGAGCGCGTACGCCGCGTCGCCGACATCACCTTCGAGCGCGTTCTCGGTCAGCTCGAGGATCAGTGCTTCCGGCGGGAGCCCGCTGGTGCGTAGCGCGTGGGCCACGTCGCCGATCAGGCGAGGGTCGGTGAGCTGCACGGTGGAGAGGTTGACGGCGATGGTGAGCGGGTCGGCGCCGGCTGTTGGCGCAGTGCCGCCGCGTGGTGGCAGGCCTCATCGAGGACCCACCGCCCGATCGCGTGGATGGCGCCGCTGCGTTCGGCCGCCGCGATGAACCGTGCCGGGGACCGCAGCCCGTCGGTGGGGTGCTGCCAGCGGATCAACGCCTCGAAGCCCCGCAGTTCCCCGTCGGCCAGGGACAGGATCGGCTGGTAGTGCAGGACGAACTCGTTCGCGTCGAGCGCTCGCCAGAGCTCCAGCGCGACGTCCGCGTCGTTGCCCAGGGTGTTCGTCCGGCCCCGACCGGCGCGCTTGGCCTCGTAGAGCGCGGAGTCGGCGCGGGCGAGGAACATGGACGGGGTGTCTCCGGAGGCGCGGAGGGTGACCCCGGCCGAGCACGACTGGCCGTCGGGGAGGATCTCGCGCAGGCGGTCGATCAGTTGGCTCGCCTCCGCGAGCCCGTACCCCGGCAGGAGCACGACGAACTCGTCACCACCGAGGCGCGCGAGCGTGGCTTCCCCGGGCAGCCGGGCTCGCCAGAGCGTGGCCGCCTCGGCCAACAAACGGTCACCCTCGACGTGGCCGTAGCGGTCGTTGAAGCGCTTGAAGTGGTCGAGGTCCATCGTCGCGAGGGTGAGGGGCTCGTGTGTGTCCGCGGCCATCGCGGCCTCCATGGCGCGGTCGAGCGCCCGGCGGTTCCCTATCCCGGTGAGGGGGTCGATGTTGGCGAGGTGCCGTTGGAAGGCCATCCAGCTGCTGAGGCAGGCGACGGTGACGGTGACGCCGGCGATCAGCAGCAGCTCGGTGGCGATGGCCTGGTCCAGGGTGCGCAGCGTGATCGCGAACGCGACCATCGCGAAGGAGACGTGCGCCAGCGTGGCGCGTGGGGCGAGGTAGGCCCCCGCGAAGAGGCCGATCCAGACGAACAGGGTCCCGTAGGCGATGGGGGCGCTGCCCGTCCCGGCGAACGCGACGCACGCGCCGATGGCCACGCTCCCGGCCGCGAGAGCGAGGTGCGTCGCGAGCTCGATCGGTGAGCTCGCGATGGCGAGGTGCGCGCCACGCAGGACGAGCAGACCGCCGAGGATCACGGCGGTCACGCCGATCGCGGTCAACGGTCCGGCGGCGGTCTCGCGGCCAGGGTCCAGCAGCAGCGCGAGCAGACCGAGCGCACCGCCCGAGATCCAGAGCCCACCGAGCGCCTGGGCTCGCCAGCGGGCCGCCGAGGGCGGCGCCTGGTCCCACGCCACCGAACGCACGGCCGCCACCATCGCGCTCGGTTGACCCCTGGTTCTCACACCCACCCCTTCCGGCCCTCTCGCGGCCCCTGCGCACCGCTGCGACGGTCGCGGTGCCGCCGCTCCCGCGCCGGCACCGCGGGCCGACCTCGTCCCCACGTCGTCCGGTCGTCCCCGGCCTGAAGCGGTTCGACGGCCCGGATCGTGTCGGTGTACGCCAGCGCGCGCCGGGCGGCGCCGGGCGCGGCGTGGGGTCGCCCGCCTCACCCCGTGTTGCGCAGGCCCGCGGCGATGCCGTTGGTGGCCACCAGCACGGCATCACGCACGGCATCAGCGTCGTCGCCCTCCTCGCCGCTGCGAAGCCGGGCCAGCAGCCGCACCTGCACGGCGTGCAGGGGATCGAGGTAGGGATCGCGGAGGCGGAGCACCTCGTCGAGCTCGGGATCGAGGTCCCGTGGCCCGCGGCCGGTGATGCGGCGCAGCGCGTCCACGGTGCGATCGTGCTCCTCGATCAGGCGGGGCAGGATGGCCTGGCGCACCTCGGGCCTGGCGAGCGAGGCGTAGTCGGCAGCGATGGTCAGGTCGGCCTTCGCGAGCGCCATCGACACGTTCGCCAGCGTCACCTGCAGCAGCGGTGAGCCGCCGTGGAGCTCGGTGAGCTCCGCCCACCGATCGGGATCCTCGCCGGCCCACGCGGTGAAGCCCGTGCCGACGCCGTACCAGGCCGGCAGGTGGATCCGGCACTGGGTCCACCCGAAACCCCACGGGATGGCGCGCAGGTCCTCGATCCCTCGACCGGCGCTCCGGCGCGCCGGCCGCGAGGCGAGGTTGAGCTCGGCGATCGCGTCGATCGGGGTGGCCTCGTGGAGGTAGTCGACGAGCTCCGGAGTGTCGTGGACCAGGTCCCGGTACGCCTCCCGCGCGTGGTCGGCGCAGGCGTCGAGCACCTCGTCCACCCGGGCGGTCGACGACGGTTCCTGCGACGGGATCGTGGTCACGAGGGTCGCGTGGAGCACCTGCTCGAGGTGGCGGTGGGCGAGGTCGGGCTCCCGGTACCGGGCGGCGATGACCTCGCCCTGTTCGGTGAGCTTCAGCCGGCCGGCCACCGACCGGGGCGGCTGGGCACGGATCGCCGCGTTCGCGGGGCCCCCACCGCGCCCGATCGAGCCGCCGCGCCCGTGGAAGAGGGTGAGCTCGATGCCGTGCTGTTCGGAGACGTCGGCGAGCGCACGCTGGACCCGTTGCAGCTGCCAGGTGGCGGTGAGGTAACCCCCGTCCTTGTTGGAGTCGGAGTAGCCGATCATCACCTGCTGGCCGTCGCCGCGGGCAGCGAGGTGCTCGCGGTACACCGGCAGCTCGAACAGCGCGGTCATCACCTCGGGAGCCCGGTGGAGGTCGTCGACCGTCTCGAACAGCGGGACGACGTCGAGCCGCTCGTCCACGCCCGCGTCGCGGGCCATGGTCAGCACGGCGAGCACGTCGGAGGCCCGCTCGGTCATCGAGATGACGTAGGTGTCGCAGGCGTCCGGGCCGAGCCGCTGGTGGGCCCGACGCAGCAGCCGGAACAGCTCGAAGGTGGCGCGGTGGTCGTCCTCGAGGTCGATGATCGCCGGCGTCAGCGGCCGCGGCGAGGTGAGCTCGGTGACCAGCAGCTCGACCTTGTCCGCCTCGGCGAGCCCCGCGTAGTCGTCGTGTTCGCCGTACCGGCGGTAGAGGGCGGTGAACGCCTCGCGGTGCCGGCCGGCGTGCTGGCGGAGATCCAGGGTCACGAGGTGGAAGCCGAAGACGCGGGCCTGGCACTCGAGATCCCACACGCGGCCGTCGGCGATGGCGTGGGCCCCCACCTCGCGCAGGGACGCTCGCAGCAGCTGCAGGTCGGCGACCAGCTCGTCCGCCGAGGCGTAGCGGAGGGGATCGTGACGGTGGTCGGCCCGCCAGGGTTCGGCGGCGTGCTGCTCGGTGGCGAGCAGCACCTGGTAGACCATCGCGAGGAACTGCCGGTGGGGTTGCTGCGGGTAGCGGTCCTCGACGCGCGCAGCCGCCCGCGGGCGGAGCCGGCGCAGTTCGTCGAGGCGGTTCGCGAGCTCCTCGGAGGTCCCGCGACGCTCGCTGACCGAGAGGTGGGCGTGCAGCCGGTCGATGGAGCGTCGCAGCAGCCGGATCGCGAGCTGCTGCTGTTCTCGCCAGGTGGCTTCGGTGGCGGCAGCGGTGACGTTCGGGTTGCCGTCGCGGTCACCGCCGATCCACGAGCCGAAGCGCAGGAAGCGTCCCGGTTCGAGGGCCGGCGCGTCGGGGTAGGCGGCGGCGTACGCGTCGGCGAGCTCGCGGTACAGGCGCGGCGCGAGATCGAAGAGGACGGCGTCGACCCAGTAGAGCCCGTTGCGGACCTCGTCGATCACCGTCGGCGGTCGCACCCGGGTCTCGTCGGTCAGCCACATCGAGGCGACCTCCTCGGCGAGGTAGGCCTCGGCAGCGGTGCGGGCCTCCGGGGGGAGCTGGTCACGATCGAGCTCGCGCAGCACGTGCGCCACGCGGCCGAGCTTGGTGAGCGTCGTGCGTCGCTTCGCCTCGGTCGGGTGGGCGGTCAGCACCAGCCGCACGGCCAGCTGACCGATGGCCGCGGCGGCCTCGTCCGCGTCGAGCCCGGCCTCGACGAACCGGGCGAGCGCAGCGCGCAGCGACTCGGGGAAGGGGCCGGCGTCCGCCGCCGCGCGGTCGAGCCGGTCCCGGACCAGCTGGCGCACCCGGCCCTGGTCCTCCGCGAGGTTCACCAGACGGAACCAGGCGGCGAACGCGGTCACGAGCACCCGCGCATCGTCGACCGGGACCGAGGTGATCAGCTCGGTCAGCTCGGCACCGGCGGCCGTGTCGCCACCGCGTTGGGCCTTCGCGAGCGCGCGGACGCGCTCGACCAGCTCGAGCCGGTCGGGACCCTCGACGTCGGCGACGGTGTTCCCGAGGACGTCGCCGAGCAGTCGGACCTGCCGCGCGGTCGCGTCGCGGTCCACGGGCTGCCTTCCGTGTCGGAGGCGACCGAGGCTACGGCAGGGGGCGTCACACCCGTCACCTACGCTCGCCCGCGTGCTGATCCTCCACCACGACCCCACCTCCCCGGCCTCCGCCGTCGCGACGTTGCGCCT
Organism: Nitriliruptor sp.; assembly: GCA_040882055.1. Classification (GTDB taxonomy): domain Bacteria; phylum Actinomycetota; class Nitriliruptoria; order Nitriliruptorales; family Nitriliruptoraceae; genus Nitriliruptor. Next base: position 16,375 of record JBBECA010000050.1, read on the forward strand.
GCAGCGCATCGCCGACCGGGGCGGCGCTGTGGCCTTCCAGGGCCTCGACGTGCTGGGGCTCGACGCCGCCATCCCGGTCACCCTCGACCAGCTCACCGAGCTCGACCGGGTCCGTGAGCGCCTCCACGAGCTGGGGCTGAGCGCACGACGGCCGACGCGCCGTCCACCGACCTTGGCCGCCCACCTCGTCGACGAGGAGGTGGCGCAGCAGGTCGGGCTCGGGGCGGTGTGGCGGCGTTCGGTCCTCGCCGCCTACTGGGAACGCGACGTGGACATCTCGGATGCGGTCGCGCTCGCCGCCGTCGCGGGCGAGGTGGGACTCGACGCGGGCCGTGTCGTCGACCTGCTCGCCGACCGGGCGGCGCGGACCCAGCTCCGGCGCCGGATGCTGGCCACCCGGCAGCGCGGCATCGGCGGCGTCCCCGTGCTCGAGGTCGGGGGGACCTTCGTCGCCGCCGACCTCGACGACCACGACCTCCGTCAGCTGGCGGGGGCGTGAGCACGGCGCCCGGGGACGGGGGCGCGGCCGCTCGGGAGCGGCTGCGGACGGAGCTGTTCGGCTGGCGTCAGGAACGGCCGATCGTGGCCGAGGGCCGCGTGGCGGCTCTGCGGGACCAGCTCGAGACGGAGCTCGCTGAGCTGGGTGACGACCTCGACGCTGCGGCGACGGCGACGGGCCGGCGTCAGCTGCTGGTCACCAAGACCCGGCTGGACCGGCTCGCCTGCGACGGGTGGGCCCTCGACCCCGCCCCGTTCGAGCACACCCGCGCCAACGTCCGGGGGACCCTGGTTCACAAGGTCCTCGAACGGGAGCTCGATGCCCGTGGCGGCGAGGCCCCACCGGCGGCGGTGGCCGTGGCGGCCGCGTGGCGTGAGCTCGCCGCGCGGCAGCCCGGTGATCCCCGGTCGGTGAGCGCGTGGTTGAACGCCTGCCCACGCGACGAGGCCGACGACCTGCGCGCCGAGGTCGCGGTCCTGCTCGATGGCTTCCGCGAGGTGTGGCCGGACCTCCCGCCCTCCGCGGTCGTCGTGAGGACCGAGAAGCGGCTCGACGTCACGCTCGCTGAGGGACGGATCCGGTTGCAGGGCACCCTCGACGTCCTGCTCGACAGCCGGACACGTGACGACCGGGCCCGCGCCCTGGTGGTCGACTTCAAGACCGGGATCCCCCGTTCGGATCACGACCGCGCCGAGGTCCGGTTCTACGCGTTGCTCAGCGCGCTCGCGACGGGACGGTTGCCGTTCCGGTGGGCGACCTTCTACGTGACCGAGGGACGTCCCGAGGTCGAGGATCTGCACCAGGCCACGCTGGATGCCACGGTGCGCCGCGTCGTCGATGCGGTGCGCCAAGCCGCCCGCCTCGCCGCGGTCGCGGGTGGCCGGGCCGAACCGCAGCTACGCGGCGGCCTGTGGTGTCGAGGCTGCCTACGCCAGCACGACTGCGACGAGGCGGATCGCGCGCGGCGGGCGTACGCGGCGAACCTCAGCGCCGGGTGAGCTCGGCGGCGGATGTGAGCTGTCACCCGAGGTGTCGGCACCGGCCCGGCTGGTCTAGGTTCCGGTCCGGCGGCGCCGCCGCGTCGACCCCGACGAGGCCACCGCAGGGGATAGCCCGTCAGCGACCGTCCCGCCTCGGGCCGGGCGCCCGTCGAGCACCACGGCCGGATCGTCGATCTCGGAGCTGCTGCACCGATGAGCCAGGTTGACCGCATGACGACCACCTCACGCCGTGAGTTCGCCACGTGGACGCGGGTGCTGTTCGCACTCGCACTGCTCTACGTCTTCCTCGTCGGGGTCGGGCTGCTCGAGGACGGCATCCGCCAGTTCGGTGAGGGCTTCGAGACCCAGCTGCTCGCCAGCGTCGGCAACCCCGTCGCTGGTCTGTTCGCCGGCGTGGCCGCGACCGTGATCGTGCAGTCCTCGTCGATCTCGACCTCCACGATCGTGGGGCTCGTCGGCTCGGGCACCCTGCCCATCAGTCTCGCCGTGCCGATGATCATGGGCGCCAACATCGGTACCACCATCACCAACACGCTCGTCTCGCTCGGCAGCCTGCGACGTCCGACCGAGTTCCGACGTGCGTTCGCCGCCGCGACGATGCACGACTTCTTCAACCTCCTCGCCGTCGCCGTGCTGTTGCCCATCGAGATCCTCACCGGCGTGCTCTCGAAGAGCGCCTCGCGCCTCGGCGGCGTGCTCTCCCGTGCCGGCATCGGCGGCGCAGAGGGGGACAGCCCGATCCGCACGGCCGTCAACGCCGGAACGGGCGCCGTCGAGGGCCTTCTCGGACGGTTCACCGAACCGGGTATCGGGCTCGGCGTGATCATGCTGGTGCTCGGCATCGGTCTCCTGTTCGCCTCGCTGCGGTTCGTGACCACCAACATGCGTGCCGTCATGGCGGGCCGGATCGAACAGGCGATGAACCGCCTGTTGGACCGTGGCGGCGGGATCCCGGGCATCCTCATGGGCATCGCCATCACGCTGGCCGTGATGACCTCCACCATCACGACCTCGATCCTGGTGCCGATGGTCGCCGCCGGCGTCCTGACCGTCCGTAACGCCTACCCGGTCACGCTCGGCGCCAACATCGGAACCACGGCGACCGCGCTGCTCGCCGCGCTCGCGGTCGACCAGCCCGCTGCACTCGTGATCGCCCTGGTCCACATGCTGTTCAACCTGACGGCGATCGCGCTGCTCTACCCCATCCCGGCCGTGCGGTACGTACCGGTGCGGCTCGCGGACGCCCTCGCTGGGGCGGCCGTCCGTAACCGCTCCCTGGTCGCGGCCTACGTCGCTGGTCTGTTCATCGTCGTGCCGTTCGTCGGCATCCTCGCCTTGGGCTGAGAGGCGCGCCGGCCCCGTGTCACCCTCCCGTCGTACGGTCGTGCCATGACCTCGACCTCCCACCTGGACCCCGCACGACCGGCCGCGCGGTCGTTCCGTCCCATCGCACCGGCCGCGGTACCGGCCTTCCGGACCCCGGTGCGGGGACACGCCTTCGCCGCCAGGCCGCCGGGCCTGCCCGCCCGGGAGGTCGGTGGTGCCGTCCGGCTGGTACGCGAACCCGACAACCCCCGCGACGAGCTGGCCGTGGCGGTCTGGGCGGCCGCGCCGGCCCCGTGGCGGGTCGGCTACCTCGACCGCGCCGTCGCGGCCCGGCTCGCGCCGCGGCTCGACGACGGTCAACGGTTCCGAGCGTCGCTCGAGGGGTGGATCGATGCACCCGGATCGCGGTGGCGCCGACCGCTGCTGCGGATCGAACCGGTGGGCCCGGCCGCGCGCGACGGCGCAGCGGTGCCGACCGAGCGGGTGGTCCCACGGGCTCCTGGTGTCCGCCGCCGGACGATCCCCCCGGAGCGTTGAGCCGGTCTACCCGGTCCCGCGCTCCACGATCCCGTTCTGCGGCCGGTAGGTCGTCGAGATGGTGCGCTCGTCGGTGCCGCCACCGGGGCGTTCCACGCGTCGAACGACCCGCACCTTGAAGCCGGGACTCCCGGGTTCCTGCACGGTCCGGGTCTCGCCGGCCGGGAGCTCGTCGGTGGTGCGCTCGTCGGTCGTCGGCTCGCGCCGGTCGTAGGGCTCACCGTGGGTCGCCGACACGGCCGTGGCGTGCGGCCGGCCGTACATCGAGACCGTCACCGACTCGGAGGTGTAGCTCGCGCGCACCACGATCACCCCGTCGGTGTCGTTGGTGAACCGTACGTCGAGCTCCGGGAAGGACAGGGTGGCCTCGCGTCCCTGCGGGTAGCGCGAGATGTAGAACGAGTGCGCCCTCCAGTCGTCGAGCTGGACGCCGGAGAAGAAGGCCGCGTTGAAGGTCGTGGTACCGAACTGCGAGACGCCGCCGCCGCAGGTGTCGACCAGCTCGCCGCGGACGATCGTGCCGGCGGGCTCGTAGCCCTTGGCGCAGGTCCGTTCGCCGGAGATCCCGTTGATCGAGAACTGCTCGCCCGGCAGGACCTGGGTGTCGTCGACGACGTCGGCGAGGCGCTGGATGTTGGCCACGCGGACCTGGCCGGCGGTGTAGTAGGTGGTGAAGGTGCCGAGCAGGTGGGTCGGGCGGAGCTCCTCGGCCCGCTCGGTGGTGAGGTCCGGCTCGGTGACCTCGACCTCGACCTCGATCTCCCGGTCCGCGGTACGGAGCGCCTCGGTGAGCTGCTCCGCGGCCCGTCCCGCGACGAAGCTCCGGCCGTCGCGCGCGGGGCGCAGGTCGGCTGCGGGAGCCTCCACGGGCCGCCAGGTGGTGGTGCCCATGTCGTCGAACCGTGTCGGCGGGGTCCGCGAGGTGGTGAAGGCCGCGTCCCGAGGACCCACGTCGAACCGCTCGGACGCCCTCGCCGCCAGGTGTTCCTCGACCGCTTCCTCGGTGACCCGCAGCTCGAGGCTGGCGCCGTCCTCGGCCTCACCGACCTCGATCAGCATCGCGAGCTCGGTCGGGTCGAGCGTCAACGTCTCGTCCTCGACCCGCAGCTCGAGCGGTTCCGCGACCGCACGCTCGACCTGCGTCGCGACCTGCTCGACATCGGCCGGGGTGACCGGGGGGTCGCCGACGTCGACGGGGAGGGGCAGCAGGTCGTCACCCGGTTCGAGCAGAGCCGCCTCGAGGTCCGCGAGGGCCTCCTCGCGACGAACCTCGGCCTCCCCGCGAGGTTCGGAGACCGCCACCTCGAGCGTCTCGGGGTCGACCTCGATCGCGCCGCTGAAGCGATCCCGGTCGATCTCGTCGGCGAGCTCGTCGATCGCGGCGGCCAGGCCAGGGCCATCGACGACCTCGGCCGGTGGCAGATCACGTTCGCGCCAGAAGGCGCCGATCCGCACGGCCACGTCGCGGAACGGGGAGGTCCGGCCGCGCTCGAGCGCGGCCGCGACGCTGTCCTCCACGTCGACGCGGTACCCGAGCTCCCGGGGGACCATGGGGTAACGCTCGTCCTCGAAGGTGAACACGACCTCCTCGCGTTCGCGTTCCTCGGCCACGGGCGCCAACGCCGCTGCAGCCTCCTCCGCGTCCATGCCGGACAGGTCGACACCTGCGACCGAGGTGTTCGGCAGCACCTGGCCCCGCTGGGTGAGCCACAGGCCCGCGATCGCCACCACCACCAGCGCGAGCACGATGGCAGGCACGATGACCGCAGGGCGACGAAGGACCATCGGTGTGGTTCCCCCAGGAGACGGGCAGAGGTGAGGAGCGGGCGGTCGGGAGCGGGGCGCGAGCTGGGGACGCCGCTCATCGGGCGAGGTGCGCTCGAGACCGGACCGTCGGCAGAGGCTACCAACGCGCGCCGGTCGCCACCGGGTGGGTGCTCGTCCACCGGGTGTCGCCGTGGAACTCGTGCGCACGGCCGCCGCCAGGTACCGTTCTCGGGCGCGTCCGCGGCTCGGCTGCCCCGGACGCCTCTCGATCCGCTGCGGCGCCGCCCTCCCGACGGGCACCCACGCAGCGCCGTCGAGGGTCCACAGCTGCCGAGCCCCGGAGGAACCGTGCCGCCTCGCACCACGCGCACGTTCGTCGCGCTCGCTGGCATCGTCGCGGCCGCGGTCCTCGCGCCGGCGGCGTTCGCGGGCGCACAGTCGGCGGACCCGAGCCAGCTACAGGAGGCTCGCGACCGCATCGCCGCCGTCACCCGGGAGCTCGACCAGGCCGAGGCCGAGGCCGAAGCCACCGAGGCGGAGCTGGCGGACGCCGATGAACGGCTCGCCGAGGTCGAGGCGGTCGTCAACGACGTGGCGGCAGAGCTCGAGCGCCAGCGCGGCGCGGTCGCCGAGGCCGAACAGCGCTTGGCCGACGTCGAGGACGAGGCCGCCGTGGTCCGCGCCCGGCTCGAGGCGCGGGCTGCCTCGATGTTCAAGCAGGGCGCCGTGCGCGACTTCGACGTGCTGCTCTCCTCCGAGGGGGCCGAGGAGGCGCTGGCACGCTCGACCTACCTGCGCGCCCTGACCCTCGGCGACGCTGCGTCCTCCGAGGCCTTGGCCGCAGCCGAGGTGGCCGTCGATGCCGAACGTGAACGTTTGCGTGCCGAGGAGGAGCGCCTCGACCAGATGCTGGCCGAGCAGGAGGAGCTCTTCGCCGAGGTCGAGGCGCTCCGCGATCGTCGGGCCCTGGCCGCGGCTGACGCTCGTGCCCGGGTCGAGGAACTCGACGCGGAACACGCCGACCTCACCGAGGAATCGCAGCAGATCGAGGCGCTCATCAAGCGCCAGGCCGCCGAGGCTCGGGCGGCCGAACGAGCGGCGGCCGGCGGCGGTGGCTCGGCGCGCGTCTCGGCACCGTCGGCGTCAGGGTTCGCCTGGCCGCTGTGCGCGCCCGTCACCTCCGAGTACGGCCCGCGGTGGGGACGCATGCACCGGGGACTCGACCAGGGTGCCGGTACGGGGGCGCCCATCGGCGCCGCCAAGGCGGGCCAGGTGATCTTCGCCGGCTGGCAGGGTGGCTACGGCAACATGGTCCTCATCGACCACGGCAGCGTCGTCACGGCGTACGCCCACCAGAGCCGGATCGCCGTCAGCTCGGGCCAGTCGGTCTCCCAGGGGACGACCATCGGGTACGTCGGCAGCACCGGCAACTCGACCGGGCCGCACCTGCACTTCGAGACCCGCGTCAACGGTTCGGCGGTCAACCCCCGCCAGTACCTGTCGGGCGGTCCCTGCTGACCCACCGGCGCGTAGGCTCGGGGCGTGGACGCGCACGAGCGGTACGAGGAGCTGGCGGTCGGGCACGTGCTCGGCGGTCTGACCGCGTTCGACGCGGCCGAGTTCCGCTCGCACCTGCTCGGCTGCCGCGACTGTCGGCTGCGTGTCGCCGAACTGCGTGACATCGCCGCGGACCTCGTGGCGGCCGAACGCGAGGAGCGCGCCGAAGCCCGGGTGCGCACCGAGGTGGCGCAGCGGACCGACGAGCCCGACCTCGAACCGCCGACGCCGCGCGTCCCGTCACGGCTCCTCGGTGTCGGGCTCGCGCTGGCGATCGTGGTGTTCGGCGCTCTGGCGTTCTGGAACCTGCACCTGCGCACCCAGCTGTCGGCCACCGCGATGCTGGTGGAGCGGCAGCAGACCGCCCTCGCCGAGCTCGCCTCCGGGGTGAGCGTCGAGGTCGAGACCGTCCCCCCGGCGTCCGGCCTCGTCGTGGTCGACGGTGACGAGGTGGCCTTCTCCTTCGTCGACCTGCCACCGCTGGCCGGCACGGAGCGCTACGTGGTGTGGATGACCGGCGTGGAGGACGGCGGCGACAGCGCGGTGCTGATCGCCCGGACCGCGGACCGACAGGTGGCGGGCGCCGTCGTACAGGATGGCGCGCAGGAGCTGCTGATCACCGTCGAGGACGGCCCACGCCAGCCCGAGGCGCCGACCGGCCGCGAGGTCGCCAGCGCCGACCTCGCCGCGGGGATCGCCCCCTCGGGGTGACCCGGGCCGAGCCTGCCACGGTCGGTGGTCATCGGGGTGCCTGTCAGCCGGTCCTCGGGGCGCTCGTCAGCGGTCCTCGGGGTCCTCGTCGAAGTAGTCGAGCCGGTCGACGGGCATGACGACGGCGGACAGCACGTTCAACAGGTGGGCCACGATGCGCTTGTAGTAGCGGTAGGCCAGCGCCTGCGCGACCGACTGGTCCCCGGTCGAGTCGCTGCGCACGAGGGCCGAGACCGCGTCGTCGAAGTCGTCGAGCAGCTCGTCGCCGCTCGTGAGCAGGGTCCGCGACCGCTCCGGGTCGCGCTCGTGGAACGCGACACCGACCTGCTCGATCATGCGGAGCATCTCGGCGTGCATCTCGGTGTGCCGTGGACCACGCGACGTCGTCGACAGGTCCGAACCGTCCGCGGCGAGGTCGAAGAGGTTCTTGGCGTAGTCGCCGATGCGCTCGATGTCCTTCACGATGGACATGTAGACCAGGATCGCGGGGGTGTCGATCGACCCGTGCACCGAGGCGTGGACGACCAGGTCGCGGCGGATGTTGCGCTCCGCCTCGTTGACCTTGTGGTCGGTGGCGCGGAGCTCGGGCCCGACCGTGTGGGGGTCGGCCTTGCCGAGCAGCGCCGACATGGCCAGCTCGATCGAGTGCGCATCGTCGCGGAGCATCTGCTGGATCGACTCCTCGATGCGGTCGAGGCGTTCACCAGCGTCGCTACGGAAGCCGAAGACCACGGCAACCACCTCCTACGGGGTTTCGGGGGACGATCAGGGGATGAGCAAGACACCGGCAGCGGGCGTGACCACGAACAACCCGAGAACGTAGGCCAGGATGACCGACCGACGCGCGACAGCTTGGTCGGCGAGCTGCTCGGCCGCGCGGAGGGGCAACATCCGGACCGCGGTGATCGGGTAGATCAGCGCGATCGCGGCGAGGTTGAACAGGGTGTGCATCAGCGCGATCGTGAGTCCCTCGGGCAGCAGCACCGCCAACGAGGCGATCAGGGCGGTGATCGTGGTGCCGACGTTGGCACCGAGGGTGATGGGGTAGGCGTTCGGCAGGGTGAGGACCCCGGCGGCCGCCAACGGCACCAGGATCGAGGTGGTGATCGACGAGGACTGCACCGCGACCGTCACCGCGATACCGACGACGATGCCGACGGCACCGCCACCGTGACCGATGAAGCGGTTCATGGCCCGTTCCACGCTGCCGGCCACGAGCTGTCGCATGTTCTTGGTGATCTGCGACAGCGCCAGGAAGATGAACCCGAGGCCCAGCAGCAGGGTGGTGAGGGCGAGGAAGCGCCCCCCGACCGGTGACGCGTCGAGGAACGACTCGATCGCCGACACCGGTACGTCGACGGCCCGCTTGACGGGGCTGGCGCCGAGCTCGCTCACGCCGTTGCCGCTGCGAAGCCGCTCCGTGAGCCAGGCCGCGGACTTCGACAGGAACCCGGTGACCAGCTCGATCGGCAGGAGCACGGCCACGGCGAGGAGGTTGAAGAAGTCGTGGACCGTCGCGGCCGCGAACCCGCGGCGGAACTCGACGGAGCGCCGGATGGCACCGAGCGAGGCGAGGGTGTTGGTGATCGTGGTGCCGACGTTGGCGCCCATGATCATCGGCACGGCGAGCTCGACGCTCAGGGTCCCCGACCCGACGAGCCCGACGATCGTGGCGGTCGAGACCGACGAGGACTGCACGAGCACGGTGAACAGGATGCCGGCGAACAACCCGGACATGGGGTTCGCGACGTTCTCGAGCAGGCCGTTCTGGAAGCCGTCACCGAGTCCGGTGATGCCGTCCTCGAGCAGCGAGACGCCGACGAGGAAGACGTAGAGCAGCCCGATGACCAGCGCCGAGCGCAGCGGCGGTGACAGCTCGCGGCGAGGCGTCGTCGGGCCGGAGAACGGGACGGAGGGCACGCGAGCTCGCACGGCAGGGGAGCGGGATCGGCGCAGGCAAGCCGAGCGTGCGGGTGCCGGCAAGTCGCTCGGGCTCAGGAGGGCAGCGCGATCCGGGCGTGGGAGACGAGGGTCGCGCCGAGGGGCCGCGACCTCGATGGTCGCGGCCCCTCGGGTGCTACGCGTTCGCTGGTTGAGACCTCCAGCACCGCTTCCGGGAGCGAACGAGGCGGAACGCCTCGGTGGCCCACGGAGCGTCGGGCGGGACGACTCCCCGACCGGCGCGAGTGGCGGTGCCCGGCGTGGATTCCGCTAGGGGATCCAGCGACACCGGCCTAGCGGCCGGGCACCTCCAGGGTCCCGTGATGATGACTACCGATCAACGGACCACCTCCTTCCTCTGGTCGCGCGAAGGAACCACACCGGCGCGTCCGACGCACCCCGTGACCCCCGTGGTGGGGGAGTCTCGCGCGCTGTCCCGCGGCCGCTTGGCGGTCTCCGCACGGGTGCTGGTAGCGTTCGCCGCCGCGGCCTCGGTCGCGGTCCGGGCGCGTAGCTCAGTGGGAGAGCGCTGCCTTCACACGGCAGAGGCCAGAGGTT
>JBBECA010000051.1:0-111869 GCA_040882055.1 Nitriliruptor sp.
GCCGGCTCCCGGTGGAGGACCCCCACCCAAGTTCCACGGACCCCGGGACAACCTCTCGACGTCGGCGCCGGGTCCGTACATCGCGATCAAGCCACTCCTGAGTCGCTCCAGCTTCTCCTGGCGAGTTCGCTCCCATGTTCGTCGGATCCCGCGGGTGCCGGTATCCGGGGAGGGATGCACACCCTCGCCCGACCAGTCCCCTTGCGTCGCGATCCAGCCTTCGTAGAAGTACAGCCACTCACTCGCCCACGGCACGAGCGTGTCTGCGATCAGGAGCGAGGGGTTCCACTCCCGATCCGTGAGGTAGAGGCAGAGGGTGTTCCACGAGTAGACGTGCGGCAGCCCGTCGTCACCGACAAGCTGGAGGTGGGGACGACTGACGTAGACGAGCGGCGACTCCCACGGCTGGTGGTCGATGAGCACGTCGTAGGTGTCGCAGTAGGGCGCTGGGGTCAACTGCCCGAGCCAGGTCAACCGCTGCGGCGTCCGGACGACCCGGCTGTCTGGGTAGCGGCGCAGGAGCTGCGCTTCCTGCACCGGCAGGGGCGTGGCGTTTGGGCGGCTACGCGGACGGGTCACCGTAGAACCTGTGCTCGCGGGTTGGGTGACCTGGGTCGATGCGGAGACTTCCCGAGCCCTCTGAGCTGCTGAGGTGTCCTCGTTCTCGGACCCCCTGCGTCTCCCGCACGATCTTCGCGGTGACGCGGGAGCCGAGGCCATCACCGAAGGTCTCGTCGATCGCCTTACTGACCTGGTTCATCCCCTGGGTAGTCGCTATGCGCCCCAGATCTGCCGCGGCGTGAGCGAGCCACTCCTCGAGCGCCGCCCGCTTGTCTCGGCGTCCCTCGTAGCGGTCGGCGTAGTTCTCACGGTCGCACACCGGGTTCAAAACGGCCAGGTCACCCGCGTCGTCGGTGGCCAACAGCGCAGGCATGTAGGCCAGCACTTCCTCGACCACGTCGGCGAGCGGACCACCATGGGGTGTCCTGATCTCGTAGGCACGTGCGGCCAGGGCGGTGATGAGTGCCGAAGGTGGCGCGAGCTTGTCCGGGTCGTCACTGAAGAACCGGTCACGGTGGAACTTCAAGACCTGAACGGTCACCTGCAGCGTCGTCTTGACGTGGTCGTCGGGAAGCAGGTCAACGGTGACCTCTGCCCTCTTCCTCAGCTCGACCTCACGTTCGCGCTGACTGACGGCGTGGAACCAGTCGGCGAACCCCTGCGGGTTCGTCGCCTGCCAACGGGTCAGCTGCTTGTCGGTCAGCCACGAGGGGTCACCGCGGCGATCGCGCAGTTCCTTGTCGACGTCGGGCACGACCGGCAGAAGATCCATGTGGAAGCCGTCGTCGTAGTGCAGCGTCCACGCCCGCTTTCCGGGTTCGATCCCGGACGGCATGAGGGCACCGGCGAACTGCTTCTGGTAACGGACGTACCTCCTCAGCAGGTCGCCGACGCACTGGTTCAGCTGCTTCTGAGACAGCTCCCGCTTGCGGAAGCCGATGCTGAAGACGAGGTCGATGTCGAACTCACCGGTGTCCGGGTGGGCGTTCGTGGTGCCGAGGTTCCGGGACCCCTGCGGGTAGACCTTGATAGGGCGTGTTTCGTCGGCCACGTCCTTCACGAACGATCCGAGGTCTTCGTAGCGGTCACCTGCCAGGCTCCTCGCAGCCGCCGGCGGGTCGAGCTCCCCGGCGAGGCCGGAGATGTACGCCCCGCGGCCGAGGATGGAGGGGTTGCCGGTCATGCGACGTCCTTGCGTACTGAGCGGGAGTGCAGAGGCTGGTACGGGGCTGCTACGTGGTCGGCGAACGTCTCGGTGAAGGTCGGCCCGAGGCGACGAGCTTCAGAGCTGGCGATCGCCGCGAGCTCACCAGGGTCGGCGGCATCGAGCCGGTAGCGGCCCTTGGCGACGTGGGCGTCGAAGCGCTGATAGTTGCCGTCGGCCAACAGGTGCTGCGCGAGGCCTTGGTTGCCGCGGCTGCTGGCGGTGATGACGAGCCCGGTCACGTGCTTCGCCCAGCTCCCCAGTCCCCCTTCGTCGAGCTTGGACGGGTGGTCGGCCACCTCGTCGGTGGTTCCGACGTTGAGCACGCGGATCGCGTGCAGAGGGATCTGCAAGGTGCTGACGGCCTCAGCGATCGCGACCGGTGACGGGTTGTTGGCCCAGACGCCACCATCGATGAGGCGCTGTGCGTTGACGTTGGCTGCCGGTAGGAAGGTCGGCGCAGCCGAGGTGGCCATCGCGACGTCGACCATCGGGACCTTCCAGTCCCGCTTGTATCGCTCATCGTGGGGGGTCTTGAAGATGTGCACGCACCCGCGCTGCACGTCCCAGGCCGGGACGATCAAGCGCCTCTCGCTGTCTCCGAGCAGTCGGTCGCCGAGGACGGCGGCCAGTGCATCGCGGAGCGGTTCGGCGCTGTAGGTCGGACGAACCATCCGGCGAGGCAGGTGGTGCCAACGCCGCCGGCCACGAGGGAAGACGACCTCGACAAGGTTGGCGTAGTGCTCAACGATCTCGGCCGGCCTCAAACCGGCACCGAGCGCCAGCGCGACGATCCCGCCAGCCGAGGTACCCGCGAACAGGTCGAAGCAGTCCCGGATGTCGACGTCGAGGTCGTCCTCGAGGTGGGCGAGCAGATGCGCGGTGAACAACGCCTTCACGCCGCCACCGTCGAGTGCCAGGATCTGGAACCGCTGGTCTGCGCTACCCATGGGAGAACTGGTCCTCAGAGGTCGATGTCCGATCAACAGTGCGTGCTGCGTGGACAGGCGCAACGGGTGGGCCCGGAACGGCCGAGAGGGCCCGCCGGGCCCCCTCGAGGTCGTGCGCTACGGAATCGGAGTGCTGCCAACCCACTCCGATTTCCACTGCCAACCGCTCCGATCCGGGCTGCCAGAACCCGAATCGGAGCGTTGCCATCCGCATCAGCTGCAGCCGCTGGTGGTGCCGCAGGACTCACAGACGTGGCAGGCACCGGCGCGCTTCATCTTGATGCCGCACTCGAAGCACATCGGCGCGTCATGGTCGATCGGGACCGACCCGCCCTGGAACTTCGGCAGCGGCGCCGCCTGGGCCACGGCCTCGGCGGTCGGCGCCTTCGGGACCGCCGGCTCCTCGTGCCCGGCGCCCTCGTCGAGCATGCGGGTGCGCTCGTCGAGGGTGAAGATCCCGAGCGCCTCACGCTTCTCGAACGGCAGGTACTCGATCGCGATCTTGCGTGCCAGGTAGTCCACGATCGAGGTCGAGAACCGGATCTCCGGGTCGTCGGTCATGCCGGCCGGCTCGAAGCGCATGTTCATGAACTTCGACACGTAGCTCTCGAGCGGCACGCCGTACTGCAGCCCGATCGACACCGAGATGGCGAACGCGTCCAGCAGCCCCGACAACGTCGAGCCCTGCTTGCCGAGCTTGACGAAGATCTCGCCCAGCCCGTCCCCCGGGTACTCGCCGGCGGTGATGTAACCCTTCGCCTCGCCGACGGTGAACGAGATGGTCTGCGACGGGCGGGTCTTGGGGAGCTTGCGCCGCATCGGCACGTGCGCCTCGGTGGCCGCCGCCGCGACCTCGGCCGGCGTCGCTGCCTTCTTCGACACCGACAGGGGCTGGGCCACCTTGCAGTTGTCGCGGTAGATCGCGATCGCCTTGATGCCCATCTTCCAGGCGTCGAGGTGGAGCTGTTCGACGTCCTCGACCGTGGCCTCCTCGGGCAGGTTGCAGGTCTTGCTGATCGCGCCCGAGATGAAGGGCTGGGCCGCCGCCATCATCTTCACGTGGCCGTAGTAGTGGATGGCGTCGTCACCCATCGCGCACTGGAACACCTTGGTGTGCTCCTCGCGGAGCGCCGGCGCGCCGTGGATGGTCTTGTTCTCGGCGATGTAGGCCACGATCGCCTCGACCTGCTCCTCGGCGTACCCGAGGTGGCGCAGCGCCTGCGGCACGGTCTGGTTGACGATCTCGATCGACGCGCCGCCGACCATCTTCTTCATCTTGACCAGGCCCAGGTCCGGCTCGATGCCGGTGGTGTCGCAGTCCATCATCAGACCGATGGTGCCGGTCGGCGCCAACACCGAGGCCTGGGCGTTGCGGTAGCCATGGCTCTCACCGAGCGCCAGCGCGTCGTCCCACGCGGTTCGCGCCGCGTCCAGCAGCTCGGGCGCGACCGGGCGCGGGTCGATCTCGTCGACCGCGGCGCGGTGCTTGCCGATGACGCGCTGCATCGCCGTGGCGTTCTTGGCGTACCCGTCGTGGGCGCCCTTGACCTTGGCGAGCTCCGCCGAGGTCCGGTAGGCGTGACCGGTCATCAGGGCGGTGATGGCCCCGCACCACGCTCGGCCCTCCTCGGAGTCGTAGGGCAGACCGATGCTCATCAGCAGGCCACCGAGGTTGGCGTACCCGAGGCCGAGCTCGCGGAAGGCGAGCGCGTTCTTCCCGATCCCCTCGGTCGGGTAGGAGGAGAACCCGACGATGATCTCCTGGGCGGTGAAGACCACCTCGACGGCGCGCTTGAAGGCCTCGACGTCGAAGCGGCCGGCGTCGTAGTCGTAGAACTTCTTGAGGTTCAGCGAGGCGAGGTTGCACGCCGAGTTGTCGAGGTGCATGTACTCGCTGCACGGGTTCGAGCCGTTGATGCGACCGTCCTCGGGCGAGGTGTGCCAGTCGTTGATGGTGGTGTCGTACTGCAGGCCCGGGTCGGCGCACTCCCACGCGGCCTGGGAGATCTGGCGCATGACCTCGCGCGCGTCCTTCTCCTCGAGGACCTCACCGGTGGTGACGGCGCGCAGCGGGTAGGTGGTACCGGCCTCGAAGGCCTCCATGAACTCGTCGGTCACCCGCACGGAGTTGTTGGCGTTCTGGTACTGGATGGAGGCGTAGTCCTCACCGTCGAGGCCCATGTCGAACCCGGCGTCGCGGAGGATGCGGATCTTCTTCTCCTCCTTGGCCTTGGTCCAGATGAACTCCTCGATGTCGGGGTGGTCGACGTTGAGGATGACCATCTTGGCCGCCCGGCGGGTCTTGCCGCCGGACTTGATCGTCCCGGCCGACGCGTCCGCGCCGCGCATGAACGACACGGGGCCGGACGCCTCGCCGCCGCCCTTCAGGATCTCCTTGGAGGAGCGGATCGAGGACAGGTTGATGCCCGCGCCGGACCCGCCCTTGAAGATCGTCCCCTCCTCGACGTACCAGTTGAGGATGGAGGACATCTTGTCCTCGACCTGGAGGATGAAGCAGGCCGAGCACTGCGGCTCGTCCTCGACGCCGACGTTGAACCAGACCGGGGAGTTGAACGCGGCCTTCTGGTGGACGAGCAGGTGCTTGAGCTCGGCCCGGAAGACCTCGGCGGCGTCCTCGTCGGCGAAGTAGCCCCCCTCGAGCCCCCAGCCGGTGATCGTGTCGGCGACCCGGTCGATCATCTGCTTGACGGAGTGCTCGCGCTCGGGGGTGCCGAGGGTGCCGCGGAAGTACTTCTGCGAGACGATCTGGGTCGCCATCATCGACCAGGAGGAGGGGAACTCCACCCCGCGCTGCTCGAAGGAGACGGTCTGGTCGCGCCAGTTGGTGAGCACCGCGTCGCGCAGCTCCCACTCGAGCTCGTCGTAGGGGTGGACGCCCTCGGTGGTGAAGAAGCGTTGGAAGCGCAGGCCCGGGGTGTCGCCCGTGACCTGGAGGGCGGTGTCGCCGGCCCCCGTGTCGACGGCGATCTCGTCTGCGGTCCTGCGGGTCGTGTCCGCCATCCCTGTGGCTCCTGTTCGTCGCGTGGTGCTCGGTCGCTGGTTCGGCGTCCCGCTGCCGGAGCGGCCGGTGGGGCGCGTTCGTGGTGGTGCGGTCCGACAGCCACCGTCGCCGGCCCCGTCGCTCGCGGTGACCGCGTGTCGCCCACCGGTTGGGCGCGGTGCTGGTCGTTCCCGGCGGTGATCGAGGGCCCCGGAGGGGGCAGCTCGGTCCGGCGGTGGCGGCTCCAGCGGTGGAACTACACGCGTGTCGTCCGATGACCGACTCAACCGGACGCGCCGGAGCTTGGCAAGCACCAGCTCCGGCGTCGAGCAGTCGCGATGCACTACCCGTGGGGGCCTCCGGAGCGAGAGACCACCACATGTTGTGCCCGAGGGGCGCCATCCACCGTCCGTGCACGAGCCCGTCCACAACCTGAGGGCGCTTGTCCACAGCGTCGTCAACTGCTCGCTGGTTGCAACCAGCGCGCGGAACGCTCGCGGGTGTCCGGCCGCGCCCACACGGCGGGGGCGCGCCGGGGACCAGCGCCAGCGCCGACGACTAGCGTCCGGTCGCGGGGCCGGGCGGTCCCCCGACGCGAGGTGGTGCCCGATGGCGACCGGTGACGAACAGCCCACGGGATCGGCACCCCGGCGGTGGTCCCCGATGGGCCTGCGTGCCAGCGACCGCAGCACCCCCGACGTGGAACGCGTCCCCTCGTGGCTGGCGACCGCCGCGTCGTGGACCTGGCGCGTGCTCGTGCTCATCGTCGGGGCCGGCGCGGTGCTCTACCTCCTCGGCCGGCTCGCCCTCGTCACCATCCCCCTGATCGTCGCGCTCATCCTCGCCACGCTGTGCGTCCCCCCGGCTCGGGCGCTCGAGGCCCGCGGTGTGCCCCGTGCCGGGGCCGCCGCGATCGTGGTCCTCGGTGGACTGGCCGCGATCGGCGGGCTGATCGCCGCGCTGACACCGGCGTTCGTGAGGCAGGTGCGCGAACTGCAGCCGACGATCGCCCAGGCGGTCGACCAGCTCTTCGACTTCCTCGAGAGCAGCCCCCTCAACTACGACCGCCAGGAGGTCATGGACCTCGTCTCGCGCTTCACCGAGCAGGGCGGAGGCGGCAGCGAGGTCGCGAGCCAGGTGGCCTCCGGGCTCGTGATCTTCGCCCAGGGGCTCGCCGCGCTCGCCCTCGCCCTCGTCGTGCTGTTCTTCTTCGTCAAGGACGGCGCGAGGATCGTCGACTGGTTCATCGCCCGCACCCCGGCCGACTACCGCGACCTGGTCCGAGGGACCGGTCACCGCGCCTGGACCGCGCTCGCCGGCTTCGTGCGCGGCACCGCGACGATCGCCCTCATCGACGCGATCGCCATCGGGATCGGTCTGGCGATCCTCGGTGTGCCGCTCGTGCTGCCGCTGGCGCTGCTGGTCTTCCTCGGGGCGTTCATCCCGGTCATCGGCGCGTTCGTGTCGGGACTCATCGCCGTGCTCGTCGCGCTCGCCTCCGGCGGGTTCGTCCAGGCGCTCATCGTCCTCGCCATCGTGTTCGGGGTCCAGCAGATCGAGGGCAACGTCCTGCAGCCGACCATCATGCGGCGGGCCGTCGCGCTCCACCCGGTCGTGGTGCTGTGCGCGCTGTCCGCCGGTGGTGTGCTCGCCGGCGTCGTCGGCGCGTTCCTCGCCGTGCCGCTCGCCGCCGTGGCTTCCGCGGTGGGCAACGAGCTCCGCCTGCGCCACGAAGCCGGCGCCGCCGAGATCGCCGAAGCGGGCCCGGAACCGCTCGGCCCCCCATCCGAGCCCGCCGACCAGGCCGGCCACCACGACAGCTGACCGCTGCGGCGGCGACCGGACGCCTCAGTCAGCGAGGCCCCACGCCGGGGGGTGGCGGGTCCATGGCGCGAGCCGCTCGAGCTCGGCGGCGACGGCCAACACGGCCGCCTCGCTGCCCCGACGGCCGACGACCTGGACCGCCAACGGCCGTCCCCCGTGCGAGCCCATGGGGACGCTGGCCGCCGGCACGTCGGCGAGGTTCCACGCCGCCGCGAACGGGTAGGCGGAGAGGTTGGCGACGACGTTGGACAGCCACCCCCGCCGGTGCCAGGTGTCCGCTCGCGGTTGGGTCCTGGCGAACATCGGGGTGATGAGGACGTCGTAGCGCTCGAGGAACGGATCGACCCGCGTCCGCCACCGCCGGGCCTGCGCGTCGTCCACCGGCATCCGCCGCGCCAGCCAGCGGCCGATCCGAGCGTGGGCCACGGTGCGGGGTTGGAGCGCTGCCGGGTCCTCGGCGAGAGCCTCGACGTCGTGGGCCGCACCCTGGGTCCACCGGAGCATCGCCGCGAGGATGGTCGCCGGCTCGTAGGGCGGGTCGTGGTGGCTGATGTGGTGTCCGTCGCGGCGCAGCACCTGCGCGGCCTGGATCGTGGCGTCGATCCAGGGGCGTGCGACGACGATGCCCGGGGCGGGTGCGGCCCACGACACCGCGACCCGCAGCGGCCGGTCGTGCCGCCGGATCGTCGCGAGGTCGGGACGGCCCGCGAGCGTCGCCAAGCCGAGCGCTGCGTCCGCAACCGTGGTCGCGACCGGTCCGTAGCGCGACATGCCGAACCAGTGGTGCGATCCGTCGGGCTCCAGCGCCGGCGCGAGCCCCTCCCCCGGCTTGATCCCCACGAGGCCGCAGCACCCCGCCGGGATCCGGACCGAGCCGAGCCCGTCGGAGGCGAGAGCCAGCGGCACCGTCCCGGCAGCGACCGCAGCACCGGAGCCTCCCGACGAGCCCCCGGCCGTCCGGGTCGGCTGCCAGGGGGAGACCGCGACACCGGCCGGATCGTCCGAGGTCCCCCACAGCGACAGCTCCGGGCACCGGGTGATCCCGATGATCACCGCGCCGGCCGCGCGCCAGCGGGCGACGACGTCGTCGTCGGTGGTGGCGGGATCCGGCGAGGTGGCACGCGAGCCATGCCGGGTCGGTTGCCCCGCGACCGCTGCGACGTCCTTGATCGCGACCGGCACACCCGCCATCGGCAGACGGCTGCGGTCCTCGCGGGCGTCGACCGCCTCGGCGGCGGCCATCGCCTCGCGCTGCAGGACGGTCACGTAGGCGCCGAGCCGGTGCTCGACCTCGGCGAGCTGGTCGAGGTGCGCACGCGCGACGTCGACCGCCCGCGCCCGCCCGGAACGCACCGCCTCGGCGATGTCGGTGGCGCTCGAACCTGCCGTGGGGGTGCTCACTCGGTGCTCCTGCGCGCGGGAGGGTGCGGCGGTTGGCAGCAGCCTACGTCGCGCACCTCGGGGGTTCCCACGGTCACCCCGGACGGCACGGCGCGTGTCGCCCCGGTGCGGCAGACTGTGGCGGCCCGGCACGAAACGCGGCCGGGAGAGCGCCGCCCCGACCGGTACCGGTCGGGCCACCGATCGCGTCGGACCGGCAACCTCGCGATCACACGACCGACGGGAGCCGGCCGTGCCTGGACATCACGAGGTGCACCTGCGCGTCCTCACCTCCGAGGACGCCGTCTGGACCGTGGACCTCGACGCCTCCGCGGCGACGGCGTACGCCCGCAGCCACGGCTGGGACGTCGACAAGCTGGCCGCGGAGCTCGACGAGGGCGTCTGGGCGTCCGATGACCGGTTCGCGTGGGCGATCGTGATCGATGGCGACCCGGGCGGCTTCGCGCTCGTCACGGGGCTGTCCAGCACCGATGCCCGTATGGAGATCCGCATCGACGTGGACCGCCGGGGCCGCGGGGTCGGTCGCGAGGTGCTCCGCCAGCTGGCCGACCACCACTTCGCCGCGAACCCGCACCTCGTGCGCCTCGCGGGACGCGCCCACGAGCACAACGTGCCGATGCAGCGGGCGTTCAACGCGGCGGGTTTCAGGATGGAGGCGCGCTACCGCGATTCGTTCCTGCAGTCCGATGGCGAGCTCGCCTCCGAGTGGGGGTACGCGCTCACCCGTGGCGACTGGGAGGCCGGCCGTCACCGCGGCGATGAACAGGGCTACGACCTGCACGGGTTGAGCTTCGCCGTCGAGGAGATCATCGAGGGCCCGCCGGCTCACGGGGTCCTGGTCAAGTTCCTGCAGGAAGGACGGCGGACCCTGGCCCGCTACGACGGCCACGAGATCAGCGAGGGCGAGCTCGCCGGGATCGTCGTCGGTGATGTCCTCAGCTACCACTACGTGCACCTGCTCGACGAGAAGGGCGCCGACCCCCAGCAGATCGTCGGCCACGGCCGCGCGCGCATCCAACGGCGTCGCGACGGACGTCTCGAGGCGGTCGACGAATGGGACGCCACCGACGGCGTCTCCGGTCGACGCTTGCTCGTCGAGCGGCGCGACGACCACCGCTGAGCTCGAGGGTGACGCCGTCGGGGTCGCGGGACCCATTCGACGCGTTCCTGCTCGGGTCACCGCAGCGAGGGCACCTCGTGCACCGCGATGTGCAGCGCCGACGCGACCGCGTACACCGCCCCGTCCTCGTCGATGAGCGCGGTCCGTACCCGCACCTTCCGCCCGTCGAGCTCGTCGTGCCGGGCGACGAGCCGCAGCGGTTCGTAGGTCGGAGCATCGCGGTACCAGCGCACCTCCATGCCGGCGAGCAGACAGCCGGCGAAGCCTGCGTCGGTCAAGGCCGGTGTCGCCGCCCACACGCCCGGGCAGTCGAGCGCGGCGCCGACCACCACCGGGTCGATGACCACCGGCGCTTCGTCGCGGCCGCCGCGCCGCGCGACCGGCGCCGCGCCGAGCGCCTCCTCCGCCAACCACGGCAGCGCGACGGCATCGTCCCGGACGTAGCCGTAGGTGCACCGCAGCGCGTGGGGGTGCGGGCTGTCGGGTCCGCAGACGAAGCACCGCGGGTAGGTCCGTTGGTGGCGTTGGGGTGGCAGCTCGCACAGGGCGAGTTCGACCAGGTCCGGCACCGCGGGTGGCCGGTCACGACCCGCGAGCTCGACGGTGGCGCTGACCAGCAGCTGATCCCCGTCGCGGAGCTGCACCTCGTGCCGGGCGACCCCGTCGGCCGGACGCAGCGCCGCCTGGAGTTGGCGGCCGAGCGGTGTCGGCGCGTGCAGCCGAGCGGTCACGGAGGTGAGCGGCGCCCCGAACGGGTCGCTCAGCCGAGCGACGACGGAGGGCAAGGTGGCCGCGAGCCCGCCCTGCAGGATCCCGGGCGGTCCGTCGAGACCGTCGCCGGCCCGGAAGGCCCGCACGAGCCACCCGCCCTCGAGGCTGGTGTCGGCCCCGACGGCGGCTCCGAGCGCGGGCGGTCCCGCGTCCAACCAGGTCGTCATGGGGGGGCACGCTACCGCCGCGCGCGAGGGTGCTCGCCTCGGGGGCGGGCGGGTCGTAGGTTGCCTCGGACGGTCGGCACGTGCGGCCGGGCCGGCCGGACTCCCGGCTCGGGCCACTCGCGACGGAAGGCTGACGGTGCGCTGCCCCGTCTGCGCGGTCGACGACGACAAGGTCGTCGACTCGCGCCCTGGGCCGATCGGTGACGCGGTCCGGCGTCGCCGCGAGTGCCGTGCGTGCGGCCACCGCTTCACCACCTTCGAGCGCATCGAGCTGCCCGAGCTGGTGGTCCGCAAGCGCTCGGGGACGGTGTCGACCTTCTCGCGCGCCAAGGTGCTCGAAGGGATGAGCCGCGCCGCCAAGAGCCGGGTCCCCGTCGCCGAGCTCGAGCGCGCGAGCGCTGCGGTGGAGTCGGCGTTGCGTGACCTCGGCGTCCGCGAGGTCACCTCCGAGCAGGTCGGACTCCAGGTCCTCGTGCAGCTCCGCGAGCTCGACCAGGTCGCCTACGTCCGCTTCGCCAGCGTCTACAAGGACTTCCAGGGGCCGGAGGACTTCGAGCAGGAGCTCTCGGTCCTGCGCAAGGAAGCGCCCCCGAAGTCGGCGTGACCGACGCCGTCTGACATCGGACGACCCACGCCGGCGCTGGGGTCGTCCGCGCGACCCGACCGGGTCAGCCCGTCCGGGTCAGCCCGTCCGGGTCAGCCCGTCCGGGTCAGCCCGTCCGGGTCAGCGGGCCGGCAGGAGCACCACGGTCCAGGGCTCGACCGCCGAACCGTCGAACCCGTTCAGCTCGCCGATAGCCGCGAGCTGCTCGCGGGCGTCGACCCCGTCGGGTGCGGTGGCGATCGCCACGTCCCACAGCGTCTCGCCCGGCGCGATCGTCACCGTGCCCGCGACCGGGTCGGCGAGCTGGGCCCCGGCCGTCACCCGACCGACCGCCACGGTGAGCAGGAAGGCGAGCAGGACCAGCACCGTCACGGCGCCGAGCCGTCGGCGCCACGCCGACGCCCGCGAGGTCGGGCGCAGGGCCAGGACCTCGGCGGACGCCGACGCGGAGCGAGCGCGCGCGGACCGTCCCCCCGGCGACGGGGAGGGCACGAGGACGGGCGTCCACCGGGGGCGGTCGGTGGGGGCGTCGATCGTGGGCTGGGCGCTCATCGTGGGCTCCTGGGCGTGTGGTCCGTCGGCGACCGGCGGTGTCCGTCGTGGGACCAGCGTGCGTCGGGGGTGTGACACGTCCCCGAACGGCTGTTCGCCGAACGCCTGTTCGTACACCGTGCCGAACGCGCGTTCGGACGTCAACTCGCGCGGCACCGAACGGGTGTTCGCGTGCGGAGGCCGACCGTGGTAGCGTGGCGAACGCCCGTTCGGACGAGGGAGCGCCCGTGGACACCCAGGAACCCACCGCTGCACCGCCCGCCGACGCGTCGGCCGTCGGCGCGTCCGGCCCGGCCAACGACGTCGATGCCGGTGAACTGACCGAACGTCAGCGCGCGATCCTCGAGGTCATCCACGACCACGTCGACGCGCACGGCTACCCCCCGTCGGTCCGCGAGATCGGCGACGCCGTCGGTCTGAAGTCGTCCTCGTCGGTCCACGCGCAGCTCGAGACCCTCGAGACCAAGGGCTACCTGCGGCGCGACCCGACCAAGCCGCGTGCGCTCGAGATCGGACGCGACCCGGACACCGCGCTCGGTGTCCGCCCCTCGTCCGGCCGCAACGTCCCCCTCGTGGGTGAGATCGCCGCCGGTGGGCCGATCCTGGCGGAGGAGCGCGTCGAGTCGGTGTACGCCCTGCCCAAGGAACTGGTCGGCGACGGGCAGCTGTTCATGCTGCGTGTCCGCGGTGAATCGATGATCGACGCCGGGGTGATGGACGGGGACCTCGTCGTGGTCCGCGAGCAGCCCTCGGTCGAGCAGGGCGAGATGTGCGCCGCGCTCATCGACGGGGAGGCCACCGTGAAGTTCTTCCGACGCACGAAGGCCGGCGAGGTGTTCCTCGACCCGGCCAACGAACGGTTCGAGCCCATCCCGGTCACCTCGAACCAGGACGCCCACGTGATGGGCAAGATCGTCACGGTGCTGCGCAGCGTCCGCTGACACCAGGACCGTCTCTCGGTGCCCCGCCGGTCCTCAGGCGGGCTGTCGGCGGTGCTGGTCAGTCGAGCTCCCACGCCTCGGGCTCGTCCGCGAACGGGTCATCGAGCAGGTAGGGGCGCAGCTCGCGGGCCGCACGGACGTCCAGGTCGACCACCAGCTCGGTGCCGGCGTCACCGTGGACCTCCTTGACCACGTTGCCCCGGCGGTGGGCGAGCGCGACCAGTTCGGCGCGGGCGTACGGCACGTCGGCCGTCACCCGCACGCGGCGACCGGGCAGGCGGAGCTGGATGCGCTCGACGAGGTCCTCGATCCCCTCGCCGGTCCAGGCGGACACCGCGACGGGTTCGGCGCCGAGCTCCATCTGCAGCCGACGCGACAACGCATCGACGTCCCGCTGCTCGGCCTGGTCGACCTTGTTGAGCACGATCTGTTCGGGGACGCGGTCGGCCCCGATCTCCTCGAGGACCTCACGCACCGCGACGATGTGCTGTTCGGCCTCCGGGTGCGACGCGTCGACCACGTGCAGGAGCAGGTCGGCCTTCGCCGTCTCCTCGAGGGTCGACTTGAACGCCTCGACGAGCCCGTGGGGCAGTTTCTGGACGAACCCCACCGTGTCGGTGAGGACGACGTCCGAACCATCCTGGAGGTCGAGCTGTCGGACGGTCGGGTCGAGCGTCGCGAACAGCTTGTCCTCGACCAGCACCTCGGCACCGGTGATTCGGTTGAGCAGCGATGACTTGCCGGCGTTGGTGTAGCCCACGATCGCCGCGACCCGGACGCGGTTGCGGTCACGCTCCGCGGCCTTGGTCGCGCGGATCTTGGCGAAGTCCACCAGGTCGCGGCGGAGCTTGGTCATCCGCCGCATGATGCGCCGCCGGTCGACCTCGAGCTGGGTCTCCCCCGGTCCACGGCCACCCATACCGCCACCACCCGCGACGCGGCCACCGGCCTGCCGGGACAGGGCGGTCCCCCAGCCGCGCAGGCGCGGCAGCAGGTAGGTCAGCTGCGCGAGCTCGACCTGGGCCTTGCCCTCCTTGGAGGTGGCGTGCTGGGCGAAGATGTCGAGGATGACGATGGTCCGGTCGAGGACCTTCTGGCCGACCTTCTCCTCCAGCGCACGCTGCTGCGCGGGGGCGAGATCGTCGTCGAAGACCACCGCGTCGGCGTCGAGCGCGGCCGCGAGATCCCGGAGCTCGGCGACCTTGCCCCGCCCGATGAACGTCGCCGAGTCGGGCGCGTCGCGGCGTTGCACGACCCGCTCCACCACCACGGCGCCGGCGGTGTCGAGCAGGGAGGTGAGCTCGTCGAGCGATGCCTCGACGTCGGCCGAGGTCCGGCCGGGGAGCTGGACCCCGACGATGACCGCCCGCTCGACGGGGCGGATGATTTCGACGCCCTCCTGCGGGGCGCCCTCCTCCACCACCTCGCGTCGTTGACGGCGTTCCTCGGCGCGGGTCAGGCCACGGTGCTCGTCGCCGACGTCGCGGACACGCTCGAGCTCCCCCTCGGTGAGCGAGGCGAGGTCGTCGCGGTCGTCGCCCCCGGTGGGGTCGAAGGGCTGTGGATCGGAGGTGGCGATCAGAGCCTCGCAGGTCGATCGAACGTGAAGGGCGGGGACGGCGGGGCGGTGGTGTCAGGCACCGGCGAGCCGCACGGTGGGCGCTCCGGCCGCGGCGAGCCAGTCGTCCGCCAGCCGGACGGCAGCCACCTCGGTCGCGGGACCACGCATGGTGACGGTGCCACCGGGCGCGTGCCTGACCTCGAGGACCCCGCCGGGTAGGTGCACGGCCACGACCTCGTCGAGGAGGTCGCGGCGTTGGAGGGCGACGACCGCGGCGCAGGCGCCGGTGCCACAGGCAGCGGTCTCGCCGACACCGCGTTCCCAGACGCGCAGACGGATCGTGGCCCGGTCGACCACCTCGGCGAAGCCGGCGTTGACCTTCGCGGGGAAGCGCGGGTGCACCTCGACGCGCGGGCCGAGCGTGGTGACCGGGGCGGCCCTGACATCGTCGACGAGGGTCACGGCGTGCGGGTTGCCCATCGACACGACGCTGACGGGGAGCACCGTGCCGTCGACGTCGAGGTCGTGCACCAGGGCCTCGGCGTCGTCGGCGGCGAACGGCACGTCCTCGGGGGCGAGGATCGGCGCGCCCATGTCGACGCTCACCTCCTCGACCTCGCCGGCGGCGTCACGGTGCACGACCACCGCCTTGGTGCCGGCCCGGGTGGCGACCTGCACGACACCGCCGTCCCGAGGCGTGACGAAGCCGTGATCGACCGCCAGCTTGGCGGTCACCCGGACGCCGTTGCCGCACATCTCGACCGCGGCGCCGTCGGCGTTGCGGTAGTCCATGAAGACGTCAGCGCCCGGCTGGTCGCTCGGTGGCGCGCCGAGGCGGATGACCCCGTCGCCACCGACCCCGGTGCGGCGGTCGCTCAGAGCGCGCACCAGGTCGGCCGACAGCTCGAGCCGGTCGTCGAGGTCCGGCAACACCACGAAGTCGTTGCCGGTGCCGTGCGCCTTGATCGCGTCCATCGTCCCGAGGGTACTGCCGCGGCAGTACCGTCGTCCGACGCAGGGAGGTAGCCAGGGGTGCAGCTCACGGCGGCACGGACGCGGACCTGTCCCGCCTGTGACACCCGTGTCCCCGGTCGCGCCGCCCGATGGTGCGGCTCGTGCGGGGAACCGCTCCGGGTGCCGACGGGCGGCTCCCACCAGGGACCGAGGGAGCCAGGCTCGCTGCGGACCGTGGTGGTGTGGCTCGCCGCCCTCGCAGGAGGCGCCGGTGCGCTGGTCGCGGCCGGCTCCACCATCGACCACCTCCCGCGCGACGAGGGGGTCGCCGACACCGCCATCGAGGCCCCGACCGCGGCCACGCTCGACCGGATCGAGCGGCGCCCGCCGCCACCATCCGAGCCGCTGACCGAACCGCGGTGCCTCGGTGTCCCCGGTGACCGCTGTCTGCGATGGTCCCTCATCGCCCCCGAGGTGGCGACGGCGAACATCACCGTCGTCGGCGATCGTTGGCTGACCCTCGGACCGCCGGACGACGGGATCGTGGCTCGCCGGCTGCACGACGGTGAGGTGCTCTGGAGCGTCGAACTCGAGGCGGGGACCTCGCGCCAGCAGCTGACCACCGGTGACCTGCTCATCACCACCGGCCGGGACGGCATCAGCGCACGTTCGCTCGAGGACGGCGACCTGCGGTGGCGAGCCGACCCGCCCGCGGACGACACCGACCTGTTCGCCGCCCGGCAGGTCGGTGATCGGTTGATCCTCGCGGGGTTCCGCTCCGCCCCCGGCCCTGGCTCCACCGGGCTCCCCGACGGGATCCTCGTCGGGCTCGATGCCGCCACCGGCGAAGCTGCCTGGCAGGTCGCGACCGCGGGGCCGGCCAGCGTCGGCCCCGACGGCACCTCGGTGCACCTCGACGAGGACGGCCAGCTCGTCGCGCTCTCGGTCGAGGGGACACGGCGGTGGGTGGTCCCAGCGGTCGACCCCGACGCCAACGGTGGCGTCTACATCGTCGGCCGCTACGCGGCTGTCTGGCAGGAGGACGGCAACGGCGAACAGCTCCACCGCCTCCGCGATGGTCGACCGCTCGGCTTCATGGGCATGGTGCTCGGGACCGACGGCGAGCACACGCTGATCGGGTCGTGGCCACCGGACCTCGACGCCGGCGACGACCAGATGAACGCGGAGGTCCCGACCTACCGACTGCTCGACGGCGAGGACGAGGAGGTGTGGCGCACCTCGGTCGACGACGTCTGCAGCGGGCGGGCCGATCTCCAGCCGGACCGGATCACCATCGCGAGCTGCCGGGGCGACATCCTGGTGCTCGACCCCGCCGACGGCCGCGTGATCGAGCGGAGCGCACCACCGTTCGACGACGAGATGGACGGATCGAGCTGGAGCGAGCCGGCGGGGCCGTACGTGCTGCGAGGCGGGCACCGTGCGGGAGCGCGCGAGGCCTCCGTGCTCATCGACACCCGGGACGGCACCGAGGTGGCCCACCTCCCGCCGGACGCCCACTTCCTCGGGCGCGAGACCGACCGGGGGTGGGGGGTCGACCTCGGCGGCGTCGCGCTGATCCAGCACCGCGCCGGCATCGCGGCGATCGATCTGCCTCCCTACCGCGTGGCCGACACCCGGCGATCGGCCCGCGGCTCCTCCTCGACCCTGCGGTGAGGACCCACGGCCGGGACGGAGCGTCCCACCCCTCGATGCGTCCGGAGGAGCCCGCGTGACGGACGTGGCCATCGTCGTGGTGACGATCGTGGTGATGATCGTCGGGCTCGCCGGCGTCGTCCTCCCGGTGCTGCCGGGCGTGGCCCTGATCGGGATCGCCGGCATCGCCGCGACCTTCGCGCTCGGGATCGACGCGGCCGGGTGGGCGTTGGTGGTGGTGCTCGGGGTCCTGACGCTGGCGGGCGCCGGCGCGTCCTACGCGCTCCCGACCCGGCGCGGGCTCAAGGGCGACGCCGCCCGTTCCTCGTTGGTCCTCGCCGCAGCGCTCGGTGTCGTGGGGTTCTTCCTCATCCCGGTCGTCGGGCTCATCGTCGGCGCGCTCGCCGGGCTCTTCCTCGGCGAGATCGGACGCCACGGGGACCGCGACCGCGCGTGGGCCTCGACGCGCAGCGTGCTGCGGGCCTACGGGCTCGGCGTCCTCGTCGAGATGGGCGCCGCCCTCGCGATCATCGCCGTCTGGCTGGTCGCGACCCTGCTCCGCCTCTGAGAGCCGTCCGTCGGCTGGGCGGCTTCCGTTCCGCGGGCGGCTGACGTCCGGCGGGCGGCTGACGTCCGGCGGGCGGCTGACGACCAGCGGGTCGCTGCTGACACGCGGGGGTGTCGTCAGTCACCCGAGGGACGCGACACACCCGCGGAGCTCCCGTGCTGCCGGAGCGCCGCCGCCCCGGCGAGCAACGTGGCGCCGGCAGCGGCCGTGCCGACGCCGGTGACCGGCAGCGGTCCCTTCGCCGGCGCCGGCGCCCCGGCACCGGCGGCGGGCGTCACGGGCGGTGCGGGGGGCTGTTCACGTCCCGTCGCCGGCGGCGCTGGTGGAGCGGCCGCGGTGCGCGTGAAGGGCGCGGTCAGGAGGAGCTCGACGTTGTTGTCGCCCGGCTCGCCCTCGGAACCGCCGCCCTTCTGCCCGTCGTTCGCCCCGAGTTCGCGCGCCAACGAGGCGAGGTCGAGCACGCTCGTGGCCTCGGCCGGCGGGGCGGCCGGACCGGCGTGATCCACGATCGTGGTGAAGATCGACAGGGTGCCGTCCCCGTTGTCGACGACCTCGACGATCCGTGACTGCTGCGGGTGGTCGATGTGGGCGGCCGTGGTGATGTCCCAGAACCCACCGGTGTCACCGGTCGGCGACGGCCGCGGGACGACGAGGTTGCGGTGGGTGTGGCCGACGACCATCGCGATCACGTTCGGGAAGCGGTGCAGCAGCGCCTCGAGCTCGGGACCGAGCACCCGCTGCTCGGTCGGCCCGCCGCGGGTGGTGTCGGGGAAGGGGTTGTCGAGCGAGGCGATCCCGTGGTGGGCGAACACGATCACGAGCTCGTCGTCGTTGGACGTGGTGACCTCGTTCCCTCGCACGTCGAGGTAGCGCGACGAGGCGGCGATCAGCTGCTGCTCGAGCCAGGCGAACTGCGCGCGGTCGATCGAGCCCGTCGACCACATCGTGCGGTTCACGGTGTCGAGCGCGATCCCGCGCACCCCCGGCGCGACCTCGAAGGCGTAGTGCAGCTCGCCGGAGTCCGCGGCGTCCGCGGAGAGCCCGTGGCCGATCGGGCCGGGGCCGCCACGATCCTCGCGGTGACGGAGCACCCAGTCGCGGACCGTGGCGGCGGCCCGCGCCTCGTCGGGAGTGACCAGCCGGGACGGCGCACCCGGAGCGGTCAGCACCGACGCCAGATCACCGTCGAGCAGCGCGCGTTGCAGCTGCGACGGGCTGAGGCTCGCTGGCGTCCCGACCACCTTGATGGGGCCGGTCGCGACGGTGGCGAACACCGGGTTGTCGGCCGCGTTCCCCTGGAGCAGACCGTCGTGGTTGCCGTACACCGAGTACCAGGGGCACGGCAGGCCCACGGGCGTGAACGGTGCGATGGCGGCCCCGAGCAGTTCGGGCCGGTCGGGGAAGCCGTGCTGGTCCTTGTAGTTGTCGCTGCGGCCTCCGCCGTCCGGGTGCCAGTAGCTGGCGTCGAAGCTGAGCTGATCGTCGTCCTGCACGCCCTCGTAGCGGTCCGGGTCGCCGCTGTTGACCTGCAGGGGGCGCCCACCGTCGAGCAGACCGAGGATCCAGTCGAGCTCGTTGAGCTGCATGTTGTCGGTCGCATCACCGGTCGACACCGCACAGTCGAAGTCCCGTCCCGTGACCGGTCCTGCGCCGACCTCACGGAGCGCACGGGTCATCGCGTCGGACACGTGACCGCCGAGGGTCTCCTGCGGTCGCCACGCCGAGGAGAAGAAGCCCGGTTCGACGTCGGAGGGGTCCTCGAGCCGGTCGGTGAACTCCACACGGGTCGGGGACTGCGTGTCGGTGATGTGGATGTCGGTCAGGTGGACGACGGTCGCCAGGGCGGTCCGGCGACCCTCGCGGCCGTTGCGCGCCGCGGCGAGCTCGTCGCGCACCACGATCGGCCGTCCCGGGCCCTCGCGGAACCGGCGGTAGCCGTCGCCGGTCAGGACCAGCGTCCGTTCCAACGTCGTCGCGGCGGGGTCGACGACGCTCCCCCGGGTCCTGGCCTGCGCCCGGGCGACGGCGGACCAGGGGCCGGAACCGCCCAACATCGTCGTGGCTGCCGATGCGGCCGCGACGGTGGTCCCACGCGCGATGAAGGTACGACGATCCACGTTCCCGCTCCGCTCCGGTGGCGGGCACCACGCTGCCCGCTGCTGACGTCCGTCTCCCGACCGCCCCTGGAGATGAACGACCCGGCCCAGGCGCCGTGACGCCGTACGCTCCGCCCATGTCGCTCACCGATCTGCTCGCCACCGTCCCCCAGCCCGGCCGGCTGTCGTGGATCGGTCTGCGGACCGCCCACCGAGGCGCCATCGAGGTGGTCGACGAGGTCGAGGCGATCGCGGGCCTCGGCCTCGCCGGGGACCGGCGCACCACCCGGCGACCTGCGAAGGCCGGCGGCAAGCGACAGGTCTCCCTGATCCAGGCCGAGCACCTCGACGTGGTCGCCTCGCTGCTCGGCCGCGCCGAGCTCGACCCGGTCCGCCTGCGTCGCAACCTCGTGGTCGCCGGCATCAACCTCGCCGCGCTCGACAAGCGCCGCTTCCGCATCGGGGAGGTGATCCTCGAGGGCGCCGGCCCGTGCCACCCCTGCTCACGTATGGAAGAGGAGGTCGCGCTCGGCGTCGGCGGCTACCAGGCGCTGCGGGGGCACGGCGGCATCGTGGCCCGGATCGTGTCCGGTGGGAGGCTGCGGGTCGGTGACCAGGTCGACCTGCTCCCACCCGGCGACGGTCCGCTCGGCACCACGGCTGCGGAGGGGGTCACGGCCACGAGGTGAGCGCGGCCTCGGCGGTGGTGGGTGGCTGACAGCGCGGGTCGGCGCGGAACCACGACCGCTGCCGACGTGCGTACCGCCAGGTGCGGTGGGCGATGGTCGCCGCGAGATCCTCCGCCGGCGCCTCGCCGTCCAGCACGGCGAACGCCTCGGCGTACCCGATCGCCTGACGTGCCGTCCGCGACAGCGGTCCCCTCGACCGGAGCGTGTCGGCCTCGGTGAGCAGCCCACGGGCGACCATCTCCTCCGCGCGGGTCAGGATCCGGTCACGGAGCACCTCGGCCGGCGGTTCGAGGTAGGCGACCTCGAGTCCGGGGTAGACGGCTTCGTACCGCGACCAGCTGTCGTCGAACGCGCTGAACCGTTCCCCGGTGAGCTCGAGGACCTCGAGCGCCCGGACGGTGCGACGGAGGTTGGCCGGTCCGATCCGCTCGGCGGCGGCGGGGTCGAGCGAGGCGAGGTGCGCGTGAGCCGCCGCCGGATCGCTCGCCCACCGCCGCTCGATGGCCCACCGGACCTCCGTGTCGGTCGGCGGGAACCGCAGTGGATCGACCACGGCGCGCCAGTACAGGCCGCTACCGCCGACGAGGATCGGTGTGGCCCCGCGTGCGAGCACCGCGTCCACCGCCTCCCGCGCTCGCGTCTGGAACGCCGCCACGGTCAGTTCCTGCGACGGGTCGAGCACGTCGACCAGGTGGTGGACGACCTCGGACCGGTCCGTCACCGACGGTTTGGCGGTGCCGACGTCCATCCCGCGGTAGACGGTGAACGCGTCGATCGCGACGATCTCGACCCCGGCGCGCCGACGTGCGAGCTCCATCGCCACCGCCGACTTGCCGGACGCGGTCGGTCCGACGACGGCGAGCACCTGCGCCACGGGTGCCACCATCAGCGGCTGGCGGCGACGAGCTGCCCCACCCCGCGGGGCGCCGACAGCTGCGGATCGCCCAACCGGCTGCCGCTGGCCCGGGCCAGGTGGGAGAGCACCACGAGCGGGGCCCACCCGCGGGCGCCGACCCGCACCGCCTCGCCGGGACCGAGCGCCAGCAGGGCCTCGAGATCCCCGGCGGCGAGGGCGTCGCGGACGGCCTCGTCCCAGGCGACCGCACCGTCCACCTCGTAGCCGGGTGAGGAGGTGTCCCGCGCCGACGACAGGTCGCCGGAGGCGACCACCGCGACGTCCCGACCGAGCACGTCCACCGCAGCCACGACGCCGGCAGCGAAACCGCCGAGCGTCGCCCCACCAGCGGCACGCGCGACGGTGGCCGGCAGGACGGTCGCATCCGGACGGACCGCGAGGACGAGCGCGGCGAGGACGGCGAGGTCACCGGTCAGCACGTCCGCTCGGACGCGGGGGGTGCCGGTGCGCGTGGCGACGGCGGCGAGCAGCTCGCGGTCGACCGGCACGTCGGCACGGACCTGCGGGTGCCCGTAGCCGGCCAGATCGATGCAGCCACCGTCGGGGAGCGTGGCGTCGTCGCCGCCCGCCACGAGCACCACGGTGTCGACCTCCCCGAGCGAACCGAGCGCCGAGCGGACCGCGTCCCGGAGCGCCTCGACGCCCCCGGCGATCTCTGCCGGGAGGACCGGCGACACCTCGGGGAGCAACAGCGGCGCCGACGGGACGGCGGCGACCGAGCGCACGGTCACGAGGGGGTCAGCAGCAGCGGGAGCGAGCGGCCGACCCCCGCCACGGGAGCGGTCGCGGGGGCATCGAGCGGCAACGTGTGGCCGCCGCCACGGGCGAGCGCCTCACCGGTGGCGATCCCGGCCGGCGTGCGACGGATCGCGCTCGGCGTCCCGGCGAGGGCGTAGTTGGCGGTGGCGTCGAGCACCGTGGCGGTCACCAGGTCACCCGGGCCGTACGCCGGGGCCTGACCGTCGCCCGCCGCCCACCCCTCGGGGGCGGGGAGGTGGACCAGGTGGTTGCCCCGGGTGCGCGCCGACCACCGCGACGTATCCGTCTTGGACGGCGACTCGATCAGCAGCTCCTGGTCGGTACCGACCAGGCGCTGGTGGGCCTCGAGCGAGTGCTGACGGACGAGGGGTTCGAGGCGGCCGTAGCGTTCCTTGACCACCTCCGGCGACACGAACTGGTCGACGAGTTCGGCGGCGGGCGTCCCCGGGCGCGGCGAGTACTGGAAGGTGAACGCCTGGTCGAAACGCACCTGCTCGACGACATCCAGGGTGGCCTGGAAGTCCTCGTCGGTCTCACCGGGGAAGCCGACGATCACGTCGGTCGACAGTGCCGCGTCCGGCAGCA
Source organism: Nitriliruptor sp. (assembly GCA_040882055.1). Lineage (GTDB taxonomy): Bacteria > Actinomycetota > Nitriliruptoria > Nitriliruptorales > Nitriliruptoraceae > Nitriliruptor. The sequence continues at coordinate 22,878 of JBBECA010000051.1, forward strand.
GCTCGCGGGTGCGTTCGACGAGGGCGAGGTAGCGGCGCTGGCGGTAGCTGCGTCGCATCAGCCGCAGGAGCCGATCCGAACCCGACTGCAGCGGCAGGTGCAGGTGCGGCATGACGTTGGGCGTCTGCGCCATCGCGTGCAGGACCTCGTCGGTGAAGTCACGCGGGTGAGGCGAGGTGAAACGGATCCGCTCGAGCCCGTCGACCTCGCCGACCTCGCGGAGCAGCGCGGCGAACTGCGAGCGTCCCGCGAGGTCCCGGCCGTAGGAGTTGACGTTCTGGCCGAGCAGGGTCACCTCGATGACGCCGTCCGCGACCAGGTTCCTGACCTCGGTGACGATGTCGCCGATGGTGCGCGAGCGTTCGGGGCCACGCAACGAGGGGACGATGCAGAACGTGCAGGAGTTGTCGCACCCGACCGAGATCGCGACCCAGGCGTGGTGGCGCACATCGCGCTTGGCGGGCAGCGCCGAGGGGAAGGTCTCGAGCTGTTCGACGAGCTCGACCACGGGCAGCGCGGCGGAGTCGGCCTGCGCGAGCAGCTGCGGGAGCTGACCGATGTTGTGGGTGCCGTAGACCACGTCGACCCACGGCGCTCGGTCGGCGACCGTCGCGCCGTCCTTCTGCGCCAGGCACCCACCCACCGCGATCGTCAGATCCGATCCCGCGGCGCGGCGTTCGTCCTTGAGCCCCTTGAGGTGGCCGAGGGTCCCGTACAGGCGGTTGTCGGCGTTCTCGCGGACCGCGCAGGTGTTGAGCAGGACCAGGTCGGCGTCACGCTCGGACGCGGCGCGGCGGTAGCCGACCGCCTCGAGCAGGCCGGCAGCGCGGCCGCTGTCGTGCTCGTTCATCTGGCACCCGAAGGTGCGCACGAAGTAGGACCGGGGCATCGACGACTCGCGGGAAGGGGATGGCCGCGAGGGTACGGCAGGGCTGGCCCTGGCCCGGCGGGCGAGGGCTGGCGGTGGCTCAGGCGTCGTCGCCGCCGGCGGTGGTGGTGTACCGCCGACGACCTTCGTGGTGCTCGATGTACTCGTCGTCGGTCTGCGTACCACGGCCGGTGGCCACGAAGACGAACGCGGCCGCGCCGACGAGCCCGGCGGAGATCATCCGACCCTGCGTCGCATCCGTCGGCACGGAGGCCAGCACGACGACGGCGGTCAGCAGCCCGAAGTACCCGATCCGCGCCCGGCCCTTGTCGCGACCGACGAACAGGTAGAGCGAGGCGGCGACCAGCGGGACGCCGAGGATGAGCCAGGTCTGCAGCAGGGTCACGGGGTGCTCCGTGCGGTCGGGCGAGGTGTGCGGAGGCTAGCGCGCTGCGCTCGGCGGCCGAACGGTCGGGGGGCGGCTCCTGGCGGACCCGTCACGGTCCGTCTTGACTCGCGCGGACGGTCAGCGACCCCCTAGCGTGGGCCTCGAACCAGCACTGGAGAGCCGTGATCGCAGCTCGAGGGGGCCGTCGGGGGCCGAGGGTCGCGACCCTGGTCGGGATCCTGCTCGTCGTGATCGGCTGGGGCGCCGTGGCCGGGGCCCAGGAGCCCTCGACCGGAGCTGACGCGGCCCGGGACCAGATCGTGCGCGGCGGTGAGCTGTTCCAGGCCCAGTGCGCCGCCTGTCACGGGACCCAGCTGGAGGGTGGTCAGGGCGAGGGTGACCTCGCTGGCCCCGCGATGACCGACGTGGACATCGCCTACGTGGACCTCACGATGCGGACCGGGCGCATGCCGATCCCAGCCCCCGAGGTCGGGGTGCGCATCGACCAGCTCCACGACGACCAGCGCGAGGCGATCAACGCCTACCTGCTCGCCGTCTTCGACCTCCCCGGTCAGATCCCGACGGTCGGCGAAGGTGAGGCCGCCCGCGGCCAAGAGCTGTACATCCGCAACTGTGCCGCGTGCCACGGTGCGGCCGGCGACGGGGGCATCGCGGGCGCCGACAACGACGTTCCCCCGCTGGCGTCCCTCGATCCGATCGCCCTCGTCGAAGGCACCCGGGTCGGCCCCTTCACCATGCCCGCGTTCGACGAGGCGGTGCTGAGCGACCAGCAGCTCGACGACATCGTCGCCTACCTCGCGCTCGCCGAGGAGGCGCCGCGGACGGCGCTCGGGGTCAAGGAGCTCGGGCAGGTCGGTGAAGCGCTGTTCGCGCTGGGGCTCGCGCTGCTCGCCGCCGTGGTCGTGTGGGTGGTCGCTCGCGCTCGCCGGTGGAGCCCGGCGGAACCCGACGGCTTCGCCCACACCGAACCCTTCGAGCCCCGCTGATGGGTGACCGCGACCGCCGCACCGACGAGCTCCCGGAGCACCATCCGGACGTCCGTCACGACCCGACCGACCGCGCCCCCGGCCGCCGGCCCTCCGAACCCACCGGTCCCTCCGCGCCCGACCACGCGTTCCGACGCTGGTGGTTCCTCGGGTGGGTCGGCGCGAGCGCGACCGCGCTGGTCGTCCTCGCCGCGCTGTGGGTCCTCGACAGCGACATCGAGGTGCTCGGGCTCGTCGGTGCGGCGGCCGGCGTGGCCGCCACCGTTGCGCTGCACCACCTCGTCGTCGCCGGCGACCGTGGCGAGCGCACCATCGACCGGCCCCCGCCCGTCGACGAGGCGGCCCCGTTCGTCGCCCGCCGACGGCTGTTCGGGGGCGTGCTCGGCGTCGGTGCGGTGCTCGGCCTCGGTGGGATCGGTGCGCTCCTCCGCTTCGGGTCACGCGTCCCGGAGAGGTCGGCCTGGACCGCCGGCGTCCGGCTCTCGACCCTCGACGGTGATCCGGTCCGACCGGACGACCTCCCGCTCGGCAGCGTGGTCACGGTGTGGCCGGCCGACGCCCTCGGCAGCGAGCTGTCCGCGGTGATGCTCATCCGCCTCCGCGAGCTGCCCGTGCCGCCGACCGAGCTCGGTGGCGTCGTCGACGACACCCTGGTCGCCTACTCGCGGCTGTGCACCCACGCGGGCTGCGCGGTAGCGCTGTACCGCGACCGCGACCAGGCGCTGTTCTGCCCGTGCCATCAGGCGACGTTCGACGCCCGACGCGGTGCCGTGCCCGTCTCCGGTCCCGCCTCGTACCCGCTCCCCCAGCTGCCGCTCGGGATCGACGACGACGGGTTCGTGATCGCCACGGGCGACCTGACCGCGCCTCCGGGTGCCGTGGGGGGGACGGTGTGAGCGTGCTGCCCTCCCCCCTCGCCCGCGTCGCCGAGTCGCTCGATTCCCGGATCGGTCGTCGCGCCGAACGTCCCTCGCTGTGGCCCGTCGGCTTCGGTGCGCTCATCTCCCACGCGGCCATCGTGGCCTTCGGCGTGCTGACGGTCACGGGGCTCGCCCTCGCGGTCGCCTACCGACCCGCGACCGGGCTGGTCACCTACAGCGGGAGCTCCGAGCTGTACGACGGTCAGCTCCTGCCCCACGCCTTCGCCTCGATCGTGCGCATCAGCGAGGACCTGCCGGGCGGGCTGCTGCTGCGACGCGTCCACGTCGCCGCGTCCCACATCTTCCTGCTCTCGCTCGTCGCCCACCTGCTCCGTGTGCTCGCCACCGGTGCCTTCCGCCGGCCACGGATCGGTACCCACCTCGTCGGCGTCGGGCTCCTCGTGATCGCCATCCTGTTCGCCTACACCGGCGAGCTCATGCCGTTCTCGCTCGTCGCGGCCTCGAGCCTGCGCATCCTCGAAGCGGTGGTCTCCTCCGTGCCGCTGATCGGCGAACCGCTCGCCGAGATCATCACCGGCGGCCAGCTCCCGAGCGACCGGGTGCTCATCGGCGCCTGGGCCCTGCACGTGATCCTCCTACCCGGCGCGTTCACCGCGCTGCTCGGTTGGCACCTGTGGCTCGTCCACCGGCGGACACCCGCGCTCGAGCGGCGCCCCGACGTGGACGTCGCCCGGCGAGGTGTCGGCCGGCCGCTGTGGCCGGATGCGATTGCGCGGTTCGCCCTGCTGACCGCCGGGCTCACCACGCTGCTGGTCGCGTCGGCGGTCGTGGTGCCCTGGGCCGACATCGAACTCGAGGGTCCGTTCTACGCCGCGGAAGCGACCAACAGCGTCCACCCCGCCTGGGTCATGTTCTTCACCACCGGTGCGCTGCGCGTCTTCCCGCCCATCGACGTGGTGCTGCTCGGCATGCGGATCACGAACGTGCTCGTCGCCGCCGCGATCGTGCCCACCATCCTGATCGGCATGGTCGTCGCCTACCCGTTCCTCGAGCGCCGACTGCTGGGCGACCGCGCCGAGCACCACGCTCTCGACCACCCGCTGGACGTGCCGCTGCGAGCGGGCGTGGTCACCTTCATGACCACCGTGGGGGTCCTGCTCACCGCTGCCGCCGGGGTGGACGTGCTCTCATCCTGGACCGGGGTGCCGGTCGAAGAGGTCGTGACGACCTTCCGCATCACCCTTGTCGTCCTGCCGCTGCTGCTGACGGCGGGCGCGGTCGCGCTGTCCCGGCGACGCGTCGCCCGGTTCGCCGCGCTCGAGGAGGACCCGACCGTGCACACCTCCCCGCCCGCCGAGGGTGACCGATGACCGCCCGCCACCGTCGTGCTGCCGCGCTCACCGTGCCGCTGCTCGCGCTCACCGCCTGCGGCGAGCAGGTCCGCGACTCGACCACCCGTGGGGTCACCCCGCAGGCCGAAGCCATCCACGGGCTCTTCCGGTTCAGCGTGATCCTCGGGACCATCATCTGGTTGACCGTGCTCGGGTTGCTCGCGGTCCCGATCTGGCGCTCGTGGCGACGACGGGACGACGAGCACGTCGTGTCGAGCGCCCCGGACCCGAGCCGACTCGAGCCGCCGGCAGCGGAGGCGGACGGCGCCCTCGCCGTGGCCGACCCGGCGCACGCCACCGAGGCGGAGGCGGACCACCGTGTGCGGACCCGCCTCATCTGGATCGGCGGCATCGTCCTGCCGTCCATCGTGCTGCTGGGGCTGCTGACCTACTCCTCGGTCGTCGGTCGCGCCGTCGCGCACGTCCCGGAGGACGGTGAACTGGTGGTCGACGTCGTCGGCCACATGTTCTGGTGGGAGGTCGCCTACGAGGACCCGGACATCGTCACCGCCAACGAGATCGTCGTGCCGGTCGACACCCCCGTGCGGTTCAACCTCATCACGGACGACGTGATCCACAGCTTCTGGATCCCCCGCCTGCACGGGAAGGTCGACATGATCCCCGGGCGGACCAACACCTTCACCTTCACCGCCACCGAGACCGGCGACTTCCGCGGGAACTGCGCCGAGTTCTGCGGGATCGCGCACGCGCAGATGGTGGCGTTCGTGCGGGTGGTCGAGCAGGACGAGTTCGACGCCTGGGTCGCGAACCAGACCGAACCGGCCGTGACCGGCACCTCCACCGAGGGCGAGCAGGTGTTCATCGAGGCGGGCTGCGCCGCCTGTCACGCGGTCGACGGCACCGATGCGGTAGCGCGCGTCGGTCCGGACCTCACCCACCTCGCCTCGCGCGAGACCTTGGCGGCGGGCATCGTCCCGAACGACCGCGAACACCTGGAGCAGCTCATCATCGACCCGCAGAGCGTCAAGCCGGGCATCCCGATGCCGGCGGCCCAGCTGTCGGACGCTGAACTCGACGCGCTCCTCGACCACCTGGAGGGGCTCGAGTGAGCGGTCCCGCCACCACCCCTCCCCCGTCGGACCGGACCGGTCCGGACATCGAGCTGCTCGATCAGGTCTGGGGCGCCAAGCCCGGCTTCGTCGGCTGGCTCGGCCAGTGCAACCACAAGGCCGTCGGGCGCAGGTTCATCTTCACCAGCTTCTTCTTCCTGATGCTCGGTGGCCTGCTCGCCATGCTGATGCGGCTGCAGCTGATCGGCCCCGACAACGACATCATGGGTCCGGACGGCTTCAACCAGCTGTTCACCATGCACGGCACGATCATGATGTTCCTGTTCGTGGTGCCGATGCTCGAGGGCTTCACGATCTACATCGCGCCGCTGCAGCTCGGCAGCCGCGACATGCCGATGCCGCGGCTCAACGCCTTCGGGTACTGGGGGTTCCTGCTCGGCGGGATCTTCCTGCTCTCGAGCTTCGTGGCCGGCGCCGTTCCCGATAGCGGGTGGTTCGCCTACGTCCCGCTCACCGGCCCCGATTTCGCCCCTGGCGCCAACCTCGACTTCTGGCTCCTCGGCGTCACGATGCTGGAGATCTCCGGCATCGCCGCCTCCATCGAGGTCGTGGTGCTCGTGCTGCGTTTCCGTGCCAGCGGGATGTCGGTGGGGCGCATCCCGATCTTCGTGTGGTCCTCGCTGATCGTCAGCGTGATGATCCTGTTCGCCTTCCCGCCGCTGGTGGCCGGCACGATCCTGCTCGAGCTCGACCGCAAGATCGGCACGGTCTTCTACGACGCGACGATGGGTGGCGACCCGCTGCTGTGGCAGCACCTGTTCTGGTGGTTCGGACACCCCGAGGTCTACATCCAGCTCATCCCCGCGCTCGGGATGGCCGCCTCGATCGTGACCGTGGCGGCGCGGCGCCGGATGGCCGGCCGCACGGCGGTCATCGCCTCGCTGGTGGCGATCGCGATCCTGTCGTTCGGGCTGTGGGTCCACCACATGTACGCCACGGGGATCCCGCTGCTGGCGACCTCGTTGTTCACCGCTGCCAGCTTCATGATCGCGATCCCGACCGGCGTGATCATCATGTCGTTCATCGGCACGATGTGGTGGGGACGCATCCGGTGGAGCAGCTCGATGCTCTACGTCGCCGGGTTCGTGTTCGTGTTCGTCGCCGGCGGGATCACCGGCGTGATGGTCGCGATGGTGCCCTTCGACTGGCAGGCCCACGACACCTACTTCGTCGTGGCCCACTTCCACTACGTGCTCGTCGGCGGGTCGCTCCTGCCGATCCTCGGCGCGCTCCACCACTGGATGCCGAAGCTCACCGGTCGCATCATGAGCGAAGCGCTCGGCAAGGTCGCCTTCGTCCTGATCTTCGTCGGGTTCAACGTCGCCTTCATGCCGCAGCACTGGCTCGGCCTGTTCGGCATGCCGCGCCGCATCTGGACCTACGAGGAGGGGCTCGGCTGGGACGGGCTGAACCTCGTCTCCTCGCTCGGTTCGTTCGTGATGGGGATCGGGATGCTGCTGTTCGCCATCAACATGATCCGGGCGAACTGGCCCGGCGGCGTGACCGCTCCCGACGACCCGTGGGGCGGCGACACCCTCGAGTGGGCGACCAGCTCACCCGCGCCCAACTACAACTTCGTCGGCACGATGCAGGTCGCGTCGCCCGAGCCCCTCTGGGACGAGCTGTCGGTGCTCGGACGCGATCACGTGTCGACATCAGGACGGACCCGACCCGATCCGCCCCACGAGACGCCAGACTGGCAGCGCCGCCTCGACGATCCGGTCGATCGCCTGCGCGAGACCATCGCCACGACGGGGCTCGACGCCGAGCCCGACCACATCGTCACCCTGCCGGGTCACTCGCTGTGGCCGCTCTGGACCGCGATCTTCATCGCCATCGGGCTGGTGGGCGTCCTCGTGAACTCGTTCGCGCTGGGGTTCGTCGGCCTCGGCGCGATCATCGCCGCCAGCGCGACGTGGCTGTGGCCGGGGGTGGAGTGATGACGATGGAGGCCAACTCGTGAGCGTGCACAGGTCACGGACGGCGCACGCGGTCACCGACCGCCCACGGGGTCTCACCATGGGCATGTGGGGAGCGGTCCTGCTCCTGGTGGTCCTCTCGACCGCCCTCGCGGGTCTCGCCGCTGCCGGGCTCTACCTCCACACGGGTCAGGACGCCTGGCCCCCGGAGCCGCTGGTCCGACCCGGATCCTGGCCCGCGGTGTTCGGCACGGTGCTGGCAGCCGCCGGCGCGGCTGCCGCCACCGTCGCGAACCTCGAGCTCCGACGTGACCGCCGGCCCGTGCCGTCGCTGCTGCTCATGGTCGCCGGGGGGTTGCTGCTGGGCTCGATCGTCGTGCTCGCACGGGACCTCGTCGGGACGGACTTCACCTGGAGCGACCACGCGTACGCGTCGATCTACATCGTCAACACCGCGGTCGCCGCCTTCTTCGTCGCGCTCGGGCTGCTCATGGTCGGTGCGCTCCTCGTCCAGCGACTGGTGGGCGTCGTGGACGCGGGCCGGATGCTCGAAGCCGACATCACCGTGCTGTACCTGTGGTGGACCGTGGGTGCGGTCGCGGTGTGCCTCGCCGTCGCCCACCTGCTCCCCGATCCGGGGGTGGTGGCGTGAGCCTGACCGTCACCCCGCGCGCGGACCACCGCACCGACGTGCGCCGGATCGATGCGCTGATCGGCGGGCCGGTCTGGTGGGCGACCCACCTCGGCCTGACCTACTGGCTCGTCCCCCGTGCCTGCGAGTGGCAGGCGACGTGGCCGCTGCACCTGGTGACGATCGTCACGGTCGCGCTGTGTGGCCGGGCGTGGTTGTCGGCCGTGCAGGTCCTGCGTGGCGCCCGCCTGGCCGATCCCGCACAGGACCCCACCGCGCGGCGCGACATCTACCTCGGGTGGATCGGCATCCTGCTGGCGATCTTCTTCGGCGCCGTGACCCTCTACGAAGGCATCCCGGCCGTGATCCTGAACCCGTGCTTCTGAACCGCGTGCGCCTGATCCGTGGGCTGCCGCGCCGCGCGCTGCCAGGCCGTGCGCTGCCGAGCCCCGGGGTCCGGTGGTGAACGCCCCCTGGTGGACGCGGTTCGCGGTCGATCCCGCGGCCGTGGCCGGCCTGATCGGGGTGAGCATGTGGTACCTGCGCGGCGCGCGGCGCCGGGTCACGCCGATGCCGCGACGGACCGTCGCCTTCGTCGGCGGTGTCGCGGTCACGCTGGTCTCGGTCGCCGGCCCGCTGCCCGCCGGCAGCGACGAGCTGCTCTGGGTGCACATGATCCAGCACCTGCTGCTCACCGTCGTCGCGGCGCCGCTGCTCGCCCTCGGCTCCCCGGTCTCGACCCTCCGCCAGGCCCTGTCCCCCGGGACGCGCACGCGACTGGCGCACTGGTCGAGGCGCTCGCGCCGGGCACGTCGACGCGTCGGCGACCCCCCGGTCATCGTGATCGCGACCGCGCTGCACATCGTGGTGACCTGGCTGTGGCACGCCCCCTGGCTCTACGACCTCGCCGTCCGGAACCCCGTGGTCCACGCCGTCGAACACCTCGCCTTCCTCGGCACGGCGGTGTGGGTGTGGATCGAGATCGTCGCCACGGCCCGGCGCAGCCGACGCAGCCAAGCCCTGGCGACGCTGTGCCTGGCGGCGCTCATCGCCACCGGCGGGGTCCTCGGCGCCCTGCTGACCTTCGCGAGCCGGTCGGTGTACGAGGTCTACGTCGGCAGCGGTGGGCTCACCGCCCTCGAGGACCAGCAGCTGGCCGGTGCGTTGATGTGGGTCCCCCCGAGCTTCGTGTACGCCGTGGTCGCGCTCCGCCGGTTCACCTCCTGGCTCGACACCTCCGAACGCGAGCTCCGCGACCGCGAGGACCGTCGTCGCCGGGACCGCCCTCGTCGCGAGGAACCTCGTCCGGAGCCCCGCACCGACCCGACGTCACGTAAGGTCGAACGGTGATGGGACCCCGCGACCTGCTCCCCCTCTTCCCCGGCGTCGGTTCGGGGCGGTCCTGGCCCGTCCTCCGCCAGCTGACCGGCGACGACCGGCGTGGCCTCGGCGCCGCCGTCCGCTCGGCTGCCACCGAAGGGACGACGCCGCGGACCGACGAGGCCGACGAGGTGGTGGCCTCGATCTGCCCCTTCTGCGCGGTCGGGTGTGGGCAGCGCGTCTTCGTGCAGGACGGCGAGATCACCCACATCGAGGGTGACCCCGACAGCCCGATCTCGCGGGGGCGGCTGTGTCCGCGCGGTTCCTCGACGCGGGAGATGGTGACGGGGCCCGCCCGCGAGCTGCAGGTCCGCTACCGCCGGCCGGGCGGGCGCGACTGGGAGGACCTCGACCTCGACACCGCGATGGACATGATCGCCGACCGGGTGATCGACGCGCGTGACACCGGGTGGGAGGCGCACGACGAGCACGGTTCGCCGCTCAACCGGACGATGGGCTTCGGCAGCCTCGGCGGCGCGGCGCTCGACAACGAGGAGAACTACCTGCTCAAGAAGCTGTTCACGGCGCTCGGCGCGGTGCAGATCGAGAACCAAGCCCGGATATGACACAGCTCCACGGTCCCGGGTCTCGGGACCAGCTTCGGTCGCGGCGGCGCGACCACCTACCCCCAGGATCTGGTCAACAGCGACTGCATCGTCCTGATGGGCTCGAACATGGCCGAGAACCACCCGGTCGCGTTCCAGTGGGTCATGGAGGCCAAGGAGCGGGGCGCCGAGATCGTCCACGTCGACCCGCGGTTCACCCGGACCAGCGCCGTCGCGGACGCGTTCGTGCCGATCCGACCGGGGACCGACATCGCCTTCCTCGGCGGCCTGATCCGCTACGTCCTCGCCCAGGAGGCTGACCTCCGCGAGTACGTGGTGGCCTACACCAACGCCTCGCACATCATCGCCGAAGGGGTCGAGCTGCCCGACGACGCCGCCGGCTACTTCAGCGGGTGGGACCCGGAGAGCGGTTACGACAGCACCACGTGGCGGTACGAAGGGGATGCGCCGGACGCCCACGCCGCAGCAGGCGACCGCCACAACCGCGTCGAGGGCGACGATCCCCACCGCGGTGCCACCGCCGACGACGCCGAGGAGGGCGGCCAGGCCTTCGAGGGAGGATCGATCCGCAACGTCAACGCGATCGAGACCGACCCGACCCTCCAGCACCCGCGGTGCGTCTACCAGCTGCTCACGCGCCACTACGCGCGGTACACCCCGGACGTCGTCGCCGACACCTGCGGCATCACCGAGGAACAGTTCCTCACGGTCGCCCGGTCGCTGTGCGAGAACTCCGGCCGCGAACGCACCTCGGCGTTCGTGTACTCGGTGGGGTGGACCCAGCACAGCGTCGGGGTCCAGTACATCCGGGCGGCGTCGATCCTCCAGCTCCTGCTCGGCAACATCGGCCGGCCGGGCGGTGGGATCCTCGCGCTCCGCGGCCACGCCAGCATCCAGGGGTCGACCGACATCCCGACGCTCTACGACCTGTTGCCCGGCTACCTCCCGATGCCGTCAGCCGGGGACCACGACACCCTCGACGACTACGAGCGGCGGACGACCGCCGCGAAGGGCTACTGGTCGCAGGGACGCAGCTTCCTCGTCAGCCTGCTCCGAGCGTGGTGGGGCGAGCACGCGCTCGAGCGCGACGACCTCGGCTTCGGCTACCTACCGCGCATCACCGGCGACCACTCGGTCTACCCGACCACGATCGACATGTTCACGGGGAAGGTGAAGGGCTACATGCTCTTCGGGCAGAACCCGGCCGTGGGGTCGGCGAACTCACGGCTGCACCGCCTGGCCTACGCCTCGCTCGAGTGGTTGGTGGTCCGTGACCTGTCGATGATCGAGAGCGCCACGTTCTGGAAGGACGGCCCCGAGGTCGAGTCGGGCGAACTGGTGCCCGAGGACGTCGGGACCGAGGTGTTCTTCCTGCCCGCCGCCGCGCACGTGGAGAAGGACGGGACCTTCACCAACACCCAGCGGCTGTTGCAGTGGCACCACGCGGCGGTCGAGCCGGCGGGTGATGCCCGGAGCGACCTGTGGTTCGCCTACCACCTCGGTGTGCGGATCCGCACCAAGCTGCTGGCCCGCGCCGGCGGGACACCGGCCGAACGTGATCTCCCGCTGCACCACCTCACCTGGGACTACCCGACCCACGGCCCCCACGGTGAACCGTCGGCGGACGCGGTGCTCCGCGAGATCAACGGTTACGACGCCGACGGCCGCCCGCTCGCGACCTTCAACGACCTCGAGGCCGACGGTTCCACCTCGTGCGGGTGCTGGATCTACGCCGGCGCCTACGCCGATGGGATCAACCAGACCGCACGCAGGACGGCGTGGACCGAGATGGGGCCGGCGGCCAAGGAGTGGGGGTGGGCCTGGCCCAACGACCGCCGGATGCTCTACAACCGCGCATCTGCCGACCCCGCCGGCGCACCCTGGTCCGACCGGAAGCGCTACGTGTGGTGGGACGAGGAGGCGGAACGCTGGACCGGGTTCGACACCCCCGACTTCGCGCCGACCATGCGTCCCGACCACCAGGCGCCCGCGGACGCCACCGGCGTCGGTGCGCTGAACGGTGACGACCCGTTCCTGATGCAGGCCGACGGCAAGGCGTGGCTGTGGGCCCCAGCCGGTCTGCTCGACGGGCCGCTGCCGATGCACCTCGAGCCGGTCGAATCGCCGGTCGACAACCTCCTCCACCCGGTGCGCTCGAACCCGCTCGCCGAACTGCTGCCGCACGAGCACAACCCGCACCACCCCGTGGGCGACGCCCCGGGTGCGGACGCCTACCCGCTGGTGTCGACCAGCTACCGCATCGCCGAGCACCACACCGCCGGCGGCATGAGCCGCTTCGGCACCCGGCTCGCGGAGCTGGCACGTGAGATGTTCGTCGAGGTCCACCCCGCCCTGGCCGCCGAACGCGGGCTGGTGCACGGCGGGTGGGCGACGATCATCAGCGCCCGCTCCGCGATCGAAGCGCGCGTGATGATCACCGAGCGGATCGCCCCGCTGCGTGTCGGCGGACGGGCCATCCACCAGGTCGGGTTGCCCTACCACTGGGGCCCGAACGGGACGGCGTCGGGCGACGCGGCCAACGACCTCTACGCGATCGCGATGGACCCGAACGTGCACATCCAGGAGGTCAAGGGGACCACGTGTGACATCGTGGCTGGCCGCCGCCCCCGCGACGCGGGGCTCCGCCGGCTGGTCGCCCGACACGCCACCGAACCCGAGGCGGTACGCCACGAACGGCGGCTCACCGCAGCCCGCGACGGAGGTCGTTGAGTGACCCACTCGAGCCACGACAGCGACCTGCTCAACCACCCCGGCGGCCCGGTCCAGGGCAGCGCCGGGACGCGTTTCGGGTTCTTCACCGACACCTCGGTGTGCATCGGGTGCAAGGCGTGCGAGGTCGCGTGCAAGGAGTGGAACCAGGTCCCGGCCCGTGAGGAGTCGGGTTTCACGGGCCACTCGATGGACAACACCGGCGCGCTCGGCGCCGATTCGTGGCGTCACGTGGCCTTCATCGAGCAGCCGGCGGGGCACGTGCCCGCCAGCGGCGGTGCAGGCGTCGACGGGGATGCCGAGGTCAGCGGTCGTGTCGGGCTCGAGTGGTTCGGTGAGGACCCGGGCCTGCCCCCCGGTGCACACGGCAGCGAGGAGCAGCGGGAGGTCCCGAACTTCGGTGGCGCCGAGCTGGCCGCACCGGGCGTCACCGACTTCCGGTGGCTGATGAGCTCGGACGTGTGCAAGCACTGCACCGAAGCGGCCTGCCTCGAGGTGTGTCCGACCGGTGCGATCTTCTACACCGAGTTCTCCACGGTGGTCGTCCAGGACGAGGTGTGCAACGGCTGTGGGTACTGCGTCACGGCCTGTCCGTACGGGGTCATCGAGCGCCGCTCCCCCGGCCAGCACGGCGGTGGCGGGGCCTTCAAGTGCACGATGTGTTACGACCGGATGCGCGGCGAACAGCAGCCGGCGTGCGCGCAGGCGTGCCCGACCGACTCGATCCAGTTCGGTCCCCTCGACGAGCTCCGCGCGCGGGCCGAGGTGCGGGCCGAGGACCTCATCGCCGCGGGGGTGCCGGGGGTCCAGCTCTACGGGGCCGACCCCGACTCGGGTGTCGGCGGCAACGGCGCCTTCTTCCTGCTGCTCGACGACCCCGAGGTCTACGGGCTGCCGCCGGACCCCGTCACGCCGACCCGGAACCTGCGGCAGATCTGGGGGTCGGCGGGCGCCGCCGCGCTCGGGTTGGCCGCCGCGGTCGCCGTGGCGTTCGCCACCGGGGGGCGTCGATGAGCACCGCGCACGCGGCTCCCACCGCCGGTCCGACCGGCGCCGCCGGCGGCACCGAGCAGCGCGTCTACACCGACGCGGACGGCACCACCATCGCGGTGCCGACCTACCACGGCCGCCCGGTGATCAAGGAGCCGGCCTGGACCTGGGAGGTCCCCTGGTACCTGTTCGCCGGAGGGATGGCGGGCGCATCGTCGGTGCTCGTCCTCGGAGCGAAGCTGGCCGGGCACCACGAACTCGCCGACCGGGCCCGGTGGGTGGCGGCAGCCGGTGTCGCCGTCAGCCCCCCGCTGCTGATCGCCGACCTCGGCCGTCCGACGCGGTTCCTCAACATGCTCCGGGTCTTCAAACCGACGTCGGTGATGAGCGTCGGCAGCTGGATCCTCGCGTCGTACTCCGGGGTGGCCGGCGCGGCCAGCGGGCTGCGTGCGCTCGATCGGCTGCCGCCCCTCCAGGACGCGTGCGACGTCGTCGCGGCGGGGCTCGGTGCCGGCATGACCGTCTACACGGGCGCGTTGGTGGCGGACACCTCGATCCCGGTGTGGCACGAGGCGCGGCGACACCTCCCCCCGCTGTTCGCCGCCTCGGGGCTGGCGGCTGCGGGTGCGGCCGCGACGCTGGTCACCTCACCGGAGGGCTCGAGGCCGGCCCGACGGGCCGCGGTGCTCGGAGCGGCGCTCGAGCTGACGGTGGACACCGCGATGCGACGTCACCTCGGTCCGATCGGGGAGGTCTACGGACGCGAGGAGGCCGGACGCTTCCACCGCGCGGCGCGCGCAGTGACCACGACCGGGGCCGCGCTCGTCGCCGTCGGCGGTGGGCGCCGCCGGGGGGTGACGGTGGCGGGTTCGGCGCTGCTGCTCGCCGGGAGCGTCTGCACCCGGTGGGCCGTGTACCGGGCGGGGTTCCAGTCGGCCCGCGACCCGGTGGCCACGCTCGGCCCGCAGCGTGCCCGCCTCGTGCGTGGCGAGCGGACCCGCGCCCGGAGCTGACGGCCCCCGGAGCGGTCGAGGGCGTACCGAGACAGCTCGGGGCCGGCTCGTGCCCGGCCCCGAGGATCGTCAGCGTTCGGCGGCGCGGGCGGGGTCGCGGCTGACGTCGACGGCCATGCGGGCGACCTTCCGGGCCAGACCCTCGGGGTACCCGCGCCGGGCGACGTGGCCGACGGTGCGCCGGTACGCGGCGTCGGGCTCGACGCCGGTGAGCCGGTCGGCCTTGTCGCGAGCGACGGCGAACGCTGCTGCCTCCTGGTCCTCGGCCTCGACGGGTGCGAGCACCTGGTCGACGGTGTCACGGTCGAAACCGCGTGCGTGCAGATCCTTGCGCAGCCGCGTCGGTGCGTGCCCCTTGGCGCGGCGCTCCTCGACGAGCGCGGTCGCCATCGCGAGATCGTCGACGAGCCGTTCGGCGTGGGCCCGTTCGATGATGAGATCGACCGCCGCGGGCGGGGTGTCCCGCTCGGCGAGCTTGCGGCGGAGGCGGCCGACCGACTGCGGGGCGTTCGCCGTCGAACGTCGCACGAATGCGAGGCCCTCGGAGACGTCGTCGGCCAGGGATGCCTCGGCCGGCGGGCGGGTCGCCGCGGCCTCGGCGGCGCGTCGCTCCGCCTCCGCGGAGGCGGCCCGAGCCAGCTGCTGTGCCTCGCGCTGCGACACATCGGTCCGGTCCGGCGCGTCGTTCGTAGGTGCGGCGCCCCCCGGCCGCTCGGCCTCCCGGCCGGGAGCGGGTGGCGGGGACACGCGGATCGGCTCCCGCTCGATCCCCCGCTCGGCGAGCCAGGCTTCGGCGTCACGAGGCACGGTGGTCTCCTCGGTCGTCGGGGCGAGTGGGGCCGGGATCCAACCCGGCCCGGAACAAAAGCAGGGTCAGCCGAGCTCGAAGCCGTCGTCGGGGCCGTCCTCGACGGGGTGCTCGGTCGCGGCCAGTGGCGAGAGCCCGAGCTTCTCCTTGACCTTCTTCTCGATCTCGAGGGCGACGTCCTCGTGCTCCTTGAGGAACGTGCGGGCGTTCTCCTTGCCCTGCCCGAGCTGTTCGCCGTCGTAGGTGTACCAAGCACCCGCCTTGCGGATGATGCCCTCCTCGACACCGACGTCGATGAGCGAGCCCTGCTTGGAGATGCCCTCGCCGTAGATGATGTCGAACTCGGCCTGCCGGAACGGCGGCGCGACCTTGTTCTTGACGACCTTGACCCGGACGCGGTTGCCGACCGCGTCGGTGCCGTCCTTCAGGGTCTCGATGCGGCGCACGTCGAGCCGGACCGAGGAGTAGAACTTCAGCGCACGCCCACCCGGGGTGGTTTCAGGTGAGTTGTGCACGACGACACCGTCGGCGAGGTAACTGTGCGTGCCCTCGATCTCGATATCGAAACGGTGGGTGTGCCGGCCGTTCGGCGCCTTGCGGGCGATGTCCACGATCGGCATCGGCACGGCGACGTCCCGCGGCTCCTCGAAGACCGGCACGTCGTCGAACTGTCCCTGGAACCGGGGCAGGAGCTTGTACGCCATCGACGGGTGGACGTAGGGAGCGACCAACTCGTGGAGCTTCGCCGTCTCGGCGGTCGGGAACACCAGGTAGGCGTTGCCGCCACGCTCCGTGAGGTTCGCGTGGAGTTCGAAGGTGTCGGCGAGGTGGTCCCGGAGCCGTTGACGCGAACCAGGATCGAACGCCTGGACGCAGATCTCGCTTCGCCCGCTGCCACCGCGAGTGCGTTCCTGCAAACCTTTCGAACGCAGCTCGAACGAGCCATCATCCTGGTACCAGATCGCGATCGACCTGGCCGACAAACGCTTGAGGTAGTCCCAGCTCAGGACCTTGGTACCAGCGAAGTAGACGGCATCTCGTAGCTCAGCGAGCTCAGGTAGCGGCTGTACGTCGTGGAAGACGGCGCCCTTCTGGTTCGTCGAGCGACTCACCGACAGGTTGGTGAAGTGCGACCCCTTCCAGTCGGCGTAGCCGGCTTGCTCCACGCCGTGACCGAACCGGTAGCGAGCACCGTGCCCGCTGCGCGATGGCGACAGCGCGCCGTCCCCCATCAGCCCCCCGAGGAGCACGTCCCACTGGTAGGCCGAGAGGCGGTGTTGAACCCGCTGAAGGACGGTCTGACCCACCTCGAGGTCACCGGCGTGGACCCAGCCGTACGGCGTGGAGATCAGGTGGTTCGCCGTGACGCTGAACTGAGAGCGACCGTTGCCACTACCGCGGGCGACGGTGAACTTCAGGAACTCGTCGGTGGGCCCGTTGTCGAACCAGTTCACGACCTTGCGTGAGACGAACTCGTCCCGCGTGATGTCGTAGGAGAGCACCTCCACCGGGAGCTTCTGGTTGACGATCTTGCCGATCTTCTCCTGCGTGCCGTCGGCGAGCGTCACCCGCGTGTCGTAGGAGAAGCAACCGAACATCACCCCGATCTTCTCGCGCAGCTGGTTGATGAAGATGATGGCGGTGTCCGAGCGGTGCAGGTCGCCGGCGATCTTGCGCAGCGCCTGGGACATCAGGCGGGCCTGGAGACCGACGTGGCTGTCGCCCATGTCGCCCTCGATCTCGGCCTTCGGCGTCAGGGCCGCGACCGAGTCGACGACGATGAGGTCGACCGCCGAGGACCGGATCAGCATCGAGGCGATCTCGAGCGCCTGTTCACCGGTGTCCGGCTGCGAGACCAGCAGCTCGTTGATGTCGACCCCGAGAGCGCGGGCGTACTGGGGGTCGAGCGCGTGTTCGGCGTCGATGAACGCCGCGATACCGCCCTGCTTCTGGCACTCGGCCACCGCGTGGAGGGCGACGGTGGTGTTGTGCGACAGCACCCCGTTGGCGAGGAAGCTGTGCGTCCCGGGGACGACCACGTCGAAGGTCGGCTGCGTCCCCGCGTCCTCGATGGCGGTGATCCGCTCGAAGGTCAGGGGTCGCGCCGCGAGCTCGTGGAGCTGGGCGACCAGCGGTCGCGCGCTGGCGGGGACGTGCTTCCCCTCGATCCAGTCCAGCACGGCCAGCAGACGGCGTGGCGAGCAGTCGATCGACCCGTTCTCACGGCCGGTCAGGTCGCTGCGACGCAGGTCGTGGATCAGCCGATCGAGCTCACGGTCGCCTCCGAGGGCATCGCGCAGATCGACGAGGAGATCGGTCAGGTGCGGCAGGTGCTCGTGGCGTGAAGCCGGCGTGGTGTCCGGCGTGTCGGCCAGGTGCCGCGCTACCTGGCCTGCACGACGAGCGGAGCGGAAGCCGACCTGCTCCAGGAACCGGTCCACAGCACCCGAACCGATGAGCACGGTGTGGTAGTCGTGGTCGAGTTCGTCGTTGTGGCGCGTCCGCAGCGTCGCGGGGATGCCGAGCCCGTAGAGGAGCAACTGGACCTGCTCGGCGAGGGTGCGTGACGCGCTGGTGAGCCCGATCCCCGGCCCGGCTTCGATCCAGCCGTCGCCCTCGTACAGCGCCGACAGGAAGGCCCGCTGGATCTTGGCACCGCTGGTCCGGACCCCGTGCGGCACCTCCTTGGCGGCGGACCCGGTGTAGGCCAGGCCGTAGTCGTCGGCGAGCTGCCGTCGCGCCGCGGTGTCGTGGATGCGGTGGTCCTTGCCGGCGTAGGTGCGTACCCGCTCCGCCGGAACGTCGAGGACGTGTTCGACGAGCTGGAGGTACTCCTCGAGCACGTCCGGGTCGTGAGCGTTGGTGAACGTGATCGAGTTGCGGTTGCTCTCCCCCAGCGTGCCCTCGGCGACGAGGTAACCGAGCAGGACGGCCTCGTCCTCGGAGAGCGCCCCGGCGCCGTTCGCGGTCTCGGCCCCGAAGAGCGCCGACACCAGGACGTCACCCTCTGCCAACTCCGCCACGCGCCGCCAGACGATGCGGCCCCGTTCGTTGAGCACCCGGAGCGGATGGTTGGCCGTCGCCTCCACGTGCCGACCGGAGTCGAGCACGACCCGGGTGACGGGCTTGCGGTTGTTGTGCGTGACGCCAGCCATCGTCTCGAGCTGTGCCTCCTCGTTGACGAGGCGGATGCCGTAGCTGGACACATCGGTGACCCGGCTGGTGCAGCTGACCGGCTGATCCACGCGGGCGAACAGCTCTTCGACCGTCTCGAGGCCGTGGTCGGTCCAGACGTACGTACCTGCGGTGAGGCACTTGCCGCTGCTCTCCGGTCCGTACACCTCGATGACGCGGCCGCGCGGGATGCCACCGATGCCGAGCGCGAGGTCGAGCGAGAGCGCGCCGGTCGGGATGGCGGCGATGTTGATCGCGGCCGCATCGCCGAGCTTCATCAGCGAGCCCTTGCCGAACTGCTTCTCGATGTTGGCGAGGGCGAGGTCGAGAGCCTTGTCGCGATCCACGGCGCTTCCTTGATCGTCTGGTGGGTGGTCGGGCGGTGACGAGCGCGCCACCCGGAGCGGTGTGGGGCACCGTACGACGGTGGTGGGACACGGCCGCGGAACGTGGTCCCTCGGCTGGGGACAACCGTACCGAACACGTGTTCGTCGAGCGAGCACGTGGTCCCGCCTCGGCCCACGCGGGCGTGTCCGTCCGGTTCGCTAGCGTCGAACGTCGAGCTCACCCGACCGTGGAGCGCCCGTGTCCAGCGACCCTCAGACCGACGCCAGCGTCCCACCGGCGGACGGACCGACACCCGGTGCGGACGGATCCGCCCCCGGGTCCAGCGATGCGCTGCAGGGCACCAGGTTCGTGTTCATCGACACCGAGGCCACCGGGCTCGACCACCGTCGCCACGAGCTCACCGAGGTCGCCTGGATCGTCCGGTTCGAGGATGGCCACCAGGAGGAGCGACGGTACTTCCCGGTCCACACCACCGACGGCGCCGACGACGACGCGCTCGAGCTGACCCACTACGACGAACGCATCGCCCCCCAGGACAAGACCCCGGCGAAGGTGTGGCTCACCGAGTTCCTCGAGCACGCCGAGGGTGCCGTGCTCGTCGGGGCGGTCCCGGATTTCGACGCCCACCACCTCGAGCTCGCCTGCCACAAGCTCGGGGTCGAGGTGACCTGGGACCACCACCTGCTGGACGTCGAGACGCTGGCGCTGCCGTTCATCGCACCGGGGCCCGAGACGCCCCGCAGCTTGGCCAAGACCTGCGCCGCGCTCGGGATCGCGCACGACAAGGACCAGGCCCACGGTGCCCTCTACGACGCGCAGCAGGCGATGCGCGTCTTCGACCGCGTGTGGGAGCTGGTGGCCGACCTGCGCGCCTCGGGCGACCCCCTGCCGCCGCCGGTCCCCCGTGCACCGAGCTCCACGAGCGAGGCGTCCGCTGCCGACGACCCGGCCGACGACCCGGCCGATGACCGGCCCGACGGTGGGTCCGAGCAGCGAGCGACCGATCAGCCGTCGACCAGCGACCAGGCCCCGACCGGCTCGTAACGCGCCGGCCCGTCACCGAGGTGCGCACGGACGAGCTCGACCTCGCCGGCCTCCCACGATGCGGCGACGGGGGCGACGCTGGCGACCACGTGGTCGTCGATGGCGGCGCCGCCACGTGACGCCCGGGCCAGGGTGAGGTGGGGGCGGACGACCCGCTCGGTGACGGGGAGGCCGGCGGCGGCCAGGCCACGCTGCACCGTCGACCCGAGCGCGGCGACGGCACCATCCGGCCGGTCGTGCACCGCGAGCCACAGCACCCGCCGGTCGAACCGACCGGCAGCGCCGAGCTCGCAGCGCACCGGTGCCCGCCCGGCGACCGCGTCGGCCACGGCCGCCTCCACACCGCGGACGTCCTCCGCGGGCACCTCGCCGAGGAAGGCGAGCGTGACGTGCCAGCCTCCCGGACGGGTCCAGGTGAGCTCCGGCGCCAGCTCGCGGGCTGGCGCTGCGGCCGCCTCGGCCAGCACACGGACGTGCGCCGGGATCGGCAGTGCGACGAACAGCCGCTGCGTGGTCACAACCGCTCGAGCAGCCGACGTCGGAGGAGGTCGAGGCTGGCCGTCCCGAGCCGGGCGATGACCTGCCCGCGGTCCCCCGGGAGCCGGCGGTGGTGCACCTCGGTGTGCCCGTCCGGGTGGGTCAGCGCCCAGAAGCACGTGCCGATCTCGAGCCCGTTCTGCGTCCCCGGACCGGCGACCCCCGTCACCGCGAGGCCCCAGTCGGCACCGAACCGCTCCCGCGTCGCGCGCGCGAGCGCGTCGGTCACCGGCCCGCTGACGGCACCGTGCTCCTCGAGCAGCTCCTCCGCGATCCCGAGCAACCGGTGTTTGGCGGCGGTGTCGTACACCGCGACCCCGCCGAGCAACCCGTGTGAGGCCCCCGGGACACGGGCGAGCCGCGCCGAGATCGCACCTGCGGTCGCCGACTCCGCGGTGGCTGCCGTGGTGCCCGTCTGACCGAGCAGGCGCACGACCACGTCCTCGAGCGATTCCTCGTCGAGGCCGGCGACGGCGGAGCCGAGCGCGCCCACGACCTCCTGCACGAGCGGTTGCGACCGCTCGCGGGCCGTGTCGGCGTCGTCGGCGGTGACCGTGAGCCGGACCTGGATCTCCTCGCTCTTGGCCAGGAACGACAGCTCGACGCCATCGCGGTCGGCGACGACCGGCTCGACCAGCTCGGCCACCG
This sequence comes from Nitriliruptor sp., assembly GCA_040882055.1. Taxonomy (GTDB): domain Bacteria; phylum Actinomycetota; class Nitriliruptoria; order Nitriliruptorales; family Nitriliruptoraceae; genus Nitriliruptor. The sequence goes on from JBBECA010000051.1 coordinate 44,292, forward strand.
ACGACTCGCCCTTGCCCACCACGTGCACGATGCGGGTCAGGGTGGCGCCGGCGCCGGCGAGGGTGAGCAGCTCGGGGGCGATGTCCTTGTCCCACAGGGCCCGCAGCTCCCACGGCACGCCAGGCACGGCGTAGACGCGGGTCGCCCCGGTGCCGGGGATGGTCAGTGCGAACCCTGGCGCCGTGCCGACCGGCTCGAACGCCAGCGCCCCACGCGGCACACGGGCCTGCTTGAGGTTCTGCGGGGGCATGCGCGCGCCCATCGACGCGAAGCGCTGGACGATCGCCTCCTCGAGGTCGTCGCGGTGCTCGAGTTCGACCTCGGCGGCCGCCGCCACGGCCTCGCGGGTGAGATCGTCGGCGGTCGGCCCGAGCCCACCGCCGATCAGGACCACGTGCACCCGGTCGCCGAGCCACCGGAGCGCATCGACGAACTCGTCGAGGTGATCGCGGACGGCGAGGTGGTGGCGTACCTCGATCCCGAGCTCACGCATCCGCTGCGACACCCAGGTCGCGTTGGTGTCGGTGAGGTCGCCGAGGAGGAGCTCGGAGCCGACCGAGAGGATCGCCGCGCGCAGCGGCACGCCCGCGGGCTGCAGGGCGATCCCGTCCGGGTCCACCGGGTCGAGGTTCACGTGGGTCCTCCGCCTGTCGATGTCGTGGCCCGCCGGCCTCTGACGAGCCGTCCGGCGCGGAACGCGTACTCGATCCCGGACCAGATGGTCATCACCACCGCGAGCTGTAGCAGCAGTTCGCGCACCGTGGGGCTGACCGACGGCCACAGGTAGGCACCGACCGCGACGACCTGGGTCAGCGTCTTGGCCTTGCCCCAGACGCTCGCCGCCATCACGAGGTCGAGCCGGCGGACGAGGCTGATCCGGAGCACCGTCACGGCGAACTCGCGGGCGACGATGACCGCGACCGCCCACCACGGCAGTTCGCCGACGTACGCGAGGGAGGCGAGGGAACCGATGATCAGCAGCTTGTCCGCGATCGGGTCGGCGAGCTGGCCCCACCGGGTGATGCCGCCGAACCGGCGCGCGACCCACCCGTCGATCGAATCGGTGGCGGCCGCGAACACGAACGTGCCGAACGCCCACCACCGCAGCGCATCGCTCTCGGCGCCCCGGACGAGCAACCACAGGATGACCGGGACCAGCATGGCGCGCAGGAACGTGAACGCGTTCGGCAGGTTCAGCCAGTGCGGCTCGGGAGCCGCAGACGCCGCGGCGCCGGGGTCCGAGCGCCGCTGCTCGTCAGGCGCGGGCACGGTGCACCCGTGCCACGAGATCGACACCCACCGCGTCGACGACCTCGGCCGTGACGGTGCGGCCGAGGGGTAGGTCGACGGCGAACCCCTCGGGCGAGACCAGCTGGACCTCACCGTCGGTGTCGGGCGCTTCGCGGTACGAACGCCCGACGGTCAGTTCGAGCTCGTCGTCCTCGTCCGTATGCAGCTCCTCGACGGTGATCTCGAGCTCGCGGCCGACGAAGCGACGTGCCGCCGCGTCGGCCACACGCTCCTGCAGCTCAGCGAGCCGCTCGACCCGGTCGGCCGCCTCGGCGGGATCGACCTGGTCCGGCATCCGCTCGGCGGGGGTGCCGTCCTCGGGCGAGTAGGCGAACAACCCGACCCAGTCGAGCTGCTGTTCGACGAGGAAGTCCTCGAGGATGCGCACGTCCTGCTCGGTCTCGCCCGGGAACCCGAGGATGAAGTTCGAGCGGAAGACCGCGTGGGGGTCGAGGTCCCGGATGCGCTCGATCAACGCGCCGAAGCGGACGTGGTCGCCGCTGCGTGCCATCCGACGGACCACGGGCCCCGACACGTGCTGGAGCGAGAGGTCGAAGTAGGAGGCGACCTTGGGGTGCCCGGCGATGGTCTCGAGCAGCGGCACCGTCAGCTCGGCGGGCTGCAGGTACATCAGCCGGAGGCGTTCGAGGCCGTCGACGTCGGCGAGGGTCTCGACCATCGCCGACTGACCGTCGCGGCCGCCGTCGAGGTCCTTGCCCCAGGAGGTGGTGTTCTCGCTGACCAGCACCAGCTCCCGCGCCCCCTGGTCGACCAGCCACGAGGCCTCGGCGACCAGCTCGTCGAGCGGTCGCGACCGGAACCGGCCACGGAACGAGGGGATGGCGCAGAAGGTGCAGAGCCGGTCGCAACCCGAGGCGAGCTTGAGGTAGGCCCACGGCCGACCGTCGTGGCGACGGACGGGGAAGCGCGGGCCGGTCGCGGGGACCCGGTCGAGGTCGTCCTGTGCCGTGCGCGGGTCCGCCGTCGGTCGGGCGGCCTCGGGCGGAAGCTCGGTGGCCTCGAGCCCGAGCGCCAGCGTCGGATCGAGCTCGGGGACGACGGCCGTCTCGGTCGGCGGCTCGGCGGTCGTCGGGGTGATCGACAGCAGGGGCAGCCCGCGTCGCAGCGGCGCGTCCTGGGGCGCCGGTGCGCGGGCGGCCACCCGTTCGTAGGGGCGGCCGGACAGGACGTCGTCGACCAGCTGCGGGAGCCTGCCGTAGCCGTCGAAGCCGACGATCGCGTCCGCCTCGGGGATGGCCTCGGCCAGCTCGTCCGGGTAGCGCTCGGCCATGCACCCGACCACGAGGACGGCGCGAGCGGTGCCCTCACCCTTGAGGTCGCAGGCTTCGAGGACGGTGTCGATCGACTCCTGCTTGGCGGGCGCGATGAAGGTGCAGGTGTTGACCAGCACGACGTCGGCCGTGGCCGGATCGTCGACGATGTCGACCCCCTCCCGGTGGAAGAGGCCGGCGAGCTGGTCGGAATCGACCTCGTTGCGGCCGCAGCCGAGCGTGACGATCGCCACCGAGCTCGCCCCGGCGGCGCGGGTCAGCGGCGCGGTGCCGCCCGTGGGCGAGACCGCGACGGGGAGCGTCGCGTCGGCATCCACGGGGCTCAGGCCTCGCTCTGCCCGTCGGGGGTGTAGGACACCTCGACCACGTCGCCGCTGGCACCCGGGGCCCCGAGGTCCTCCCCGTTGAACTCCACACGCACACCGCCGGCGTTGCCGAACCGGACCGTCACGTTCTCCTCGCCGGAGAACGGCAGGGTCTCGCCCTCGTCGGCGACCTGCTCGAAGACCACGGTGCCGTCGACCGTCACGCGCATCCACGACTCGTCCTCGAGCGCGAGGAACAGCTCGACCCCCTCGTAGGTGGGCTCGGCCGCTTCCTCGGACTCGGCTGGCTCCTCGGGTTCGGGGTCCGGTTCCTGCGCACCGGCGTCCACACCATCCCCGTCGTCGGCGGGCGCCACGGGCGCTTCGGTCGGCTCGGAGGAGGCCTGCTCGGGGGCGCGGCTGCCGGCGAACTGGCCGACGAACGCCAGCCCTGCGAGCACGATCACCGCGACGAGCACCCACGCGATCCAGCCCGGGGGGGCGCTCCGCCGGGTGCCGGCGGCGGCCCCGGCACCGGGAGCGATCAACGGCGCCGACGCGATGGGGTCGCCGCTCGAGACCTCGCGGCGGTAGGTGTCCAACAACGGTTGGGGGTCGAGGCCGAGCTCGACCGCGTAGCTCTTGAGGAACCCGCGCGCGTAGACGTCGCCACCGAAGTCCCCGAAGCGCTCCTCCTCGAGCGCGCGCACCTGATCGGAACGCAGACGCAGCGCGTGGGCCACATCCTCGAAGGTGCGGCCCTGCTCCTCGCGCGCTTCGCGGAGGGTGTCGCCGATGCCGGTGCTCAACGGACCTCGCCAGGTGTGGGTGCAGCGCCGTGGGGGTCGCTCGAACCACGAGGGTAGAGCGGGCCGCTGGCCCCCGCACCGCGGGTGAGACGTCGCACGCATCGCGGCCCCCCCGGGCGGCTCCACCGGCGCTCGTCCGCTGGTCGCCCGACCACCCGATCCCGTGTCGGCTGGTTACGAGCCGCGGGGGCCGGGGAGCTACTCTCCGCCCCCATGGACACCTCTCCCGCCCTCACCCGTCCCGTGCTGCGTGCGCGGGCCAGCCGGCTGCTCGCCGCGTCAGCGATCGCGCTGTCGCTGTCGGCGGCCCCCGCTTTCGCCGCTGAGGACCCCGTCGCCGAGGATGGCGGCGCGATCGAGGAGGAGGGCGCGACCGAGGAGGCGGAGGGCGGCAAGATCGAGGTCGCCGAGACCCCCCGCGACCGGGTCGGGCTGCTCGTCCTCGGGTTCCTCGGCGCCATCACGGTCGGGGCCGCGGTCACGTCGGCGCGCCAGCTCAAGGGCGAGCGCCCCCAGGCCTCCGGCGAGTTCCGTTGGCGCTGACGAGCGCCACACCCGGTTGGCGCTGACGAGCGCCACACCCGGTTGGCGCTGACGAGCGCCACGCCCGGTCGGCGTTGAACGACGGAGCGGCCCCGCTCCGCTGGTCTCGCGGCGACTAGAGCGAACCGCTCGACATCGCGTCGTCGAGGTCCTCGGGGCTCCACATCACGTCACGGGCCTTGCTGCCCTCGTTCGGTCCGACGATGCCGAGCACCTCGAGCTCGTCCATGAGCCGGCCCGCGCGGGCGAACCCGATCCGGAGCTTGCGCTGCAGCATCGAGGTGGACCCGAGCCCGCTGACCACGACCTGCTCGGCAGCCCGGCGCAGCAACGCTTCGTCGGAGTCGTCGTCGCCCGAACGCTGCGCATCCACCTGGGCCGCCGCCTCACCATCCTTGGTGACCGCGGGTTCGAACTCGGCCTCGCGTTGCGCCTTGCAGAACCCGACCGCAGCCTCGACCTCGCGCTCGGTGACCCAACAGCCCTGGAGACGTGACGGCTTGCCCTGCGAGGCGGGCAGGAAGAGCATGTCGCCCTTGCCGACCAGCTTCTCGGCGCCGTTCATGTCGATGATCGTGCGCGAGTCGGTCTGGGACGACACCGCCAACGCCAGGCGGGACGGCACGTTGGCCTTGATCAGGCCGGTGATGACGTCGACCGACGGCCGCTGGGTGGCGAGGACCATGTGGATACCGACCGCGCGGGCCTTCTGGGCGATCCGGCAGATGGCCTCCTCGACGTCCCGCGGGGCGACCAGCATCAGGTCGGCGAGCTCGTCGATGACGAGGAGGATGTAGGGGAGGCGCTCGGACTCGATCACCGTGCCGTCGGGACCGGGGCGCGGTTCGATCTCGCCCCCGTCGACGGCGTCGTTGTAGCCGTCGATGTTGCGGTAGCCGAGGGTGGCGAGCAGCTCGTAGCGCTGCTCCATCTCCTTGACGCACCACTGGACGGCGTCCGTGGCGCGGCGGGGGTCGGTGACGACCTGGGTGAGCAGGTGCGGCGCACCCTCGTAGGGCACCAGCTCGACCCGCTTGGGGTCGATGAGGATCATGCGGACCTGGTCCGGCCGGGCGCGCATGATGATGGAGGTGATCATCCCGTTGACCGTCACCGATTTCCCGGACCCGGTGGCACCGGAGATGAGCAGGTGCGGCATGGAGGCGAGGTTGACCATCGCGGGGTTCCCGGCGATGTCCACGCCGAGCGCGACGGTGAGCGGGTGCGGGTCGCGGGCCGCCACGTCGGAACGGAGGATGTCGCCGAGGGTGATGAGGTCGCGCTGGCGGTTCGGGACCTCGATCCCGATCGCGGACTTGCCCGGGATCGGGGCGACGATGCGCACGTCCGGTGCGGCGAGCGCGTAGGCGATGTCGTCGCCCATGTTGGCGACCTTCTTGACCTGCACACCCGGGCCGAGCTCGATCTCGAAGCGGGTGACCGTCGGTCCGCGTGACCAGCGGGCCACCGTGGCGTCGATGTTGAACTGGCGGAAGGTCTCCTGCAGCGCCTCGACCTGCGCCTCGATCGTGCGACGCGATTCCTTCCCCATGGACCGCCCGGCGGCCAGCAGATCGAGCCCGGGCAGGCTGTAGTCGGCCCAGCTGCGCACCGGCGCGACCTTCGTGGCCTTCCGCGTCGCGGGGTCGACGGGCATCCGTGCGCGGGTGACCGGCGGGTCCGGGGTCTTGCCGGCTTCCCGGTCGGCGTCGCTGAGGCCGTCGACATCGTCCCCCGCGTCGGCGTCGGCGTCGGCGTCGTCCTCGATCGCCAGCTGCTCCCCGGTCAGCCGCGACAGTGTGGCCCGCACGGGCGTGCCGACCCGGTCGTTCTCGTCCCGATCCTCGATCCGGCGTGTGGCGTTCGGATCGTCATCACCCGCCGCCGGACCACGCTTCGCGCGCGAGCGGTCGGACGGCTCGGCGTGCTCGTGAGGTTCGGGCCGCAGCCAGTCGACCACCGCCGAGAAGGGCGTCTTGGTCACGATGAGGGTGCCGAGGAAGAGCAGGGCGACGCACACGGCACCGGCTCCCCAGACCGAGAGCGCGGCGACCAGCGGGGTGGCCACGGCCCAGCCGAGCAGCCCCGACGCCGGCCACAGCGAGGAGATGCCGTCGGCAGGGGCGGGCGATCCGGCGATCATGTGCCAGCCGCTCAGGGAGCCGAGGCCGAGCAGCACCGAACCGACCGCGATGCGGCCGATCTCGGGGCTCGGCCGGCCGAGGACCACGAGCAGGCCGAACCAGACGATCAGCGGCGGTACGACGTAGCCGGCCACACCGAGCAGGCCGCGGGCCACCGCCTCGAGGAAGTCCCCGACCGGTCCACCGGCGCCCGCGTAGAGACCGAGCCCGGCGAGGACACCGAACAGGATGAGGCAGACGCCGATGACATCCTGCTTCTGTTCGCCGAGGTGGGAGGCGAACGCGCGACCTGCGCGGCCCACCGGTCCCGGACCGGTGCTGCCACCCCCGGCCGGCCGCGCGCGCGTGCCCTTGGTCGACGCCGGCCGTGTCCCCGCAGCCTTCGAGGATCCGGACCTCGATCCGGAGCTCGACGCAGCCTTCGCCTTGGGCTTCGTCCCGGGCTTCGACCCGGACCTCGACCCTGGCTTGGCCCGCGAGGGCGTCTTGGTCGTCGTCGCCACGCGGCGGACCTCCGACAGGGAGCACCACCCTCCGGCCGGAGGGCGCCGTGCCAGGGTACGCGGCGACCGACGCGGGTGGAACTACACGCGTGGCCAGGGCGCTTCTCCCCGCGGAACCCGGACCGTTCGAAGCCACCCGGCGCCACCGGCCCACGTGGCTGCGCAGCGACGGACCAATCTCGCAGGGGCGAGCCAGCGAACCAGACACTGCAACCCCGACCCCACCTACAGGAGCCGAACCGTGCGCAAGTCCCTGATCACCCTCGCAGCGACGGGAGCCATGCTGGCTCTCCCCATGTCCGCTTCCGCGCAGACCCCGACCACCTTCACCGCCGACCTCAGCCAGGCCAACGACAGCGGCGCCTCCGGGACGGCGACGATCACCGTCGACGGCAACGAGGCGACCGTCCGCGTCGACGGCAACGGCTTCTTCGACGGCTTCCCGCACGCCATGCACCTCCACGGCGAGCCGGGCGGCGACAACGTCTGTGGTCCCCTCAACCCGAGCGACTCCGGCTTCGACGCCGCTGACGAGGACGGTGACGGCCTCATCAGCGTCGCCGAGGGCGTCCCCGCCTACGGCGGTGTCACGGTCTCGCTGACCACCGAGGGTGACACCTCGGCCGACAGCGGTCTCGCCGTCGACCGCTTCCCGACCTCGGGGACGCTCGACTACGAACGGACCTTCGAGCTGCCGCAGGACGTGGCCGACAACCTCAGCTCCTTGCACGTCGTCGTCCACGCGGTTGACCTCGACGACTCCGGTGAGATCGGCGACTTCGGGACCCCGAGCTCGCTCGACCCTGAGCTCGACATCGAAGCCACCGTCCCGGCCGCCTGCGGCCAGCTGGTCGCCTCGGCCTCGGGTGGCGTCGCCACCGGCGCCGGCGGGACCGCCGCCGACTCGGGTTCGACCAGCGGCGCCTTCGCTGCCGGCGCCCTGGGCCTCGCTGCCCTCGGCACCGTCGCCGCCCGTCGCCGCAAGGTGACCGCCTGAGCACCCGGTGCGGGGCGTCCTCCGGGGCGCCCCGCACCACCGTTCCACCTCAGACCCCGCAGCACCGTTGCACCGAGACCACGAGGAGCACCCGTGCGCCGCCTCCGTCCCCTGCTGGTCCTCGTCGCCTCCGTGACCCTCATCACCTCGTGCGCGACGAGCTCCGAACCCGCGCAGCCGACCAGCGCCGCGAGCTCGAGCGCCGAGGACGAGCACGCTGACCACGACCGCCCCGGGAACGACGACGCCGACGTGCCGTCACCAACCGGTGGCCCCGGCACCACGGACGCCACGTTGCAGCAGATGCTGTCGATGGACCCCGAGGTGCTGGCGAGCCCCCACGATCACGGCGACGGCCACGACCACGAGGCCCGCGAGCACCCGAACGGCATCGACCCCGAGCGGATCGTCATCCCGGCCATCGACGTCGACGCTGACGTGATCGACCTCGGACTCCAGGACGATGGCACCATGGAGGTCCCGAGCGACTTCGCCCAGACCGGCTGGTTCGACCGAGGACCGCAGCCAGGTCGCGTCGGACCGGCGGTCATCGCCGGCCACGTCGACGACCGGTCCGGACCAGCGGTGTTCTACGACATCGCCGAGCTCGAACCAGGCGACCGCATCGAGGTGCACGGCGAGGGTGAGACGGTCGTCTTCGAGGTACGCGAGACCCAGCAGCACCCGAAGGACGACTTCCCGACCGAAGCCGTCTACGGCGGCACGCCCGGCCCCGAGCTGCGCCTCATCACCTGCTCGGGTGAGTTCGACCGGGATGAGCGCAGCTACCGCGACAACACCATCGTCTTCGCCGAACGCGTCGAGTGACCGTCCCCACCCCCGCTACGGACCAGGAGCCCACCATGACGGCCCCAACGACCCACCGAGCGACCCGCTGGATCACCGCCGGCGTCTGTGCCCTCGTCCTCGCCGGCTGCGGCAGCGACGACGGCGCCCCCGTCGAGGACCAGGAGGCCACCGCGGACGCGACGGCCGACGGACCGGACGCTCCCGCGGAGCCCACCGGCGAGCCCGAGACCCCCGCGGTCCCCGACGCAGCCGACGAGCCCGACACCCCAGCGGAGCTGGAGCCGGAGCCAGCCGACGAGCCGGAGACACCCGCGGAGCCGGCAGCGGGGACCGAGGTGCTCCTCCGCGATGATGACGGTTTCGTCTTCGAACCCGTGGAGCTCAGCGTCGCGGCAGGCGACACGGTCACCTGGGTGCACGACGGTCGGATCTCCCACACCGTCACCGCGGACGACGACAGCTTCGAGTCCGGCACCCTCGCCGCCGGCGACACCTTCGAGGTGACCTTCGACGAACCGGGCAGCTACCCGTACGCCTGCGACTTCCACAGCTCGATGCGGGGCACCGTCACCGTCTCGTAGCGCCGCAGCCGCGGCGGCTGCGGCGCTCGAGGGCCGTCGCGGCCTAGAGGTCGACGACGACCGGCAGGATGAACGGGCGTCGGCCGGTGGTCGACTTCCAGTGGCGACCGAGCGCCTGGGTGACGTGACGCGAGATCGCCTGCGGGTCGTCGAACTTCGCCTTGGCGACCCCCGCCAGCTCGGTCTCGACCGCCTTCTTGGCCGCCTCGAGGTGGTCGTCGGCCTTGTCGGCGAAGACCACACCCTTCTGGGTGACGACCGGCTCACCGACGAGGCCGTCGTTCGGATCGATGGTGACCACGCAGAAGCAGATGCCGTCCTCACCGATGCGGCGACGGTCACGGAGCACCGCCGGACCGACGTCGGGCAGCAGACCGTCGATGTAGACGTGGCTGGTCGGGTACGCGTCCGAGCGGGTGACCTTGCCGTCCTGCAGCAGCACGCTGTCGCCGTCCTCGCACACGATGATGTGCTCGGGCAGGCAGCCGGTGGCCTCGGCGACGTCGCGGTGGGCCGACATGTGGCGGTGCTCACCGTGGACCGGGACGAAATACTCCGGCTCGACGATGTTGTGGAACAGGATCAGCTCGTCACGGGAGGCGTGGCCGGAGACGTGCACCGGTGAGGTGCCACCGTGGATGACACGAGCGCCACGCTTGTAGAGGCCGTTGATGTTGCGGAACACGGCCTGCTCGTTGCCCGGGATGAGCGAGCTGGCGAGGATGACCGTGTCGCCCTCTCCCACCTCGAGCCGGCGGTGCTCGCCGGAGGCCAGCAGCGACAGCGCACTGAACGGCTCACCCTGCGAACCCGTCGAGATGACGATGAGCTCGGAACGGTCGTAGCGGTCGACGTCGTGCAGCTCGACCAGGTCCGTCAGATCACCCTCGAGGTAGCCGAGCTCGGCGGCGATGGCCATGTTGCGGACCATCGAGCGTCCGACGAAGACCGGACGCCGCCCGACCTGACGGGCCGCGTCGAGCACCTGCTGGATGCGGTGGACGTGGCTGGCGAAGGAGGCCACCACGACCAGGCCGGTGGCCTGCTGGATCTCCTCGCGCAACACGCGTCCGACGGTGCGTTCGGTCGGCACGTGGCCCGGACGGTCGGCGTTGGTGGAGTCGGCGAGCAGCAGATCCACGCCCTCGTCCCCGAGCCGGGCGAAGTGGGCCAGGTCGGTCGGGCGACCGTCGATCGGGGTCTGGTCGAGCTTGAAGTCACCGGTGTGGACGATCATCCCGTGCGGGGTACGGAAGGCGTAGGCGCACCCGTCCGGGATGGAGTGGCTGACCTGCACCACCTCGGCCTTGAAGGGGCCCTCCTCGACGCTCTCGCCCGGCTCGACCTCGACGAACTCGGGTCGCTCGAGATCCGGCCACTCCTCGAGGATGGCGTTGACGAACGCGATGGTCAGGCGGGTGCCGAACACCACCGGGATGTCGGCCTTCGGGTCCTCCTGCAGGTCACGCAGCAGGTAGGGCAGCGCGCCGATGTGGTCGAGGTGGCCGTGGGTGAGGAAGACGGCGCGGACGTCGCCTGCGCGCGGTTTGATCCAGTTCCAATCGGGCAGGATCAGGTCGACGCCGAGGTGTTCGGCGTCGGGGAACAGCACGCCGCAGTCGACGACCGCGATCTCGCCGTCGATCTCGATGGTGGCCATGTTGCGGCCGATCTCGCCGAGACCGCCGAGGAAGCTGACGCGTACGGGTGGGGACTTCGCCATCAGGAGGGTGCTCCGGGGGTGGACGGTGTGGTGGACAGGGACGTGCGGGTCGCTGCGAGGGCGTCGAGGACCGCCTGGGCGACCTCGGGTGAAGCCTCGGCGAGCGGGAGGCGGACCGGTCCGGCCGGCAATCCGAGGGCGGCCATGGCGGCCTTCAGCGGAGCCGGGGAGGGCTCAGCGAAGAGCGAGCGGTGCAGCGGCAGGCAGGCGAGGTGCAGCTGCTGCGCCCGTGACGGGTCCGCGGCGAACACCTCGACCATCTCGGCGAGCTCGGGACCGACGAGGTGGGCGGCGACCGACACCACGCCGACGCCGCCGGAGGCCAGGATCGCGAGGTTGAGCTCGTCGGCGCCGGACCAGATGTCGAAACCGCCGGGCGCGCCCGCCGTGGCGTTCAGGACGTCGCCGGGCTTGGCCCCGTCACCGGAGGCGTCCTTGACGCCCACGATGTTGTCGACCTCGGCGAGCGAACCCAAGGTGTCCACCTCGATGGCTCGACCGGTCCGCGACGCGATGTCGTAGAGCACGATCGGCAACGGGGTGGCAGCCGCGACGGTGCGGAAGTGGCGGTCGAGGCCACGCTGGTCGGGCTTGTTGTAGTACGGGGTGACCACGAGGAGGCTGTCAGCACCCATCTCGGTGGCGCGCTCGGTCGACCGGATCGCGGTCGCGGTGTCGTTCGAGCCGCTGCCCATCATCACCGTGGCGCGCCCCTCGACGGCCTCGAGCACCGCCCGCAGCAGCTCCCACGGCTCCTCGCCGATCAGGGTGGGCGACTCACCGGTGGTGCCGTGGACGAGCACCGTGTCGGTGCCGGAGGTCACGAGGTGATCGGCGACGCGCTGGGCGCCGTCGAGGTCGAGCGCCCCGTCGTCGGTGAACGGGGTGATCATCGCCGTGACGACCCGGCCGATCGCGGGGTTCGGGCTACGTGTGGGCAGGGGCACGGGTACCTCGGTTGACGGGGACGGGCCGGTGCGCGGGCGCGGGCGCGTGAGCGCGGGCGACGGCGAGGTTCGGTACCCGGGGACGTCGCACGAGCGGGCGACCGAACGGGCCTATCCTACGCCAGAGCCCCGCGCTCCGACCCGTGGCCACCCGTCGGTGCCGTCCGGCACCCGTGGCCGACCACCGCCCGTGCGCGCACCGCCGAGGAGTCCCCCGTGATCTGGCACATCGTCCGCTTCGAGCTCGGGACCTACGACGATGAGGTGCGGCGCGGCTTCGAGCGTCAGCTCGAGGACCTGGTCGGGCTGGACGGGGTGGCGTTCCTGCGCGTCGGCCGGGACGTGAACGACCCGGCCATCACCGGCCTCGTGGTGGGCCTCGCCGACGCCGCCGCGCTGACCGCCTACCGCGAGCACCCGGACCACCAGCCGGTCCTCGACCGCATCCGCGAGCTCGACATCCCGCGGGTCGCGCTCGACATCGAGTCCGACGACGACCCGGGATCGCTGGCGTGATCGCCCTCTCCCCCGTCATCGCCCACGCTGGCGAGGGCGCGACCTGGCAGGCCCTGTTGGTGGTCGCGGCGCTCGGCGTGCTCGTCGTGCTGGCGCTGGTCATCGTCGGGCGTGTGCGGATGGAGCAGGGCGACGACCTCGTGCTGCCCCTGGCCGGCGTGGCCATCGCGTCGTCGCTGGCACCGCTCGGATCGGTCCTCCTCTCGGACTGGGTCGGCTGGGCCTTCCCCGCCGGGGTCGTGGCGCTGCTCGCGCTCGTCGCCGCGGCGCTGACCCCGTTCGACCTCGCCCCGTCGAACCCCTCGACGTACGGGGTGATCGCCGTGGCGGCCATCGCTGCGGTGGCGCTCTACGGGCCCATCACCCTCGCCTGGCACCCGCCACCGGACTTCCTCCCCCTGGCCGACGACGTCGAGGTGACCATCACCTCGCCGTCCGAGGGCGCGGACGTCACCGCCGGGGAGGTGCTGGTGACGGTGACCATCTCGGGCGGCTCGGTGCAGCCGGAGCTGCTCGCGGCCGATCAGGTACCCACCGACCCCGAGGAGGCCGGTCAGCTCGCTGTCGCGGTGGACGGCCAGGTCGTGACGCCGGAGTTCGCCGAGGGTTGCACGGTGAGCTCGCCGTGCGACGAGGTGAGCTTCCCGGTCGAGGTCGAACCCGGCGAGCGCATCATCGCGGTCGAGTACCGCCGCGGGGACGGCGTGCCGATGACACCGCTGGTCACCGACCGGGTGGCCTTCACCGCCAGCTGATCAGGCGATCCTCCACCGCGGATCGTTATCCGCGATCGCGAGGTCAGCCGCGCCCTCGTCGATCCCCCGCAGGTGCGGGAGGAGGCTCTCGATCCCAGCGGCGAGCGCACGGGGCGGCACACCGCGGGCCTCGAGCAGATCGGTGAGCCAGCCGCAGAAGTCGGTGAAGACCTCCGGGTCGCCCACGAGCCGGGCCGCCGCGAGGTAGCGCACGATGTAGGCCAGGTCCTCACGGGTCCGCATGCGCTGCCGGAGGTCGTAGGTGACCAGCGGCGGGAAGCGTCGTTCGAGGTCGTCGAACGCCACGTCGGCGAACGACACCGCGGCCTCGTCGAGCGCCAGCGCGCCCGCATCCAGGGCGGTCGCCTCGTCCGGTACCGGCGGGGCCGACCGCACCCACCCGCGGACGATGCTGGCCGCTTCCTCTGCGTCGGCAGCCCACCCGTCAGCGCCGAGCACGCGAGCCCGGGCGGCGGTCATCGCGCGCCCCCCGACGATGGCGGGCGTGCCGCTGCGGTGGGCGGCGTCGACCAACCGCGCGACGCCGAGGTACGACAGCGCCAGGTTGCAGGTCACCGCGACCGCGTCAGGCCGTCGTCGTCCGACGAACGTCGCGACGTCATCGGCGGGGGTGGATGCGCCGAGGTGGAAGGTGCGCAGCCCCTGGTCGCGCAGGAGCTCGGCGAACATCTGCGCCGGCAGCCCGTGCCAGTCGCTCTCGGCGCAGGCGACGACCACCGTCGGCCCGACCTCGCTCGCGGCGCCCTTGGCGTGCGAGACGGCCTCGAGCGCCGCCTGCGACACGCTCGTGACGAGGTGCTCGTCGGCCGTGGACCACTCGGCCCGCAGCCAGCGTTCACCGACCTCCCGCTGCGCCGCGCCGACGAGGTCGGTCACGACGACCGAGGCCGGGACGCCGTCGTCGAGCGCATCGAGGACCAGCCGGACCGCGTCGTGCCGCCGGCCCGCGGACGCCAGGTCGAGGTACTCGAGCACGGCGCCCTGCTCGATCCCCGTCACCGCGCCACCACGCGGAAGCCCGAGAAGCTGTCCGGGCGGGGCCGCAGGTCCCCGGTCGGGATCCGGGCGTGCGAACGACGGTGATCCTCGGAGGCCATGTAGGACCGGAACGACGCCTCGTCGTCCCACCACGACACCATGACGAAGCTCGTGGCATCCGCCGGATCCTCCCAGACCTCGAGCCGGTGGAACCCCTGCCACCCCTCGACCGCCCGCAGTCGATCCCCGAAGGCGTCGATGAGCTCCTGACGGCCGTCCTCGGGGACCCGCAACGCGCTGTACGCGACGAACGGGCTGGTGGTGGACGGGCCCGCTGAGGCCGCGGGCGCGTCACGGCGCGGGTCGGGCCCGTACGCGTCGTCCTCGGCCCAGCACCACCGGTCGCGTCCGGTGCGCTTCGCGACGTACATCGCCGCGTCGGCGGCCCGGAGCGCCGCGCGCGAGTCGTCCCCCACCCTGGCGATGCCGGCCGAGAAGCTCACGGGGTGGGGACGGACCTGTTCCCACCGGTCACGCAGCCGCTCGAGGAAGGCCTCGGCATCGGCCTGGCGCTCCGAGGACAGGACGATGAGGAACTCCTCGCCACCCGAGCGACCGGCCAGGTCACGGACACGGGTGGAGTCCGTCAGCACCTCGCCGAGGACACGGAGGACCAGGTCGCCCTGCTCGTGACCGAGGCTGTCGTTGAGCTGCTTGAAGTGATCGAGGTCGAGCACGACGAGGATGTCGCCTCGGCGCAACCGCCCGATGGCGCGCCCCATGGTCCGGCGGTTCGCCAGCCCCGTGAGCGGGTCGGTCTCGGCCTCCGCGACGAGACGGTCGACGCGTTCGGCGAGCTCGACCGCCCGGTTGCGTCGCGGACGAAGCCCGGCAGGTGACGTTGCAGCAGCATGTGTCCGACGCTCGGGGCCGGTGCGACCGGTAGGAGCGGGCCCCCGCGGCCGAACGAGACGTCGACCGGGATGACGTCGCCCCCCTCGGCCTCGTCGGCGGGGACGACCCGGCCACCGAGGGCCCTGACCAGCTCCGACGCGGCCGTCTGCGCGTCCGCGGCGTCGGTCAGGTAGAGCAGGTCGCGTGTGGCCTGGAGCAGCGCACGGTCCGGGTCGACACCCGGCCGTACCGCTGCATCATCCTGCACGAGTTCGCTCACGTCTCCCCGCTCCTGCGCGCCGACGGTCCGTCGGCGCCTGCCCGAGGGTAGGCGGCCGAGGTGCGCTGCACCGAGGCCGGATGGACTCGACTCCCGTCAGCGGCCACGACCTCGTACGGCTCCGACGGCGCACGCGGCGGCGAGCACCACGATGACCGGCCGCTGCGTCGCGGCGGCCTCGCCGAGCACGGGCAGCGTCGGCAGCGACGACAGCGGGGCCGGCAGGGCTGGCGCCACGGCGAGGAAGAGCACCACCGCGGCGATGGCCGGGATGAGCGGATCACGACGAGCGTGGACGATGGCGGCCGCCACCACACCACCGATGAGCGCGTACGCCGCGATCGCCCACCAGGCGGTCGAGGACTCCGCCACGCGCGAGAGCTGGATCGCCAGGTCGAGCAGCAGCAGCGGCGCCACCCCGAGCGCGAGACCGAGGGCGATGCTGCGCGCGCGGGCGCCGGCACCGCTCACGAGCCAGCTCCGGTCCGGGCATCGCGCCGTGCTTCTGCGGCTCGTTCGGATTCGAGCCGTTCGAGCTCCCCGGTGCCGTGGTCCACGTGGGTCATGGCGTCGGCGACGGCACGGTGGCCGGCGTGTGACCCGATCAGCCGGTGCATCTCCTGGACGACCTTCCGGTACTGCGGGTGGCCCTGCGGGGTGGAACGGAGCTCGAGCATCTGCATCGCCGCCCGCGCGTTGAGCTGCATGACGTACCGGACCCGGTAGGCGAAGCAGACGGCGTACTGCGCGGCCACCGGGTGATCGGGCAGGAGCTGTTCGTAGAGGTCCGCGGACCGTTCGAGCGCTTCGTGCCAACGGTCGGCGACGCCCGCCTCCTCGAGCTCGGGTGGGGTCTCGTACCCGTGACGGGTGGTCAGGTCCTGCCACTCGATGGTCAGCATCCGGTGCCGTTGCAGGTCCCGGAAGCCGCCGTAGTCACCGAGCACGTCGAAGCGGTACCAGACGCGCTCGAACCCGCGGCCCGGTCGGTGACGACGGTTGGCGCGCTCCCCGACGTAGGCGCGCAGCACCGCGGCGCGACGGGACGCGCTCCAGCCACGGACCTCACGTTCGAGCTGCCGCTCGGGGACACGGACGTGGGGGTAGAGGGCGGCGGTGACCAGCGCCACCTCGGCATCGACCGGATCGCGCGGCGACCAGTCCGTCAGGGTCACCAGATCCGCCGGCTCGGGCCGCGCATCCACGTAGGCGGCGGCGAGGTCGCGGGTGGCGTGCCGGGTGCTCCGCAGGTGGTCCGCCCACGCGCCACCTCGATCGGGTCGATCCACACGCGTGAGGAACGAGGGGATGACGTGGCGCAGCTCGGCCAGCAACCGGGCCGAGACCGCGTGCGATTCGGCCAGGTCGTCGGCGTTCAGGTGCAGCAGCAGCGACTCGTAGGACTGCCCCGAGGCGAACATCCCGACGTTCGAGGTGGTGGCGGCCGGCAACAGGCCCCGGAGGAGGTCGAGGGCCTTGGCCTTCGTCGCGTTGCGGTAGACGACGTCCGACGTGGACGCGTCCTGGGGCCACCGCCTGCGGACCCAGTCGAGGACGATCGGCACGAGGTCGGCGTAGGTGGCGAAGATGGCGTCGAGCTCGGCCTCGAAGGTGGCGGCGTGGGGGCCAGCGGTGATCTCGGCGGGCCGGTGGTAGCGGTAGCGACCGTCCACCTGGCCGTCGTAAGCGATGTAGCGGGTGGACTGTTCGAGGTAGGCGGCGAGGCGACCCCACTCGATGCGCTTGGTCAGCAGGTTGCTGACCTCCTCGAGCGCGACGTGGGCCCCGCCGAGCTGCGCGACGGAGTCGTCGCCGTAGTCGCTGAACACCTTCCGGTAGAGCGCCTCCGCCCGCGCCGCCGGATCCTGCGTCGCCAGGTCGTCGGCGAACTCGTCGAGGAACAGCCGCTTGAGCGAGCCGCCGTAGCGCGAGTAGCGCGCGAACATCGCGCCCTTCACCACCTCGGGGAGGTCGGTCAACGCGAACACGTCGCCGTCCGGGTCGGTCACGTACCGCCCGAGCAGACCACGCTCGTCGGGCGTCAGGGGCGCGTTGGACACGGTGCCTCGGTGCGTCTCGGTGCTCGGCCGGTCGGGTCGACGCACCCTAGCTCCGCCCCGAGACGCGACCCGGGGTCCGCGGCTCGGACCACAGGGTGGCGGCGACGCGGTCGGCGAGGATCGCCACGCCCTCGGTGCCGGGATGGAAGCCGTCGGGACCGAACGCGGTGGCCGGGAGGTGACCGTCGGCGCCGACCACCGCGACGCGGACCGCCGTCGCGGCCCTGCGCTGCGCAGCGGCGACCCGGCGGCAGGATCGCCCGAGGACGGGCCGGAGGGCGGGCGGCAGGCCGGGGGCGCTCGCGAGGTCAGGGCAGGTCAGGAGCACCACGGTCGCACCCGGAGCGCGCACGCGGGTCGCCTCGAGCAGGCGACGTGTGTCGTCGGTGACCGTGGCCGGCGCCCGGCCGCGGATGGCGTCGTTCACCCCCACGCCGACGACCACCACCTCGGCCCCGCCGTCGAGGGCCGGGACCTGGGTGGCCAGCACGTCCGCGGTCGTCGCACCGTCGACCGCGACGCTGGTGACGTGGACCGGGCGTCCCGTCCGCTCGCGGATGCGGCGACCGAGCTGCCGTGCCAGGCCCACATCGGCGTCCGGGAGCCCGTGGCCGGCGGCTGCCGAGTCGCCGAGCACGACGAGGTGGCACGGCCGACCCGAACCCGCCAACACCGTGTCGTGCGCGAGCGCCGGCACGCGCGCACCCGCCTCGCGTAGAGCACGGACCCGCCGCGCCGTAGCCTCGGCGAACACCACCAGGCTCGCCGCGGCGAGCACTCCGACGGTCCGGACCGCGATCCGGGCTGCGGCACGACGTGCCACCCACCGACGCACGTCGTGCGCCCCTGCGGGCAGCCCGGGAAGGAACCGACCCGTGCGGGGCGTTGGCAACGGAGGTGCGGTGGGCGTCAGCACGAGCAGCAGGCTACGCCGCGACGAGAGGACACCCGTTGCGAGGTTACGGAGCCATCCGGTTGCGCCCGCTCGGCGATCCGGACGCGATCAAGGGCAAGGGCGTCGACCGTGAGGTCGTCCGACGGGCTTGGGAGCTCGCTCGCCCCTACCGCCGGAAGCTGGCGGGTTTCCTGGCGATCTTGGTGCTCACGGCCGGGGCGGGCGCGCTCCCCCCGCTGCTCATCGGCTTCATCGTCAACGCGATCACCGAGGGTGATCGCACCCGGATCGTGTGGCTGGTCGCCACATTGGCGATGGTCGCCCTCGTCGATGTCGTCCTCACGATGGTCGAGCGCTACCTGTCGGCCACCGTCGGCGAGTACTTCATCCTCGACCTGCGGCGACGGCTCTTCCGTCACGTCCAGTCCATGCCCATCGCCTTCTTCACCCGGACACAGACCGGCGCCCTCGTCACCCGCCTGAACAACGACGTGATCGGCGCTCAGCGGGCGCTCACGGGCACGCTCGGGACCATCGTCGGCAACGCCATCGGTGTGTCGGTAACGCTCGCGTTCATGTTCTCGCTGAGCTGGCAGGTCACGTTGCTCTCCCTGCTGCTCCTGCCGCTGTTCATCATCCCGGCCCGTATGGTCGGTCGGCGCCTGCAAGGGCTGGCACGGCGCGGCATGGAACTCAACGCCGAGATGAACACCACGATGACCGAGCGCTTCCACGTCGCCGGCGCGCTGCTGGTCAAGCTGTTCGGGCGCGTGGACACCGAGGTCGACGGTTTCGCTGGCCGGGCCCGGCGCGTGGCGGACATCGGCGTGTCCACGGCCATGCACTCGCGCGCGCTGTTCGCCGCCCTCGGTCTGGTCGGTGCGCTGGCGACGGCCCTCGTCTACCTCGTCGGCGGCTTCCTCGTCACCGAACCCAGCAGCGCGCTAGCGGTGGGCACGGTGGTCTCGCTCGGCGCGTACGTCACGCAGTTGTACGGTCCGCTCGCGCAGCTCTCGAACGCTCCCGTCGACCTCATGACGGCGTTGGTCAGCTTCGAGCGGGTCTTCGAGGTGCTGGACCTACCTCGCGCGATCGATGAGCGCGACGATGCCGTCGACCTGGATCAGCCCCGGGGGGAGGTGCGGTTCGAGGACGTCTGGTTCCGCTACCCCGCCGCGCTCGGCTCGTCGCTCGAATCGCTCGAGGGACCACGTTCCGAGCACGGCGACGACGCGTCCGACTGGATCCTGACCGGCATCGACCTCGAGGTGCCGCGCGGATCGATGGTCGCGGTCGTCGGCCCGTCCGGGGCGGGAAAGTCGACCCTCTCCTCGCTCCTGCCCCGCCTCTACGACGTCACCGGGGGCCGGGTGACCATCGACGGGTACGACGTACGCGACCTCACCATCGACTCGCTCACGGCCGCGATCGGCATCGTGAGCCAGGATCCGCACCTGTTCCACGAGTCGATCGGGGACAACCTCCGCTACGCCAACCCGGACGCGACCGACGCTGACCTCGAAGCCGCCTGCCGCGCGGCCAGGATCCACGACACGATCGCTCGGTTGCCCGACGGCTACGACACCATCGTCGGCGAGCGTGGCTTCCGGCTCTCGGGTGGCGAGAAGCAGCGGGTCTCCATCGCACGCGTCCTGTTGAAGGACCCCGCGATCGTGGTGCTCGACGAGGCGACGGCGCACCTCGACACCGGCTCGGAGCGGCTCGTGCAGGAGGCGCTGCGCGAGACCCTGAAGGACCGCACCTCGCTGGTGATCGCCCACCGCCTGTCGACGGTGGTGGACGCCGACCTCATCGTGGTGCTCGACGCCGGCGAGATCGTCGAACGCGGCACCCACCACGAGCTCCTGGCGCTCGAGGGCCGCTACGCCGAGTTGGTGCACACCCAGCTGGTCGAGACCCCCACCGCCTGACGCCGGGTGCGGCGCAGCGCTACGTGCTCGACGGCTCGTCGCTCTCGGACGGGGGGGCGTCGGCGCCCGCCGACGCGGCGCCGGGGTCCGCGCTCGGACCGGCCGCGGCCGGGGGCGGGACCGCCGGCAGCTCGCTGCCCGGCATCGTCGGCGCGTCTCCCTCAGCGGGTGGCGAGTCCTTGGCTGGCGAGTCCTCCGCGGCTGGCGCGTCCTCCGCAGCTGGCGCGTCCTCCTCGGGCGCCGTGGCCGCGTCACCGCTGGCGGCGGCAGCGCCCGGGTCGGGGCTCGGACCTGCCTCGGCGGGCGGCGGCGTGGGGGACGGCGCGTCCATGGGTTCCGGAGCGAGCTCCGGCGTCGACGCGGGCACCTCGGCGTCGGAGGTCGCCGGTGGGGGTGTGAGCGGCAGATCGGGACGCGCGGGTCGCGGCACCGGGCTGGTGGCGGGCGGTCCGGCCGCGGGATCCGCGGTCGCCGGCGGGACCGGATGCTGGCCCGCATCGAGCTGTTCGGTCGCCGGTGCGGGGCCCTCGGCCTCGAGCTCCGCTTCCGCCTGGGGGTCCGGGTCGCCGGCGATGCCGTCGGGCAACCGCCGCTCGGTGCGACCCGAGGCCCAGTCGAGCGCCTTGGCGTGGCGATCGTCGGGGGTGATGCCAGCGGCGACCATCTGGTCGTGCACCGCCTGCGCCTGCTCAGCGTGACCCTTCTTGGCGTGGGCCCACATCAGCTCGCGGTAGACGGGTTCGTCGACGTACACCTTCCCGGCCGCGAGCGCGGTGACCAGCCGCCCGGCGACATCGAGCTGACCGTTCTTCAGCACGGCCCCGACCACCTTCGACGCGTCGGAGGAGGTCGGCGCGAGTCCCTGACCCACCATCTCCGTCAGCAGCTCGACGGCGTCATCCACACGCTTCGCACGCAGCAGCGCACCGAGCAGCGTGCCGTAGTGCCGGCCGTGGGTGAGCGTGCCCGATGCGCGGAGCTTGGCGAGCAGCGCCTTGGCGTCGTCGAGGCGCTTGGCCTTCACCAGCGCCTCGACGAGGTCGCGTGCGACCCGCCGGTCGGCCGGGACGCCTCGGGCGACGGCATCGGCGAACAGCGCGATCGCGACGTCGAGCTCCCCGGCCTTCAGGTGCCCGCCGACGACCTCGACGAACAACGGCGGCGGGACCGGGACGCCGAGGATGAGCATCCAGTCCACGACACCCGACGCGGCGGCCAGGCGCCCGGCAGCGAGGCTGACCCGCCCGAGACCCTCGAGGTTCTCGCCCGAGGGGATCCGTCCGCGGTCCGCCAACGCGAGCGCGGTGGTCCAGGCGGCATCCGCGTCACCCGCAGCGATGCGGGCGGTGAGGACGGCGTTGACGTGGAAGGACGAGGGCTCGGTCCCAGCGTCACGCATCGCCCGCAGCCTGGCCTCGGCCGCCTCGGCGTCGCCGGCGCGCGCGTGGGCGAGCAGCAGCTCGGTGTGCACCTCACCGGGGAGCGCCACCCCGGCGCCGATCAGCCGGTCGAGCAGGTCGATGGCCCGTTCGGTGTGCCCCGCCCGGGCGATCATGGTGACCAGGTCGCTGGCGAGGGCGGGGTTCGGTGAGGCCCCGGCCAGCAACATCAGGTCGATGATGCTGCGCGTGTCCTTGATCGCGCGACGATCGAGGCAGTCACGCAACAGCCGGGTGTAGTCGGCGTCGGCCGCAGGCTGCCCGCGCGAGGCCATCTGACGCAGGACCGCGCGGGCCGCGGGGAACCGACCGGCGGCGTTGTAGATGCTGAGGACGACCGGGGCGTGGGACGGGTCGGGCTCGCTGCCCTCGGCGTGCAGCTCGTCGAGCGCCGCCAGCGCCTCGTCGGTGCGTCCGCCCCGGGCTGCGGCGATGGCGAGGTCCCATCGGATCGATGGGGCCGGCGGGTGGCCCGCCTCGGTCATCTGCGCGATGAGCTGGCGGGCGCCCTGGAGGTCCCGAGCAGCGAGGTGGGCCTGCAGGAGCAGCTCCCGGTGGATCGGCTGGATCTCGACGCCGCGGTCCGCCATCGATCGGTAGACCTGCTGGGACATGCGGAGGTCACCACTGAACCGCTGCAACGCTTCGGTGTACCTGGTGGCTTCGTCGGACACGGCGGGACCTCCCGAACGCCCAGGCTGCCCCGCGGGACGCCCTCCGAGGTGCTGACGAGCCGAGGTGCCCGGCCGTCGATCGGGTGTCCGCCCGCGGCTCCAGCGAGCCGGGCTGCGCACCGACCCACGTGCGCTGTGGTGGCCGGCGGTCGGCCGCCAGCACCCTACCGGCCGGCCACCACGGGCGGCGGTGACTACCGTCGCGCTCCCACGACAGGAGCCAACCGGTGTCGGTGCGCGAGCTGCTGGTGCTCGGCACGGCGAGCCAGGTCCCGACCCGGACCCGCGCCCACAACGGGTACCTGTTCCGCATCGATGGGGTCGGCGTCCTCGTCGACCCCGGCGAGGGCACCCAACGGCAGCTGACGTTCGGCGGCGCGCGTGCCTCGAGCATCGGCCACATCCTCGTGACGCACGCGCACGGGGACCACTGCCTCGGCTTGCCGGGCATCCTCCAGCGCCTGTCGCTCGACGGGGTGCCGGGGCCGGTGCACGTCCACTTCCCGCGCGACGCCGAGGGGTCGATCCGACGGCTGCGGCACGCCACGCCCTACGCGGACCACACCGAGGTGGTGCTGCACCCCGACGTCCCCGGGGAGGTCGGGACCGCGGACCGGTTCACCATCCGCGCCGTCGCGCTGTCCCACGGCACCTCGGACCTGCCTGTGCCGACGCTCGGGTGGCGCCTCGAGGAGGCGTCGGGACGACGGCTCGACCCGCGCCGGCTCGCGCGGTTCGGGGTCCCCCGCGCCGCACGGGGCGAGCTCGTGGCGGAGGGACGGGTGGATGTCGGCGGTCGCCGCATCGACCTGCACCAGGTCAGCGACCCCCGGCCGGGACAGGTCGCTGCCGTGATCATGGACACCAGGGACGGCGACGGCGCGAGGGCCTGCGCGGACGGGGCCGACCTGCTGGTCATCGAGGCGACCTTCCTCGAGGACCAGCGCGAGCTCGCCGAGGAGGTCGGGCATCTGACCGCCGGGCAGGCAGCCACGATCGCCCGCGACGTCGGCGCACGACGCGTGGTCCTCACCCACCTCTCGCAGCGCTACCCGGACCTCACCGGCCACCTCGAGGAGGCTCGGGCGGTCGCCCCGGAACTCGACCTGACCGTGGCCAGCGACCTCGACGTGATCCCGTTCCCGCCCCGCCGCTGAACCCCGGGGGCCGCGACGAGCGCCGGCGGTCACGTGCCGACAGTCACAGCACGTGTTCGAGCCCGACGACGCAGCCGTGGAGCCCGCCGACCTTGCGGCACGCCAGCAGCACCCCCGGCATGAACGACGTCCGGTCGAGCGAGCGGTGCGAGATGGTGAGCGTCTGTCCGACACCCCCGAAGACGACGTCCTCGTCGGCGACGATCCCCGGGAGCCGGACCGAGTGGATCCGGATGTCGGCGTGCGTCGCGCCACGCGCTCCCGGGTGACGGTCGTCCCCGGCCGGGGCCTCCGGGACCTCGCGGCGGGCTTCGGCGACGAGCTCGGCGGTGCGGAGAGCCGTCCCGGACGGGGCGTCGACCTTGGCGTCGTGGTGGCGTTCGATGATCTCGACGTGTGGCAGGTGCTTGGCCGCCTCGGCGGCGAACTGCATGAGCAGCACCGCACCGATGGCGAAGTTCGGGGCGATGAGCACGTTCGCCGACCCCGACGCGGCCAGCTCCTTGCACGCGGCGAGGTCCTCGTCGGCGATCCCCGTCGCGCCGACGACCGCGTGGATGTCGTGCTCGAGCAGCCACCGGAGGTTGTCGCCGACCGTCGCGGGACCGGTGAACTCCACGGCGACCTCGGCGCCGGCCGCGACGAGCTCGTCCAGCTCGGCCGCCACGGTCAGGTCGCTGTCGATGCCGGCGACCTCACGCAGCGCGTCCCCGGCGCGGGACGGGTCCACGGCCGCGACGAGCTCGAGGTCGTCCGCGCCGTCCACGGCCCGGCACACCTCGCTGCCCATGCGTCCACCTGCGCCGACCACTCCGACCTTCACCGTCACGGCTGCTCCTCGCCTCGGTCCGTTGCGCGCGACGCTAGCGGCGCACCCTCCGGCCGGTCGGGGACCGGTCAGCCGAGGGCGCCGAGGAAACGATCGGTCTCGTCCTCGGCGAACGGGCCGACGACGGCGAGGTCGGCTGCCGCCCCGAGGACCCGGTCGGCGACGCGGCGGACGTCCTCGACGGTCACGCCCGCGATGCGCTCGAGGGCGTCGTCGACGGTCACGATCGGCACGCCGGTCGCCACCTGCTTGCCGATCCGGCTCATCCGCGAACCGGTGTCCTCGAGCCCGAGCACGGTCCCACCCGTGAGCGCACCCTTGGCACGCGCGACCTCGTCCTCGTCGAGGTCGACCCGGACCCGGTCGAGCTCGGAACGGAGCACGCCGAGGGTCTCGTCCACCTTGCCGGGTGCCGTGCCCACGTACGCGCCGACCAGCCCGGCGTCGCGGTACGAGGAGCTGTAGCTGTAGGTGGAGTAGCACAACCCTCGGACCTCGCGGAGCTCCTGGAACAGACGCGAGGACATCCCGCCGCCGAGCGCCACGTTCAGGACCCGTAGCGGCCACCGGTCCGGGTCGACCTGGTCGACACCCGGGTAGCCGAGGACGAGGTGCGCCTGCTCGGTGGGGCGGTGCCGGATCCGCAGCTGGCGGGCGCTGTAGGCCGTCGGTGGCGTCCGCCGCGGGGGCGCGCCTCCGGGGCGGCCGAGGTCGCCGAGGAGCTCGTCGGTGAGCCGCACGAGCGTCGCGTGATCGACGGCCCCGGCGGCGGCCACGGTCAGGTTCTCGGGGCGGTAGGTCGCGAGGTAGTGGTCGTGGATCGTGTCGCGGTGCAGACCGGTGATCGACGCGACGGTGCCGAGCGTCTCGAGCGCCAGGGGGTGATCGCCGAGGACCAGCTCCGAGAGGTCGGAGTGGACGAGGTCGTCGGGCGTGTCGTGGTGGATGTCGATCTCGGAGAGCACCACCTGGCGCTCGGCCTCGATGTCCTCGGGGGTGTTCCGGGCGTCGACCAGCATGTCGGCGAGCACGTCGAAGGCGAGCGGGAGGTCGTCATCGAGCACGCGTGCGTAGAAGCAGGTGACCTCCTTGGAGGTGAAGGCGTTCATCTCACCGCCGACCGCGTCGAGCGCCTCGGCGATGTCCCGGGCAGAGCGCTTCGCGGTGCCCTTGAACAGCGTGTGCTCGAGGAAGTGGGACGCTCCGAGCTGCTCCGGTGACTCGTCCCGAGAGCCGACGCCGAGCCACAGCCCGAGGGTCACCGAGCGAACGGCGGGCATCGGGTCGGTGACCACCCGCACCCCGGACGGCAACACGGTCAGCTCGGTGTCCTGCACGGTGTCTCCTCGGGATGGACCGACGGCGGTCCCCGGAAGGGACCGCCGTCGGTCGTGCTACGGGTGCTGCGGATCAGTCGCGCTCACGCGACCGGCTGCGGGTACGCGTGCGGGTGCGCTCGCCCCCGCCGTCGCCGTCGCCGCCACGCTCGCGGCCTCCACGCTCACGACCGCCACGCTCGTTGCCGCCGTCACCGGCGTCGGAACGCTCGCCGCCGCCATCGCGACCGCCACGCTCACGGCCACCACGCTCACGGCCACCGTCACCGGCGTCGGAACGCTCGCCGCCGCCATCGCGACCGCCACGCTCACGACCGCCACGTTCACGGCCACCGCGGTCGCCGCCGGCGTCGTCGGCCTTCTCGGCCTTGTCACCGACGTACTCGAGCTTGAACTTGCGACCGCCGTCGAGGACGTCGATCACCTGGACGAGGACGGCTTCGCCGACCTGGACCGCCTCCTCGGCGTGGTTCAGGCGCTTGCCGGCCTTCTTCGACAGCTCCGAGATGTGGAGCAGGCCGTCGGTGCCCGGGGTGAGCGACACGAACGCGCCGAAGTCGACGGTCTTGACCACGAGGGCGTTGTACTTCTCGCCCTTCTCCGGCAGGACCGGGTTCGCGATGGCGTTGACGCGGTCGAGGGCGTCCTGCGCGATCTCCTTGGAGTTCGCGTAGATCTTGACCACGCCGCGGCCGCCCTCCTCGTCGACGTCGATCTGGGCGCCGGTCTCCTCGACCAGCTCCTTGATGATCGCACCACGCGGGCCGATGATCGCACCGATCTTGTCCTGCGGGATGTAGACCAGTTCGACGCGCGGGGCGGTCTCGGCGACCTCCTCGCGGGGCTCGGAGATCGCCGCGTTCATCACGTCGAGGATCTCCATACGGGCGTCGCGCGCCTGCAGCAGGGCTGCCTGGAGCACGTCCGCCGGGATGCCGGAGATCTTGGTGTCGAGCTGGAGCGCGGTGATGAACTCCTTCGGACCGGCGACCTTGAAGTCCATGTCGCCGAAGAAGTCCTCGACGCCCTGGATGTCGGTCAGGGTCGTGTACTTGCCGTTCTCGTAGACCAGGCCCATCGCGATACCGGAGACCGGCGCGTGGACCGGTACACCGCCGTCCATGAGGGCGAGCGAGGTGGCGCAGACCGATCCCATCGAGGTCGAACCGTTGGAGCTGAGCACGTCCGAGACGATGCGCATGGCGTAGGGCCACTGGTCGTTCTCGGGCAGCATCGGGACGATCGCCCGCTCGGCGAGGGCGCCGTGGCCGATCTCGCGACGCTTCGGCGAGCCGACGCGGCCGGCCTCACCGGTCGAGTAGGGCGGCATGTTGTAGTGGTGCATGAACAGCTTCTCGTCCTCGGGGTCGAGGGTGTCGAGACGCTGGCCTTCACGGGTGGTGCCGAGGGCGAGCACGCTCAGGACCTGGGTGTCACCGCGCTGGAACAGCGAGGAACCGTGGGTCTTGGGCAGGACGCCGACCTGCGCGGTGACGGGACGCAGGTCGGTGACGCTGCGACCGTCGATGCGGAAGCCCTCGTCGACGATGAGGCGACGGACGACCTTCTTCTCGGTCGTGCGGAACGCCTCGCCCGCCTGCTTCTTGACCTCGCCCTCGTCGAGGTCACCGACACCGGCCTCGACGACCTGCGAGACGACCTCCTTGCGGATGACGCCGATGGCCTCGTCCTTGTCGGCCTTGCTCAGCTCACCCTGACGGTAGAGCTCCTCGACCCGTCCGGAACCGGCGGACCAGACCGCGTCGAACACCTCGTCGGAGTGGTCCGGGAAGAGCGGGAACTCGCCGGCGTCGCGGACGCCGACCTGGTCGACGAAGGTCTGCTGCGCCTCGCAGAGCTGCTTGATGATCGGCTTGACGTCCTCGATCGCCTGACCGACGACCTGCTCGGTCGGCGCCGGGGCGCCCATGTCGACCTTGACCCACGCGTCCGGGGTCGCCTCGGCCTCGATCATCAGGATCGCGACCTCGCCGTCATCGGCCACGCGCCCGGAGATGACCATGTTGAACACGGCCTCCTCCTCGAGCTCCTCGAAGGAGGGGAAGGCGACCCACGAGCCGTCGCGCAGCATCGCGTACCGGACCGCGGCGACCGGACCCGCGAACGGGATGCCCGACAGCATGGTCGACAGCGACGAACCGTTCATCGCCACGACGTCGTAGGGGTCGAACTGGGTGGTCTGGATGATGGTGTTGACGACCTGGACCTCGTTGCGCAGACCCTCAGCGAAGGTCGGACGCAGCGGACGGTCGGTCAGCCGGCACACCAGGATGGCGTTCTCCGACGGCCGGCCCTCGCGCTTGAAGAAGCTGCCCGGGATGCGCCCGCTGGCGTACATCCGCTCCTCCACCTCGATCGTGAGGGGGAAGAAGGGCAGGAAGTCCTTCACCTGGCTCGATGCGGTCGTGGTGGTCAGGACCTTGGTGTCACCGAGGCTGGTGACGACCGCGCCGCCCGCCTGGGCGGCCAGGGTCCCGGCCTCGAAGGTGATCGTCTTGCCGTCGATGTCGACGGTCAGCTCGTGTTGTCCGAGCGTGCCCACTGGGCCTCCTCGTTGTTCTCCCACGCACCTGCGCGGGTTCCTCACGCACCATGCGTGACGGTTCCTTGTCGTCGCTGCCCGGGCCCGTGCGATCTGCCGCCTACGCGGCGCCGGCGCATCCGTGGGGGCGGCTCGAGCCTCGTCCCGAGAACGGGGTCGAGGTCTTCGAGGCGTCGCCACGGACGTCCGACGGCACTGGTCCGGGAAGCACGCGAGCCGGTCCCCCGCGGGGTCCGGCTCGCGTTCGTTCCTTAGCGCCGGAGCTCGAGCTCCGAGATCAGCGAGCGGTAGCGCTCGATGTCCTTGCCCTTCAGGTAGTTCAGGAGTCGTCGCCGTTGACCCACCAGCATCAGCAGCCCTCGCCGCGAGTGGTGGTCGTGCTTGTGCTCCTTGAGGTGCTCGGTGAGGTGGCTGATGCGCTGGGTCATCAGCGCCACCTGGACCTCCGGGGAGCCGGTGTCGCCCTCGTTGCGGGCGAAGCGTTCGATGATCTGTTGCTTGTCGTCCGGGAGCGCGACGGCCAAGGGACTTCTCCTGCGGGTTCGTGTGGACCCTGCACCGCCGGGCCGGGACGCGGACCTATCGGAGGTCGCTTCCCGCCGGGGGTCCGCTCGCGGCGGCGCACGATCGCGCGCAGCTGAGTCCGGCAACCCCGACGCCCGTACGGGCACGGTGAGACGACCCGAGGACGGGTCGCCGCGTGCAGTGTGCCCCGAGGGTGCGTTCAGGGCAACCGGCGGTGCGTTCCCACGAGCGCCTCGACCTCCGGCTCAGCCGCCTCGACCCCCGGCCCCGGCAGGCTGACGCAGAACCGCGCTCCGCCCCCGACCCGGTCCTCGACCCAGGCACGGCCGCCGTGCAGCTCGCTCAGCGCCTGGACCAACGCGAGTCCGATCCCGGTCCCCGGCGATGCGGACGAGCCCACCATCGGCCCCTGCACGAAGGCCTGGAAGAGCTCGCCCTTGAGCCCGTCGGGCACGCCGGGGCCATCGTCCTCGACCACGAGCTCGGCACCGGACCCGTCCGCCGTGACCCAGCACGTGACCGTGCTGTCCGGTGGGGTGTGTCGGATGGCGTTGCGCAGGAGGTTGTCGATGATCCGTTCGACCTGCGGACCGTCGACGGCCACGACCACCGGGTCCCCGACGACGGTGATCCGTTCGGACCCGTCGACCCCCGCGGCGACCCGTTCCGCCATCGCGAGCAGGTCCACGGGGCGGCGGTCCGGCACGATCGCGCCGTGCGAGAGCCGGTCGACGTCGAGCAGGTCGGTCAGCAGCCGCTCGAGCCGGGCCGATTGGCGCCGCACGATGTCGAGCATGCGACCGCGCTGCTCGTCCTGCATCCGGTCCCCGTGGGCATCGAGCGTCTGCGCGGCCCCGATGACCGCGCTGAGGGGCGTGCGCAGCTCGTGCGAGACCGCCTGGAGGAAGGTCGCTCTCATCGCGTCGAGGTGCCGCAACTCGTCGGCGGCAGCGCGCTCACGCTCGACGACGCGCCGGAGCGCCTCCTCGGCCTCGAGCTGACGCGTGACGTCCCGGACGGTGCCGAGGACCGTGCGCGTCTCGTCGCCCACGTCGATGAGCCGCTCCTGGACGCTGACCCACCGGACCCGTTCGTCCGACAGGCACAGACGGACCGACACCGGTTCGTCGATGACCGAGGTGAGCCGCGCGACGAGTTCCGCGTGGTCGTCGGGGTCGAGCAGCAGCCGGACCACACCGGGATCGTCGGCCACCTGCCGGGCGGATACCCCGAGCAGCGCTTCCGCCGCGGGGTTGAGGTAGCGGAACGCCGGGTCCGGAGGGAGGTCGCGCAGGTAGATCCCGTCTCGACTCTCCTCGGCGATGGCCCGGTAGCGCGCCTCGCTCCGCACCCGTTCGCGAGCCAGCCGGACGTCGTTGACGAGGCGGCGCAGCACGCTGGCGACCGGCCCCGTGCCCTCGACCGCAGCCCTGAGCTCCTCGAGCCGACCCGGGACCTCCATCGGCCGCAGACGCACCGACGTCGGGTCCTCCGCAGCCCCGGTACGCAACGTCCGGATCCGGGCGAGCGCGCCACGTTCGACGTCGTCCACGTCCGACACCGAGGTGGCTGCCACCAACGCCGCTGCCGCGGCCGTCGCCACCCCGTCGAGGTGGGTCTGCAGATCGTGCTCGGCGAGCACCTCGGCCAACCGGCGCAGCGTGGCCGCGAAGGCCGCGAGCCCGACGACCACCACGACCAACCCGAGGTCGATGACGCGGTCGACGCCGTGGTGCACCCAGGTCACCAGACCGAAGCCGACCAAAAGGCCGGTGACGACGGTCGTCACCCGCCCGCGGCTGCTGTGGAGCGCACGCAACGGCACGACGCCGAGCAAGGTGACGAGCATCGCGCCGTTGCGACCGAGCCCGAGCCCGAGCGCGGTCACCACGGCGACGAGGACGACGTCCGCGAGGACCGAGGCACGGCGTGTCCGCAGCACCAGCACACCCCAGGCCACCACGACGAAGAGCGCGAGCAACGACGCGGCGCGGTCCGGGAACCAGGGGGTGTCGGCGTCGACCACCTCGAGCAACTGCGCGAACGAGAGCAGCAGCAGGAAGCCCGCGAACAGGCCTCGGGCGCGCGGGAGCAGCAGCCCACTGGAACGGCGTACCCCGCCCAGGTCGTCGTCGTCCATCACCCCTCCTGGGAGACGAGTGTCACCGACGGGCGGGCTCGATAGGGCTGGGTCGTGCGGAACCACCCGTTCGGGCTAGGTGGCCGCGCCCCTGACCGCCCAGGTGGCCGGGACCTGCGCCTCAGAGCTCATCAGCGAGCAGGTCACGGGCGGCCGCCACGTCGCGCGCGATCTGGTCACGCAGCTCGTCGAGCCCGTCGAAGCGCCGCTCGCCGCGCAGGCGGTGGAGGAAGGACACCTCGAGCTGCCGGCCGTAGAGGTCGACGTCGCCGCGGGCGCGCAGGGCGTCACCGTCGAGCAGGTGCACCTCGACGGTGATGCCCTCGCCGTCGAAGGTCGGGCGGGTCCCGACGTTGGTCACCGCCGGGTAGCGGGCGCGGTCGACCGTCGCCGTACCGGCGTACACGCCGTTGGCCGGCAACAGGCGGCCGCCGGGGATCTCGATGTTGGCGGTGGGGAACCCGATGGTGCGGCCGCGTTCGTCGCCGTGCACGACCGTCCCGCTGAGGGTGAACGGCCGTCCGAGCGCCCGGTTGGCCCAATCGAGGTCACCGGTCTCCCCGATCCGCCGACGCACCTCGCTCGAACTGATCGGCGCGTCGTCGAGCTCGAGGAGGGTGACCGCTTCGGTGGTGAACCCGTGCAGGTCACCCGCCTCGGCCAGCGTGACCACGTCGCCGGCCGCCCGGTGGCCGAAGCGGAAGTTGGTGCCGACGATGACCCGGACCGCGTGGAGCCGGTCCACCAGGACCTGCTGCAGGAACGCCTCGGGTCCGAGGGCGGCGAGTTCGGTGGTGAACGGGAGCACCAGGACCAGATCGACACCGACCGCGAGCAACCCCTCCACCCGCGCCTCGAGCGGCTGGATACGGGGTGGTTCGGAGCCGGGACGCAGCACCGCCGCCGGGTGGGGATCGAAGGTCACCGCCACCGAGCGCACGTCCTGGTCGCCTGCGGCATCGACGGCCCGCCGGAGCAGGACCCGGTGACCGCGGTGGACGCCGTCGAAGTTGCCGATGGTGACCACCGACGGACCGGGGACGACCTCGTCGAGCCCGTGGGCGACGGCCGAGGGCGCGGCGGGGGTGCCGAAGCTCACGGGTCCTCCGGTGCACGGTCGGGTGCGGGGCCGAGCTCCTCCGGCCGCGTCCACACCAGCTCGGCCCGGGACTCGGTGCCGGAGGGAGCGTAGACGCCGACGAGGCGGCGTCCGCTGCGCACGGCGACCGGGCCGTCGTGGCCGGTGGCGACGACCGCCTGGAGGTGCGACGTCGGCAGCTTGGCCCCCTGCGTGAGCCGGCGTACGAGGTCGGCGTCCGTCACCTCGACGGTCGGCAGCGCGCGGCTGACCGCGGTCAACGGATCGAGGAGCAGGTCCTCGATGGCGTCGCGTGCAGCGGCGTCACGTACCTCGTCGATCGTGTGCGACTCGTCGACGGTGAACGGTCCGTTGGCGACGCGTCGGAGCGAGGTGAGGCTGCCGCCGACCCCGAGCGCCGCCCCGACGTCGTGGGCGAGCGTCCGGACGTAGGTCCCCGTCGAGCACGTGACCAGGAACGACGCCTCCGGGTGGTCGGCGTCCTCACCGCCACCGAACCCGTCGAGGATGAGATCGTGGATGGTGACGCGGCGCGGTTCGCGTTCGACCGTCTCCCCTCGGCGAGCGATCTCGTGCAGGCGCTCACCACCCACACGGACGGCGGAGACCATGGGGGGCACCTGCTCGAGCTCGCCCTGGAAGCGGGTGAGGACCTCGCAGAAGGTGCGCTCGTCGATGTGGCCCGCCGGGGTCCGCGCGACCAGCTCGCCCTGGGCGTCCTGCGACGCGGTCTCGACGCCGAGCACCATCGTCGCGGCGTAGGTCTTGGTACCGGCCTGCAGGAAGGGCACCAGCTTGGTGGCCCGACCGAGGCAGATCACGAGCACCCCGGTCGCCGCGGGGTCGAGCGTGCCGGTGTGGCCGACCCGCCGCTGTCCCGCCGCCCGACGCACGTCCTGGACGACGTCGTGCGAGGTCGGCCCGTGCCCCTTGTCGACGAGCAGGACCCCGGCCCGGTCCGGTTCACCTTCGCGGCGGCGCCTAGCCACGTCGGAGCTCCTCGAGCACGTCGACGACCCGTCCGACGACCTCGTCGAAGGTCCCGTGAGCGGTGAAGCCCGCTGCGCGCTCGTGCCCGCCGCCGTCGAGCTGCTCGGCCACGGCCGCCACATCGACCGCGCCACGTGAACGCAGGCTCACGCGCCAGGCACCGGTCGCGGCCTCCTCGCGACCGACCATCGCGACCTCGGCCACATCCGCGGTCCGGACCACGTCGATGATCGCTTCTGCCGCCTCGATGCCGGCACCCGCCTCGGCAGCATCGGCCGCGGTCACGTGTGCGTGCACCAGCAGGACCTCCGGGACGAAGATCAACCGTTCCAGCGCCCTGGCGAGCAGGGTCAACTCACCGACGGTGCGGGTCCCGAACAACCGCCGGGTCAGTTCCTCGTGCGGGACCCCGATGTCGATCAACCGCCCACCGAGCTCCATCGCCGCTCGATCGGTCGTGGCGTGGGCGAAGCAGCCGGTGTCGGTGACGAGCCCGACGTAGAGGCAGGTGGCGAGGTCGAGGTCGAGGTCGACCCCCAGACGGCGCAGCAGCTCGTCGACGACGATCACCGTCGCCGCGGCCCGGGGCGCCACCAGGTGGACCGTGCCGAAGCGGGTGTTGGTCGGGTGGTGGTCGATCACCAGGACCGGCACTTGCGCGTCCAGCAGCGGTCGCAGGGCGCCGAGCCGCGAGGCCGACGCCGCGTCGACGCTGACGAGCAGATCGACCTCGTCGGCGTCGATCGCCGACGGGGCGACCAGATCGTCGACGCCTGGCAGGTCGGCGTACGCGGCCGGGACCCGGAGCGGCTCCTCGCCCCAGGTGGGCAGCGTTCGCGCCCCGCGGCGTGACAGCGCCAGGTGGAGCGCCAGGGCGGCCCCGAGGGCGTCCCCGTCGGGCCCGATGTGCGCCGCGATGACCACCGTCGCGCCGTGGTCGGCCGCGTCGGAGAGCCGCGCGACGACCTCGTCGACCGCGTGCGGGTCGAGGTCGTCGATCCAGGGTGCGGTGCGCGTCACGTCGGCTCGTCCGTCGCGGCGTCGTCGTCCGTGCCGTCGTCGTACTCACCGGTCGGTTCGGCACCCTCGACCGGCACGACCGGTTCGATGCGGCGCAGCAGGTCCTCGACCCGGGAGGCCTGCTCGACCACCGGGTCGGGCTCGAAGCTCAACAGGGGGGTGGTCCGCAGCTTGGCCCGGCGCGAGACCCGCCCCTGGAGCCGCGGCGCGACCGAGGCGAGCCCTTCGGCGACCTCGGCCGGGGTCGGGACGCGGTCCCCTCCGGTACGTCGCGGGTCGGCCGACACGAGCCCCGGATCGAGGGTCGAGTAGAAGACCAGCGCGTGCTCGTGGTCGGGGGTGACCTGCGCCTCGGTGAAGGTCACGAACGCCAGGCGCGGATCGGCCACCTCGCTGTCGACGAGGTCGGCGACCGCCTCGCGGACGGCCTTGTCGACGCGTGGGTTGCGCTTCCTGGCCACGGTGGGCTCCTGTCCTTCTCGTCCTGGTGGGTGGCTACCGGGGTGGGTCAGCCTCGAGCACGTCGACCTCGTCAGCCACGGCGATGACCGCGACCCGGGGGTCGCGTTCGACGACGGCGGTGATCCGGTCGAGCACCCGGTCGACGCCCGTCGCGGTGCCGCTGACGGTGCTGACCCCGAGCGCCGCCCGTTGCCAGCGCTCCTGGTAACCGATCTCGGCCACGGCGCACCCGAGGTCGTTCTGCAGCCGGGCGATCGTGGCCTTGACGAGGGCTCGCTTGCCCTTCAGCGAGTCGATACCCGGCAGGTGGACGTCGATCCGAGCGACACCGTGGTGGACGCGGCCAACGTCGTCACGGACCACGATCGCCTCCTCCGATGCTGCTGCTGACGAGTGAACCGGCCCGGACGGCCGACGGTCAGTCGCGGGTGACCTCGACGGTCTCGAAGGCCTCGATGACGTCGCCTTCCTTGACGTCCTGGAACTTGTCGAGCCCGATGCCGCACTCGAAGCCGTCACGGACCTCGTTGACGTCGTCCTTGAAGCGGCGCAACGACGACATCTTGTTGTCGTCGGCGATGACCACGCCGTCCCGGATGACGCGGACGCCGGCCTCGCGACGCACGACCCCCGAGGTGACCATGCAGCCGTAGACGAAGCCGATGCGCGGCACCTTGAAGATCTCGCGGACCTCGGCCTCGCCGATGATCTGCTCGCGGAACTCGGGGGCCAGCAGCCCCTTGACCGCGCGTTCGATGTCCTCGATGGCCTCGTAGATGATGCGGTACGTGCGCACGTCGACACCGGAGCGTGCGATCTCCTCGCGCGCGTTCGGTCCAGGACGGACGTTGAACGCCACGATGATCGCGTCCGAGGCGTCCGCGAGGCGGACGTCGGCCTGCGTGATGGCACCGACGCCCTTGCTGATGACGCGGACCTGCACCTCGTCGAGCTCGAGCTTGAGCAGCGCATCCTCGAGCGCCTCGGCCGAACCCGACACGTCGGCCTTGATGATGACGTTGAGGGTGGCCTTGTCGCCGGCCTGGACCGCCGAGGTGAACTCCTCGAGGGTCGAGGGACGCCGGTCGGCGAGCTCCTTGCGGCGCTCACGGGCCGAGCGTCGCTCGGCGACGTCGCGGGCGAAGCGCTCGGCGTCCACGACACGGAACTCGTCCCCAGCCTCGGGGACGTCGTTGAGGCCGATGACCTGCACCGGACGTGCCGGCGTCGCCTCGGTGACGGTGTCGCCGTTCTCGTCGAACATGGCCCGGATCTTGCCGTCCGCCGTCCCGGCCACGAGGATGTCCCCGCGCCGCAGCGTGCCGGCCTGGACCAGCACGGTGGCGACCGGGCCACGACCGCGGTCGAGGTGGGCTTCCACCACGCGGCCGCGGGCGTCCTTGTCCGGGTTCGCCTTGAGCTCGAGCAGATCGGCCTGGAGCAGGACGACCTCGATCAGGTCCTCGAGCCCACGCCGCTCGAGCGCGGAGATCTCGACCATCGGCACGTCACCACCGAAGTCCTCGGCGATGAGGTCGTGCTCGGTGAGCTGGGTCTTGACCTTGTTCGGGTCCGCACCCTCGACGTCGATCTTGTTGATCGCGACGACGATCGGCACGCCCGCCGCCTTGGCGTGGGTGAGCGCTTCGACCGTCTGCGGCATGACGCCGTCGTTGGCGGCGACGACCAGGATCGCGACGTCGGTCACCTGTGCCCCGCGGGCACGCATGGCCGTGAAGGCCTCGTGACCCGGGGTGTCGATGAAGGTGATGGTCCGGTCCGAGTGCCGGATCTGGTAGGCGCCGATGTGCTGGGTGATCCCGCCCGCCTCGCCGGCGACGACGTCGGTCTCCCGGATGGCGTCGAGCAGCAGGGTCTTGCCGTGGTCGACGTGACCCATGACGGTGATGACCGGCGGACGGTCCTCCAGGTTCTCGGGCGCCTCGGGCGCCTCGATACCGAACTCGAGCTCCTCCTCGGACATGAAGTAGACCTCGAACCCGAGGTCGGCACCGAGGATCTCGACGGTGTCGTCCGGCAGCGTCTGCTGCACGGTCGCCATCTCGCCCATCTCGAACAGCTTCTTGACGAGGGCCGCGCCGGCGACGTTCAGCTTGTCGGCGAGCTCACCGACGGTGATGCCCGAGAGCACCTCGACGCGGTCGACGGTGATCTGTTCCTCGAGCGGCACGTCGCGACGCATCGGCCCGCGCGCGAGCTCCTGCTCGGCGGGCGACTGCTTCTCGCGCTTCTTCTTGCGGCGCTTGCCGCCAGGTCCGGGAGGACCGCCACCGGGACCACCGGGGCCGCCGGGACCGCCCCCGGGACGGGGGGGACCGCCGCCGGGTGCCTGGCGGTACGGGGAGCTGCCGGGTCCGGGACGAGCGCCACCGGGACCGGGACGAGGACCGCCCGGGCCCCCGGGGCCGCCACGCTGGGGCGGACCGCCGCGACCCGCGGGCGGCTGGCCCGGGGTCGGCTGGGGCCGCGCCGGCGCGGAGCGCAGCGGCGGCGGGATCGAGCGCCGGCCGGAGCCGGTCTGCGGCAGGTTCTGTTCCGCGCGGCGACGGGCCTCGGGCGTCTCACCGGTGGCGGTGGGCGGCGCCTGCGGGCGTGCCGACGGCGGCCGCAGCGGGACCTCGCCGGGCTTGAGCCGTGGCGGCGGAGCACCGGGCATGCGCTTGGCCGGCGGCGTGCCGGGTGCGGAGGAGCTGTCCTCCCCCTCAGCCGGTGGCGGCGACGGCGGCGAGGCCGGCGGCGGCGAGGTCTCGGACGACGCCGCGGGTGCGTCGGTCGCAGGCGCGTCGCTCGCGGCCGGTGGCGTCGCCGGCGGTGTCGTCGAGGGCCCGGCCGGTGTGGCACCGGAGCCGCCGTCCTGCTGGCCGCGGAGGTGCGGCGGCAGGACCTTGGCGGCCTTCTTGCCCTCGGGCGGCGCGGCGGCCTGCATCGAGCGGTACCGCTCGAGTTCGGCGCGCTCCTTGGCCTTGCGCGCATCCTCCTCGGCCTTGCGTTCCGCTTCGCTCTTCCCGAGCGATTCGCGGAAGCGGGCGGCGTCGGGGCCGCTGATCGAGGAGGAGTGCGAGGACGCCTCGACTCCGAGATCGGTCAGCCGTCGGAGGACCTCCTTGTTGTGGAGGCCTGTCTCCTTGGCGAGTTCGTAGACGCGGACCTTGTTGCTCACGTGCGGGAACTCCTCACGGCGCCCTGGTCGGGTGCCTGGTCACCACGCGCTCGGGGTGCTCGGATAGCGACCCGTGCTGGAGGTGCCTCGGTGGTCGCCCCGGTGGTGCGGGGCGTGTCTGCTGGTGCGATGTCGCCGCGGAGCTCGTCGAGCGCCGCACGGACCTCGTGCTCGGGGACACCTCGCAACGCTCGCCGGACGGGTCCGGCTCCGCGCTGGCTGGCGGCTTCGATGCACGCGAGGTCGGGGCAGATGTTCGCGCCCCTCCCGGACGCGCGACGCCGCCGGTCGTAGCGGACACCCTGCGGGGTCCGTGCCAGTCGGGCCAGCTCGTGCCTCGGCCGGGTCCGACGACAACCGACGCACGTGCGCACCGGACCCACGTCCGTGGGCTGGTGCTCGCGCATCTGGCGCTGCAAGGGTACTTCCTCCGGGCGGATGGGCCAGGGTGGACGTCCGACCGACGCCAGTCGCGCGTCAGCCGACCGGTGCCGGATCCGCGTGAGCGGTACCGGCGCCGGCGGGTGGATCAGGCGTCCGCCTCCGTCGATGGTTCGGAAGGAGCATCCTCGTCGGAGTCCTCGTAGTTGGCCTGACGGACCTGCTCGGCCGATTCGTAGGCGGCCTGGATGGCCTGGGCACCCTCGTCGGAGAGGGGGTTGCCGTACTCGTCGATCAGGCCGGCGTCCAGCGCCTCCTGGAAGGCGCGCTGCTCCTCGGCGAACTGCGACTCGGACTTGATGTCGATGCGCCACCCGGTCAGCCGGGCCGCGAGGCGGGCGTTCTGGCCCTCGCGTCCGATGGCCAGCGACAGCTGGTAGTCGGGCACGATCACGAGCGCCGTGCCGTCGTCGGGGTAGAGGTAGACGTCGGTCACCTTGGCTGGCGACAACGCGTTGGCGACCAGGCTCTCGGGCTCGTCGGACCAGCGGACGATGTCGATGCGTTCGAGCTCCTCGGTGTGGAGCTCCTTCTGGATACCGCGGGCGCGCTGGCCGGCGGGACCGACACAGGCTCCGACCGGGTCGACCTGCGGGTCGTTCGACATCACGGCCACCTTCGTGCGGTGACCAGCCTCGCGGGCGATGCCGCGGACCTCGACGATGCCCTCCTCGATCTCGGGTACCTCGAGCGCGAACAACCCGACCACCAGGGCAGGGTGGGTGCGCGAGGCGACGATCTGGGAGCCCTTGAGCTGTCGCCGGACCTCGATGACCACGGCACGGACGTGGGCGCCGTGGTCGAGCCGCTCGTTCGGGATCTGCTCGGAGTAGGGCAACAGCGC
The DNA here is from genome assembly GCA_040882055.1 of Nitriliruptor sp. Classification (GTDB taxonomy): domain Bacteria; phylum Actinomycetota; class Nitriliruptoria; order Nitriliruptorales; family Nitriliruptoraceae; genus Nitriliruptor. The sequence continues at coordinate 83,267 of JBBECA010000051.1, forward strand.
TTCGGTGCGCCCGAGCTCGAGCAGGGTCACGTTGCCCTGCTGGCTGATCTGCCCCGCCACGATGTCGCCCTCGCGGCCGACGAACTCGCCGTAGGTGGCCTCGCGCTCCGCCTCGCGCAGGCGCTGCAGGAGCACCTGCTTGGCGGTCTGGGCGACGATACGGCCGAAGTCCTTCGGCTCCTCCTGCCACTCGCTGACGATGTTGCCGTCGTCGTCGAGCTCCTGGGCGAAGAGGGTGACGTCACCCGTCACGCGGTCGACGATCACGCGCGCCTCGTCACCGGTGGCCTGGGGCGAGCGCTTGTACGCCGAGGCCATCGCGGTCTCGAACGCTTCGACCACGGTGATGAAGTCGATGGACTTCTCGCGCTCGATCTGACGCAGGGCGTCGAGGTCGATCTTCAACTCGTGGCCTCCGTTGCGGTCGTGGTTCCGGTGCGGGTGCTCGTCGCGCTCACCGTGGTCGTGTCCCACGTGTGGGTCACCACGGCAGCACCACCTTGCCGTGATCGATCTCGGCGAGGGGCACGGGGACGGCTCCGTCACCGGTCTCGATGGTGACCGTGTCGTCGTCGGCCCCGGTCACCTCGCCGCGCAGCTCGCGCGGGTCGCCGAGGTCCTCGAGCCGGACGATGGCGACCTCGCGGCCGATGTTGCGGACGAAGTCGCGCGGCCGGCGCAGCGGGCGCGTGGCACCGGGGCTCGTGACCTCGAGGGTGTAGGCACCCGGGATCAGATCGGTCTCGTCGAGGGCGCCACCGACCTTGCGCGACAGGGACGCGATGGTGTCCACGTCGAGCCCTGGACCCGGGCCGATCGCGTCGGCGATGAGCTTCACGACCCGCCGTCCCTGCTGCCCCTTGACCTCGACGTCGACCAGGTCGACCTCGAGCTGTTCGGCCAACGGCACGGCGAGCTCACGCACCCGTGCGGGGAGCGTCGAGTCGTCGGGGCGTGCCATGGGGGTGACCTGGGTCGTCGTGGTGGTCGTCCCACGACAACGGCCGGCCCGGCGGGCCGGCCGTCGCGGTGGACGTCCGTTGTCGTGTGCGCGGTGGTCCGCTACCGGGTGCTCGGACCGGAACGCACGACGCGGGCCAGCAGCCCGCGTCGAACGGCGATCCTACCAGCGGCCACCGGGACTCGCACCTGCGGCCCACCACCGGCACGCGGCCTTCCGACCACACCGGTCCGCTCAGACCACCACGGGGTCGCCCTCGCCGCGTTCGCCGCGGATCTCCTCGGCCATCTCGGTGGCGTAGTGGACCATCGCTTCGACGATGTCCTCCTCACGCACCGTGGCGATGCGCTCGCCCTTCTTGATGATGTCGCCCTTGCCGTTGCCGGCAGCGACCCCGAGGTCGGCCTCGCGCGCCTCGCCCGGCCCGTTGACGACGCACCCCATCACCGCGACGCGGAGGGGAGCGTCGAGGCCCTCGAGCCCCTTCTGGACCTCCTCGGCCAGCGTCCACACGTCGACCTGGGCGCGACCGCACGATGGGCACGACACCACGTCGAGCCCGCGCTCGCGCAGGTGGAGCGCCTCGAGGATCGCGATACCGGCCTTGACCTCCTCGACCGGGTCGGCCGACAGCGACACGCGGATGGTGTCGCCGATGCCCTCGGCGAGCAGCGCACCGATCCCGACGGCGGACTTGATCGATCCCGTCTTCAGCGGCCCGGCCTCGGTGACACCGAGGTGGAGGGGGTAGTCGCACGCGGCGGCGAGCTGTCGGTAGGTCTGGATCATCACCCAGGGGTCGGAGTGCTTGACCGAGATCTTGGTGTTCCCGAACCCGACGTCCTCGAGCAGCTTCACCTCGTTCAGCGCCGACTGGACCATCGCCTCGGGCGTGGCCCTGCCGCCGTGGGCGGCGAGCACGTCGTCCTCGAGGCTGCCACCGTTGACCCCGATGCGGATGGCGACGCCGGCCTCGTCGGCGAGCTGGCCGAGGAGGGCGACCTTGTCGTGCTTCTTGATGTTGCCGGGGTTGATGCGCACGGCGGCGCAGCCGGCCTCGATGGCCAGCACCGCGTACTTCCACTGGAAGTGGATGTCGGCGATCACCGGGATGCGTGCGTGCTCGACGATGTAGGGCAGCGCCTCGGCGTCCTCTCGACGCGGGACCGCGACACGGACGATGTCGGCGCCGGCGGCCTGGCAGGCCGCGATGGCCTGGAGGGTGGTGTCGGCCTCGTGGGTCGGGGTGACCGTCATCGTCTGGACCGAGATCGGCGCATCACCGCCGACCTCGATCGGCCCCACCCGGATCTTGCGGCTCTTGCGCCGCTCGGGACCGGGCGAGGTGAAGGGATCGGGGGCCGCCTGGGCGGGCACCACGGGGAGCGTGCCGGACACGTCGGACCTCTCAGGAGACGTCGGGGGGTGCACCACGGGATCGCCGGGGTTCACAACCGGATCGGCTGGGTGATGTCGAGGAAGGTGAGGGCGATGAAGACGAAGCCGAGCACCGCGAGGACGGGGATCGCGACCGCGGCGATGGCACGCGGGTCGACGGTGAACTCGTCGGTGCGGCCGCGGAGCCGCCGGACGGCGTTGACCGCCCGTTCGATGCCGAGCACGGCGAGGTGACCGCCATCGAGCGGCGGGAGCGGCAGGAGGTTGAAGATGCCGATGAACACGTTGATGGACGCGATCAGCAGCAGCAACGTACCGATGCCGAACGCCGCGGCTTGACCGGCGATCCCCGCCGCGCCGACGATCGACACCGCACCTTCGGTGTCACGTTCAGCGCTGCCGGTGACCTGCGCGAAGATGCCCGCGATCCCGTCGGGGCCGAAGACCCGGCCGATGGCGACGAAGGTCTGCTCGACCTGGGTCACGAAGCCGACCGGGCCGGTGAACGCCTCGCGCACCGCCTCGCCGGGCGGCAGGGCGGCGTAGACCTCCGTCGGCGCGAACCCGACCTGGCCGATCTCTTCGCCCGTCGTCGGGTCCTCGGCGAGCTGCGGGGTGACGGTGAGGGTGAGTTCGGTCCCGTCGCGGAGGACGGTCAGGTCGGTCGGCTCACCGGGCCGGTCGCGGATCACGTCGCGGAGCTGCTCGTAGTCGTCGGACCGGGTGCCCTCGACGGCGACCAGTTCGTCGCCGACCTCGAGCCCGGCGGCCGCCGCCGGCGAGTCCTCGAGCACGCCGGAGACGACCGGATCCACGCCGACGAACTGCGACGCGGTGAACAGGAACATCGCCAGCAGCAACACGATGGCGATCAGGAAGTGCACCGCCGAGCCGGCCGACAGGACGATGGCGCGCTGCCACGCGGGGCGGTCGGCGAAGAACCGGCCCCGGTCACCCTCGAGCAGGCGGTGGGCGAGGTCGCCGAGCTGCTCCGAGGCGGGGACCTCGGCCGCGATGGTGACCGCTGCCGCCTCGCGGGCGTCGGCGAGCGAGCTCGACGTGCCGACGGCGGCGCGGGTGCGCTCGACGATGCGCCGGCTGGTGGCCCGGTCCGTCCCGCGCTCGCGGAGCTCGGCATCGAACCGGTCCCACGTCGTCGCGGGCACGGTGCCGGCCGCGCCCGACGCCGCACCGGCTGGGACCAGCTCGCGGTCCGCGGCCACGGCGTCGGTGGCGAACACGGTGTCGGGCACCGGCGCGAGCCGCTCGTCGAGCTCGCTCATCCCACGGATGCGCACGAAACCCCCGAGCGGCAGCGCCTTGACCCCGTACTCGGTCTCGCCACGCCGGGTCGACCACAGGGTCGGACCGAACCCGAGGAAGAACCGGTCGGCGCGCATGCCGAACCGACGTGCGGTGAGGAAGTGCCCGGCCTCGTGCAGCATGATCGCGACGATCAAGCTGACCACGAACACGGTGATCGCAGCGGGTCCCGACATGTGGCTAGCCCTCCACGGTCACGGCGGACCGGTGGTCGAGCGCACCGGTGGCGCTCGTGCGTGCCCACGCATCCGCGTCGAGCACGTCCTGCAGGTGGTTCGGCGCCTGCGGCTCGGTGGCTGCCCAGGCATCGAGGGTGCGTTCGACCAGATCGGCGATGCCGAGGAAGCCGAGCTGGCCGCGACGGAAGGCCTCGACCGCGACCTCGTTGGCGGCGTTCAGCACGGCCGGCCAGGTACCCCGTCGTCGCCCCGCCTCCTCGGCGAGGTCGAGCGCGCGGAAGGTGGTCCGGTCGACGGGCTCGAAGGTGAGCTCGCTGGCGCGCGTCCAGTCGCAGGCGACGAAGGCGTGCTCGAGCCGCTCCGGCCAGGTCATCGCCAGCTGGATCGGCAGACGCATGTCGGGTGGCGAGAGCTGCGCGAGCGTCGAGCCGTCGACGAACTCGACCATCGAGTGCACCACCGACTGGGGGTGGACGACCACGTCGATGTGGTCCCACGGCACGTCGAACAGCTCGTGGGCCTCGATGAGCTCGAGCCCCTTGTTCATCAGGGTCGCCGAGTTGATGGTGACGACCGGCCCCATCGACCAGGTCGGGTGTGCGAGCGCGTCCGCAACCGTGACGTCGGCGAGCTGTTCGCGGGAGCGACCCCGGAACGGCCCGCCGGATGCGGTGACGACCAGCCGTCCGACCTCGCTGCGCCGTCCACCCCGCAGGCACTGTGCCAGCGCCGAGTGCTCGGAGTCCACCGGGATGAGGTGGCTCTCGCGCCCACCGGCGCGTTCGGCCGCAGCGACCACCAGGTCGCCGCCGACGATGAGCGATTCCTTGTTGGCCAGCGCGACGGGGGTCCCCGCCGCGAGCGCCGCGAGCGTCGGGGCGAGGCCGACCGCACCGGTGATCCCGTTGAGGACGAGATCGGCGTCGTCACCCGCGAGCTCGACGACGCCCTCCTGGCCGTCGAGCACCTCGAGGTCGGGACGAGCGTCGCGGAGCTGACGGGCCGCGGCCGGGTCGGCGAGCGCGACGCGGCCCACCCCGAGGCTGTCGGCCTGGGCCGCGACGGTGGCGCCGTCCCGGCCCGCCGCCAGGGCGACGACCTCGAAACGGTCGGGGTGGGCGGCGACGACGTCGAGCGCCTGGGTCCCGATGGACCCGGTCGATCCGAGCAGCACGATCCGGCGTCGCGTCACGAGCCGTCCCCGTCGCGCATCGGCAGCAGCTGGTCGACCCGCTCGGCAGCACCGACGGCGGCGGGCAGGCGGCTGCCCGCACCGAGGTCGTAGCTGGCCAGCAGCTGGCCGCACGCCGCGTCGGCGTCGCGCCCACGGGTGTCACGCAGGGTGATGTTCGCGCCGCGGGCCCGGACCCGATCGACGAACGCGTGCGTGGCGCGAGCCGTCGGCTCCTTCCACTGGACGCCGGGCGTCGGGTTCATCGGGATGACGTTGACGTGCGCGCGGAGCCGCCGAGCGATCACCGCGAGCCGGTCGGCCTGGTGCGCATCGTCGTTGACGTCACCGATGAGGCACCACTCGATGGTGACACGCCGGTTGGTGGTGTCCCGGTACCGGCGGACCGCATCCTCGAGTTCGGCGAGGGGGTGCGAGCGGTTGACCGGGACCAGCTCGTCGCGCAGCTCGTCGGTCGCCGCGTGGAGGCTCACCGCCAGGGTCACCGGCAGTCCGACGGCGGCGAGCTTGTCGATGCCGGGGACCAACCCGACCGTCGACACCGTGATGCCCCGGGCCGAGAGCCGGAACCCCTCCGGGTCGTGGAGCCACCGGACGGTCGCGAGCGTGGCCGGCAGGTTCGCCAGCGGTTCGCCCATCCCCATGAACACGACGTTGGTGACGTGGTCGGGGGCGTCCTGGGGCAGCGAGTCGGCGTCGATGGTCCCGCTGCGCAGCGCCGCATCGCAGACCACGACCTGGCGGACCACCTCGCCGGCGGTCAGCTGGCGGCGGAAGCCGAGCTGGCCGGTGGCGCAGAACGGACAGCCCATGGCACAGCCCGCCTGCGTCGAGATGCAGACGGTGGCGCGCCCGGGGTAGAGCATCAGGACGGTCTCGATCGACTCGCCGTCCGGGTAGCGCAGCAGCAGCTTGTGGGTGTGCCCGTCGTCGGCCACGGTGTGGGCCACCAGCTCGGGCCGGGCGGGGGCGAACCGCTCCGCGAGGCTCGCGCGCAGGTCCCGTGGTAGGTCGGTCATCTCGGCCGGGTCGTCGATGCCGCGCACCAGCCAGGCGTGCACCTGACGGGAGCGGTAGGCGGGCGCGCCGAGGTCGGCGAGCACGTCGGCGAGCCCGTCGCGATCGAGCGCGTACGGGTCGATCGCCTCGGGACTCGAGGTGGCAGCGGTGGGCACGGTGCTCCGGAGGGTCGGACGGGACGAGCACCGATGGTACGGCAGCTCCTGCGCCCGCCGTCCGGGGTCAGCCGCGTCGGCTCAGCTCGAGCGGGCGAACAGCTCGAGGACGTAGAAGCCGACCGGCATCGCGAACAGGATGCCGTCCACGCGGTCGAGCACCCCACCGTGCCCGGGCAGGAGATCGCCGAGGTCCTTGACGCCGAGATCGCGCTTGATCATCGATTCCGTGAGGTCGCCGAGGACCGCCGCGGACCCGCAGACCAACGCGAGGACGGCCGCGCTGGTCACGGTGAAGGTGTCGCTGACCGCCGGCAGGACGAGGACCGCGAGCAGCGTCGCGAGCAGCAGGCCCCCGACGAAGCCCTCCCAGGTCTTGTTGGGGCTGACCGTCGGCGCGATCGGATGCTTGCCGAACGCGACCCCGACCGCGTAGGCGCCGATGTCGGCGAAGATCGCCGCCCCGATGACCCCCATGGTCGCGACCACCGCATCCTCGGGGCGGGTGATCAGCAGCACCGCGAACGAGGCGAGGAACCCGACCCAGAGCCCGAACATCACCGTCGAGGCGAGCCGACCGACCACGTCGCGGCGGCCCGGGTCCGACAGTTGCCACAGGACGGCACCGACGAACAGCACGCCGACCCCGACGGCCTGGCCCGCGTGGCGGGCCTGGTAGGCACCGAACAGCATCACCGCGCTGGCGACGAGCAGGACGGGGACGTCGAGCTGGACCCCGACCGTCCGCAGCGTGCGGCCCGCTTCGACGCAGGCGAGCCCCACCAGGACCGCCACCACCAGGCTGAACGCCACGGGGTGCCAGAAGAGCGAGCCGAGGAAGATGCCGGCGAGCAGGACGCCGACCCCGATCGCCAGCGGCAGATCGCGGCCACCGACCATCTTGCGGGACGCCGTCGGCGGGGCCCCGGAGGTCTCCCCCGGTCCCGTCGGCCCCGCCGGGGTCCCCACGCTCCCGCTCCCTCGTCGGCGTCAGACCTCGAGCAGGTCCCGTTCCTTCTGGTCGAGCAGCTCGTCGATACGCGACACGTGCGCCCCGGTCATGTCCTCGAGCTTCTTGGAGGCCCGCTCACGTTCGTCGGTCCCGACCTCCCCCTCGTCCTCGAGCTTCTGCATCGCGTCGCGGGCGCTCCGACGGACGTTGCGCACCGCGATGCGCCCATCCTCGGCGGCGGCCTTGGCCATCTTGATGAAGTCCTTGCGCCGCTCCTCGGTCAGCTCGGGGAACACGCAGCGGATGACCGTGCCGTCCGAGGAGGGGTTCAGGCCGAGGCCCGAGTCGCGGATGGCCTTCTCGATCTGGTTGACCGACCCCTTGTCGAAGGGGTTGACCATCAGGATCCGGGGCTCCGGGACCGAGAAGTTGGCCAGCTGCTGCAGCGGGGTCGGCGCCCCGTAGTAGTCGACCGTGATCTTCTGCAGGATCTGGGGGTTGGCGCGCCCGGTGCGGATGGTGCCGAAGTCGGCGGAGACCTTCTCGACCGCCTGGTCCATCCGCCGGTTGGCGTCCTTGGTGACCTCGTCGAGGTTCATCGTCAGCTCCTGGTCCGTGCTCGTGGACGGTGGTGGGGTGGCTCAGGCCGGGGCGGCCGTGGCCGTGGCCGTAGCCGTGGCCGTGGCCGGGCGTACCAAGGTGCCGACGTGTTCGCCTCGCACCACGCGGCCGATGTTGCCCTCGCGGAGCAGCTCGAAGACCACGATCGGCAGGGCGTTGTCCATGCACAGCGAGATGGCGGTGGAGTCCATCACCTGCAGGCCCTGGTTGAGCACCGAGAGGAAGTCGATCTCGTCGTAGCGGACGGCGTCCGGATCCTTCTTCGGGTCACGGTCGTAGACGCCGTCGACGCCGGTGCCCTTCAGGATCGCCTCGGCGCCGATCTCGAGCGCACGCTGCGCTGCGGTGGTGTCGGTGGTGAAGTACGGGACACCGAGCCCGGCGGCGAAGATCACCACCCGACCCTTCTCGAGGTGTCGGAGCGCCCGTCGCCGGATGTAGGGCTCGGCGACCTCCTGCATGCCGATCGCGGTCTGGACCCGGGTCTCGACGCCGGCCTTCTCGAGGGCGTCCTGCAGGGCGAGCGCGTTGATCGTCGTGGCGAGCATGCCCATGTGGTCGGCGCTCGAGCGGTCCATGCCGGTCGCCGACGGCGAGTTGCCCCGGAAGATGTTGCCACCACCGACCACGATGCTGACCTGGGTGCCGGAGGCGGCCTCCTGCGCGACCTCGCGCGCGACCTGACGCACGATGCCGGGATCGATCCCACCCTTGACCGTCGGGTCGGAGAACGCCTCGCCCGAGAGCTTGAGCAGGACGCGCGAGAAGGGGGTGCGGTGCGGCACGGAGGGCTCCGGTCGGGCTCGGTCGGCCGGGTATCGCGGCGAGACTAGCCGCGCGGGGGGGACGCCGACCTCGTCGCGCCGCGGGCCGGCGACCGGCGCGGATGACGCGACGGTGGCCGGCCCGGAGACGGCGGCGGGGACGGTCGGGGCTACGCGCCGACCTCGAAGCGCGCGAAGCGGGCGACCTCGAGCTTCTCGCCGACGACGGCCTGCACCTCGGAGATGGCCTGCGCGACGGTCTTGTCCGGGTCCATCACGAGCGGCTGGTTCAGCAGGACCCAGTCCTCGTAGACCTTCTTGACCTTGCCGTCGACGATGCGCTCGACGATGTTCTCGGGCTTGCCCTGCTCGATCGCCTCCTTGCGGGCGAACTCCTTCTCCTTCTCGAGCAGGCCGGCATCGACCTGGTCCTCGGAGACCACCAGCGGCTTGGCCGCGGCGATGTGGAGCGCGAGGTTGCGGGCCAGCGCCTTGACCTGGTCGGCCTTGGCGACGAAGTCGGTCTCGCACGAGAGCTGGAGGAGCACGCCGACGCGAGCGGGCATGCCGGGCGTCGGGGTGTGGGCGTAGGTGAAGACCAGACCCTCGGAAGCCGTGCGGTCGGCGGCGCGGGCGTCCATCTTGGCGCCGGTGCGCTCGCGGACGAGCTCGGCGGCCTTCTGGATGTCACCGTCGGCGTCGTCGAGGGCCTTCTTGCAGGCCATCATCGGGGCGTTGGTGAGCTCGCGCAGCTTCTTGACGTCAGCAGCGGAGACGGCCACGGGGGCCTCCTTGTTCATCGTGATCGGTGGGCGCGGACGGCGACGCCGGCAGCGTGCGACGCAGCCGCGCGGACCGAGCTCGCGATCGAGCGTGCGGTCCGCGCGGCGGAGGATGACGTCAGCCGGCGGGCTGGTCGTCGCCCGCAGGGGTCTCGGCGGGAGCGGCCTCCGCCTCGGGCGCAGCCTCGGCCGGGGGCGGGGTCGCCTCGGGCTGGGCGGTGTTGCCGCCGGCGCGGTTGGCCTGCTCGGCCGCCTGCTGGCGTTCGAGCTCGATCTCCCACTCGGCCTTCGGCTCGGAGACCTCGAGCCCACCACCGGCGGACTGGGCGGCCTGCATGGCCTGGACGCGCAGCTCCTCGTCGGGCGAACGCGAGGCCCGCAGCAGCAGCCCGTCGGCGCAGGCGTCGGCGATGATGCGGGTCAGCAGCGCGGACGAACGGATCGCGTCGTCGTTGCCCGGGATCGGGAACTGGACGAGGTCCGGGTCGCAGTTGGTGTCGAGGATCCCGACCACGGGGATCTTGAGGCGGTTGGCCTCCTTGACCGCGATCTCCTCGATGACGGTGTCCACGACCCAGATGGCGTCGGGGAGCTTGCCCATCTCGCGGATGCCGCCGAGGTTCATCTGCAGCTTCTCGTGCTCACGACGCAGCTGCAGGACCTCCTTCTTGGGCAACAGCTCGAAGGTGCCCGAGGACTCCATCGCCTCGAGTTCCTTCAGACGCGCCACGCGGCCCTTCATGGTGGCGAAGTTGGTGAGCATCCCGCCCATCCACCGTTCCGTGACGTAGGGCATCCCGACGCGGGTGGCTTGCCACTCGATGGTCTCGCGGGCCTGCTTCTTGGTCCCGACGAACAGGACGGTGCCACCCTTGGCGACCAGGTCCCGGGTGTGGGTGTACGCCTTCTCGATGTACCCGACGGTCTGCCGGATGTCGATGACGTAGATGCCGTTGCGCTCGCCGTAGATGAAGCGACGCATCTTGGGGTTCCACCGGCGGGTCTGGTGCCCGAAGTGGACGCCAGCTTCGAGCAACTGGCGCATGGTGACGACGGCCATGGATCGATCCTTGGGTTCGGTTGGGCCTCCGCCCGCGTCATCCGGGTGCGACCCACCCGTCGCGCGTCAGGCCGCGCGGGGGCACCGGGGTCGCCCGTCAGCGGGCGTGTGGAGTGAGGTTCTGGACGGAAGCGACGGGCCCGCCAGCGACCTCGATGAGGAGGGAGCGCGGACCCGTACGGGGCCGAGCGTACCGACGTGGGCCACCGAGCGTCCACCGGCGTGCGTCACCAGCGGTTCGGACCCCCGACGAGCTGCTTGCCGACCTCCCACAGCCCGCGGGCGACGTCGTCGGCCGCGAGCGCCCGGCTGACGCCGATGACGGGTGAGAGTTCGACGAAGGCCCCGGTCCACCGCGCGAGGTCGGCGAACTCGTCGGTCGCCCACCCCACCTGCGGTGACGCACCGGTCACGGCCCGGCCCGCGAGGTGGTCGTGGACAGCGAGGTAGGTCGCCTCGGCTCCCGTGACGCTGCCGTGGCCGCCGGGCAGGACGACCGGATGGCCGACCGAGCTGGCGTCGCTTCGGGCGACCACGAGGTCGCGCGAGCCCGCGATCTCGAGCACGTCGATGCCGAGGTCCGCGAGCCGGGAGGGGTCGCGCGCCGGCCCGTCGCGCCGTGCCGCCCCGTACCGCAACAGGGGCGCCGACCCGAACCCGATCCGATCGGCGCCCTCGACCCCGACCGCCTCGGCGAGCGTACGGAGGACCTCCGCCTGGTGGCCGAGCAGCGCGTCGTCCCCGACGGCGCGCAGCAGGTAGCCGATCCCGCTGCCACGGTGCGGGGTGGCGACCGTGATCAGCGACCCGATCGGCGGCAGGCCCGGATCGTCGGGATCGTGCCGGAAGGTCAGGTAGTGGGTGGCGACGTCCCCGCCCATCGAGTGTCCGAGCAGGTCGACCGGGCGGCCCGGTTGCGCCCGCTGCTGCGCACGCAGGTGCCGTTCGAGCAGCGCGGCGGCCTCGTCGATGGTCAGGTCGGTGTCGGTCCCGCCGTAGGGCAGCCCCCGGCAACCGGCCCCGGTGGGGGTGCAGCCGCGGTAGGACAGGTTCGAGCTGTCGTCCGCCCCGTAGCCGAGGTAACCCGCATCGAGCACGGGGTGCGGCCCTTCGGTCCCGTACCCGGGGATCTGGACGAGGTGGTGGTGGTTCGGCGCCCGCGCGTAGCCGCGGTGGGCGGCGGCCGGACTGGACGGCGCGAACACCGCGAAACGGCTGCCGCCCGCGTACGGCGCGTAGGGCTCGACCACGAGGTGGCTGCCGCGCCAGCCACCCGGTCCGACCAGCGTCGGGCGGGGCAGCCGATCGGTCAGCAGCGAGAGCGGATCGATGTAGGTCGAACCGCGCCGGGCGCTCCAGTGCAGCCCCGGTTCGGGGTGGAGCGCATCGCCGTTGGTGCCCGTCGCGGTCCCGAGCACCTGTCCCCCGGTGACCGCCTGCCCGACCGCCAGCCGCGCGGAGCGCAGGTGCCCGTAGCTCGTGCGGACCCCGTCGGGGTGGGCGAGCGTCACCCACCGCCGACCGGCGACGAGACCCGCGAAGACGACCTCGCCTCCTGCTGCCGCACGGACGGGCTCGCCGGCCCGGACCGCGAGATCGACGCCTCGGTGGCCGGTGGCGTACTCGTGTTCCGGGGGTTCGAAGCGGCGCAGGACGCGTCCCGGAGCCGGCGGTTCGTACGGCACGAACGGCGCCGCCTCGACGGGCAGGGGTCCGAGGACGAGGGCAGCGACGCACCAGAGGACCAGGAGGATGCGGGGCGGACGGTGCACGGGCAGCTCCCGGTCACCGCCCCCGGGACCGTTGACACGCCGAGGCTACGCCGCGTCCGGTCGCGTCAGCGGACCGCGTCCCGCCGTGCTGTGGACGAGGAGCCCGTCACCCGCCGATGCGCTCGAGGAGCTTGGAACGCAGCGAGAGCACGGCCTTGGTGTGGATCTGGCAGATGCGCGACTCGGTCACACCGAGCACGTCACCGACCTGGGACAAGGTCATACCCTCGAAGTAGTACAGACCGAGGACGGTCTGTTCGCGCTCGGTCAGGCGCGTCATCGCGTGACGCAGGAGCTCCTTGGTCTCGATCTCGTCGTAAGAGTCCTCGGGCAACACCGTGTGGATGTCCTGGAGGGTGTCGACCAGCGAGATCCGGTCGCCCTCCCCGACGTCGAGCACCTCGTCGAGCGCAGCCATCGAGGTCATCGAGACCTTGGTGAGCGCCTCCTGCAGCTCGTCGACGCTCCACCCGAGCTCGGTGGCAAGCTCCTCGTCGGTGGGGCTGCGGCGCAGCTCCGACTCGAGCCGCTGCATGGCCACCTCGAGCTTGCGGGCCTTGGAGCGCACCGAGCGGGGCACCCAGTCGACCGAACGCAGCTCGTCGATGATCGCACCACGGATGCGGGTGATCGCGTAGGTCTCGAACTTGAAGCCCTTGTCGACGTCGAACTTCTCGATCGCATCCATCAGGCCGAAGATCCCGTAGGAGACGAGGTCGGCGTGTTCGACGTTGGCCGGCATGCCGACCGCCACACGGCCCGCCACGTACTTGACCAGCGGGGCGTAGTGGAGGATCAGCTGCTCGCGCGTGCCCTCATCCGGAGCGCGCGCGTACCGGTGCCACAGCGACTGGACGTCCCGCTCCACGGCACCTCCCGTCGCCTCGCGCGCACGCTCGGTGACCGTTCCCGAGGTCGCAGACGCTCGCGACATGCTAGCCACCGGCGGCGCCTCCCGAGCTGCGGCGAGCCCTCGGGTGGGCCGTGGCGTGGATCTCGCGCAGCCGCCCGCGTGAGAGGTGGGTGTAACGCTGGGTGGTGGCCAGCGAGCGGTGCCCGAGCACCTCCTGGACCTGCCGCACGTCCGCGCCACCCTCCAACAGGTGGGTCGCCGCCGTGTGACGCAGGGTGTGCGGGGTGACGTGCCCGACCCCCGCGGTCACCGCGGCGCGCTCGACGATGGTCCGCGCCTCGCGGGTGCTGAGCCGGCCGCCACGCACCCCGACGAGGACCGCGTCCTGCGCCGTGGCCTCCGCCGCCGACGCGTCCGCGAGCAGCACCGGCCGCGCGGCACCGAGGTAGAGCCGCAGCGCGTCGACGGCGGGTTCGCCGAGCGGCACGATGCGTTGGGTGCCGCCCTTGCCGTCGAGGCGGACCTGGCGCTGGCGGAGGTCGAGCTCGCCGACGTCCAGCCCGCAGACCTCCCCGACACGGGCAGCGGCCGCGTACAACAGCTCGAGCAAGGCACGATCACGTCGCCCGACGGCCGAGGTCACGTCCGGCGCTTCGATCAGACGGACGACCTCGTCGACGCGCAGGACCCGTGGCAGATGGCGGCCGGGCGCGGGGCTCCGCAACCGCGACGCGACGTCGACGGTGACGATCCCCCGGTCGACGAGGAACGCGTTCCAGGTCCGCATCGTCGCGACGCGCCGCGCCAAGGTCGCTCGCGCGTAGCCACGCTCGGCCAGGGCGGCGAGGTAGCGCCGGAGGGTGAGCAGTTCGACCTCGGCGGGGTGATCGATCCCCCACCCGGCCAGCGTCCGAGCCAGATCGGTCACGTCGCGGCGGTAGGCGTCGACGGTGTTCTGCCGGCGGCCACGTTCGAGGGCGAGGTGCTCGACGAAGGCATCGAGCGCGGTCTGCCAGGCGGGCGGGAGGGGAGGAGCGTCCGCCCGCCGTGCCGCCGTCCCGGCTGAGGACGTCGCCGGAGGGGCGGGCGCCGCGGCCCGCGCCCCGGAGCTTCCGTCGTTCGGCACGGTGCGGAGCCTGGTGCTCCGGTCGGCTCGTGTCAAGGGCTGTGGCTGCTGTTGTTACGGCGAGGGACGGCGATCCACGTGCCGACGCCATCCCTCGCCGGGCCTCACCGCGCGTCCGCGGCCCGCATCAGGAAGGTCGCCATCTGGGCCCGCGTGACCGGCGCGACAGGGACGAAGTTGCCCTCGGCGTTCCCGGCCGCGATACGGGCCTGCGCGACGGCACCGATCGCGCCGGCGTGGACGGAGTCCTCCGGGACGTCCGGGAAGTCCGACTCGACGTCCTCCAGGTCGAGGGCGTTGCGCAGGAACATCGCCATCTGCTCGCGCCGCACGGTCTGATCGGGCGCGAAGCTCCTCTCGCCCGTGCCCTGCGCGATGCCAGCGGCCACCACCGCACGGATGCCGGCCTCGTGCGGGTGCCCCTCGGGGACGTCGTCGAAGCCGTGCTCACCCTCGACCGGCAGCCCCATCGCCTTCTGCAGGAAGGTCGCCATCTGGCCGCGGGTGACCCCGCGGTCAGGGCAGTAGAGGAACGCGTCGCAGCCGGAGGTGACCCCCTTGAGGTCCACGAAGTCGATGCCCTCCGCGTGGGTGTGGCCGGCAGCCACGTCGTCGAACCCATCACCCGGTGCCCGGGGCGCGCGCTCGACCCGGCCGGGCAGGTCACCGCGTCGCTCCGCGTCCCGCAGGCTGTAGTAGGGGTTGATGCGGTTGGTGCCCTGCCGGTCGACGACCGCGTCGTCCTCGATCTCGAAGTGCAGGTGCGGCCACTCCGCCGAAGCGTTGCCCGAGTGGCCGAGGTAGCCGATGTGCTGGCCCCGTTCGACGACGCTGCCCTTACCGATCCCCGGCGCGTACGCCTCGGACGCGGGTCCGTCCTGCCGACCGAGGTGGACGTAGTTGTACTCACGCCCGTCGTCGCCGGCGATCGAGATCATCCACCCGTAGTTCGGAAGCGAACCATCGAGGCCCGTGATCCAGGTCACACGGCCGCCGACCGCCGCGTGCACCGGGACGCCGTAGGCGCGCTGACCGCCGATGTCGGTGGCGCCGTGATCACCCCGCGATCGGCGACTCAGGTAGTCGTCGCTGTAGGTGGTCAGCCCGTCCGGGTCGTGGACCGGGAAGGTGATGTCGACGACCTGGTTCACGTCGTCGGACGCGGTCGCGGGGATCGGCGCGAAGCCCGCCACGAGGGCGGTGATCGCCACCACGAGCAGGGCCGTCCGCCCCAGGTCGCGGGCGTGGGTGGTGCTCGTCACGGGTGCCTCGAGGGATCGGCTGCAGTCGGATCACCGGCCGGTGAGGCGGTCGGTGGTGGCGGCCGGAGGACAGCAGACGCCGGCGGACGATGCCAGGAGGTCCGCCGGGGCCGCACACGGGGCCCGGCTCGGGAACTCCCCCTCGTATCGGCCGTCCTGGTCGCTGACTGGTGAGCGGGCGCGCCGGGCGCGCGGGCGCGTGTGCTCACCGCAGACCGGTCGCGAGGAGCCCTTCGGTCACCCGCGGGGTCGGTCGAGACCACCGGCGCCTCGCTGCCGACCCAGGGATCGAGCCCGAAGCGGTCGACCGCGATGCGTTCCGCGGTCCTGGTGGCGATGGCCTGGGTGGTCAGGGTGGGGTTCGGGCCCCCGAGGCCGTTGGGCAGCGCCGAGTTGTCCGCCACGTAGAGCCGCTGGACAGCACGTGACTCCCCGGTGTGCCAGAGGACCGAATCCCGGTCGCGGTGCCCCATGCGCATCGAGCTCTGGGCGTGCAGGATCAGCGGCGGCCAGTCGAGGCGCAGGACCCGCGTGGCGCCGGCGGCACGGATCAGTTCGGCGGCACGGTCGGCCAGGAACTCGCGGTTGGCACGGGTCCGCTTCGAGCGGGACCGCTTGTCGAAGACCACCTTCGGGATGGGGCCGTGCTCGTCGCCGGGCAGCGAGGACGGCACGACGCGGTTGCTGGCCTCGACGTCGTCGTCGGTCAGGGTGACGATGTTGATGAGGCGGTCGACGTCGGCGAGCACCTCCTTGAGCTCGTTGCCGATGGGGCGCCCCGTCTGGCCGTCCCACGCACCGGTGACGCCGCGGCCGTTGGTGTAGCTGCCCCGCACGCCACTGTCGGAGAACGTGGTCGCGAACGCCTGGAGGGCCGGGGGCAGACCCACGTGCTCGAGGCCGCCGCGGCCGGGGAAGTCCGCGCGCGAGGACGAGCCGGTCCCCCGCGACGAGCCGGTGTCGTGGTCGAACACGCCGAGGATCCAGTCGAAGGCGTGATCGGTGAACCCGCGACCGACCCAGCCGTTCGGATCGGGGAGCTCGGAGTTCTGCCACAGTCGCGGCGTCTCCACGCAACCACCGGCGAGGACCACCACCTCGGCGTCCTCGCGGAACCGCTCGCCGGTCGTGCCGTCGCGCCAGCTGACCCCGGTCGCCACCGTCCGCCCGCGGCGCCGTTCGGTGTGGACGCGGGTCACGAAGCTGTCGGCCCGGAGGTCGACCGGCCGCCCACCCTCGCTCCAGCGATCGGCGGTGACCGCCATCGGCACGTAGGAGTTGTCGGTGGAACGCTTGGCACGCAGGTTGCGGGGCGCCTCGCGCGGGAGCACGCAGCCCTGGAAGCAGTAGCCGCACATGGTGCAGCCCTGCGCCTGGGGGAAGCGCAGCAGCTCACGCTCGGTGGTGCGGCCCGCCGTACCGCGTGGCTGCAGGATCGCGTTCGGCTGTGGCCGGTAGCTGTCCCCCGCCTGGTCGCGGCCACGCAGCAGCGGCAACCCCATGCGTTGGGCTCCGCGGAAGAAGACCTCCTCCTTGGTGCCCATCGCCGCGGTCGCGACCGGCAGCGTCTCCTCGACCCACTCGTAGTAGGGCAGCAGCTCGCGGTAGGTGAACGGGAACGGGTGCGCGGTGTCGTAGGCGGAGGCGTCCGGACCGTCGTAGCCGAGGAAGGTGCCGGGCATCGCACGCAGCGAGTTGGCGTAGTAGTGCAGCGTCGTGCCGCCGATACCGGAGACCTGCCACAGGTGGGAGGCCTGCGGGAGCTCCCGGTACCACGCCGGCCGCTCGAAGCGGCCCGACGGTCCGACCCGGAGGTACCCGTCGACCTGGTTGTTGGCGTCGTTCTCGTACCGGGACCACTCCGCCGTCGGGTCAGCGTGCGCGGTGCCACCCTCGAGCAGGAGGACGTCGATGCCGCGCGCCGCGAGCTCCTTGGCGACGACCGGTCCCCCGGCACCGGCACCGACGACGATGACCTGTCTCACATCAGCCCCCGGTGGTAGCCCTTGAACTCGTCCCACCCGTCCACGGGCACCTGGTTGCCCGGGGAGAAGTTGGACAGATCCCACCCGATCGGGCGCCGCGAGACGGTCCCGGTCGTGCGATCGAAGGCGTGGAACTCGCTGTAGCTCGCGAAGGCCGTGAAGGTCGGCAGCGCGCTGCCGAGCAGCCGCAGCAGGCCGGACACCGACCGCTTCGCCGGTTCGGACAGGTCGGCGTCGGCGATCGCCGCCGTCCCGGCAGCGTCCTCCTCGAGGCGGCGGAACGCCTCGGTCTTGGCCTCGTGGGAGAGGTTGGCGAACGGCGCGGCCGGGAAGGGCCCCGCCACCGAGGCGGGTTCCACCGACACGGCCAGCAGGTTCAGCAGCGTCGCCACGACCAGGGCGAGCGGGACCGCCTCGTCGTTGGCCAGGACGGTGGCGAGTCCGTCGTCGAGCGCCTCGGCGAGCGGGTCCGGCACGGTCGGGAGCGCCGGCACGGGCAGCTCGGTCGAACCGGTGCGCAGCGCCTGGAGCACCGGGCGGAGCAGGTCATCGGGGAACGGCAGCAGACCGTCGAGCCCCTCGAGCAGGAACTCGTCGGCTCGGGCGTCGATCGCGCCCGGCGTCGGGCTGACCTGCCCCTGCGCCCGCGAGTAGGGATCATCGCCCGGCACGACCCACACCACGAAGCCGCGGATCGTGTCCCGGGCCAGCAGCCCGAGCGCCTCGGTCACCGGTGACGACGCCGCACCCGCCGGCAGCTCACCACCCGGCGTCGCCAGCCAACGGGCCACGCCCTCCACCGGACCCGCTGCCGTCAGCACGACCGACCCCGCTCCGAGCACGCCGAGGTGGGCGAGGAAGCGGCGGCGTGACGGTCGGGGGACCCGAGGTGGCATGGCGCGGACCGTAGGCCGGAGGCGTCCACCCGGCCGTCATCGCGCGTTCCTACGGGCTGACGCGCGGTGAACGAGCGCACGTCACGTCCGCAGGGTCACGGCGGCGCGCCGGAGCCCTCCTCGCGGTCACTTCCCGGGTCACGGCTCGACGCGACCGCCACCCGGTGCGAGCTCGTCGACCGGGGGCGCGGCGGCCGGCGCTCCGGGAGCCGTCGGTGCCCCGTGCAACGACTGGGCGCACGCGACCCCGGCCACGGTGCCCTCGCCGAGGGCGACGTTGACCAGCTGCATCCCGGGCGTGACGTCCCCCGCAGCGAAGACGCCCGGGACCGTGGTCCGCTGCTCGTGGT
Source organism: Nitriliruptor sp. (assembly GCA_040882055.1). Taxonomy (GTDB): domain Bacteria; phylum Actinomycetota; class Nitriliruptoria; order Nitriliruptorales; family Nitriliruptoraceae; genus Nitriliruptor. The sequence continues at coordinate 101,918 of JBBECA010000051.1, forward strand.
CGACCGCGATGACACCCTCGTCGGTGAGCTCGCAACCGAGGGCGGTGGCGAGCTCGACCGTCGCGTCGTGGCCGATGGAGAAGAACACCATGGCGGCGTCGACCTCCCGCCCGCTGGCGCAGCGCACCGCCCGGAGCGCACCCCGCGTCCCGAGCAGTGCCTCGGCGCGATCGTCGACCAGCTCGATGCCGAGCTCGCCGAGCCGCCCGAGCTGGTCGGCGTCGATGTCGGGCTGAGCGCCGTGGGAGATGATCGCGACCTGGCTGGCCCAGTCGAGCAGCTCGGTCGCGAACGCCGGGACGTGCGCCCCCCAGCCGAGCACGGCCACCGGCCGGTCGCGCGTCTCGTAGCCCTCGCAGGTCGGGCAGTGCTGCAGCCCGGCGCCGTAGTGCTCCTCGAGGCCGTCGATGGCGGGGAAGCGATCCCTGACGCCGGTCGCGAGCACGATGCGGCTGGCGATCACCGGACGGCCGTCGACCTCCGCCCGGAAGCGGTCCCCGTCGGCCACGACCGCCGTGACGGTGCCGTCCCGTACCTCGACGTGCGGGTAGCCAGCCAGATCGGCCAGCGCTTCCTCACGGAAGCGGGTCGGCGTCACCGGATCGCGTCCGAGCAGGCCGTGGATCGCCTCGGTCGCGCGGTTGCGGTGGCGGCCGGCATCGACCACCAGGGTGCGTCGCCGGTGCCGGCCGAGCCAGGTCGCCGCCGCCAGGCCCGCCGGTCCCCCGCCGACGACCAGCACGTCCACCTCCGGCGGGGCCGGACGCTCCGACGCGCCGAGGTCACCGGGTGGGGGGAGAGGTCCTGACGGCACGCGAAGCTCCGGTCGGCGGGCGGGTCGCTCGGGTGCACGAGCCTCGTGCCTCGAGCATCACCCCGCTGACGTTGCCACGAGCGACCGGCCCCCGCCGTCCGCGCGCCTACGGTGCCGGTTCGGGGTCCTTGCCGGCAGCGTCGTCGTGGCACAGCACGACGATGCCGGTCGTCGGATCGGTGACGCAGCCGTCCTCGTCGGCCTGGAGCTCGGGCTCCTCCGGCTCGGGCGCGGGCGCCGGAGCGGGTTCCTGGCTCGGCGTGGTACCGGGTGCCGGCGTCGGGGTTGGCGTCGGCGTCGGTGTGGGGGTCGGCACGGGGGCCGGATCGGGCGCGTCCAGCTCCGCGCTCGGGGCCACGTCGGCGGTGTCCGTCCCGGCTGGGCTCACCTCGAGCTGGACCGGCTCCGCGCTACCGCAGGCCTGCAGGACGAGCGCGAGCACCGCGATCAGCGCCGTCGTCCGGCCGGCACGCTGCCGGACGGAGGATCGGATCGTGGTGCGGGTCCGGCGGCAGGGGACGGTGACGGCCACGGCGGCCTCCTCGGGGTGGGCGGGTCGGTCGGGCATCGGTCGGTGCGTCATCGGTCGAGCGCGCGGACGAGCAAGGTGGCCATGGCCGCGCGGGTGACCGGGTCCTGAGGGCGGAACGTGCCGTCGCCGTAGCCGGAGATGACCTCGGCCTCGACGAGGCCGCCGATGGCGCCCGCGTGGGTGGACCAGCGGCTGACGTCGCTGAAGCCCTCGCGGGCCTGCGGGATCGAGAACGCCGCCGAGATCAGGCTGGCGGCCTGTGCGCGGGTCACGACATCGTGCGGGCAGTAACGGGTCGGGCTGCAGCCCGCGGTGATCCCGGACGCGGCGAGCGCGGCGATCGAGGCGGTGTGGACCCCGGAGACGTCCTCGAAGGTCGAGGTGGTCGCCGCCGGTGGGAGGTTCACCGCTTTGACCAGGAAGGTGGCGAGCTGGCCGCGCGTGACCCCCGTGTTCGGGCAGAACTTCGTCGCGGTGCACCCGCTGGTCAGGGCTCGCTCCGCCGCCGACTCGATCGTGGCGTAGTGGGTGTCGCGCCGGAGGACGTCGACGAACCGGGTCGGCGGTTCCTTCGGCGCGGCCGGCTCAGGCGCCGGCGCGGTCCCGGACCCGACCAGCGAGGCGATGCGGGAGCGCAGGGCGCCCATCTTGGCGTACAGGTACCTGCCCGGGCAGGCGGTCGAACCGATGTTGCGGTGGGCGGTGAGGGTGTTGATCGTCTTGCCGTGGGCCGACATGGTCCGCGTGGCGGACGCATCGATGCCGTGCAGGTCGTACTTCCACGCCGTCACCCGAGCGACGGACTCGAGCGCGACCGCCGGGACGTCGACCGTGTCGTAGTTGCCCATGATCGAGACGCCGAACGAACCGGTGTTGAACCCCTTGGCGTGAGCCCCGATGGCGCCGCGGTGGAGGCCGCCCGCGCGGCCCTCGTAGATGCGGCCGTACTTGTCGACGAGGGCGTTGTAACCGATGTCACCCCAGCCGAGCGTCCGCGCGTGGTAGCTGTAGATGCCGCGCACGACCCCGGGCGACTCGGCCTTCGAGTAGTTGTTGGACCCAGCGGTGTGGTGCAGCACGGCGAAGGTCGGGGTCCGGTACGAGGTGGACCACGTCCGCCACGACTCGTTGGCACCCCAGCCGGCGCGCGAGGTGATCGTCGGGCGACCGACGGCCGCCTCGGCCGGTGCCACCACCGGGCGCGGGGTGAGGTGACGGATAGTGCGCGAGATCACACCCTCGTTGTCGCCCAGGGTGTCGATCAGCTCGGCCTCGAGGGCCGCGACCGCATCCTCGGTATCCACGCCGTGACCGGCATCGAGGGCGACCTGGAAGGCGTCGGAGGGACCGACCCACGCCGGCTCGGAGAGCGCCGCGTGCGGCGGGACCTCGTTCGGGGAGCCGGCGTCCGGACCGTCGAGCTCGGGCGAGACCCGCTCGACGGTGAACCACTCCCCCCACGCACCCTCGGTGGAACGGGTGCGTAGCTCGATCTGGTCGACCCCGTCCGGCAACCGGAAACCGATCGTCGAGAAGATGACGTCGGTCTCGGTCGCGTCGGTCGCAGCGGGCTCATCGACGCGGGTGAGACCAGCCGCGTCGACGACCGCGGCCGCGTCGGCGGCCACCTCGAGCCCGTCCACAGATGCGGTGACGGTCTCCGGTGGCGCGACCTCGGTGGCGAAGGCGGGCGCGACGGGGACCACCGTGAGGGCGGTCAGTGCCGTGATGAGGAACAGAGCAGAGCGGCGGTGGGTGCGCAACGGGTCCCCGTACGTCGGTGTGCAGGCTGGGTGCGGCCGGGGCCGTTCGACCGGGCCGCCCGCACCACGTCGGCCACCAGCGACTCGCGCTCCAGCGGTCGGTCGATGTCCGCGCACCGGGAACTCCCGCACGAGACCCGGGACCCGCCCCGGTCATCAGCGGGTCCGCGCGTCGGCCTGGCCGCGTCGGCCTGACCGCGTCGGCCTGACCGCTTCAGCGGGGAGCGCGCCGGAGTCGGACACCCGACGCGTCGTCGGCGGTCTCGCCAGCGACCCGGGCACGGGTCAGTGCGCCGAGCAAGGCCGGGGCGGCACGCCCGGTGCGGTCAGCGAGCTCGTCGATCGGGACGGGCCGTGGCCACGCAGCAGCGAGCTCGGCGTGGACGTCCCTCGGGAGGACGGTCACACCGCTCGGCCCGTCCTGAGCGTCCGGGTCCAGCTCGTCGGGTCGGCGGGGCCCGTCCACCGCCGGGGGTGCACCGAGCACCTCGAGCAGATCGGCCGGCGACGTGCAGGGGCCGGCGCCATCCGCCAGCAGCCGGTGCGGCGCCACCGAGCCCGGGGCGCGGACATCGCCGGGGACGGCCAGCACCGTGGTCCCGCGCTCAGCGGCCTCCGTGGCGGTCACGAGCGCGCCGGAGCGCGCACCACCTTCGACCACCACGACCACGTCAGCGAGTGCGGCGACGATGCGGTTCCGGGCGCGCACGTTGTAGGGAGAAGCGGGTGCGTGCGGCAGCTGTTCGGAGATCAGCGACCCACCGTGGTCGAGGATCCGCTCGAACAACCCGCCCGGGCCCGCGTGGGGACGCGGGTAGCGCACCGCGTGACCGCAGCCGAGCACGACGGTCGTGCCACCCGGCGCCTCGAGGGCCGCGAGGTGGGCCGCCGCGTCGATCCCGACGGCGCCACCCGACAGCACCCGCGCGCCGGCGTCGGCCACGGCGCTCGCCAGCCACGCGGCGACGCCCGTCCCGTACCCCGTCGCGCGACGGGCGCCGACGATGGCGACCGTAGGTCCGGTCGTCGGTGGCTGGCCCCGCCAGGCCAGCAGCGGTGGCGCATCGAGGTGCGGCCAACCCGCGCGCAGCCGGTCCGGGTAGGCGCTGTCCCCGATGGTCGCCACGCGGACCCCGAGCCCGAGCCAGACCTCGACGAGCGCGGCGATCACCGGTGCGATGTGGGCCTCGGGCGGCCGCACCACCGCATCGATCCCCGCAGCGACCGCCTCCATCCCCCCACCGTCCGTGGTGGGGACGGCTCGCCGTAGCCCCGCGATCGAACGGGCTGGGTCGACCAGCCACGCCAGCACCCCGGCGAGCCGGCGAGGATCCACCGTCGGTCCGGCCAAGCGCGCCAGCGGATCCTCGAGCGAGGCGCTCACGGGACCGCCACCACGTCCGGCAACCGGTAGGCGACGGCCTCGTCCACGTGCTCGGTACGCACCACCTCGCTGTCGTCGAGGTCGGCCACGGTCCGCGCGACCCGCAGGCACCGGTCGAACCCGCGAGCGGACAGGCCGAGGTGGTCGATCGCGGAGGCGAGGGCCCGGAGAGCCGGGGCCACGACGGTGGCGCGCACCGGCTCGGACGGCACGTCCCGGGTGAGTCGGCCGGGACCCCAGCGGTCGGCAGCCCGGGCGCGAGCGTTCCGGACCCGGGCCGCGACCGTCGCGGTGTCCTCGCCATCGGCCGGACCGACGAGGCGGTCGCGGTCGACCGGCCGTAGCTCGACCTGCACGTCGAGCCGGTCGAGCAGCGGTCCCGACAGCCGTGCGCGGTAGCGCTCGATGCGGTCCGGTCGGCAGGTGCAGGACCGCGTCGGGCTGCCGAGGTGCCCGCAGGGGCAGGGGTTGGTGGCCGCTACGAGCAGCACCGATGCCGGGTACCGGACGGTGGCGCGGGACCGGGTGATGACCACCTCGCCGCGTTCGAGCGGTTGCCGCAACGCATCGAGGACCCACCTCGGCGTCTCGAGCAACTCGTCGAGCAACAGCACCCCGTGGTTGGCGAGCGCCAGCTCACCCGGCCTCGGGATGCCCGTGCCACCCCCGATCAGGCCCGCGGCGGACACGGTGTGGTGCGGTTCGCGCATCGGTGGCGTCAGCGACAGCGGCTCATCGGGGCGACGCTCCCCCGCGAGCGAGTGGACGGCCGCCACCTCGAGCGCCTGATCGACCTCCAGCTCGGGGAGCAGGCCGTGGAGACGGCGCGCCAGCATCGTCTTGCCGCACCCAGGAGGCCCGGCGAGCAGCAGGTGGTGACCCCCGGCTGCGGCGAGTTCGACCGCACGCCGCGCCACCGCTTGTCCACGGACGTCACGCAGGTCGTCGACGACGATGGTCTCGACAGGTGGGACCGCGACGCTGCGTCGCGCGGGTGCCTGCTCGAGCAGGACGGCCACCACCTCGGCGAGGTCGCTGACCGGCACCACCCGCAGGCCCTCCACCAGGGCGGCTTCCGGCCCGGCCGCGTCCGGGACGAGCAGCGTCCGGGCGCCGTGCTGGCGCGCACCCGCGGCGGCAGGGAGCACCCCGGGGACGGCGCGCACGGTCCCGTCGAGACCGACCTCGCCGACGGCCCAGAGCCCGTCGAGCGCCTCGTCCGGGATCTGGCCGGACGCAGCGAGCACCGCACAGGCGATCGCCAGGTCGAACCCGGTGCCCACCTTCGGGAGGTCCGCCGGGGCGAGGTTCACCACGAGCTTGTCCTTGGGCCACGACGCGCCGCTGCGGACGGCGCCGGTACGGACGCGGTCCGCGGCCTCGCGCACCGCGCTGTCGGGCAGCCCGATCAGGCGGGTCGTCGGCAGGCCCTGGGTACAGACCGCTTCCACGCGGACGGGCCGCGGGTCGAGCCCGACGAGCGCGACCGCGTGCACGGTGGCGACCGGTCGGCTCATCGCTGCTGGTCCCGGGACGCCCCAGGTACCCGGCCGACGGCGGCGCGCCCGGCCCTCACAGCGCCGCCAACACGTGGGTGAGGACCGGGTCGCTGCCGAGGTCGACGGCGACCACGTCGAGCCGGACCCGGGGGTAGGGCAGACGTGCCTCGCGGAGGAACGCTGCCGTCAGCGCTCGGATCCGCGCTGCCTTCCGGGGGCCGATGGCCGCCAGTGCGCCGCCGAACCGTGCCGCGTCTCGGCGGGTCTTGACCTCGCAGACCACGACGCAGCCATCGCCCGGATCGACGGCGACCAGGTCGAGTTCGCCCCGGAGCTCACCGGCGGTCAGGCGCCAGTTGCGGGCCACGAGGTGGCAACCGTCGGCGGCGAGGTGGCGAGCGGCGAGCTCCTCGCCGAACGGCCCCGGCGCGGTCCCCACGTGGGCGGCGCTGGCGAGCTCGGCGGGGTCGAGGGGCAGACGGTGTGCGGTCGAGGTATCCATGCGCTGGACGCTACGAGCGTGCGATCAGGACGCCCGATCCGGTCGCGACAGGCCTGTGGACGGCCCGGTCAGGTCGAGGCCAGCGACCGGTCAGATGACCCCGAAACCCCACAGCAGGCCGGCACCGAGGACCACCACGGCCACCACCAACAGCCAGATGTCGTTGCGCTTGTCGTCGCGGTACCGCCGCGTCGCGTTGAAGCCCACGGTCATCGCTCCAGGAAGTCGGGCAGCTCGGCGTCGTCGTGGGTGAGCTCCTCGACGTTGACGTCACGGAAGGTCAGCACCCGCACGTCCTTGAGGAAGCGCGCCGGGCGGTACATGTCCCACACCCACGCGTCCTTGAGCTGCAGCTCGAACCAGAGGTCCTCGCCCCCGTGCGGCGTGATCTCGACCTCGTTGCAGAGGTAGAAGCGGCGCTCGGTCTCGACCACGAACCGGTAGAGCCGGACCACGTCACGGTACTCGCGGTAGAGCGAGAGCTCGAGGTCGGTCTCGTAGGCGTCGAGCTCGTCGGGGTTCACGCGGCGCAGCCCTGTCGGGGGGGACGTGGGACAGCGGGAGTCGGCGCCCGCACGGGAGCTCGAGGGTAGCGCTCACCGCGCCGGCTCCCCGGGAGCGCGTCGATGGCGGACGGCGCCGGTACGGTCCCCGCGATGGCCGATCCTCACCCCCCGAGCGCCGCAGCGACGCGTCCACGGCGTCGCCGCACACCCGTCCCCGGTGTGCGCTCCGAGCAGCCCCACTGGGACGCCGGCGCGCTCGTCGCGGGCGTCGACGAGGTCGGCTGCGGGGCCTGGGCGGGGCCCGTCACCGTCGGCGCGGTCGTCCTGCCGAGCGACCGACGGATGTACAAGCTCCGCGACTCGAAGGTCCTGACGCCGACCGCCCGGGAGCACCTCGCGTCCCGCATCGCCGGCGTCGCGCTCGGTGTCGGCATCGGGCACGCCAGCAACGAGGAGATCGACGAGCTCGGGCTCAGCGACGCCCGTCGACTGGCCGCACGGCGGGCCGTCGATGCGCTGCCCGAGCGGCCCGACGTGCTGCTGCTCGACGGCAACTGGGACTTCCTGGCCGGCTACGGCACCCACAACGAGCTGCTGGTCCGAGGCGATGGGCGCTCCACGTCGATCGCCGCCGCCTCGATCGTGGCGAAGGTCACGCGCGACGCGATGCTGACCAGCTGGGACGTCGAGCACCCACGCTACGGGTTCGCGTCCAACAAGGGCTACCCGTCGCCCGACCACCGGCGGGCCCTCCGCGAGCACGGCCCGTGCGTGCTGCACCGGCACTCGTGGGCCCCCATCGTGGCGCTCCGCCAGGGTCAGCTGTTCCCGACCATCCCCGACGACGGCCCTGGATCCGACGCGTCGGCTGCAGCCGACGGGAACGCGCCCGACAGCGACCTCGAGGGTGCCGCGATCAGTTCGCCTCGCGCCGGAGCGGGCCGAGCGAGTTGACCGACTCGCCGACCTCGTCGGCGTCGGGGACCGCGTCCGCTTCGGGGGCCGGCGCATCCGCGTCCGGCACGTCCGGGTACTCGACGCCGGTCAACAGCCCGAAGTGGTCGAGCGGGAAGAGGATCACCACCGCGCGCCCGACGACGTTGTCTCGTGCGACGAAGCCGAGCGAGCGCCGCGAGTCCGACGAGTTCGGTCGGTTGTCGCCGAGGAAGAACAGCCGGTCGTCGGGGACGATCACGGGTCCGTAGTCGGTGTCCTCCTCGACCTTGTAGTCCTCGTCCAACGGGACGCCGTTGACGAAGACCTGGCCACCGTCGATGCGGACCTCGTCACCGGGCAGCCCGATGACGCGCTTGACGAAGTCGCGGGCGCTGGCGGGGACGACCCCGAGGAACTGCCCGACGCCACGCACGAGGTCGCTCGCGGCATCGGTCTCGAGCTCGACGGTGTCGGACTCCCCCTCGAACACGACGATCTCGCCACGCTCCGGCTCGCGGAACCGGTAGGAGACCTTCTCGACGACCATGCGGTCGTCGACGGTCAGCGTCGGCTCCATCGAGGCGGAGGGGATGAAGAAGACCTGCAGGACGAAGGTGCGCAGCAGGAACGCCAGCACGAACGCCACGAGCAGCAGGACGGGGAGCTCCCGCAGGAACGAGCCGCTCGAGCGGTCGCGGTCAGGCCTCGCGGCGGAGCGATCCCCCGGCGCAGCGACGTCCTCCGACGCCGTGGCGTCGGAGGACGTGGAGGGGTGGTCGCCGTCGGCCACGGAGCGAGCTCCTCGGCCTCAGCGGGCCTCGCGCTTCTCCTTGATGCGGGCCTTCTTGCCCACACGGTCGCGCAGGTAGTACAGCTTGGCGCGCCGGACCTTGCCGCGCCGGACGACCTCGATCTGCTCGAGCACCGGGCTGTGGACCGGGAAGGTCCGCTCGACGCCGACCCCGAAGGAGATCTTGCGGACCACGAAGGTCTCGCGAGCGCCGGCGCCCTTGCGGGCGATCACGACCCCCTCGAAGACCTGGATGCGCGAACGCGTCCCTTCGATGACCCGCACGTGCACCTTGACGGTGTCGCCGGGCCAGAACTGCGGAACGTCGTCGCGCAGCTGCGCCTTCTCGACGAGATCGACCTTGTTCATACGTCTTCAGCTTCCCGAGTCGGGCGGGTGGGGCGCAGCGCCGGCGGATCCAGCTCGGGCGACGCAGCACGACCGGCGTGAGCCGGAGCCTCGAGGTGGAGGTGCGCCGCGCAGTGCGCGGGCGCGGGAGAACGCGCGTGACGCTGCGGCTCGGGAGGATACGGCCCACCCGCGCGCGGGACAACCTGCCGGGTCGCGCCGGACGCACGCCGCGCTCTCACCGGTCCTCGTCGAGCAGGTCGGGACGCCGCTCGCGGGTCAGCTGGAGGGCCTGTGCGTGGCGCCAGCGGTCCACCGCACCGTGATCCCCGGAGGTCAGCACCTCGGGGATGCCACGACCGCGCACCTGCGCCGGGCGGGTGTACTGCGGGTACTCGAGCAGCAGCGAGGCGGCGGCTGCCTCGTCGCTCGGCGCGGAGAAGGACTCGTCCTGCGGCGACGAGGCGTTGCCCATCACCCCCGGCACGTGCCGGGTGACCGCCTCGATGACCACGGCCGCGGCCGCCTCGCCACCGAACAGCACGTAGTCGCCGACCGAGACCTCGTCGGTGGCGACCAGCTCGTGGGCGCGTTCGTCGATGCCCTCGTAGCGGCCGCAGCACAACACGAGGCGGTCCTCGCCGGCGAGCTCCCGGGCCAGCGCCTGGGTCAACGGTCGGCCCCGCGGGGTGAGGAGCAGGGTGCGCGGCCGGTCGCCGCCGGCGACGTACCTCGCGCCCTCGGGGGGATCGGTCCGTCCCGCGGTCGCGTCGGCCGGCAGGTCGTTCCACACCGCCTCGGCGGCGTTGATCCACACGTCCGGGCGCATCACCATCCCGGCGCCGCCGCCGTAGGGAGCGTCGTCGACGCTGCGGTGC